>JAKOYD010000048.1 GCA_029780695.1 Pseudomonadota bacterium
ACACGAAGATGGTTGAATTTCTCGACTCCGTCACCCTTCAGAAGCTGGTTGATGACCATCTGGCCAAGGGAGTCCAGATCGAGGACAAACCGGCCGTCAAGCGGGCCATTCATGCAATGCCGGTTTCCCGGCAGGTGCGGGTGAACGCACCGAACTCCGTCTTTGCCCTGGGCAACGCGTTTGCCAAGTCCTGATCGCAGACGACGAACCGGTCGCCCCCGACCTCCCTTGACCATCCAATAGAAACCTAAGTCTGTCTATGGAATCCACGCTTCATTTCCCGATCTACATGGACTATGGCGCCACCACGCCTTGCGATCCGCGCGTGGTGGATGCCATGATTCCCTGGTTGCGCGAGCACTTCGGCAACCCGGCATCACGCAGCCACGCCTGGGGGTGGGAAGCTGAAGCCGCGGTCGAAAAAGCCCGTGAACAGGTGGCTGAGCTGATTGGCGCCGACCCGCGTGAAATTGTCTGGACCAGCGGCGCGACCGAGTCCAACAACCTCGCTTTGAAAGGGGCCGCCCATTTCTATCAGAGCAAAGGGCGCCACCTCATCACGGTCAAGACGGAACACAAGGCGGTGCTCGACACCATGCGTGAGCTGGAGCGCCAAGGCTTCGAGGTGACCTACCTGGAAGTCCAGGAGGATGGTCTGCTCGACTTTGAGGTGCTGCGAGCAGCCATCCGGCCAGACACCATCCTGGTCAGCGTGATGTTCGTGAACAACGAGATCGGCGTGATCCAGGATATTCCCGGCATCGGCGCGTTGTGTCGGGAAAAGGGCATCCTGTTCCACGTCGATGCGGCGCAAGCCACTGGCAAGGTTGACATTGATCTCAAGACGCTGCCAGTTGATCTCATGAGCCTGGCTTCGCACAAGACCTACGGTCCCAAAGGAATCGGGGCGCTGTATGTGCGTCGCAAGCCACGGGTCCGGCTTGAAGCGCAGATGCATGGCGGGGGCCATGAGCGCGGCATGCGCAGTGGGACGTTGCCTACGCACCAATGCGTGGGCATGGGGGAAGCTTTCCGTCTCGCGCGGCTTGAAATGGCCCAAGACAACGCCAAGGCTCGGGCCTTGCATGATCGCTTGGTCAATGGACTGAAAGACGTGGAACAGGTCTTTCTCAATGGCCATGCCATTCGAAGAGTGCCGCAGAACATCAATTTGAGTTTCAACTTCGTCGAGGGCGAGTCGCTGATCATGGGGATCAAGGGACTGGCCGTCTCGTCCGGGTCGGCCTGCACCTCGGCGTCGCTGGAGCCCAGCTATGTACTTCGGGCACTGGGCCGAAGCGATGAACTGGCCCACAGCAGCTTGCGCATGACGATTGGTCGCTGGACGACCGAGCAGGAAATCGACTACGCCATCGAGACCATCCGAACGAACGTGGCGAAGCTTCGCGACCTGAGCCCGCTGTGGGAGATGTACCAGGATGGCGTGGACCTAACCACGATTCAATGGACAGCCCATTGATCGACTGAAAGAGGGAAATCAAATGGCATATTCAGAAAAAGTTGTCGAGCATTATGAGAATCCCCGCAATGTCGGCTCCTTCGACAAGGGCGACGAATCGGTGGGAACCGGCATGGTCGGTGCGCCGGCTTGCGGCGACGTGATGAAGCTGCAGATCAAGGTCAATCCGGTCACCGGGGTGATCGAGGATGCGCGTTTCAAGACCTATGGCTGCGGATCGGCGATCGCGTCGAGCTCGCTGGTGACGGAATGGGTCAAGGGCAAGACCCTGGACGAGGCCGCCGCCTTGAAAAACAGCCAGATTGCTGAAGAACTTGCGCTGCCGCCCGTGAAAATCCACTGTTCCATCCTGGCCGAGGACGCGATCAAGGCCGCCGTGGACGACTACAAGAAGAAACACGCCCACTGAGGGCACCAACAGCATGGCAGTGACACTGACCGAAGCCGCTGCGCGGCACGTGACCCGCTACCTCGCCAAGCGCGGTAAAGGCGTTGGCGTGCGCCTGGGGGTCAAGACGACGGGCTGCTCCGGCCTGGCGTACAAGCTCGAATACGTCGACGAAATTGCCCCGGAAGACATGGTCTTTGAAGGGCATGGCGTCAAGGTGTTGATTGATCCCCGCAGCCTGGCCTATATCGACGGCACCGAGCTCGACTTCGTGCGCGAAGGCTTGAACGAAGGCTTCCGTTTCAACAACCCAAACGAGCGCGACCGTTGTGGATGCGGCGAAAGTTTCCGCGTGTGACGGGCCCCTTGAACCACCGACTGCCGCGCCCAGGTTCGGGCCGCGTTTTCTGACATGAACCTTCAGTCTGACGATTTCGAGCTGTTCTGCCTGCCGCGGCAGTTTGCGCAAGATCCTGTGGTGCTGGACACGCGGTGGAAGGAGCTTCAGCGCGAGGCACATCCTGATCGATTTTCGGCCCAAGGGGCTTCTGCACAGCGAGTGGCCATGCAGTGGTCGGTCCGCATCAACGAGGCCTATCAACGTTTGCGTGATCCCCTGCGGCGGGCGGCTTACCTGTGCGAACTGGCTGGAACAGCCGTGAACGCCGAAAACAACACCGCGATGCCGACCGCCTTCCTGATGCAGCAGATGCAATGGCGGGAAGAGTTGGATGAATCCAAGGATCTGAGCCGTCTGGAGGCGCTGGCCGACCAGGTCGGCCGTGTCCGGCGCGAGGTCCTCAAGGCTTGCGAGCAGGCCATCGATCAGACGAAGGACTACGGCCAGGCGGTTGCTCAGGTCCGTTCGCTGATGTTCATCGAGCGCTTTGCCTCAGAGGTCGACGCACGAATCGATGCTTGTCACGACGCGTCCGAGGCCCCTGTCGGGGGACAATAAACAGCTGACCCGCGGCCGTGAGGCCGCAACAACTTTCCCGATGGGGCAATTCCCATCCCGCATCTCACATGGCGCTCCTCCAGATTTCCGAACCCGGCCAGGCCCTCGACCCGCACCAGCGCCGTGTCGCGGTCGGCATCGATTTGGGCACCACCCATTCCCTGGTCGCCGCGGTGCGCCATGGCGTGGCCGAATGCCTGCCTGACAGCCAAGGCCATGTGATCCTGCCCTCCGTCGTGCGTTACCTGACCAACGGTGGCCGCCAGATCGGGCAGGACGCGCTGGCCGCTGCTGCCAGTGATCCGGAGAACACGATCGCTTCCGTCAAGCGTTTCATGGGCCGTGGATTGTCGGACATCACCGGACGCGAAAAACTGCCTTACCGCTTTGTGGACCAGACGAGCGGCATGCTGTCGCTGCGCACGGTTCAGGGCGAGAAGTCACCGGTTGAAGTCAGTGCCGAGATCCTCGCCACCCTGCGTCAACGTGCCGAGGACACCTTCAACGACGATCTGTTCGGGGCCGTCATCACCGTGCCGGCGTACTTTGACGATGCGCAACGGCAAGCCACCAAAGACGCGGCCCAACTGGCCGGCGTCCAGGTGTTGCGCCTGATCAACGAACCGACCGCGGCCGCGATCGCCTATGGGCTGGACAACGCGAGTGAAGGCATCTATGCCGTCTATGACCTCGGCGGCGGTACCTTTGACATTTCTATCCTGCGATTGACCCGAGGCGTCTTCGAGGTCATTGCCACCGGTGGTGACTCTGCACTGGGTGGGGACGACTACGACCAGGCGCTGGCCGACTGGGTGCTGGCACAAAGCGGGCAGCAGGCGGTGACTGCAGGCGACAAGACTCTGCTGAAGGCGGAAGCCCGCCGAGCGAAGGAAACTTTGTCTGCTTCAAATGTTGTAGCGGTCAGTGTCCATTTGACGACGGGAATGGTTCAGTGTGACATCAAAGTCTCGGATTTTGAAGCCTCCACGGCCGCTTTGACAGCCCGTACCCTGAGCGCGGTGCGCAAGGTGCTTCGGGATGCAAAGTTGGACCGCTCGGATGTGCAGGGCGTGGTCATGGTCGGGGGCTCGACCCGCATGCCGCAAATCCAGCGGGCGGTCGCTGATTTTTTTGGCAAGCCGCCATTGAACAACCTGAATCCCGACGAGGTGGTCGCCATCGGTGCGGCCATTCAGGCCAATCAGTTGGCCGGCAACGACACGTCCGGCGATCTGCTGCTGCTGGATGTCATCCCTTTGTCGCTGGGAATCGAAACCATGGGCGGCCTGGTGGAGCGGATCGTCCCCCGCAACCAGACCATTCCCACCGCCATGGCGCAGGACTTCACCACCTACAAAGATGGCCAGACGGCTTTGGCCCTGCATGTGGTCCAGGGCGAGCGCGATCTGGTGGCGGACTGCCGAAGCCTGGCCCGGTTCGAGTTGCGGGGCATACCGCCCATGGCCGCTGGTGCGGCACGCATCCGCGTCACCTTCACGGTCGATGCCGATGGGCTGCTCAGTGTCGCTGCCAGAGAGCAGGGCAGTGGCGTGGAGGCAAAGATCGACATCAAGCCCTCGTACGGACTGACGGATGCTCAGATTGCCACGATGCTTCAAGAGAGCTTTTCAACCGCGGAGGCCGACATGAAGGCGCGAGCCTTGGCAGAAGCCCGCGTCGATGCGGATCGCATGTTGCTGGCCACCCAAAGTGCGCTTGACGCCGACGGCGACCTGCTTGACGCGCAGGCCCGCATGAGCATTGAACGCCTGATGCAAGCGCTGCGCGCCACAGTGGCTGAGAGCCAGGATGCCAAGCGGGTCGAGGAAGCGACCAGCGCGTTGGCCGACGGCACCGAAGCGTTCGCCGCCGATCGCATGAACCACGGCATCCAGAAGGCCCTGGCGGGCCGCAACGTGGAAACGCTCTGAAAGACCAGCCATGCCCGTGATCAGAATCCTGCCCCATCCCGAATACTGTCCGAACGGTGCAGAAGTCTCTGCACCCGCCGGCACGTCCATCTGCGAGGCCTTGCTGGACCACCACATCAATATCGAACACGCTTGCGACATGAGCTGTGCCTGCACGACCTGCCACGTCATCGTGCGCGAAGGCTTCAACAGCCTGAACGAGCTGGACGAGAACGAGGAGGACCTGCTGGACAGGGCGTGGGGTCTGGAGCCCAATTCGCGCCTGTCTTGTCAGGCCTACCTGGCTCAGCAGGATGTCACCATTGAAATCCCCAAGTACTCGATCAACCACGCCAAAGAGAATCACTGATGGGCCGTCAGATTGTCCTGGATACCGAAACGACCGGGCTGTCTGCCGAGGGCGGCGACCGGATCATCGAAATCGGCTGCGTGGAACTGCTTAATCGAAAGTTCACAGGCAACAACCTGCACTTCTACCTCAATCCCGATCGTGACAGCCACGAGGATGCGCTCAAGGTGCATGGCATCAGCAATGAGTTCCTGCGTGACAAGCCACGGTTTGGTGACGTGGTCCAGGAAGTACTGGACTACGTGAAGGGCGCGGAGATCATCATCCACAACGCCGCGTTCGATGTCGGCTTTCTGAACAAGGAGCTGGAACTGCTGGGCATGCCAACCTTTGGCAGCTTCGTCGAGGCGGTTACGGACACGCTGGCGATGGCCAAGGAAATGTTTCCAGGCAAGCGCAACAGCCTGAACGCCTTGTGTGACCGCCTGGGCGTGGACAACTCCGGGCGCACGCTGCACGGTGCTTTGCTGGATGCAGAACTGCTGGCCGACGTCTATATCAACCTCACTCGAGGACAGGATGCCCTTCTGATCGACCTGGGTGCCATCGAAGGGGCGGGCCAAGGGCCCGTCCAGTTGGACCTCAGTCAATTTCATTTGCAGGTGCTGGCACCAAACGAGTCCGAATTGGCGGCCCATGGCGACGTCCTTGCCCAGCTAGACAAAGCGAGCGGAGGAAATACGATTTGGCGCCGCGACACGCGGGATCAGCCCCAATCTATGGCATAATCCAAGGCTGTCCAGCGGCAAACGCCGCAAGAAAACGGGTGATTAGCTCAGCGGTAGAGCACTGCCTTCACACGGCAGGGGTCGCAGGTTCAAACCCTGCATCACCCACCAATATTTCTGAAGGAATCAAGGGCTTACGGTGCACGTAAGCCCTTTTTTGTTTTGCGCGCATTGAACCGTGCCGTGTCCTTCGAGCTCTCCTATCGCAACTGCCGATGAAACGCCTGTGCCGGTTCGGCGTCATGAAGGCCATGGGGTAGACTGCGGCGCGGTTCCGGTGATGGGCCGGTGTCCGGCTGCTCCGACTGCAGCGCCACTTTTCCTAGCGATACTCGGGTGGCTATCGGGTTCGCTGAGGTCAAGGATTGGTTCGTCTGGATAGGCTAAATCTGAACGCCGGGCCGGTCAGGACAGGTATTACCTTCGGTGATACACTGCATCGGTTTTGAGTGAATGGCCTTATCAAGGAATGGTATCACTGCATTAAATCGGCTTTCTCATGTTAATGATGAGAATTGACTTTTCAGCAACGGAAACTGTTATCCGGATTCAATGCGAAAGTATTTTCGAATTGAGTGATCTAGACAGACCTGTGGAATTAAAATACAGCATTTCGAAGTAAGGGAGTGGTCATGCGTTTTGTTTCTATGTGCCTGATCATTCTGGCAACTGCGTTGGTGCTCCTGTTCAAGGTTCAGAATTTGACCACCGTCACGATAGTGCTCCTTGGCATGAGTCTGACTTTGCCGGTTTCTCTGTTGATTTTTGGTGTTTATGTGCTGGGCATGTTGACCGGTGGTACAGCTTGGGCGCTTCTGCGTCGCTCGATCAAAGGAGTTTCGCACGACAAGTCTTGATGGGTGCCATGTTTTTCGTTGATTTTAGAGTTGGTTTTTTAGGGCTTGATTGATTATGAGTAATTTTTGGGATATTATTTGGTTGATTCTTTCCACATTTGTTTTTGTGGCTTACCTGCTGGTCATGTTCCAGATCATTGCAGATCTGTTCAGAAATACGAAAATGGGTGGAGGTGCAAAAGCCTTGTGGATTATTGGGCTGATTTTTGTTCCCATGTTGACAGCGTTGATCTATATCGTTGCCAATGGCAGCGGCATGGCCAAGCGGCAGCAAGAAGCCCTTGAACGCGCCAAGTCCGACACCGATGCCTATATTCGCCAGGTTGCCGGGAAATCGCCGGTGGAGCAGATTGCGGATGCCAAGTCCTTGTTGGATGCGGGTGCGATTGACGCCGAAGAGTTTGCGAAACTAAAGTCCAAAGCGCTGGGCTGATCGGAGCACTCCGTGTGCCTGTGATTGCCTTTAGATCTGATTTCACATCGATGTAGTCGATTGCCGCCGCATGGACAGGCCCGGTTGTTCTCTTCTGTATCCTGCGCAACGGCGCCAAGTTGAATCCCGGCCTTTGACCGGAACGGCCATTCTTCGTATCGGGGGCGTACGCAACCCTGTGCCGAATGAGTTGGTCGATGTCGGCAGGATCTTTTTGGGCATTCTTGCCTTGGTTCTAGGTGGGTGCGGGTCACTTCCCAGGAACGCGGTTCCGCCCGAATTGACGGGCCAAGCCGTCGTCGCGCAAATGCCCGACATTCGGGCGACCGCTGGTCAACCCAGTCCGGCGATGGAACGTGATCTGCGGGCTTCGTTCGCGCAAGAGAGGGCAGGGGTCTTCCCAATCTCAGAGGACGGATCGGTCCTTTACGCACACCTGGCACTTTCTGGTGGTGGGGCCAGCGGCGCGTTCGGCGCCGGTTTCCTGAACGGATGGACCAGCACCGGAAGCCGGCCGGCTTTCAAGATCGTCACCGGGGTTTCGACGGGCGCGTTGATGGCACCTTTCGCATTTCTCGGGTCGGCGTACGACGGTGCTTTGCGAGAGTTTTACACCACCACGAGAACCCGCGACATTTTTGTCTTGGGCTCGCTCCTGAGGCAGTTGCTATACGGGGATGCCCTCGCAGATACCAGGCCGCTCCGAGCGCTGATCGAACGCCATGTTGATGGCGACTTCATGCGAAAGATCGGCGAGGCCCACCTGCAAGGACGCCGCTTGTACATTGGAACCGCTGACTTGGACTCCCGCCAATTTATTGTTTGGAACATGGGTTTGATCGCGATCAGTGGTCGTGCGGAGTCTCTGGAGTTGTTCCACAAGATCATGTTGGCTTCTGCCTCCATCCCGGTTGCTTTCCCTCCGGTCTTCTTTGAGGTTGAGGTCGATGGACGCCGCTATGACGAAATGCATGTCGACGGCGGGGTTGGCGCGCGGGTTTTTTTTAATGAGGGGCTGTACAGTTCCTCCATTGTCCGTACCCGGGGCGGTCTCGGCAAAGGACGCGAAGACATTTACGTGATCCACAACGGACAGTTGGTCTCTGTGCCGGATCCAGTCCGAAGATCGTTGCCTTCCATCTCGATGCGTGTGATCGACTTCTCGGGTCGGTCTGCCGTTGTGGGTGACCTGTTTCGAATCTATGGTGACGCCACGCGAGAACAGGCCAACTTTCGTTGGGTGACCATTCCTGATGATGTGAGCATGGAAAGTGATGAGGTCTTCGACCCCACATCGATGACCGCACTGTATGACATCGGGTATCGCCTGGCGGTGGGTCGAAATGCCTGGGCTGTCATGCCCCCAGGGCGACAACAAGGTTATTTACACTGAGGACGCTGTTCTTCTTTGGCTCGGCCACCGTCCATCCGGTAACGGAGGCCCGCCGTCTCGATTCGCGAACTGCGTCGCCAGCGCTCTGGCGGCACAGGCCTGTGCTCGTCAAATGAATGACTGATCGATTGCCTTTGCTCCCGGACTTCCACTTTTGATTGGTACGTCTATAGGGGGCGGGTCAAGGTCACTCGATCGTGGCATCGGTGTGAGGGTGGAGGGCGAACCGAGAGTCCAGTGCATTGGGCCGGGCGATTCCGTAGTGAATCGAATTGCCCTTGGGCACCTTCAGCCGAGCTCGAAGCTGTGCATCTGGGGCATCCTCCAGGCAGAAACCGAGCTATGCTCCGCAGCATACCGCGACCTGCTGGGATGGAACTGCGCCAGCAGCCGTGCTTCAAGTGGTGCGGGTATTGCCGGATCTGCTGGCTACCGGTTCCCGGCGATGTAGACGATTGGTGATTTTTGGAGTTGATCGATGAACAAGCCGATTTTCGGAGCTCTGGCTGCCTTGTTGATTTCGGCATGGTGGGTGCCGGCAATGGCGCAAAGCCGTGCAGAGCTTCAACGCTTGGACGAACTCGACCGGAAGTGTGAGGCTGCCAGAGATGCGATCTTGCCTGCGATCATTGATTGGAAAATTGAGCAATGTGTGAAATACCCGCCGTCTCCTCGTGCGCGGCCGATGACGAGGGAACAGTGCGTCAATTATTGGAGCGACTTTGGAAACCTGCAACGGCAGCGGGCCGCCATTCAATTGACGGAATGTGAAACGGCGTTCCGCGCCCGGCATCAACGGCAACGGTAGCGGGTCGGTCAGCCAAGCCCATCGTCGACCTTCGGTCGACCGAAGAAGCTGACCTTGGACGGTTGACCGGCGTGGCTGTCCTTGTTGCCAGACGGAGGACTTGGCGAAGCAACGATTCATATGCCTCTCACAAAACTTCCATCGTCCAACCTTTCGCCTGATGGGCGCGTGTTCGATGTATTCGATCCTGCGCAGTACCGATTGCGCATTTCCCGGATGCGCTGCTGTCCCAGGCCTTGATGGCGACCACCTATCATCAGCGTGACCGAGCACGGGCCGCGCTGTCGGATCGAGTCGGCGCGGAGAACCTGAGTCGCGACGCGCTCCGCGACATTGATCGGAGCCAGCTGCACAGCCGCCCGGGCGATGTGGAGCGGTTCCAGCAGCCGCCCAACCGGCCAGCGAATGTGGATCGCGGACAGTTCCAGAATCGGGACAATGCTTTGCGCGGCGCCGACAGCGGCATGCAGGCCCGTCAGCAGATTGACCGCGGCACGGCCAGCCAGGCTGCAGCCCAACGGCGCGCGCAACCGTGAAAGGCCTGACATGAAGAAAAACCGAAACAAGGGCGCGCGCTGGGTGCTGCGCCTGGGTGCATGGCTGTGCGCGGCATCGTTGGCGGGTCCCGGTCTGGCGGCTGGGCAACGGCATTTCCCTTCACCCCAGGCGGCCGCTGATGCACTGTTGGACGGTCTGATGACGCCGAATTGCGGACCTTGCTGGGCCCGAACAGCAGCCAGCTGTTGCCGATCGACGAGCTCTCGGCCGAAGAACGCCATGACTTTCTGGCAGCCTGGGCGAAAGGCAACCGCGTGGTGACGGAAGGCCGTTCGCGGGCGCGGCTGGTGCTCAGCGACGGCTGGTCCCTGCCGATTCCGATGGTCCGCACCGCCAACGGCTGGTCGTTTGACGCCCGTGCCGGGCGCCAGGAGATGCTGACCCGCCGCATTGGCCGCAATGAATTGGCCGTGATCGAAAGCATGGGGGCATTGGTCGAGGCGCAAAATGAATATGCCGCGCTGAACCCCGAGGGCGAGCACGCGAAGGTGTTCGCCCAAAGAATTCTCAGCACTCCGGGGCAGCGCGACGGGCTGTACTGGGTGACGGCGTCAGGCGAACCGCAGAGCCCGCTGGGCCCGATTCAGCCGCAATGGCCGGCACGCTGACGCGCTTCAACCCGGACTCATCCTGGAAGCCGGTCCCGGCGCAATGAGGCAGCTTCTCACGTCCTTGTAACCAGTGTGGGCATTTTGGCTCCGCGCAGGCAGTTGCCGCGGCTGCGAGGCGGCTGCCATGGATGGCAAAATTGATAGCGCCTTGTGACCATTTGGCGCCGGGGTGTGCACAATTTGACCTGAAAATAGCCGCCGGAGCCATGCTTTCGGGCCTCTGGCGGGCCCGCCAGGGGAATCGCAGGTCCTAGAACGACCCGAACAGGGATCCCAGCACAATCACGGCGCTGAGCGCGAGCAGGGCGCCCACAATGCCGCACATCACGATGTCGAAGTAGCTTTCCTTGTGCGTCGCGCCGCAGACGGCCAGCAGGGTGACGACCGCGCCATTGTGAGGCAGGCTGTCGAGCGAACCGGAACCAATGACGGCCACCCGATGCATCAGGGCCGGATCGATCCCGTAGGTGGACGCCAGGGTCATGTAGGTATCCCCCAGCGTGCTGAGCGCAATGGTCAATCCGCCAGAGGCCGAGCCGGTCAGTGCGGACAGGACATTGGTGGCAATGGCCAGACCGACGAGCGGGCCGCCATCGAGGCTCAGCACCCAGTCCCGCACCCTCTCGAACGCGGGCAGTGCCGCCACGACCGCTCCGAAACCGACCAGACTGGCGACGCTGATGACGGGCAATGCCGACGCGTTGAGGCCGGCATCCACGGTTTCCCGCAGGGATTTCAGGCGGTCGCGGTTGAACGCATAGAGGACGACGATCGCGGCACTCAGTGCGACGATCACGGACCAGACGCCGCCGACGCTGGCAATTGAAGTGGCTCCCCAGCGTGGGTCGGCCAGAAAGCTGGTGTCGAGCCGTGGCAGCACGACCAGCGACATGGTCAGGTTGACCCCCATCACCACGATCAGCGGCAGCAGGGCAACGAACGGTCCCGGCAGTTGCGCGCTGTGCGCCCCGTGCTCGACCTCTGCCGGGTCGAAACCATGTGAAGCGGTCGCCCGTTCGCGGATGACGGGGTCTTGTGCAGCCGCGGAGGCGGTGGCCTTGGGCCCGCCAAAGCCTTCACCGGCACGGCGCGCAAGGCGCTCGCCGCGGCTCAACCACCACAGCCCGAAGGAAAACATGATGCCGGCTGCGATGAAGCCCAGGCCGGGCGCAGCGAAAGGCGTGGTGCCGAAAAATGGCATCGGGATCGCGTTCTGGATCGCCGGTGAGCCCGGCAACGCCGACATGGTGAAGGTTGCGGTGCCCAGCATCACGGCGCCGGGCAGCAGGCGGTTGGGAATGTTGGCGGCACGAAACAAAGCCTGTCCCATCGGCGCAATCACGAACATCGCCACAAACAGGCTGACGCCGCCATAGGTGACCAGCGCCCCGGCCAGGACAACGGCAAGAATGGCGCGCTTCGGGCCCAGCTTGTCGGTCATCAACTGGGCAATCGCACTGACCGACCCGCTGTCGTCCATCAATTTGCCGAACAGTGCCCCCAGCAAAAAGAGCGGAAAGAACTGGGCAATGAAGCCGGCCGCTGAACCCATGAAGTTCTGGGTCCAATGGGCGAGCAGGGGCTCACCCGCGAAGGCCGCGGCGATGAGGGCTGCAACCGGTGCCAGACCGAGCACGCTCCAGCCGCGAAAAGCCAGCCCGACCAGCAGGCCGAGCGCGAGGAGGATGCCGAGAATGCCCATGTCAGAGCGTCTCCAGCATCGCGTCAAGGTCCAGCGTGGAGCGCTTGCCCAGGTCGGCCCCATGGGCGTCCAGGAACAGTTGCGCCGTGCGTCGCCCTTCGTCGCGCAGGCCGCACAGGAACGGCCATTCGGTGATCATCTTGGAGGTGGAGTCGAGCTCGGTCACCCGATCCGTGGCGATGCGGTGAATGCGCATGTTGGACCACAGCGCGCCTTCTCCGCGGCCCGCATCGGCGACCATGTGCAGCAAGGCGATCATGCGCAGTTCTTTCAGCAACGGCGCGTTGAACGCCACTTCATTCAGCCGGTTGTGAATGTCGCGCGCAGACCGTGGAATGCCCGGACGCTCGATCGGATTGATCTGAACCAGGATCGTGTCCTGCGACTGGCATTCACGAACCAGGGGCGTGATGGTCGGATTGCCGACGTAACCGCCGTCCCAATAGGATTCGCCGTCAATTTCCACCGCCTGGAACAAGGTTGGCAGGCAGCCCGAGGCCAGCAGCACGTCGGGCGTGATCTCGGCGTTGCGGAAAACGCGTCCAGCGCCTGTGCGTACATTGGTCGCCGTGATGAACAGTTTGATCGGCGAGCGGATGAGACTCGCGAAATCGACCGTCTCCGCCAGGATCTCGCTGAGGGGGTTGCCGCCGAACGGGTTGAGGTCATAGGGCGAGAAGATGCGCGACATCAGTTCACCGGCCATGTAGAACGGCGAATTCTCAAGCGTCCATCGGCCGGTCAGGATTTCCAACGGGCCCCGCCGCATCGGACTGTATCGCGCGGCGTCGGAGACAACTTTCCAGAAGGTTTCGAGGGCGGCACGGGCGCCTTCAGCGCCTCCCTGGGCATAGCCGCTGGCCATGACGGCCGCGTTCATGGCGCCAGCCGACGTGCCTGAAATGCCATCAAAGGTGAGCCAGGGCTCCTCCAGCAGACGATCCAGGACGCCCCAGGTAAACGCCCCATGCGCGCCTCCACCCTGCAGGGCGAGGTCGACGAGCAGTGGTGCCCGACGCGGTGACGGCTTGGATGTTGCAGTGGTTTTGTGCATCGCAACATTGTAGAGCGGCAACTTGCCCCACCCCGTCGTCAACAATTGATCCGTCATGCCCCGTGCCGGGCGCGCGTTTGCGCTTGAGCGCCCAGCGATCTTGGTCGGTCAATCAACCACCGGCGTTGACCCTGGGTTTGCCTCATGAACCGGGGCAAGTCCCTTGCGTGACCCGTAGCGGTGCGAATAGACCCAGGTGAATTCTGCACCGAAGAGAAAGATCTGGGCCGAGTAGTACACCCACAACAACACGACGATCAAGGATGCAGCCGCACCAAAGGCCGAGGAAACACCGCTTCTGCCGATATAGGCGCCGATCAGGAACTTGCCCGCGACGAAAAAAACCGACGTGACGCCCGCGCCGATCCAGACGTCCTTCCAATGAATGCCCACCCGAGGCATGGTTTTGTAGATCATGGCGAAGACGGCAGTCGACAGTCCGAAGCCCAACCCAAGTTCAATCGAATTCGCAACCGTGGCCCAACCGGAGGCCAGCGGATCCAGCCATCGGCCCAGGGCGGCCAGGCCTGCGCTGAACGCCAGCGAAACGGTCAGCAAGAAGCCGATGCCGAGGATCATCCCAAAGGACAACAGGCGGTTTCTCACCAGGGTCCAGAGGCTGGACGCCTGCGCCGGTTGCGGTGCACGCCAGATGCGGTTGAGCGCGTCCTGCAATTCCGCGAAAACCGAGGTGGCACCAATGAAAAGGAAGAACAGACCGACCAGGGTCGCCGTCACGCTGCCGACCGGTTTGCCCGCACCGTCCAGCAGTTCCTGTACCGCCAAGGCCCCGGGGCCTCCGAGCAGCTCTTGCAGTTGGCCGAGGACCGCACCTCTGACGGCTTCCTGGCCAAACACGATGCCCGCGATTGAAATCACGATCAGCAACAGCGGGGCAATCGAGAACATGGTGTAGAAGGCCAGCGCCGCTCCCATGCTTTGGGCATAGTCCTTCATCCAGTGCATGGCAGCCGTCTTGAAGAGATCGGCGATTCCCCTGATGTTCATGGTCGTGCGATGCATTGCCCAGTCAGAGCTCGCCGTTGCGCGACAGCATGACGGCAATCGGTCGTGTGCCGGAAAATCGTGAAAAGACAATGGCCATGACCGCGGTGATCGGCACAGCCAGAAATGCGCCCGAAATTCCCCAGAGCTCGGACCAGATCGCCAGGCTGACCAAGATGGCGAAAGGACTCAGGTTCAGGGAGCTTCCCATCAGGAACGGATCGAGAAAGTTGCCAATGGTGAACTGGACCACCGTGAGCGCCAACAGGAGCCAGAGGATCGTTTGCTGGTTCTCAAACTGAACGATCGACATCAGGAGCGGCAGCAGAACCCCGAGAACCGATCCGATGTACGGCACAAAGTTCAAGAGCGTGATCATGGCTGCCCAGAACGCGGCAAACTCGAGCCCGAAAAACGCCATGATGCCCCAGCAGATCGCGCCCAGCAGGACACTGATGAACGTCTTCAGCGCCATATAGGATCCGACGCGTTCATTGATGTCTGCGGTCACCTCCTGGATTCGCAGGGCGGTGCGGGGATCGCTCGATATGCGGCTGATCTTGGTTGCAAAGGTCCGCTGTTCGATGAGCAGGAAAACCGCATACAGCAAGACGACGACCACGCTCGCGGCGATGGATGACACCGAGACCACCATTGATCCGAGCAGCCGTTGAAGGTTGATCTGCGACAGGAGGTCCGCGCGCAGGGTGGCCCATGTGGGTTCGGACTCGATCCTGAGCCACACCGCGCCTTTCTGGATCAATGCGAGCAGCGACTTCTGGTACTGGGGACCCAGTGCAATGACGCTGTCCCGGTTGGAAACAACCATATAGGCGATCCCTGCCACCGTTGAAATGATGATGGTCATCGAGAGGATGTAGCGCAGCTGAACCGGCAGGCTGCGCCCGATGACGGGAACCCGTCGCAACCCGTGGGCCAGACCCAGAATGACATACACGACGACCACGCCAAAAGCCACGGGAACCAGAACCCCTCGGCCGATGTGCAGCATCCAGCCGCTGATCAGCAACAGGACCATGCCGTATACGAGCGCTCGGATTCCATTCATGCTGAGAGCTTTCTCATGATCATCGTGACCGATGCACTATACGTTGGGGCAACACGGGTAGCCAGTGTGCGACGCAGTGTGAAATAAATGGCGAATTGTGGAGTCGGGATCACCCACCCGCGTCCGATGCCGTGCGGGTTGGCGTGGATAATAAACAGATCGCAAAGAGACTGGTCTTGTGGCCTGTTTGGCGCGAGGCGCTGTTCATCTCTTGAAAGGAACACCGCGGGCTGGTGCTTCTTTTCACTCTTCATGGAATCGAGGAAATCATGAGCAAAAAATTTCTTGCGGCACTGCTTGTCGCCGCGTTTTCAATGGGCGCCGCCACGGCCCAAACCGCCTCTCCAACGCTGGACAAAATCAAGGCAGCCAAGTCCATCAACGTGGCCTATTCCGCGGATTCATTTCCGTTCTCTTTTGCCGGACCGAACAAAGAGGCCGCGGGCTATTCGATCGATCTGTGCAAACGCGCCATCGAGCAGATTGGCCGCACGGTGGGCGAGCCCAACCTGAAGGTGAACTGGCTGGCGGGTTCGGTCACCGAGCGCCTGCAGATGGTCGCCACGGGCCGTGCCGATCTCGAGTGCGCCAACACCACGCAGACGCAGTCCAGACTGGCCAACGTCGACTTTTCCAACCTGATCTTCATCGATGGTGGCGGGCTGCTCGTCAAAGCCGGATCGCCGCTCAATCAGATTGCCGACCTGGCCGGCAAGCGGGTCGCCGTGCTCAAAGGGACCACAACCGAAACCCGGCTGAATGAAACCCTGCGCATCCGTGCCATCACAGCGACCGTCGTGCCCATCACGGACGCCGCTGCGGGCGTCGCGATGCTCGACGCTGGCACGGTGGATGCCTATGCGGGTGACAAGGTCAAGCTCGTGGGCCTCGCTGCACAGGCCAAAGAGCCCGGGAAGCTCGCGCTGGTGGTGGAAGACCTTTCGTTCGAGCCCTACGCGCTGGCTCTGCCCCGCAACGATTCGGCACTGCGTCTGGAGGTCAACAAGGCCCTGACCAAGGTCTACATGGGTGGAGAAATCGAAACCATCTTCAGTCAGTGGCTGGGCAAACTGGGACGGCCGACCGGCTTGCTTGCCGTCATGTTCCTGCTGAATTCGATCCCCGATTGACGCACCTCTAACATCAGGAGAATCAACATGAACAGTCGTTCAGGATGGGCACGCTGGATTGCTCTCGTTTTCACGGCCTTGTCGCTGGCGCTTGCGGGCTGCGATACGCCACCGGCATTCCAGGTGTCCGAACCGTCGTCCCGCGTTGGCACGGTCGAGTCGATCACGCAGGAAACGCTGCAGAACGTCAACACGGCGGTCGGCACGGTCGGGGGCGCTGTGGTGGGCGGCTTGCTGGGCAACCAGATCGGGGGCGGCCGCGGACAGACGGCAGCAACGGTCATCGGTGCAGGCGGTGGAGCGTTCGTCGGCAACCAGGCCGTACAGCGGAGCCAGACGATTGTCTGGCGCATCAATGTGCGCTACGACGATGGCTCGGTGGCCACCGTTCAGCAAACCGCCGCTCCGGGTTTGCGCGTGGGCGACCGTGTGCGGGTCTCTTCAAACGGCATCCAGCTTCTGTGATGAACGCTGGCGGCGGGCCAACCGGTTCTGCCGGCACCTTGCTTGAGGATCGATTCAGCGCATGATGAAGCGGCGGCTATTCCTTGGAGCGGGGTGCGCTGCCGGAGCGCTGGCGTCGGGTTGCGATTTCTCCCTTCGCGATGGCGTCTTCAATGCCTGCCGCGCCGACTTGCCCACGGATCTGCGCGACCATCCGCTGGTCACGTCCGCCTGGCGAGGACTGAATCCGGAAAAGGTCTGGGATACCCATTGCCATGTGTTCGGCGACGGAGATTCAGGCAGCGGGCTCTGGTACAACCCCCGGCTGGAACAGATCTGGCGGCCTCGCGGGTACGTGCAGCGCGAGTTTTACGTCAATGCGTCCTGCGTGGACGAAACGCCCGGCAATGTGGACAAGAGCTTCGTGGAGCGTCTGCTGGGCAAGTGCCTGGGCATGCCGCCGGGCTTTCACGTCCTGCTGTTTGCCTTCGACTGGGCCCGGGATGACGCGGGGGCTCCAATGCCCGAGCGCTCGACCTTTCACGTGCCCGACACCTATGTTGCCAAGCTGGCAAAGAACCATCCCGCGCATTTTGAATGGGCGGCTTCGATTCACCCCTATGACCCCAAGGCGCTGGATCGCCTGGATGCCGCGGTCGAAAAAGGTGCGCGTGCCGTCAAGTGGCTGCCATCCGCCCAGAACATTGACCCCGCCGACGCACGCTGCGACCGGTTCTACGCCCGGCTGGCTGCGCTGCAGCTGCCCTTGATCGCCCATGCGGGCGACGAACGCGCCGTGCATGACTTTGGGGAGCATCTCGGCAATCCCTTGCGCCTGCGCCGCCCGCTCGATGCGGGGGTCAAGGTCGTGGTGGCGCACTGTGCATCCTTGGGCGAAGGCCAGGACACGGATCGGGCCGGCAAGGTGATGCTGCCCAATTTCGAGCTGTTCGCACGGCTCTTGGAAGACCCGAACTATCGCAAGAACCTGGTCGGTGACATCGCGGCGATCACCCAGGGCAACCGCATGAACGTCGTGCCCATCCTGCTGGAGCGCAGCGATTGGCATGCACGTTTGCTGAACGCGTCGGACTATCCCCTGCCGGGTGTGGTGCCGTTGATCTACCTGAAGTCGCTGTTTGACCAGAAGCTGCTGGACCCTGAGGCGCTGGAGCCCTTGCGCAGACTTCGTGAAATCAACGTCCTGTTGTTTGATCTGGTGCTCAAACGCAGCCTGTCGCTCAATGGCCGGGGCTTCCCGGCTGCAGTGTTTGAAACGGCGCCGTTTTTCAAACGGCCCACCTGAAAGGAGAAGAAAAAATGAAATCAATAGGGATCTGGGGTATTTCAGTGGCCATCCTCGCCGGATGTGCCGGCATGAATGACGGGAGCGGGGCATCCGGCTCGCAGGCCAACGCGGCGCCTGCCGACCAGCACACCAGCCAGAACGCTCTAGACTGGGCGGGTGCCTATGAAGGCGTGCTGCCCTGCGCCGATTGCCCCGGCATCAAGACACGCCTGACACTGAAACCCGGCGCCCGTTACGAACTCTCGACCCAATACCTCGATCGGCAGCCGGCACCTCAGGTCGCGAGCGGGAGCTTTTCGTGGAATGCGACGGGCACTGTGATCACGCTGGACGGGAACGGGCAGCGTTATGCGGTTGGCGAAGGCCGCCTGTTGCTGCTGGATCGCGACGGACCGCCCGACTGGTCCAACTCGGCGAACCGGGTGCTGAAACGGGTCCAGGCTGCTGAATCGGCACGTCCCTCCATGGCAGGTCTGATGCAGACCCTGGAAGACCATCGATGGACGCTGGATTCGGCGCTTGACGCCCAAGGAAAACCCTTTGGTGCCGTGCTGCCGCCAGGCGGGCGCCCGTTTGTGTTCAGCTTTTCGGGCTCCAGGCTTCATGTCCAGGGCGGGTGCAACCAGCTCACCGGGGCCTTCCAGATCAGCCCGGCAGGCCTGCTGACGGCGGGTGGCCTGGCGTCGAGCATGATGGCCTGCGAGCCCGCGTTGATGCAGGCCGACCGTGCACTGGCCGACCTGTTGGCCAAGGGCCTGCAGGTCGAGTTCGTCAAGGGTGCGGCGCCCACCCTGCGCCTGGTGGATGGGTCAAGAAACAGCCTGACCCTGACCGGTCGCGCGACACCCGAAGCCCTCTACGGGCCGGGGACCCGGATTTTCATGGAAGTCGCCGCCCAGCGAGTCGCCTGCAAGAACCCGTTGAATGGGGAGTCGCTGTGCCTGCAGGTGCGTGATCGGGTCTTCGATGAGAAGGGGCTCAAGGTCGGCGTGCCCGGCGAATGGCGGCCCCTGTACGAAACCATTGAGGGGTATCAGCACACGCCCGGCGTGCGAAATGTGGTTCGCTTGAAGAAATTCCAGCGCACGTCCGCGCCGGCCGGCGCGTCGTCAAAGGTGTACGTGCTGGACCTGGTAGTCGAGTCCGAAACGGTCAAACCTTGATTGCTGCGGCCATCCAGGCGGGCGGGTCCAGGGGCCCGCTTTTTTTCGTCTGGGCCTGGTGATCGGCAAAGGCACCTCGGCCGATTGTTTCGGCGTACGGGTCACGTGCCTTCGGCCACCATCTTGATGGCCCCGCACGGGCATTCCGAGACGCAGATGCCACAACCCTTGCAGTAGTCCAGGTTGAAGTCGAAGCCCTTGCCCGGGCCATGCTTGATGACGGCGTTGTCCGGGCACACGCCATAGCAGTTGTCGCATTCGAAGCAGTTGCCGCACGACAGGCACCGGCGTGCCTCGAACAGGGCGTTGGATTCATCCAGCCCACCTTGCACCTCGTCGAAGGTCGATTTGCGGCGCAGGATGTCCAGCATGGGGCGCACGGTCTTGGGGGCGTCGCTGTAGTACCAGGGATTGAGCTTGTCGAAGCTGGCCAGTTCGTTCTTTGGCGGCGTCTGCCAGGTGGTGCCACGCAGCCAGGCATCGATGTGGCGCGCGGCCTTCTTGCCATGGCCAATGGCGACCGTGACGTTGCGCTCGGCGGGCACCATGTCGCCACCGGCAAAGATGCCGGGGTGCCCGGTCATCATCCCCGCATCGACCTGCACCACACCATCGTCCACAGCCAGTCCCGGCACGCCATCGATCAGTGACAAGTCAACGTCCTGGCCCAGCGCCAGGACCACGGAGTCCGCCTCCAGCGTCTCGAACTCGCCGGTCGGCTGGGGGAAACCTTTGTCGTCCAGCGCCATCTTCTCCACGGTGATGGACGACTCGCCCGCCTGCTTGATCGTCGACAACCACTTGATCATCACGCCTTCCTGCAGCGCTTCTTCGACCTCGAAGTCGTGCGCGGGCATCTTCTCGCGGTTGCGACGGTAGACGATGATGGCTTCGCTCGCGCCCAGGCGTTTGGCCGTGCGGGCGACGTCGATCGCGGTGTTGCCGCCGCCGTAGACCACCACGCGGCGGCCGAGCATGGGCTTGTCTTCACCCTCCATGGACCGCAGCACGGCCACGGCATCCAGCACCTTGGCCGAATCGCCCGCCGGGATGAAGGCCCGCTTGGCGATATGGGCGCCGACCGCCAGAAACACGGCATCGAATCCCCCCGCGCGCTGCGACTCCAGCACATTGGAGACTTTGGTGTTGTAGGCGATCGTGACCCCCAGGTCCACGATGCGCTGCACCTCGGCGTCGAGCACCTGGCGCGGCAGCCGGTACTTCGGGATGCCGAACCGCATCATGCCGCCCGGCAGGGGCCCGGCCTCGTGCACCGTCACCGCGTGGCCCAGCCGGGCCAGGTGGTAGGCCGCTGACAACCCAGAGGGCCCGGCACCCACCACGAGCACTTTCTTGCCCGTCGCAGCCGGCGGGGATGCAAAGCGCCAGCCCTGCGCAATGGCCTGGTCGCCAAGGAAGCCCTCGACCGAGTTGATGCCCACCGCCGCATCGACCTTGGCCCGGTTGCAGGCGCCTTCGCAGGTGTGGTAACAGACCCGGCCCATCGTCGCCGGAAACGGGTTGTCCTCAACGAGCTGGCGCCAGGCCTGCTCGTAGTGACCGGACTCCGCATGGAACAGCCACGCCTGGATGTTCTCGCCGGCAGGGCACTGGTGGTTGCAAGGGGGCAGGCGGTTCACATACACCGGGCGGGAATTGCGCCACGAACCGGTGTGGTTGACCAGGGAACTGCCCACGTCAAGGGTGATGGCAAACGGCTTTTGCATGCGAGTGAACCTCAGAAATTGATTCGGGCCGTGCGGACGGTGAGCGGTTTGCTCAGCTTTCCTCGGCCAGCAGCCCGTAACGCTGGATGTTGCGATCAGCCATGGCCTGCAAGCGCGCCAGGGTGGCCACGTCTGGTGTGGTTCCAAACAGGTGGGCAAAGCGCTTCTGGGGCCGCAGGTAGTCTTCGACCGGCACCCGCCGGCGGATCTTCGAGACCCCCGTGACTTCACCATGCTCGGCTTCGAACACAGGAAACACACCGCTCTCGTGTGCCAGCCGCGCCAGGCGGATGGTGTCGTGCGACGCCGCCCCCCATCCCAGCGGGCAGGGGACAAAGATATGGATGTAGCGCGCGCCACGCAGGGACATCGCCTTCGTCACCTTGTATTCCAGGTCGCGCAGGTCGGCCACCGTGGCGGTGGCCACATAGGGAATCTCGTGCGCCATGGCGATGCGGGCCAGGTTCTTGCCCTGGCCAAAGACATTGCCGGGGTTCGGGCCGACCGGCATGGTGGTGGCCGTGCGTGCGGCCGGCGGTGTGGCGCTGGAGCGCTGCACCCCGGTATTCATGTAGGCCTCGTTGTCGTAACAGATGTAGAGCACGTCGTCGTTGCGCTCGAACATGCCCGACAGGCAGCCGAAGCCGATGTCGGTCGTGCCGCCGTCGCCGCCCTGGGCCACCACGCGCACCTGATCCCGGCCTTTGACCCGCATCGCCGCCGCGATGCCGGTGGCCACCGCCGCGGTGTTGCCGAACAGCGAGTGGATCCACGGCATTTGCCAGGAGGTCTCGGGGTAGGGCGTGGAGAAGACTTCCAGGCAGCCGGTGGCGTTGGCGGCGATCAGCTGGCCGTTCGTGGCCTGCATCGCCGCGTCGATGGCGTAGCGGGCGCCGAGCGCTTCGCCGCAGCCCTGGCAGGCGCGATGTCCGGAATTCAGCGAATTGTTGCGCTGGGTATTGGCCTGCACGCTGCGCTGGTCGGGCGCCAGCAGGCGGTTGCCCACCGTGAAGGTGCCGGTCTGGTAAAACTTGACGACAGTCTGTTCCATGGTGTCGGTCCGGGTAGTGGGGCTCAGGCGCCGGGCGCCGCGGAGCCCAGGTCGCGCAGGATGTTTTCAGCAATGGGGCCGGAGCGGCGCTGCTTCTTCTCCCGCTCCAGCACCCGGTTGACGATGTCCCAGTCGAGGTCCAGAAAGGTCAGCAGTTCCAGCTTGTCGGCGATGGCGTCGTTGAGCAGCTTCGTCAGCGAGGCCTTGGTGATGGCCCGCCCGCCGAGCCCGGCCACGACGGTCAGCACCGGCTGCGGGCGGTTGCGCACGGCGCTGCGCACGTCGCGGGAGACGATGCCGCCGATGCCCACCGCAAAACATTTCTCGATGACGACGATGCGTTTCGCATGGGCCGTCGCGTCGCGGATGGCCGAGATCGGGAAGGGGCGGAACGAGGTGATGCCCAGCACGCCGATCTTCACGCCGGCGTCCCGCAGCTCGTCCACCGTGTCCTTGATCGTGCCCAGCACGGAGCCCAGCGCAATGACAATGGTTTCAGCGTCTTCCAGGCGATAGGGCTTGATCAGCCCGCCGGAATCGCGGTTGAAGACCTGGCGAAACTCCTCGGCCACCTGCGGAATCAGGTCCAGCGCCTGCATCTGCTTGGCGTGGGCCAGGTAGCGCACCTCGGCAAAGGCCTCGGGGCCCACCATGGCGCCGATCGTCACGGGTTCGTCCGGGTCCAGCACCTGGCGCGGCTCGTAGGGGGGCAGGAATTGGTCCACCTGCGCCTGATCTGGCATGTCCACCCGCTCGTAGGCATGGGTCAGGATGAAGCCGTCCATGCACACCATGACCGGCAGCGACAGCTCTTCGGCGATGCGGAAGGCCTGGATGTGCAGGTCCAGCGCCTCCTGGTTGGTCTCGGCAAAGAGCTGCAGCCAGCCGGCGTCGCGCATCGACATGCTGTCGGTGTGGTCGTTCCAGATGTTGATCGGGGCCCCGATGGCGCGGTTGGCCACGGTCATCACGATCGGCAGCCCGAGCCCGGAGGCGTTGTAGACCGCCTCGGCCATGAACAGCAGGCCCTGGCTGGCCGTGGCCGTGTAGGCGCGTGCGCCGGCGGCGGAGGCGCCAATGGCCACGCTCATGGCCGCGAATTCGGACTCGACATTGATGAACTCGCAGCGCGTGAGCGCCCCCGATTTCACCATCTCACCCAGCCCCTCGACGATGTGCGTCTGGGGCGAGATCGGGTAGGCACAGATGACTTCGGGGCGGCTCAGCGCGACCGCCGCAGCCACGGCATGGGAGCCTTCGCATTGTTCAAGCATGGTGATTGGCCCCCACATTGGTCGCTTCGCGTCCTGCACTGCCCCCCACGGGGGCCGTGCCTTGCTCGGGGCGGCCCAGCGCTGCGGCACCCTCTGCCTTCTTTTCCTGTTCCATGACGATCTCGTAGGCCTCGCGGGCCGCCTCCATGTTGCCTTGCGCCACGGCGCCTTTGAACTTTTCGCGGATGGCGGCCTGCACCGCATCGAGCGTGATGAGGCCGCCGAGCGCCGCAAAGGCCCCCAGCAGCGGCACATTGGGCACCGGGCGCCCGACGTGCTTCATGGCCAGTTCGCTGGCGGGCACGGTCAGCAGGCGCTCGGGCCGGAAGTCCCGCGCGAATTCGCCCAGGCCCAGCGCTTCGAAGGTGCGGGTGGTGTTGATCAGGATGTAGCCGTCTTTCTTGAGGCCGCTGAACACGTCGACCTGGTGCAGCAGCGTGGCGTCCTGGATGATCAGGGCATCGGGCTCCATGATGGGCTCGCGCAGGCGGATTTCCTGGTCATCGAGGCGGCAGAACGCCACCACAGGGGCGCCCGTGCGCTCAGAGCCAAAACTGGGGAAGGCCTGCGCGTGACGGCCGCCCAGAAATGCCGCAATCGACAGCATCTCCGCACCGGTCACCACACCTTGTCCCCCGCGTCCATGAATGCGTACCTGAAACATTGACGGCCTTTCGTTTTCCTTCACCTCGCGTTTTGATACGCGGTGTGCGTTTTCGCCAGCCGGAATGGTGCGCCTTCGGCGAGGCCGAGTTCTTGATGTGCATCAAAAGGATGCCCGGACAAACCCGCCGGCGAGGGCCGAGGGCAGACGGGGGCGCGGCCTAGGGATTGCCGGCGTTGCTGCCCGCGGCAGGCACGCGGCGGGCCCCGTTGAAGCGGGTCTTCCAGTAGGCCTCGCGCATGTCTTCGACGCGAATCTGGGCGCCGGAGCGCGGGGCGTGGATGAACTTGCCGTCGCCCACGTAGATGCCGACGTGGCTGAAGGCGCGCCGCATAGTGTTGAAGAACACCAGGTCGCCCGGCTTGAGGTCGGTCCGGTCGATGGCCTGCGTGGCAGCGGCCTGCTCGCTGGCGCGGCGAGGCAGCACGAGACCGATGGTCTGCTCGTAGGTGGCACGCACAAACCCGCTGCAATCAAAACCGGTTTCCGCCGAGCTGCCGCCGCGTTTGTAGGGCACGCCGAGGAAACCCATGGCGTTCACCACGAGCTCGGAGGCCTTTTCACCCACCGTGTGACGAACCTGTTCCACCTGGTCGCCCAGACGCACGATCAGGCCTTTGTCGGCCAGCAGGCGTTGCGCGTCTTCTTCGGGCGTCGACAGGGGAACGGCATGCGCCGAGGCGCAAATCAGGAGGCAAGCGGGCAGCGTCCAGCGAAACATGGCGGCGAGCTTACGCATCGATATTTGAGAAGTCAAATGAGGAATCTTCTTTAACTTATTGATTTTTATAATATGAGTGATTCTACTTAGTCTCCCGATGGCGTCGTGGGCAGGGTCCCGGCGGACAATGTCGGCTGGCCATCTGCTTCCACGCAACCACCCCCGAGGATAAACCATGTTCCAGGCCCTGCTGCTCGAAAAGTCCGACACCTTCTCCGCCCGTGTCCAATCGGTGGACGAATCCGCCCTGCCACAGGGCGACGTGCTGGTGCGCGTCGACTGGTCCACGCTCAACTACAAGGACGGCCTGGCGATCACCAACAAGGGCCCGGTCGTGCGCCAATGGCCCATGGTCGCCGGCATCGACGGCGCCGGCGTGGTGTTCGAATCCAGCCACCCCCAGTGGAAAGCCGGGGACGCCTTCATCCACAACGGCTGGGGCGTGGGCGAGACGCACTGGGGCTGCCTGGCGGAAAAAGCCCGCCTCAAGGGCGACTGGCTGGTGCGTCTGCCCGCCGCCTTCAGCGCGCGCCAAGCGATGGCCATCGGCACGGCGGGCTACACCGCCATGCTGTGCGTGCTGGCCCTCGAAGACCACGGCGTGAAGCCCGGCGACGGCGAGGTGCTGGTCACCGGCGCGACCGGCGGCGTGGGCAGCGTGGCTGTGGCGCTGCTGGGGCGGCTGGGCTACACCGTGGTCGCGGCCACCGGCAAGACCGCCGAGGCCGACTGGCTGAATGCCCTGGGCGCCACCGCCGTCATCGACCGGGCCGAGCTGGCCGCCCCCGGCAAGCCGTTCCAGAAAGAGCGCTGGGCCGGCGTGGTGGACGCGGTGGGCTCGCACACCCTGGCCAATGCCCTGGCCCAGACCCGCTACGGCGGCGTGGTGGCCGCCTGCGGGCTGGCCCAGGGCGCCGATCTGGCCACCACGGTGATGCCCTTCATCCTGCGCGGCGTGATGCTGGCGGGCGTGGACTCGGTGATGGCGCCGCTTGCCAGGCGCCAGCGCGCCTGGGAACGCCTGGCGCGCGACCTCGATCCGGCCCTGCTGGAAACCCTGATCGAGGAGATCCCCCTGTCCGGCGCGATCGACAAGGCCCACGCCCTGATGGCCGGCCAGGTGCGCGGCCGGGTGGTGGTGCGCATTGCCGGCTGATCGTGCAGCAAACCGGTACAAGCAGGCCGGCGTCCGAGCTGCCCGGCACCCCGCATCCCGTCGCGGGACAGGCAGCATCGCTTCGCTAGTTCAAGGGCGCGCTCTTGCCTTCGAAATCACCGTCAAAACGACGCTGGAGCTTCTCGACGACGCTTGCATCCCTCAATATCAGCCCGGCGCCGCGATTGCGGGTCGCAGAATCCGGTGAAAGGCTGATCGACCCCAGATAGGCCACACGCCGGTCCACCATCGCGCTGCGCGCATGCATATAGGGCGTCTGGAAACCTTCCGGGGCACGGGTGACATGAACGGCCACGCCGGCGGCGTTCAGTTTGCGCAAGGAGTCGCGTTGCAGTGCCTGCATTTCCGGGGTGCCGCCATTGACGAGTTCAGGCGCGATCAGCCGAACCTTCACGCCTCTTGCCGCCGCCCCGGCCAGTTCCGCCTCCAGGATAGGGTTGCCCAGGAGCTCCGAAGTGACATCCAGGGCTTCTTTCGCGCTCTGAAACAATGCCACCAGTTTGGGGGTCGCATTGATCGGTGCAACCAGAAGGTCATCATCCGTCAAAACCGAGACCGGGTTGTACGCTGAAAAGGCTTGACCCGGCGGCGCCGAATATAGCCAGTCATTTTCGAAAAGGCGGGAAAGATCCTTCAAACCCTCTGGGGAATGGCTGCGGTACACGAAATCCCGGTATTGGTTGAAAGTTGTGGCATCCAGACACGCAGAACCCAGCAGAAAATAGCGGTCATCGATCAGGATTATTTTCGGAAAACTGCGCGGAAATACCGGATTGCTGAGATGAAGCTGCGCCGCAGGCCCTTGAAGATAGTCCCCAAGGTTGTTCCGCTCGGCGGCCAGCGAGGTATATTTCCCATGGTCAACAATGGCGCGAACCCGAACCCCGCGGTCAATGGCCTGCTTGAGGCCCTGCAGGATTTGAGGATCTTCCAGTACGCAAATATGAATTCTGATCTGGCTTCGCGCAGCCTTGAAGGCCTTGAGATAAATATCCCGCCCCGCTTCCGGCAAGATATGTAATTCATTTGAATCGGTGGCATTTTTCGAGTTCAAGGTATTCGAAAAATATGATTCGGTGTTTCTGGGCACGTCTGCCGCATGGGCCGTTGCCAGCGCAGCCAATGCCAAGACACCGAAAACCGCCATCGCTGCGATGGACCGAAAATGAGCTTGTTTCATGGGTGGAGCGTAAAAAAGCCAACCTCTGAGCCAATGGGGGCGCTTCAATCGGCTGAGTTCGTGATTGCCAAAACAGCCTTTGTCAAGAACCAACGGGCTGGGCACTGACCCGTGCGACACACCCTCGCTCAGGAATGCCGCCGGGCGAGTCGACACAACGCGACCACCCGGCGGCCGCCCCGATCAGCAGGGCAGGGGGCTTGCGGTCAGACGACTTTCACCAACGCCATCATGCCGATGTCTTCGTGAACCAGCACGTGGCAGTGGAGCACGAACAAGCCCTTGAAATCCACGAAACGCTGACGGACCGTGACACTCCCCATGGCGGGAATGCCCACGGTGTCCAGCCAGACCGGCTCGGTCAAGGGGAAGCCATTGAGTTGCCCGGTGGAGGTCGCGATCACCTGAAACGGGTTGATGTGAATATGATGAGAGTGGAACGCCGCACCGTTGTTTTGCAAAGTCCATTCGACGACCGCGTTCAGGGGAATGGTCTGGTTGATGACGGCCGGGTCGAAGCGGACCCCGTTGATCGTGAAATTGGGCGCCACCTGTCCGCCAATGACCGGTCCCCCCGTGTCGGGCATTTCATAGACCAGGCTTCGCTTCTCGGTCACTTCACTGGGCAAAATGGTTGGGAGCTGGGCCGGTGTGGTCAGGCGCGTGGGCAGCGACATGTGCTGATTGGGTCCTGAGACGTCGATCCAGGCCAGCGTGGCTTGCGGATTCGGGTTCCCGGCGCCATTGGTGAAAGCGCCTTTCTTGAGCTGGAAAGAGCCTTCGGCATCAAAACGCAGGATGATGTCTGCACGGTTGCCGGGCGCGAGGGTCAAGCTGCTCAGGGTCTTCGCCATCGGCAGCGTGATGCCGTCCAGCGAAATGACGGTCAACATGGCGCCGTCCACCGAAATCGGCATGGCGTTTCGGGCGCTCGCATTGAGCACCCGCAAGCGCACGGTTCGCCCCGGGGCGACCTGGAGGCGCGGTTGGTGCTTTCCGTTCACCAGGAAAAACGAATCCTTGTTCTGGAAAGGTTGGGGGGTGGTGTATTCGGGCACTTGATAAGGAGCCGGCGGGGCGGCCGGCGGTTCAAGCGCCAGTCCCTTGAGATTGATTTCTTCAATCACGAAATCGAGATCGGTGGCTGCCGCTACCGCCGGGTCTTTGTCCACCTCGCCTTCAACGATCAGCAGTCCGGCCATTCCGCTGAAGAGGTGCATCGCCGTCGCCCCGTGTTTATGGGCGTGATACCAGAAGGTCCCCGCCGGATGGTTGGCGGGAATGTCGTAGGTGTACGTGTACGAATCACCCGGCATCAAGGACAGCAGCACATTGTCCTGATTGGGCGAGACGTGCAATCCGTGCGTGTGAAGATTGATGGAATTGAAATGATGCGGCGTGTTGTGGTCTGGCGGCAACGGGTCGGTATTGGGCGGCAGTTTGTTGTTGAGCACAATGATGAGCCGATCCCCGGGCTTGACTCTGAGCGTCGTGCCACCGAGAAAACCATTCCACGTCCTCAGCTTGGTATTCCTGTTTCCTTTGGGAGTCTGTACGCTGATTTCGGCATAACCGACATTGAATTCCGTGGAAAGCACGCCATTGACGGATCGCAACACCGGCGGCTGATCAAAAACCGCAGGGGCAATATCGTCATTGGAACCACATCCCAGCAGACCCGTCGTGCCGATTGCGGTCGCGGCGACCAGGCTGCCTTGAATGAACTGGCGACGGTCGCACTTTACATCCATCATTTACTGTCTCCTCGTTATGGAATGAACCGGGATTTATTGGTGGCCGTGTGGTTGAAATGAAACCGAATTTTCTTCGATAGAAACCGATCATGGAAGAAGATATTCGAGAATATTGCTCGAATCATCGTGATGGGCCAGCCGCTTTTTCCCCGGGTCACCGGGTCGATTTCTGCGTCCCGCAAGACTCTACTACGATTTCCATTGGCATGGGAATTGCGATTTTCCTTGACTGGCCGGCTACACACGCACCCGTACCACCGCGAGACGGCGTCGGGCGAGGCCCGCAGATCCGGCTGACTTGAAGCCATGGAGCGGCCCGTCGCCGCCCCGGTGTCGAGCAGGCCGGGCTGGCCCCGTGTGGCAAACTCCCGGCCCTTGTGAAACCCACCAAAGACGCCAGCGGCATGGACAGCATCATCCGGCAGATTGCCGAAGAAATCAGGATTTCCGAGCGACAGGTCCAGGCGGCCATTGACCTGCTGGACGGCGGTGCCACCGTGCCCTTCATCGCCCGCTACCGCAAAGAAGCCACCGGCGGGCTCGACGACATCCAGCTCCGGGAGCTGGAATACCGCCTGGGCTACCTGCGCGAGCTGCAGGACCGCCGCGCCGCCATCCTGAAAGCCATCGACGAGCAGGGCAAGCTCACCCCCGCGCTACGCGCCGCCATCGAGGCCGCACCCACCAAGCAGGAGCTGGAAGACCTCTACCTGCCCTACAAGACCAAGCGCCGCACCAAAGGCCAGATCGCCCGCGAGGCCGGCATCGAGCCCCTGGCTGAGCGCCTGTTTGCCAACCCGTCGCTGAACCCGGCCGCCGAGGCCGAAGCCTTCGTGCGCCCGGCCGGCAGCGTGGAAGGGGGTGACTTTTCAACCGTGCCGACGGTGCTCGACGGCGTGCGCGACATCCTGAGCGAGCGCTGGGCCGAAGACGCCGCGCTGGTGCAGACCCTGCGTGAGTGGTTGTGGGCCAACGGCCTGCTCAAATCCACCCTGATGGCCAGCAAGGACGAGAACCACCCCGACGTGGCCAAGTTCCGCGACTACTTTGACTACGACGAGCCCATCGGCCGGGTGCCCTCGCACCGGGCGCTGGCCGTGTTTCGCGGGCGCGCGCTCGACATCCTGGATGCCAAACTGGTCCAGCCCGAGCCCCTGGCCGGCGCCGAGCCCCCGCCCGCGGACCGCAAGGCGCCCGCCGTGCCCTCGCCGGCGGAGGGCAAGATCGCGCTGCACCTGGGCTGGAGCCACCAGGGCCGCCCCGCCGACGACCTGCTGCGCAAGTGCGTGGCCTGGACCTGGCGCGTCAAGCTCAGCCTGTCCACCGAACGCGACCTGTTCACCCGCCTGCGCGAAGACGCCGAGAAGGTGGCGATCAAGGTCTTTGCCGACAACCTGCGCGACCTGCTGCTGGCCGCGCCCGCCGGCCCGCGCGTGGTGCTGGGGCTGGACCCCGGCATCCGCACCGGCGTGAAGGTGGCCGTGGTGGACGGCACCGGCAAGCTGGTGGACACCGCCACGGTGTACCCGCACGAGCCGCGCAAGGACTGGGACGGCTCGCTGCACACCCTGGCCCGGCTCTGCGAAAAGCACGGCGTGAACCTGATCGCCATCGGCAACGGCACCGCCAGCCGCGAAACCGACCGCCTGGCCGCCGATTTGCTGAAATTATTGGAAAAAACGGCCGATCCCAGCGCCGATTGGTCACCAGCCGCTATTCAAAAGATAGTGGTCAGCGAGGCCGGCGCCTCGGTGTATTCCGCCAGCGAGTTCGCTTCTCAAGAAATGCCCGACGTGGACGTCAGCTTGCGTGGCGCCGCCAGCATCGCCCGCCGCCTGCAGGACCCGCTGGCCGAGCTGGTCAAGATCGACCCCAAATCCATCGGCGTCGGCCAGTACCAGCACGACGTGAACCAGAGCGAGCTGGCGCGCACGCTGGATGCCGTGGTGGAAGACTGTGTCAACGGCGTCGGCGTCGACCTGAACACCGCCAGTGCGCCGTTGCTGAGCCGCGTCTCGGGCCTGTCGGGCACCGTCGCCAAGGCGGTGGTGCGCTGGCGCGAGCAGCACGGTGCGTTCAAGAGCCGCCAGCAGTTGCTGGACGTGAGCGGCCTCGGCCCCAAGACGTTTGAGCAGAGCGCGGGCTTTTTGCGCATCCGCGGCGGCGACAACCCGCTGGACATGACCGGCGTGCACCCCGAAACCTATCCGGTGGTCGAGCAGATCATCGTCAAGGTGGCCAAGCCCATCGACCAGATCATGGGGCGCGCCGAACTGCTCAAGCCGCTCAAGCCCGACGCCTTTGCCACGCCGCAGTTCGGCGCCATCACGGTGAAGGACATCCTGGCCGAGCTGGAAAAGCCCGGTCGCGACCCGCGCCCCGACTTCAAGGTGGCGCGCTTCAACGACGGCGTGGAAGACATCGCCGACCTGCGCGAAGGCATGGTGCTGGAAGGCACGGTGAGCAACGTGGCGCAGTTCGGCGCCTTCGTGGACCTGGGCGTGCACCAGGACGGGCTGGTGCACGTGAGCCAGCTGGCCAACAAGTTCGTCAACGACGCGCGCGAAGTCGTCAAGACCGGCCAGATCGTGAAGGTCAAGGTGCTCGAAGTCGACGTGCCGCGCAAGCGCATCAGCCTGACGATGAAGCTGGACGCGCAGGCGCCCCGGCGCCAACCGGGTGATGATCGGCCGCGCGAGAACCGCTTTGAAAGCGCGGGTCGCGGGCGCGGCGGCTATTCAGGTGCGCCGGGCGGTCGGGGATCGGGCCAGCCCGCCCCTGCCAGCGCCATGGCGTCGGCGTTTGAAAAGCTCAAGGGATTGGGCACCAAATAGCGCTCTGGCGCTGATCCATCGGGCGCAGACAGCTACGTTATTCGTAGCAGACAGGTTCAGGCAGCCGGCCGCGCCACGGCGCTGCGTGCAGGCGGGCGGCTGCGCGCGGCCTGCCTGGCGCGCGGCGCCTTCGGGCGCGGCTGGGCGGGTGCCGGCGCATCGGCCTGGCGCATGGCGGCGCGCAGGGCGGTGTCCACGTGCGCGGCGCCGGTCACCACTTCGACCCAGCGCAGGGTGAGTTTTGAAAACAAGGAATGCACGGCTGTCTCCTTTGGTCCTGGGCGGTGCCGCCGAGCGGGGCGGCACGCCGGGTATGCCACGGCCTTGTGACGCGGTCATGAAGGTGTGAACCCCTCATGCCCCGGGGGTTCCGACCCAAAGCGCGACAAACCGTGACCAGATGCATCGCACGCGGCGCGCTACGATCAAGGGACTGGAAATTGGAAGGCTTGTCACCATGCAAAAGATTCTGATCATCGTCCACGCGCCGCCCTACGGCAGCGAGCGTTGCCTGTCCGCGCTGCGGCTGGCGCTGGCGTTGGCGGGGCGCGAGGGCGAGGCGCCCGCGCTCGACGTGTTTCTGATGTCCGACGCCACGGTGCTGGCACTGCCCGACCAGCAGGACGCCTCCGGCAACACACTGCAGAAAATGCTGGAGCAACTGATCGGCCACGGCGTGCCGGTGCGCCTGTGCAAGACTTGCGCCGGCAATCGCGGCTTGCTGAACCTGCCGCTGGTCGGCGGCGTCACCATCGGCACCCTGGCCGAACTGGCCGACGCCACGCTGCGCGCCGACAAGGTCATCACCTTCTGACGGCGCCCATGCAGGCACTGCGGCTGTACGCCGGGCCGACCGCGCGCCGCCACATCGAGCGCCATGGGCTGGCGCCGTCGGACATCGGCGTGATTCCTGCCGCCGCCGGCGGGCCCAAGGGCTTGATGCTGGGGCCGCTGGACCGTTTCATCTTCGGCCGCTGGCTGGCGCAAAGCGCGCAGCCGGTGGACCTGGTGGGCGCCAGCATCGGCGCCTGGCGCATGGCCACCGCCTGCATGCCGCACGCGGTGGCTGGGTTCGAGGCGCTGGAACACGGCTATATCCACGGCGACATGAAGGCGCCGCCCGGGCGCAAGCTGCCGCCGCCCGAGCAGGTCAGCGCCACCTTTGCCGACAACCTGCGCGCCATGTTCGAAGGCCACGTGCCGGACATCCTGTCGCACCCGCGCTACCGGCTGCACGTGATGACCACGCGCGGGCGCCACCTGCTGGGGCGCGAAGGGCGCTGGCGTACCGCCGCCGGTTACCTGGGCGCGGGCATGACCAACCTGGCCAGCCGCGCCGCCATGGGCGCCTGGCTGGAGCGCGTGGTGTTCTCGGCCCCGCACGACGGCGCGCTGCCGCCGCTGCCCTTTGGCACGCGCGACTACCGCACGCACCGGGCCACGCTGACGGCCGACAACTTCTACCCGGCGCTGCAGGCCAGCGGCTCGATCCCCTTCATGCTGAAGGCGGTGCACGACATTCCCGGCGCACCGCGCGGCGCCTACTGGGACGGCGGCATCACCGACTACCACCTGCACCTGGACTATCTTGCTTCACATTCGATAGCTGCACACGCGCACCAGATCAGCGCCGGAGCCGAAAAAACGTCAGAACCTGAGGTGCCACCATCGTCGCCCGGGCTGGTGCTGTACCCGCACTTCCAGCAAGCCGTGGTGCCTGGCTGGCTCGACAAACCGCTGCGCCGCCGCCACCGCGCCACGCCCTTCCTCGACGGCATGCTGCTGCTGGCGCCCAACCCCGACTGGGTCAACACCTTGCCCGGCGCCAAGCTGCCCGACCGCACCGACTTCCAGCACCTGTCGCACCCCGAGCGCGTGCGCGCCTGGACCATCGCGGTGCAAGCCGCGAACCAACTGGCGGATGAATTCGAAGCCTGGCTGGCCCGGCCAGACCCGGCACGGCTGCTGTCGCTGTGAGCGGCGCCGGCCGTGTGGCCGGGCTTACATCGACGCGGCCAGCATCCGCCGGTAGTCCCCCGCGCTGGCGATGCGCGGGTTGGTCTTGTGGCAGTGGTCGAGCAGGGCGTGTTCGATCACGGCGTCGAACAGGTCTTCGGTCACGCCCATGGCGCGCAGGCCGGTGGGCAGGCCCAGGCGCGCCGTCATGTCGTGCACGGCCTGCGCCACGTCGGCGCCTTTTTCAAGCCCCATCGCTTGCGCCATGCGGGCCAGGCGCTCTTCTTTTTGAAGCGATTCGGCCCCGGCGTTGAAGCGGATCACGGCCGGCAGAAACACCGCGTTCAGCGTGCCGTGGTGCAGGCGCGGGTTGGCGCCGCCCAGGCTGTGGCTCAAGCTGTGCACGCAGCCCAGCCCTTTCTGAAAGCCCATGGCGCCGTGGATACTGGCGGCCATCATGTTCAGGCGCGCTTCGCGGTCGCTGCCACCCTGCGTGGCGCGCTCGATGTGCGCCCAGCCGCGCCGCAGGCCTTCCAGCGCGATGCCGTCGGCCGGCGGGTTGAAGGCCGGCGCCATGAACACTTCCATGCAGTGCGCGATGGCGTCCATGCCGGTGGCGGCCGTGAGCATGGGCGGCAGGCCCAGCGTCAGCGCCGGGTCGCAGATGGCAGCCTTGGGCATCAGGCTCCAGCTGTGAAAGCCCAGCTTGCGCCCGTCGTCGACGATGACGATGGCGCCGCGCGCCACCTCGCTGCCGGTGCCGGCGGTGGTGGGCACGGCGATCAGCGGCGCGGCGGCGTCGGTGATCTTCGGGCTGCCGCCTTCGATGGTGGCGTAGGTTTTCAGCGGGCCGGGGTGCGTGGCGGCAATGGCCACGCCCTTGGCGCAGTCGATGGGGCTGCCGCCGCCGACGGCGACGAGGCCGTTGCAGCGCTCTGTTTTGTATAGCTGCGCGGCGCCGCGCACAGCGGCTTCGGTGGGGTTGGACGGCACGTCGTCGAACACTGCCACGGCCACGCCGCCCAGCGCGTCCAGCACCGGCTGCAGCACGCCGGCGGCGCGCACGCCCTTGTCGGTGACCACCAGCGCGCGCGTGATGCCCGCGCGCTGGCAATGCGCCTGGATCTGCGCCAGCGCGCCGTAGTCGAATTCGATTTGCGTCAGGTATTGGATGAGGGCCATGCAATGTTTTCCAAAGTACGATGCAGCCGCTTCATTATTCAATCAAACCCCGAGGAGATCGCCGCATGAAGTCCCGCACGCTACAAACCCTGGCCGTGGGCGCCGCCGTGGCCCTGCTGGCCGGCTGCGCCAGCACCGTCGCACCGGTCATCGCCCCCACGCCGGGCTGCCTGACCGATGGCGCCGTTGACCGGATGATGGCCGACTACAACGGGCGCCGCCCTGCCACCGACCTGCCGGCCGAGCTGACCATGGCCGACGCCGTGTGCACGCGCGCCAAGCTGCAGCAGCGGCTGGCGGCGCAGGCCGGGCCGCTGGTGGGCTACAAGGCGGGGCTGACCAACCCGGCGGTGCAAAAGCGCTTCAACACCGACCAGCCGGTGTGGGGCGCGCTGTACGCCAACATGCTGCTGGACAGCGGCGCCACGCTGGACGCCGGCTTCGGCTCGCGCCCGCTGTACGAGGCCGACCTGCTGGTGCGCGTGAAGGACGCCGCCATCAACAGCGCCACCACGCCGGCCGAGGTGCTGGCCAGCGTGGACCAGATCATCCCGTTCATCGAACTGCCCGATCTGGTGGTGCAGACCCCGCCCAAGCTCAACGGCGCCGGCATCAGCGCCATCAACGTCGGCTCGCGGCTGGGCGTGCGCGGCGCGCCGCTGGCGGTGCCGGCCGACGCGGCGGGCCGGGCGCGCCTGTCCGACCAGTTGCGCGACATGAACGTGCGGCTGGTCGACGCGCAGGGCGCGGCGCTGGGCGGCGGCAAGGGCAGCGACGTGCTGGGCCACCCGCTGAATGCCGTGGTCTGGCTGGCGCAGGCGCTGAAAGCCCAGGGGCTGGCCATGCGGCCGGGGCAGGTCATCAGCCTTGGTTCGTTCTCGGCCCTGCTGCCGCCCAAGCCGGGCCTGACGGCGACCGTGCACTACGACGGCGTGCCGGGCCTGCAGCCGGTGACGGTGAAATTCCGCTGAACCCACCCGGTTGCTATTGCAAATATAGCTACTGGCGCTTGCTGCGTGAGCGCCAGCGCCTCATACAGCGCCTGGGATTGACGTGTGCCGGCGCCGGCCGACAACCGCGCGCCCGCCCGCTGCGTTGAGGCACCATGCCGCCGCTTGGGCAGCCACTTTTCTAGGAGAGCAAGACATGCACCGTTTTCGTACCCTGGCCGCCGCGCTGGCCCTGACCGCCCTGGGCCTGGCGCCGCTGGCCGCCCACGCGCAGTACGACCGGCCCATCGGTCAGCCGCTGGGCCAGGCGCCGTGGGGCGGCCCTGCGTATGGCGGCGCGCCGATCGGTGGGTACGGCGGAGCGCCCATGGGCGGCTACGGCGCGCCCGCAGGCGGCTATGGCGGCGGATACGGCGGCCAAGCCGTGGTGTGCGAAAGCCGCGACGGCGCGTTCGCCGAATGCCGCACGCCGTTCAGCGGCCCGCCGGCCATCGCGCGCACGTTGTCGTCCAGCGCCTGCGTGCAGGGCCAAACCTGGGGCAGCCGCGGCGCTGGCTCGGTCTGGGTCATGGCCGGCTGCCGCGCCGAATTCGTGGACGCCTACGGCGCCCAGCCCGGGATGCCACCGGCGTATGGGCAGGCCGACGGCTACGCCGTGCGCTGCCAGAGCGACGAAGGCCGCCAGCGTGAATGCCGCGCCAACGTGGCCACGCGCCTGACGCTGGTGCGCCAGTTGTCGGATTCCCCCTGCGTCGAGGGCCAGAGCTGGGGCAGCGACAACCGCGGCCGCGTCTGGGTGCGCTACGGCTGCCGGGGCGACTTTGCCCCCGCGCAGGGCTGGGGGCAGGGCACCATGGGCGGCGTCCCCGGCGTGCCGTCGGGCTATGGCTACAGCGACGGCTACGCCATCCGCTGCGAAAGCGACAACGGCCGCCAGCGCGAATGCCGCGCCAACGTGGCCACGCGCCTGACGCTGGTGCGCCAGTTGTCGGATTCCCCCTGCGTCGAGGGCCAGAGCTGGGGCAGCGACAACCGCGGCCGCGTCTGGGTGCGCTACGGCTGCCGGGGTGAGTTTGCCCCCGCGCAGGGTTGGAGCGGCGCGCAGACCGGCGGCGCCTACGGCTACGGCGGCAGCGGCGTGGTGTGCGAAAGCGTCGAACGCCGCTACAACGCCTGCGCGTGGGACCCGCGCTGGGGCCGCCCGTACCTGGCCGAGCAGATGTCGAGCGACGCCTGCCAGGAAGGCCGCAGCTGGGGCTTTGACGGCCGCGGCCAGATCTGGGTTGACCGCGGCTGCCGCGGGCGCTTCGCCGGCCGATAGGGCGGCGCGGCGGCTGACGGCAACCGGCGCCGTCGGCGCCCTTGGGGCATCATGCGCAGGGTGGCGGGCGTGCCTGAGCCCGCGCCGCCGCTCAGACAACTCTTATTTTGATAGCTGCCAGCGCTTGACCGACAAGCGCTAGCGCCGGTTTTTCTCATGAAACATTCCTTCGACATCCACGCCCGCCTGACGCCCGCCATGCGCCTGCTGGTCGAGCGCATGGCCAAGGCGCCGCACCCGCCCCTGCACACGCTGTCGGCGCAGCAGGCCAAGGACCTGCACGCCAAGTCCATCGGCGTGCTCGACGTGCCCAAGCCGGCGCTGGCGCGCGTTGAAGACCTTCACATTCCGGCCCGCGACGGCCACCGGCTGCCCGCGCGCCTGGTCGCCCCCAGCCACGATGCCGGGCTGCCGGTGCTGCTGTACACGCACGGCGGCGGTTTCACCATTGGCAGCATCGAATCGCACGACATCTTCTGCCGCACCATCAGCCAGCTGAGCGGCGCGGCCGTGCTGTCGCTGGACTACCGGCTGGCGCCGGAATGGCGCTTTCCCACGGCGGTGCACGACGCCTGGGACGCGCTGCACTGGCTGGCGGGCGAGGGCGGCCGCGCGCTGGGGCTGGACACCACGCGCATCGCCGTCGGCGGCGACTCGGCCGGCGGTACGCTGGCGGCGGTCAGCGCCCTGCACGCGCGCGACGAGGGGCTGAAGCTGGCGCTGCAACTGCTCATCTACCCCGGCACCACCGACCACCAGGACACCGATTCGCACGCCCTGTTCGAGCACGGGCCGGTGCTGGACAAGGTGCTGATCGACTGGTTCTTCCACCACTACATCGACGCGGTGGACCGCAGCGACTGGCGCTTTGCGCCGCTGAAAAGCGCCGACGTCGACGGCGTCGCGCCCGCCTGGGTGGGCCTGGCCGAATGCGATCCGCTGGTGGACGAGGGCGTGCAATACGCCGACAAGCTGCGCGCCGCCGGCGTGCCGGTCGATCTGGAGATTTACCGCGGCGTCATCCACGGCTTCATCACCATGGGCCGCGCCATCGCCGAGGCGCGCCAGCTGCACCATGACGCGGCGGCGGCGCTGCGCGAGGCCTTCGGGCTGCCGTCGCCGGCGGGCTGATTGCTATGATGACGATAGCTGCGTGCGCTTATCTAGCAAGCGCGAGCGCCCGATTTTCTTAAAAGACAAAAACAGCCGGACGCAGAGGACGCAGAAGAAAACCTGAAAATTTTTTGGCTGTTTTTTTGCGTCCTCTGCGAATCCTTTGCGTCCTCTGCGTCCGGTATTCGGTCTTTCTCGAGATCCAACTCACACCAGACATTTTTGATTTCAACGCCGCCCCATGAAACCCACCGACTTCCGCCACCACCATCACCTGCGCGTGCGCTGGGCCGAGGTGGACATGCAAAAGATCGTCTTCAACCCTCACTACCTGATGTACTTCGACTGCGCCGTCGCCGACTACTGGCGCGCGCTGGCCATGCCCTATGAGGCGGCCATGCAGCGGCTGCAGGGCGATATCTTCCTGCGCAAGACGGCGGTGGAGTTCAACGCCTCGGCGCTGATGGACGACCGGTTGGACGTGGCGCTGCGCTGCGACCGCATCGGCAACTCGTCCATGACGTTTGTCGGCGCCATCTTCCGGGGCGAACAGCTGCTGACGGCGGGCGAGCTGGTCTACGTCTATGCCGATCCGGCCACGCAGACCAACCGCCCGGTGCCGGCGCCGCTGCGCGCGCTGATCGAGGCCTTCGAGGCCGGCCAGCCCGTCACCCGCGTGCAGACCGGCGACTGGGCCACGCTGCGCGACGGCGCGTCGGCCGTGCGCACGGCGGTGTTTGTCGAAGAGCAGGGCATCGCCCGCGACGATGAGTGGGACGAAGCCGACCAGACCGCCGTGCATGCCCTCGTCACCAACCTGCTCGGCATGCCCGTGGCCACAGGCCGCCTGCTGCGCGAGGGCGACGCCGCCAGCGGCACGGCGCGCATCGGCCGCATGGCGGTTGACCGCACGCTGCGCGGCTCAGGCGTGGGGCGGCAGGTGGTGCAGGCGCTGGAACAGGCCGCCCGCGCCCGCGGCGACCGGCGCGTGGTGCTGGGCGCGCAGCGCAGCGTCCAGGGCTTTTACCAGCGGCTGGGCTACACGCCGTATGGCGAGCCGTACGACGAAGTGGGCATCCCCCACATCGGCATGGCACGGGCGCTGGACTGAACCCCCGCTTGCGCTGAGTGGGTTGAACTGGCCGCGCGGCCAATCGGCATCAGATGTCGTCCAGCAGCGGGTAGGGCTGGTGCAACGCCGCCAGGGCCGGGCCGTCGGCCGTGCCCACGCGCAGGTCCGGCTGGCCGTCCAGCGCCGACAGTTGCAGCGAAGCGATGACCGCCGTGCCTGCTGGCACGGTCGCGGCCTGCGCGATCAGGCCCACGGGCTGATCGGGCGTGGCGGCGTCGAACACCTCTTGCCCCGCCAGCGCTTCGCCCGCCACTTGGCCGACGAACGCCCGCCGCTTGATGGCGCCGCGAAACTGGCTGCGCGCCACCACTTCCTGACCGGGGTAGCAGCCCTTCTTGAAGTTCACGCCGCCCACGCTTTCGTAGTTCAGCATCTGCGGCACAAAGGCCTCAACCACCGGCTGCGTGATGCGGGCCACGCCGGCGCGCACTTCGGCCAGCAGCCAGTCGGCTTCGGTGGCCGTGGCGCCGGGCGGCAGCGGCGTGCCGGCGGGCGCCAGCCACAGAGCGCGCGGCGTGCCGTCGGCGGGCGGCAGGGCGATGGTGAACGGATGGTCAAAGGGGCCGCCAGCGCTGGATGGCAAAGCGGCGGAAGCTATCGAAACCGCAGCATCGCCAAGCAGGCCAGCCAGCGCCACCTCGCTCGTGGCGTCGCTCAGCTTGCACTTGGCGCGCAGCACAAACATCGACAGGCGTTTTTGCGTAGCGGCCAGCCGGTCGGCGCTGGTGACCAGCAGCAATTCGTCGCGGTTCACCTTCAGCACCTGAAAGCTGGCCAGCATGCGGCCCTTGGCGTTGCAGAAAGCGGCCAGGCGCGCCTCGCCGGGTTTCATCAGCACCACGTCCTGCGTCAGCTGGCCTTGCAGGAACGCGGCGGCGTCTTCACCCTGGGCGCGGATCACACCCAGTTGGGGCACGGGGGCGACGCCGTTCAGGGCTGCGGCGGTCGAAACGGGGGGTACGGCTTGGGACATGGGCTGAATTATCATGGCCGGCTCGTTTTCTGGACGCTTTGTACCCCGTGCGAACCCTTTTCAAATGGCTGGCTTTGCTGCTGGCGCTGGCCCTGGCGGCCGGCGGCTGGGCCTGGTGGTGGACCACGCAGCCGCTGCCGCTGGCCGCCGAACGGGTGGAAATCACCGTGCCGCCCGGCGCGTCAACCCGCACCGCCGCGCTCAAGGCGGTGGAAGGCGGCGTGCGCACGCAGCCCGATCTGCTGGGCTGGTACTTCCGCCTGGCGGGGCGCGACCAGACCATCAAGCCGGGCGATTACGCCGTGACGCAGGGCATGACGCCGGCCGACCTGCTGTCAAAACTGGTGCGTGGCGACCGCATCGCGCTGGCGGTGACGCTGGTCGAAGGCTGGACGTTCAAGCAGTTCCGCGATGCGCTCTTAAAAGCAGAGCATCTGAGGCACGACACACAAGCGCTGACGCCCGCCGAGATCATGAAAAAACTGGGCAAGCCCGGCGTGGCGGCCGAGGGGCGCTTCTTCCCCGACACCTACCACTACTTCAAGAATGCCAGCGACCTGGACGTGCTGCGCCAGTCGATGCAGTTGATGGAAAAACGCCTGCAGGCCGCGTGGGATGCGCGCGCGCCCGGCCTGCCGCTCAAGAGTGCCGACGAGGCGCTGATCCTGGCCAGCGTCGTCGAAAAGGAAACCGGGCAGGCCGGCGACCGCACCCACGTGGCCGGCGTGTTCGTCAACCGCCTGCGCATCGGCATGCGGCTGCAGACCGACCCGACGGTGATCTACGGCCTGGGCGACGCCTTTGAGGGCAACCTGCGCCGCAGCCACCTGCAGGCCGACACGCCCTGGAACACCTACACCCGCGCAGGCCTGCCGCCCACGCCCATCGCCATGCCGGGCAAAGCCTCGCTGATGGCGGCGGTGCAGCCGGCACAGACCAAGGCGCTGTACTTCGTGGCGCGCGGCGACGGCAGCAGCCACTTCAGCGAATCGCTGGGTGAGCACAACCGGGCTGTCAACAAGTACCAGCGGGGAGGGCAGTGAAACACCCCCCTGAGTCGCTGACGCGCCTTCCCCCCTCTGCTGCGCGAGGGGGGACAACGCCAGCGCGCGGCGCAGGTCCGCGCGCGGCGTTTCTGATATCCCGCTACTTCGTGGCGTTGCGCGCCGACCCTCCATGAGTAGCGCTTTCACCATCAAAGACCGAGGGCTGTTCATCAGCTTCGAGGGCATCGACGGCGCCGGCAAGTCGACCCACATCGACGCGCTGGCCGACGCCTTTGTGCGCGCCGGCCGCACCGTGGTGCGCACCCGTGAGCCAGGCGGCACGCCGCTGGCCGAAAAAATCCGCGCGCTGGTGCTGCACGAGCCGATGGACGCACTGACCGAGGCGCTGCTGATGTTCGCCGCCCGGCGCGACCACCTGGCGCAGGTCATCGCGCCCGCCCTGGCGCGCGGCGACGTGGTGCTGTGCGACCGTTTTACCGATGCCACCTTTGCCTACCAGGGCGGCGGGCGCGGCTTCGACTGGCAGTCGCTATCTGTTTTAGAGCGTCTTGCGCAGGACCAGAAAGGGCTGGCGCCCGATTTGGCTGAAAACCCTCTGCTCCAGCCCGACCTGACGATCTGGTTCGACCTGCCGCCCGACGTCGCCGCGCGGCGGCTGAGCGGCGTGCGCGTGCCCGACAAGTTCGAAGCGCAGCCGGCCGCCTTCTTCGACGCCGTGCGCGCCGGCTACGCACGCCGCGCCGCCGAGTCGCCCGCGCGCTTTGCCCGCATCAACGCCGACCAGCCGCGCGAGGCCGTGGGTGCCGAAGTGCGGGCGGCGGTGCAGGGCAGGGGGTGGCTGTCGTGACGGCGCCGTGGATCGCCCGCCAGCTCCAGGCGCTGCTGGCGCGCCGCGGCCACGCCTGGCTGCTGCAGGGGCCGTCGGGGCTGGGCCAGTTCGAGCTGGCGCTGGGCCTGGCCCGCGCCTGGCTGTGCGACCAGCCCACGCCGCAGGGCGCCTGCGGCCAGTGCGCCAGCTGCCACGGCATCGACGTGCACACGCACGCCGACCTGGCCGTGCTGATGCCCGAAGCCGACATGATCGCGCTGGGCTGGCCGCTGCCCGAAAAGGCGCAGGCCGACATCGACGACAAGAAGCGCAAGCCCAGCAAGGACATTCGCGTCGATGCCATGCGCGAGACGGTGGAATTCGCCCAGCGCACCAGCGGCCGCGGCCGTGGCAAGGCGGTGCTGGTCTATCCGGCCGAGCGCATGAACGCCATCACCGCCAATGCCCTGTTGAAAACGCTGGAAGAGCCGCCCGGCGACGTGCGTTTTGTGCTGGCGACCGATGCCGCGCACCAGTTGCTGCCCACCATTCGCAGCCGTTGCCAAAGCCACACGCTGGCCTGGCCCGACCCTGCCGAAGCCCTGGCCTGGCTGGCCGCGCAAGGCGTGGCGGGCGAGGAGGGCGCCGCCCTGCTGCGCGCCGCCGGTGGCCGCCCGGCCGAGGCGCTGGCCCTGGCGCAGGCGAGCGACAGAGCCCGCCGCTGGGCGCTGCTGCCGCGCGCGCTGGCGCGGGGCGACACGGCGGCGCTGGCTGACGTGCCGCTGCCCGAGGCCGTGGCGCGCCTGCAGAAGCTGTGCCACGACCTGATGGCGCTGCGCGTGGGCGGCGCGCCACGCTTTTTCGACTCCGCCGACCTGCCGTCAGGGCCGCTGCCGCTGGGGGCGCTGACGCGCTGGTGGCAGCAACTGGCGCAATCGGCCCGCACGGCCGAACACCCGCTGAACGCCGGCCTGGCAACGGAAGCGCTGGTCAGCGCCGCGCGCCAGGCCCTAAACTCAGGGCGCTGACAGCCCGTCAGCGCTGCCCGCACGCCATGTCGTCCCCACCGTCCGTTTCGCCATCCGCCACCCGGCCCAGCGTCATCCAGCTGGCGATTAAGGAGCGCGCGGCGCTGTACGCGGCCTACATCCCCCTGTTTGCCGAGGGCGGCATGTTCATCCCGACGACGCGCGACTATCAGCTGGGCGACGACATGTACGTGCTGATCACGCTGCCGGACGACCCGCAGCGCTACCCCGTGGCGGGCAAGGTGGCGTGGATCACGCCGGCGCGGTCGACCGGCAACCGCACGCAGGGCGTGGGCATCCGCTTTCCCAAGGACGAAAAGTCCGAGCAGCTCAAGCACCGGATCGAGCAGATTCTGGGCGCCGCGCTGCGGTCTGACCGGCCCACCCAGACCATCTGACCGCCGGCGCTGCGGCAAGGGGTCTGCTAGCATCGGCGGCCACGCCGGTCGTGTGTGCCGTGCGCTTGTTTTGTTGCCGGCCCTTGGCATGTTCACCGATTCCCACTGCCACCTGACTTTTCCCGAACTGGCGGGCGACATGGCCCGCGTGCGGGCCGAAATGGCCGCCGCGCGGGTCACGCGCGCGCTGTGCATCAGCACCACGATGGAAGAATTTCCGCGCGTGCAGGCTCTGGCCGCCCAATACGACAACTTCTGGGCCACGGCCGGCGTGCACCCCGACAGCGAGGGCGTGCACGAACCCGACGTCAACGAACTGCTGGCCGCGCTGCGCCTGCCCAAGGTGGTGGCCGTGGGCGAAACCGGGCTGGACTACTACCAGATGGAAGAACGCAAGGGCGGCCGCGACATTGCCGATATGGCGTGGCAGCGCGACCGCTTCAGGGTGCACATCCGCGCCGCGCGGCAGGCGGGCGTGCCGCTGGTCATCCATACGCGCGCGGCGTCCGACGATACGCTGGCCATCCTGGAGGAAGAGGGCGAGGACGGCGGCGCCGACAGCGCGGGCGGCGTATTTCATTGCTTTACCGAGACGCGCCAGGTGGCGCGCGCCGCGCTGGAGATGGGCTATTACATCTCGCTGTCCGGCATCGTCACCTTCAAGAACGCGCGCGAACTGCACGAAGTCGCCACGCTGGTGCCCGACGACCGGCTGCTGATCGAAACCGATTCGCCCTACCTGGCGCCCGTGCCGTACCGCGGCAAGACCAACACGCCGGCCTACGTGCCCCACGTGGCGGCGCGCCTGGCCGAGTTGCGCGGCACCACTGCCGAGCGCATCGGCGAGATCACCAGCGCCAATTTCACCCGTTTGTTTTCGAGGGTTTCTTGATGAAACTACGCCAGCTTTCCGCCGCCCTGATCACCGCCGCCGCGCTGCCGCTGGCCTGGGCGCAGGACACGGGGGCGTTCTTCCGCGCCATCAAGCAGGACAACGACATCGCCATGCGCGGCCTGCTGGCCGACGGGGTTGATCCCAACAGCAAGAACGAAAAAGGCGTGCCCGGCATGTACATGGCGCTGCAGGAAGGGTCGTTGAAAGTGGCCAGGCAACTCATCGATTCGCCGCGCTTCAAGGCCGAAACGCGCAACGCGTCCGACGAAAGCCCGCTGATGATGGCGGCGCTGAAGGGCCAGCTGGACATGGCCAAGCGGTTGATCGCCAAGGGCGGCGACGTCAACAAGCCCGGCTGGGCGCCGCTGCATTACGCCGCTACCGGCGGCCACCTGGAGCTGATGCGACTGCTGCTGGAAGAACACGCCTTCATCGACGCCGAATCGCCCAACGGCACCACGCCGCTGATGATGGCTGCGTCATACGGCACGCCCGAAGCCGTCAAGCTGCTGATCGAAGCCGGCGCCGACCTGAACATGCGCAACCAGCAAGGCATGACCGCGCTGGATTTTGCCCGCCGCGCTGAACGGCCGGATTCGGTCGAGCTGATCGAGACCGCGCTGCGCTGGTCGCGCCAGCGCCTCGGCCCAACCCAGGGCATCCCCCAGGCCACCCAGATCATGCCGCCCGGCGTCCCGCCGCAGATCGCCCCAATCCCGGCGCCGACTGCACCCACAACGCCCGCCGCGCCGGCTGGCCGTGGCCAGTGGTGAGCGCAGCGCGCCTCACCGCGGCGCGATGACTTTCAGCTGACTGCGCGCGTCGGCTCCGACGTCGGTGTGGTCGGCGCGCGGCGCCAATTCACGAGCGTGATGCCCAGGCTCACCATCAGTGCGCCCACGATGAAAGGCAGGGTGACGCGTTCGCCCAGCAGCAGCCAACTGAGCGCGATGCCGATCAGCGGGACGCTGAAGACGAATGAGCTGGCGGCGCCAGCCTGCACGTTTTTCAGTACGTAAACCCACAGCATCCATGACACCACGGTGCCCACTACCGCAAGGTAGGCCACGCCAGCGGCGAGCTTGGGCGTCGCGTGCCAGGCAGACGGTGGTTCGACGGCCGCGCTCAACAATGCAACGCCATGCCGGCACCCAGAAACTGCACCAGCATGAGCGAGCCCGAGTCCATACGCTGTGTGGCGCGCTTGGTCACGAGCGTGTGCAAGCTCCAGCTGAGCGCGGCCGACAACATCAGCAAGTCGCCGAGCCGCGTTCCGCCCGCGTCGAACGAGCGCGCGAAGATTGCATAGACACCAGCGAAGGCAAGGGCGATTCCAACGAGCTTGATGGCGTTGAGCAGCTCTTGCGGCGCGACGAAATGCGCCAAGGCAGCGACGAAAAGCGGCGTCGTGTTCAGCAGCACGATGCCACGCGCCGCCGAGGTATGGTTGAACCCGGTATGCGTGAAGCCTTGCAAAAGCATGTAGAACAGCGTGGCGAGGGACACGAGCCTCCATGGCACGCCGATCCATCGCGAAGTCGCACCAACGCGGGAGCGCCAGGTCAGCCAAACCCAGAGCACGGCACCGGACACCAACATGCGGATTGCCCCCAAACCGAGCGGCGGCGCATCCGCCAAAGTTGCCTTGATGACGATTCCCACACTTGCCCAAAGCGAGCAGACAAGCATTGCGAGCACCATGAAGCGAGGGGGCATGACGTTCTCCGCGCAGGGTTTGAGAAACTGAACGTGGCTGAAGCGAACGCAGCAAGATTCGCTTCAGCGCGATGGGCCGGCGAATTTGCCGCCCTTGCTCCAGTCGGCAGGGCAGAGCTGACCGCTCTGCAAGGCCTGCACCGCAGCACCTCGGCGGTGCTGCGACCCACGGTCAAATCATTGATGTGCTGGCTGCGCACCAGCCCTTTGTCATCAACGATGACCGTGGCGCGGTACGCAATGCCGGCCTGCTCGTTCAGCACGTCGAAGGCGCGGCTGATCGAGTGGTTGGTGTCAGCCAGCACGGGGTGCGTGATCTCTTCCGGGAAAATCTTGCGGTCATGGAACCATGCGTGGTGGCTGTAAAACGAATCGGTGCTCACGCCTACCACGTCGACCGAAAGACGCTTGAACTCAGTAAGCAGGGCCTGGAAGCCTTGGATTTCGGTCGGGCAGATCCAGGTGAAGTCGAGCGGGTACCAGTACAGAACATGCCAGCGGTTGGCGAAGTCCTCGCTTGACATTCGTTTCTGTTCGCCTTGTCGATAGGCGGTGCCGGACCAGGGGGGAGTCTTGGTTCCTATGAGGTTCATGGTCATTTCTTTCATGCGGTGAAGGTGGAATGCATCGAGAGCTCGGACACGTTGCGCGGATAGGCACACTTGATGCATGCCGACTCTCGGTTGCGCGCCTGCCTTTGACAAGTGGCATGAATGACATATATAGTGAAAAACGTGCCAACAAGAAGTCTGTTGCCAAAACCTTTGTCTCAGCGTCGGACCACGGTTTTGAAGCTGTCCAACCCGCTTGTGGCGCTAGTTGCCTACGACGGGGTCAATGCGTTCGAGCTTGGCATTGCGCACGAGGTATTCGGCCTGTCGAACATGGGGCCCGATTGGTACTGCCTCACGGTGTGCTCAGAATCTCCAGGGCGCGCTGTATCCGCCGGTGCCTTGGTGCAACTCGTGGCGCAAGCCGGGTTTGAAGCGCTCAGTGGTGCTGGCACGGTGGTCGTGCCAGGCTGGCAAGACATCGATGCAACGCCACCATCGACGCTATTGGCCGCGCTACGGCGGGCGCATGCGAGCGGTACGCGCATCATGTCGATTTGCTCCGGTGTCTTTGTGCTCGCCGCGGCTGGCCTGCTCGACGGCCGCCGAGTCACCGCGCACTGGGCGCACGCTGATCTGCTCGCACGCCGCTACCCGAGCCTGCAGGTGGATGCCACCGTGCTCTACGTCGATGACGGCGATGTACTGACCTCCGCTGGCCGCGCTGCCGGTCTCGACCTTTGCATACACCTGGTGCGCAGAGACTTCGGCGCAACCGTTGCCAACGAAGTGGCGCGCCGCCTGGTCATCCCCTCACACCGCGAAGGCGGTCAGGTCCAGTTTATTCCCCGTCCGGTGCCGACCAGCGGTGAGCCGCTCTCAAATCTCCTCGCATGGGCGCGCGACAACCTCGGTGATGATCTTTCGATCAAGCGCCTGGCCGAGCGAGTAAGTATGAGCCGGCGCACGTTTATTCGTCGCTTCGAGGAGGCCACTGGTACTGCGCCCGGCCACTGGGTGATGCAAGAGCGTTTGGCGCAGGCGCGTGCACTGCTCGAGTCGACCGATTTCTCGGTGGAAGAGGTGGCCACCAGCATCGGCTTCGGCTCTGCTGAGGCCATGAGGCATCACTTTCGCGAGCAGTTGGGCACGAGCCCGGCGCGCTATCGATCAAGCTTCCGGCCCCGTGGGGCTGATAGCCGAGATGCCGATATATGACGTGCTATTGGGGGTCGTCTCAGAAAACGGAAAATAAAGCACGCTAAGCCGGTTGCAGTGGCCGTAGCGGCCTGAACTTGCCCGCGCCGATTTTGGCGCTGCTGCGCCAGAGGTAATCGCCGGTCAGGTTGATGTGCTCCCAGCCGAGCGGCGACAGGTACTGCAACAGACCGTCATCGACGGTCTGGCCGTTGCTGCGCAGTCCGTGTGCTGCCCGTTCCAGATAGACCGTGTTCCACAGCACGATGGCCGCTGTCACCAGGTTGAGGCCACTGGCCCGGTAGCGCTGCTGCTCGAAACTGCGGTCGCGGATTTCACCCAGGCGGTTGAAGAACACCGCGCGGGCCAGCGCGTTGCGCGCCTCGCCCTTGTTCAGTCCGGCATGTACGCGGCGGCGCAGCTCGACGCTTTGCAGCCAGTCCAGGATGAACAGCGTGCGCTCGATGCGCCCCAACTCGCGCAGGGCGACGGCCAAGCCGTTCTGGCGCGGGTAGCTGCCGAGTTTGCGCAACATCAGTGAAGCCGTCACCGTGCCCTGCTTGATCGAGGTGGCCAGCCGCAGGATTTCATCCCAATGGGCGCGGACGTGCTTGATGTTGAGCGTGCCGCCGATCATCGGTTTCAGCGCGTCATAGGGGGCATCGCTTTTCGGGATGTACAGCTTGGTGTCGCCCAGGTCGCGGATGCGCGGCGCGAAGCGGAAGCCCAAGAGATGCATCAGGGCGAAGACGTGATCGGTGAAGCCTGCCGTGTCGGTGTAGTGCTCCTCGATGCGCAAGTCGGACTCGTGGTACAGCAGGCCGTCGAGCACGTAGGTCGAGTCGCGCACGCCGACGTTGACCACCTTGGTGTGGAACGGCGCGTACTGGTCGGAGATATGGGTGTAGAACGTCCGGCCTGGACTGCTGCCGTACTTCGGGTTGATGTGCCCGGTGCTCTCGGCCTTGCTGCCGGTGCGGAAGTTCTGGCCATCCGACGATGACGTGGTGCCGTCGCCCCAATGCTCGGCGAAGGGATGCCGGTACTGCACGTTTACCAGATCGGCCAGCGCCGCCCCGTAGGTTTCGTCGCGGATGTGCCAGGCTTGCAGCCAGGCCAGCTTGGCGTAGGTCGTGCCGGGACAGGACTCCGCCATCTTGGTCAGGCCCAGGTTGATCGCGTCGGCCAGGATTGTGGTCAGCAGCAGGTTCTTGTCCTTGGCCAGATCGCCCGATTTCAGGTGCGCGAAGTGCCGGGTGAAGCCCGTCCATTCATCCACCTCCAACAGAAGTTCGGTGATCTTGACGTGCGGCAGGATCATCGCCGTCTGGTCGATCAGAGCCTGCGCGGTAGCGGGCACCGCCGCGTCGAGCGGCGTGATCTTCAGGCCCGACTCGGTGATGATGGCGTCAGGCAGCGCGTTGGCCAGCGCCATGCGGTTGACGGTGGCGAGCTGCGTTTCCAGCAGCGTCAGCCGGTCGTGCAGGTATTGGTCGCAGTCGGTAGCCACGGCCAGCGGCAATTCGCTGGCCTGCTTGAGGTCGGCGAATTTCGCGGGTGGCACCAGGTAGTCCTCGAAGTCCTTGAACTGGCGCGAGCCCTGCACCCAGATGTCGCCAGAGCGCAGCGCGTTCTTCATCTCCGATAGCGCACTCAGCTCGTAGTGGCGCCGGTCGATGCCGGTGTCGGTCATGACCAGTTTTTGCCAGCGCGGCTTGATGAAGTCGATCGGCGCGTCCGCAGGCACCTTGCGGGCGTTGTCGCTGTTCATGCCGCGCAGTACCTCGATGGCGTCGAGCACGTCCTTGGCGGCGGGCGCGGCCCGCAACTTGAGCACATCGAGGAATTCCGGTGCGTAGCGGCGCAGCGTGGCGTAGCTCTCGCCGATGCGGTGCAAGAAATCGAAGTCCTCGGGCTGCGCGAGCTTTTGCGCTTCTGTGACACTTTCGGCGAAGGCATCCCAGGACATGACGGCCTCAATGGCGGCGAATGGATCGCGGCCAGCTTGCTTGGCCTCAATCAATGCCTGGCCAATGCGGCCAAACAGCCGCACCTTGGCGTTGATCGCCTTGCCGGATGCCTGGAACTGCTGCTGATGCTTGTTCTTGGCGGCGTTGAACAGCTTGCCCAGGATGCGGTCGTGAAGGTCGATGATTTCGTCGGTGACGGTGGCCATACCCTCGATGGCGAGCGCGACCAGCGTCGCATAGCGCCGCTGCGGCTCGAACTTGGCCAGGTCGGAGGGCGTCATCTGCCCGCCTTCTCGGGCAATCTTCAGCAGCCGGTTCTGATGCACCAGCCGCTCGATGCCGGTCGGCAGGTCAAGTGCTTGCCACGCCTTGAGGCGGTCGATGTGTTCCAGCATGTGCCGCGAATTGGGCTTGACGGGTGACTGGCGCAGCCAGGCCAGCCAGGTCGTATTGCCGTTGTCCCGGCGTTTGAGCAGGTCATCGAGACGGCGGCGATGCCCGTCCGCCAGCGGTTCGGCCAAAGCGTCGTAGATACTCCGGTTGGCGCGGGTGATCGCTTCAGCACTCGCCCGCTCGATGGCGTTGATGGCAGGCAGAATGACCGACTGCCGCCGCAGGTGCTCAATCAGAGCGCTGGCCAGCACAATGCTCTTGTCGGTTTGCATGGCCAGCTTGGTCAATGTGTTGACGGCCTGCCGGTAGTGGCTCATGGTGAACGGCTGGAAGCCGAACACCGTTTGCAACTCGACCAGGTGCTCGCGCCGGGTCTGCTCCCGCTGCCCGTACTCGCTCCATCTTTCTACGCTGACCTTGAGCTGTTCAGCAACCAGCTTCAACAAGGGCGGAAACGGCGGCTCATCAACGCCAAGGATGACGCCGGGAAAGCGCAGATAGCAGAGCTGCACAGCGAAGCCCAGGCGATTGGCAGGGCCGCGCCGCTGCCGAATGATGGACAGGTCGGTGTCGCTGAACGTGTACTGACGGATCAAATCATCCTTGGTGTCCGGCAACGCCAGCAGGCTTTCCCGCTCGGCGGCGGACAGGATGGAACGACGCGGCATGTCTCTATTGATCCAATCTCAAGTATTGATACAGAGTCTCCCGGCTCACCCCAAACTCACGGGCCAGCTTCGCTTTTTGTTCACCGGCGGTGGCACGCTGCTGTAGATCGGCTACCTGTTCGGGCGACAGCGCTTTCCTGCGGCCCCGGTAGGCTCCGCGCTGTTTGGCGAGCGCGATACCTTCCCTCTGTCGCTCGCGGATCAAGGCCCGCTCGAATTCGGCGAACGCCCCCATGACCGACAGCATCAGGTTCGCCATCGGCGAATCCTCGCCGGTGAAGGTCAGGCTCTCCTTGACAAACTCGATGCGCACGCCGCGCTTGGTCAGCTTTTGCACAAGGCGACGCAAGTCATCAAGGTTGCGCGCCAAGCGATCCATGCTGTGAACCACCACGGTGTCGCCTTCGCGCACGAAGGCCAGCAGCGAATCAAGCTCGGGCCGCTGCGTGTCCTTGCCCGACGCCTTGTCGGTGAACACCTTGCCGACTTCGACATGCTCCAGTTGCCGTTCCGGGTTCTGGTCGAAGCTGCTGACCCGGACGTAGCCGATGCGTTGACCCTGCAAGATGCCTCCCAATACGAAAAGTGTCAGGAAGAAATCTATGACCTTTCGGTGCAGGTGTCAATAAATGCAAATTGCAACTCTATTCTGACGATGATGGGTGGCCCTTCCTGACATCAGGATAGGGTATAGCTTAAGCTGACAATCATTAACCTGCCTTTGCTCTTACCAGAGTGATCGCTTTTTCCGGGCAAGCTGCAACACAGTCACCGCAGGCGCGACATTGATCTGCATTGACGGCATAGGCCACCTTGCCGCCGTGGATAGACAGCTTGAAACGCTGCAACAAGTTAAGTGCCTGTTTGTCTTCATCATCAATCGGTCGAACCTCAAAAACGTGATAAGGGCAAGCCGTCAGACAATCGGCCTTACCTTCACACTTTTTCAGATTGACTTCTGGGACAAAAACACCTGCATCCTGTTTGCAAACCTCTTGGACACTATTCACGGTGTCAGTTCCTTTTGCCAAACCACATCCGGGCGAGCAAGCCATCTTTAAGTACAAACTGATGGTAAAGAGCAGCCCCGGCGTGCAAACAAATCATTCCAGCCAGAACCAAGGCAATTGCACTGTGCATCCCTCGCGTAGGCAGCGACCAGAAATCCGTCGGCAAACTGCCATTTCCATTGAACACAATATCCGGCAAATTGGCGCCAATCGACATCGCCATGCCTGCACCGACTTGAAGAAAAATCAGAATATAAAACAGGATATGCATGAGTCGCGCTAGCTTGTCTGCCCAAGGCATGGCGGAACTAGCTGGTTCAGGCTTTGTAGAAAACCAACGAAGCACAAGACGGACAATCAAAAATACCCCCACTGCCATGCCCATCATCATGTGACCTTTTAAATGGCCTATTTTCTCGGGGTCGTTGTTAGGCGTAGCCACAGTAATGAAATGGCCCCGCAAACAGCATGGCGATGATCATCAGGGCCATAAGCCAGTGCAATGCCACAAGAGCGGGAGCGTATCGTTTGACGGAAGGATGCATGACAGTTTTTCCTATGAAGCAGATGATTAATTTTGTTGGCGACGATAATTGATAGAATCTGTTAGTGATTGCTGCCAGGTGACGAATCCTGTCAGTATCAATAACACAGTGGGTAGCCACGCCAGTGGCGCCATTTTCGCCGTCCATGTGGCTACAACTCCCCAGGTCAACAGCATGCAACTAGCGAACAAAGCCGGTAAACGAGTCGGGTTCCACAAAAGAGCTAGTCCAGCAATTGTTTCAGCCGTACCAATGTAGATCAACATCCAATGAGGCAGATCGAAGGCGTGAAACTCCGCCACCATGCGGGGAGCCCCCATCAACTTTTGGCTGCCAGCGACAATTTGCAGTAACCCAAGAGCCCACGCATGGCATGCAATCAGGAGGCCGTATCTGCGGGATTCAGATTCAATTGGCGGCTTCAAGGGACTGACCATCACAATATTTGCTCATAGGCGTACACGTCCATGCTCGAAAAATCAATCATGGCATGCTGTTTTTGCAGAACCTCAAAGCGCTTGGATGCGTCAGTCCAGACAGCGCCTTGCAGTTTTGTCTCCCAAACAATTGTCACCACCATGCGCCCATCAGTTCCCTTTCCTAAAGTGCGCTTGAGAAAGCCAGGTTGAGTGGCAAGGATAGTCCGGATCGGTTCCTCCATCGCTGCAAAATCGGCTTCGGAAACGCCTGGATTAAGGTGAAATCGCGCCTCACCAACGAAACCACGCGTCTTTTTTTCATCGATAGGTACGGCAGTGGAGGTATGCGTGAAAAAACGCATGCTCATGGTGGTCATGTCAATCAAGGCCGCAAGCTCTCGCATTTCCGGCACCTCTTTGATGGCTGCCATCCACGCATCCATTTGCTCTCGAGTGGCAAATCGCATCACCATTACCCACTCCTCGTTGGCTTCATCTTTTAGAAGCTCACGAGAAATGAAACCTGGCATTTGGCTAATACGTCCTGCACGGATACGATCTTCAAGCTGCAACAATTGAGCATCGCTAGCACTGGATTTTAGTTTGAAAGTGGCAATTTCGACACTATGGCTGATATTCATCTCTTTGGTTGCCTTCAACGTTATCTGTAAATAATTGGCGTGGAGCCATCAGTAAAGTCATGAAGTTTATGAGTCAAGGCCAAAACTAGCCCTGACTTTGTGATTCGCAAGCAAAACCATGAAAACAATGTCGATAACAGCTTGCCCACCTGGCCCTTGCAAAATGCCTTGCATGTGGGCATCGGGCGGCATGTGAAACATGGCGACAAAAACCAGTGGCGGACCAGCCAGTATCGTGGCTGTAATGGCACTGGCGTGATCAAAAATCGACACCACAAAGTAGGTCCAGCAGGCCAGCCATATCTGCGGAGTGCGAGTGCGCCAAATGAGGAAAATCATCACAGGCGTGGCTGCTGCCACCACCACGTCAATCAGCGCCGGAAAAAACCACACTGGAGACTCATGCTGCGCCAGTACTCCCTGAATAAGCGGTATGGCGATCAAGCGCCCTAGTTGCAGGGCCATCCATAGCGAGATAGGCAATAGAAACCAGCGTGGTAAACGTACCGTATTTGTCATGGCAAACCTGTGATGATTGGTCGAAAAATTCCCGAATCAGCCCTTCAGTTGCTTCATTGCAGTTGCCCAGTCTTCGAGGTGATGCACGCGCACGATCTGACCGTTTTCGATTTCATGGATGTCGGTCGTGTCGATCTTGAACGCCTTGCTGCCATCCAATTCAAGGCCCATGAAATTGCCTTTAGGTGAACCTGTTGCCACCGAACGTACGACGACCTTTTTGCCATCCACGCCGATCACGAGATCTTGCGGCTCCCACTTCAGATCAGGAATCAATTGCCAGAAAAACCCGACTTGCTTGATCAGCGTAGCCTTATCCTTGACTTCCTGGCTGTTAATGGACTGGAAATTGTCCGCTAGGATTTTTTCCAGGACGCCTGCCGAGGTGGCTTCCTGATTCACTGTCAGAGCCTGACGGTAAAAAGGTGCAACGATGGCTTGAACTTCATCTTTGGTCATTTGATTTCTCCTGATTTAAACAAGTTTGGTTTATTCAGACGCAGATGAGTCTGAATCTTTTGGGCCGATGAACTTTGCCAGTGCCTTTTTCAGTTGCTGCACCTTGCGCAGCAACTCTTCGTCCTGAATCGCCTTAAAAGTTACAGGCGCGCCATGTTCATCTCTAGTTACCTTTGCCACGGCTCCGCAGCAAGGGCAATGGGCTACATCACTCATGATTCCTTCCATTAGTTATGGTCAGGCAGAGTGTCGATCAGGCGTACTGCGATTGCGAGGTAAAAACCTAACCAAGAATGGTAGAATTCGGACATTTTGCATACCAGGTGCTGATGATGCCGAACGTCTCAGAGCTAAAGCTTGTCAAATACACTGCCCGTTTAGACGTCGAGGTTCTACGTTTCGCTGATCTACGCAAACGAGCAATTGCTAAGGGGTGGAGAGCAGTTCCTCATCGGGTGGATTTCTGTCACCTCATAGCAGTAACTGAGGGCGCGTTAACTCATGTCGTTGACTTTGTACCGATCCCCTGTGCGACGGGTAGTTGGGTGGTGGTCAAACCTGGACAGGTTCATGCGTTTGATTTTGAATCGCACTGGGACGGCTGGCTGGTTGTATTTAGGCCAGAGGCATTGCCAACCTCGCTGAAAAGTCGTGCTTTTGGGGGGTCTGAAGATTTTTTTAGCGCCTTGCCGACCAAACTGATGCCCGCCACTGACGAGCAAAGCGTGGCATTGAGCATCATTTCCCAGATGGCGGATAGTGCTGCCAAATGCTCTGATCCGGTTGATGGCAACCGTTTGATGTGTGCTGCTTTGTTCTACCTCCTTGTTCGTATTGAATTATTTGTCAAGGATGGCACCAGCAAACTAATTGACGCAAACCATGCCACTCATATCAGGTTCGTTCGTTTTAAGAAAATGGTGGAAGAAAAACTGCGAACACAGCATCACATTCATGACTATGCTGCGCATCTGGGATGTTCGGAGAAAAGCCTGAATCGTGCAGTGCTGACTGTGGCCGGAGTGACTGCTAAAACCTATTTGATGCAGCATATCGCGCTTGAAGCGAAGAGGTTGCTGGTCCATACAACCCAATCTATAGGAGCTATTGGCGCTGATCTAGGGTTTGATGAAGCTACCAATTTCGTTAAATTTTTCAAACGAGAGGCAGGTATGCTGCCTACTGCTTTTCGCAGCCTCTATGAACCTACGCGTAAGCAGTAAACGTCGAAACTAATATTGAGGCTAAATTTCACGCTTATCGTGCTTTATTTTCCGTTTTCTGAGACGCCCCCTATTGCGATAAAAATTTTTTTTGTTCCCCGGTTGCCCCAGGCGCGATGCCAGCGCCGTGCCGGGCACGCCGTCGGCTACGCCGCTGCCGCCGCGCGCAATCGACCAGCCGTTCCGGCCCCAGCCTGACAGCTGGTTGCCCAGGTGGATGCGCAGCAGCCGGACGGCGGCAAGTAGCACGTCGGCACGTCTCAATTACTTCATACGATGTGTATTATGTTAATATAACAGTGCGACCACGGGCCTGCGTTGGCAGGCTTGCGGTTGTTTTGCGTCCTCCTCCATGACACTTTCGGCCATGGGAGACATGCGGATTCACGTCTGCAAAACGTCGCATCTCGTTGTTTTAAAAGCAATGCATCGCGCAGGTGTCGCCGCTGCGCTGGCGCATTGCAGCGCTGGCGACTAACATGCAAGCATTCGTAATCGCAAGTAAGCAAAGTTGTAATAAGCCGATGAAGCGATGGTTCATGCTGGGCGGACTCAGCGCGTGGTACAGCCGCCTGTCGAGTCACAAGACGGAACATGGCCGCGTGGAAGACATTCGCTTCGCCATGCTCGATCTGCTGGGCGAAGCAGGCGTCAACCAGTATCCGACCGTGGCGCGCCGCATTCGTCTTGCGGGTGACGCGCAGGACCTGTGGTACGTGCGCGCCGACCTGATGGCGGCGCTGGCGGGCCTGCACGGCGAAAAGCGGGCGCGCAAGCGCATGGCCAGCATTTCGGCGCTTTTTGACGGCTTGCTGCCCAAGGGCATGGTCAGCCGTTCGACCAAGGTGCGGACCTGAGCGGCGCACGCAGCGGGCTGCTGCTCCGGTCGTTGCATCAGCGTGGGTTAGTGCTGATGCCCCCACAGCAGCAGCGCGTCGCGGTTTTCCACCAGCAGGTCGACCGCCAGCCCCACCGGCAGCAGCACCTTGGTCGGCACGTGACCAAAAGGCAGGCCCGTCAGCACCGGCACCTTGACCTGACCACGCAGCCAGTCGACCACCTTGGCCATCGAATAACCGCGGTCGTGCGGGCTGAGCTGGTAGTCGGTGAACTGGCCCAGCACGATGGCCTTCTGGCGTGCCAGCACGCCGGCGTGCAGCAACTGGTTCAGCATGCGCTCGACGCGGTAAGGGTGCTCGCCCACGTCTTCCAGAAACAGCACGCCGCCTTGGGTGTCCGGCCAATACGGCGTGCCTAGCAGCGACACGACCATGACCAGGTTGCCACCCCACAGCGGCGCGCGCGCGGCCAGGCGCCCTGTGCGCTGGCCCAGCGCGGCCAAATCGCGCGCGGGCAGGCGCCACCCGGTGCCCTCGCCCACGCCGGTGACCATGTCGTCGAAGCAGGCCAGCATGATCTCGTCGGGGCCGGTGCCCTGCCCTGCACCGCCATGCCCCTCGGCGGCGTCGCCGGTATAGGCCGCACCAAAGCCTTCGCACAGCGCCGGGCCGGCCCAGGTGACGCCGCCGCACTGTTGCAGCAGCGCCAGTTGCAGCACGGTGAAGTCGCTGAAGCCGACGAATCGCGTGCCCTTGCCGATGGCGCGGGCGATCTGCCGGTACGGAATGTCGGCCAGCAAGCGCGTCAACCCGTAGCCGCCGCGCGAGATCAGCGCCACGTCGGCGCCGCTGGCCGCCGCGCGGCCGATGGCGGCCAGGCGCGTGGCGTCGTCGCCCGCAAAGCGCTGCCAGCTGGTCAGCGCGGCCGGATCGACCTCCACATCGTGCCCCAGCGCCTTCAGCCGCTTGACCCCGCGCTGGAAGGCGGCGCGGTCGCGCACCGCGCCCGAGGGGGAATAGACGTACACATGTGCCATGGTCAACCCAATTTTCAACAAAATAACGCCCCTACCCGCTCTGTGACTGGGTAGGCAGCTATCAAAATTATATTCAACCGCGCCGCGCGCGCCTTCAGCGGGCGAAGTGGTTGAGCGCCCGTTCGGCGATCACGCGGCCCTGCTCGGGCACGAAGTGGCCTGCCTGCGGCAACATCCACGGCTCGGGGCAGCCACGGATGTCGCGCTGCAGCGCCGTCATCACCGGCGGCCCCAGCACCGGGTCCTGCGCGCCCACGGCCATGAGGCTGCGGCCCTGCCAGGCGTGGCGCCAGAATTCGCGCGCTTCGCGCGACACGGCGGCGCCCTCGTCGTCCGCGCGTTCGGGCACCATGCGCGGGAACGCGCGCGTCGCGGCGCGGTGGCCGGCGTCCGGAAACGGCGCCATGTAGGCCGCGCATTCGGCCGCCGTCATCTGCGGGTTGCCGCGCGCGAACAGGCGGCCCGCGTCGAACGCCGGGTTCTTGGCGCACCAGTCGCGCCACGCGATGAAACCATCCGACAACGGCACGTCGCCCGTGGCCAGCGTGGTGTTCATCACCAGCAGGCCACGGTAGCGCTGCGGCGCGGCCATGGGCAGCGTCAGCCCCAGCAGGCCGCCCCAGTCCTGCACCACCAGCACCACGTCGCGCAGGTCCAGCCGCTCGATCAGGTCCAGCAGCACCTGGCGATGCCACGCAAAGGTGTGCGCCGCCTCTTTCTTGGGTTTGTCGCTTTTGCCAAACCCGATCAGGTCGGGCGCCACCACGCGGTCGCCCGCGCCCACAAAGACCGGGATCATGTGCCGATACAGGTAGCTCCACGCCGGATTGCCGTGCAGACACAGCCAGGTGCGGCGCGCGTCGGCCGGCCCTTCGTCCAGATAGTGCATGCGCAAGCCGTTCAGCGCCAGCAGGTCACTGATGTAGCGCGGCGCCCACGGGTAACCAGGCAGGTCGGCAAAGGCCGCGTCCGGCGGGCGCAGCGCATCGTCGCGCAACGGGCTGGGGTTGACGCGGCGCGGCCGGAAGAAATCGTGCAGCAGCGCCGCGCATTCGTCCGCCAGCACACCGCCCTGCACCGCCGTGCGGTGGTTCAGCCGCGGCTCGCCCAACAGGTTGACGACCGAGCCGGCCGCCCCCGTCTTGGGGTCGGCCGCGCCGTACACCACGCGATCGAGCCGCGCGTGCAGCATGGCGCCGACGCACATGGCGCAGGGCTCCAGCGTGACGAACAGCGTGCAGCCGTCCAGCCGGTAATTGCCCAACGCCTGCGCCGCCGCGCGCAGCGCCGCGATTTCGGCATGCGCGGTCGGATCGTGCCCCGCCACGGGCGCGTTGCGGCCGGTGGCGATGACGCGCCCGTCCTTGACGAGCACGGCGCCCACCGGCACTTCGCCCGCGGCGGCGGCGGCACGCGCTTCGGCCAGCGCCAGGCGCATGGCGGCGATGTCGTCCCGGGGCGTGTGCTCGTCAGTCATGGTGGATGTGCATTCTCCATATCGCCCGTTGTGCGGCTTTCGCCTTCAGCGCGCGTCGTCCGGCACGCTGCGGGCGGACTGCTGCATGGCGGCGTCCAGCGCTTGCTGAACCTGTTGCTGAATCTGCTGCGCCTGTGCGCGCACGCTCGACGCCGGCGTCGCCGGTGCAATGCCGGGCACGATTGCCGCGGCGGACGGCTGCTCGGCGCGCGTGCCACGCAGCGACGTCTTGGCCAACAGGCCGACGATGACGACGGCGGCCAGCAGGCCGATGAGTCCGAGCAGGCGCATGGTCAGCGTGTCGCCGTCATGGCCTCAAGAGGCGGAGGCTGGTGCGGGCGCCGCAAAACCCAGCCGCTCGATCCACTCCGCCAGCGCACGCTCGTCCGGCGTGCCGCTGGTGTAGGCCGCGTGCAACGCCACGCGCGCCTCGGGCCGGTGCTGGTTGAGCTTGGCCTTGCACTGCCAGTCGGTCACCGTCAGCTCAAAGCCGACGACGCCCTGCAGCAGCTTGTGCGCCAGTTCGGCGTCCATTGCCCGCCATTGTTCGGCGTAGGCGGGTTCGTGGTCGCCAATCAGGCATTTCAGCAGCCGGTCCTTCGCCTCGGCGTCGTCGTGCGGCAGCAAGCGGGCGGTCACGGTGCAATGCACGGCGATGTAGTTCCACGTCGGCACGCGCGCCAGATCGGGGTACACGCGAGGCGACATGTAGGCGTGCGGCCCCATGAAGGTGACCACGGCGCGCGGTCGCTCGGCCAGGTGGCGCCACTGCGGATTGGGCCGCGCGACGTGGCCCAGCAGCGTGAATCTTGATGCCGATTCGCCCGCTTCCGCTTGCCCCGCCTCGCTACCCCGCTCCCAAAGATGCAGCGGCAGGTGCGTCACAAAGGGCAGGCCGTCTTCGTCCGTGGTGATCAGGCTGGCGAACGGGTGTTCGCGCATCAGGCGCGCCGCCACGGCAGGGTCGCGCTGGTTGAAGTGCAGGGGCAGGTACATGGTGGGGGCAACGGCGCCAAGCCGTGACGCGATTCTGGCGCATTCGCCGCCGCGCCGCGCACGCGCGCGGGGTGCTATGCTTCAGATAGCTGGCTGCGCTCACAGATCAACGGCCAGCGCCCCATTTTGGTCTGATCTCATGCCCGCCACGCCACCCCCGCCTGAGCAGACCGGCTTGTTCGACGAGCCGGCAGCTGACTTGCCGGGGGCGGACGATGCAGCGCCCCGGGCAGATGAAAGGTCGGCGCCCGCCTTGCCCACCCCACCGCGCCACGCGCGCCGTGCCCCCACCGGCGTGCAGCCTGCCGACGCGGATGACGCCACGCGTACGCTCGCCCGCGCCCTGCCTGCCGGGCTGTACCTGGGCACGTCGTCATGGCATTTCCCGGGCTGGGCGGGCCTGGTGTGGGGCGGCGACTATGCGGAAGCGAAGCTGTCCAAGGAAGGCCTGTCCGCCTACGCCCAACACCCGCTGCTGGGCAGCGTCAGCCTGGACCGCGCCTTCTACCGCCCGCTGTCGGCCAGCCAGTACGCGCGTTATGCGGCGCAGGTGCCGCCGGGTTTTCGCTTCGTCGTCAAGGCGCCGGCGCTGGTGTGCGATGCGCTGGTGCGCGCCGAAGACGGGCGCGGCATGGCGCCCAACCCCGCCTTCCTGAACGCCGACCTGGCGGTGCAGGAATTCATTGCGCCCGCGCTCGAAGGCCTGGGTGAACGCGTCGGTGCGCTGGTGTTCCAGATCAGCCCCCTGCCCCGCGCCCTGCTGGCCGATGTGCCCGCGCTCATCGACCGCATCGGCGCCCTGCTGTCCGCCCTGCCCCGCCTGGCGCCCGCCGCGCCCGATGGCGTGATCGCGCTGGAAGTGCGCGACGCCGCCTTTCTGGCGCCCGCCCACGCCCCGCTGCTCGCCCGCGCCCTGCGCGCCGCGCGAGAGGCCAGTGGCAACCCCGTCACCTACTGTCTGGGCCTGCACGCCAAGATGCCCCCCATCGAGGACCAGCTACCCCTGCTGCGCGCCCTGTGGCCCGGACCGCTGGTGTGCCGCTGGAACCTGCACCGCCGCCACGGCGCTTACGGCTACGAGGTCGCCAAGGCGCAGTACGAGCCGTTCGACCAACTGGTCGATCCCGATCTGGAAACCCGCCAGCACCTGGCCCGCGTGATCGCCGGCACCACGGGCGCGGGCGAGCGGGCTTACGTCACCATCAACAACAAGGCGGAAGGGTCGGCGCCGTTGTCGGTGGTGGCGTTGGTGGAGGCGGTGCAGACCGCAGAGGACCGCGCGCCGTGAGCATCAACGATCACCGGTTGGACGGCTTCATCGGGCGGCATCAAAACGATCCGGCCCGAATTGCCGGTCCGCCGGGGCATGGCTGCTGGCCAGTGACATTGCGGACCCACCGCGCCGAACGCGCACCACAACCACTGGCGTTTGACTTCGGGGACGAACCGCCTCTGACTCAATAGCCGCGGCGCGCCAGCAGCCGGCATTCAGGAAGTTTCAAGCGCCTCGCGCACCCACTCCAGCCGATCCTGCCCGAAGAACATCTCATCACCCACGAACAGGGTCGGCGCGCCGAACACGCCGCGGGCGATGGCTTCGTCGGTGGTTTCCTTCAAGCGCGCTTTCACGGCCGCATCGCCCACCCACGACGCCACCAGCCCGGCCGGAAAGCCGGCGTTGGCCAGCGCGACGGAGGCGACTTCCGGGTCGTTCATGTTCAGCTGCTCGGTCCAGATCGCCTTGAAGACGGCGTCGATCAGGACCGCCGCGCGCTCGGGCGCGTGCATTTGCGCGCCGGTGATGGCGCGCATGAGCGTCAGCGTGTTGATCGGGAAATGCGGGTTGCGCACCAGCGTGACGCCGTAGCGCTTGGCGTGGCGCGCGAAGTCGATGAAGGTGTAGGCGCCCTTGGCCGGCACGGCGACCGGCGATGCGTTGCCCGTGGCCTGGAACACGCCCCCCAGCAGCATGGGGCGCAGCTTCAGCTCGGCGCCCGCGTCGGCGCACAGCTTGGGCAGTTGCGTCCACGCCAGGTACGACGCGGGGCTGCCGACGTCGAAGAAGAATTCAACTTGTTTGCCCATGACGGTCTTTCGGATTTATATAAAAAGTGCCTCTGGCGCTTGCCTATCAAGCGCAAGCAGCTATCAAATGTATAGTCACCAGGTTTCCATGTACGGCCGCAGATCCAGCTCGAACGTCCAGGCATCGCGCGGTTGGCCGTGCAGGTACCAGTAATTCTCGGCAATGTGGTCGGGGTTGAGGATGCCGCCCTGCTCTTTCAGCGCATAGCGATCCGGAAACTGCGTGCGAATGAACTCGGTGTCGATGGCGCCGTCGACCACCACGTGCGCCACATGGATGCCGCGCGGTCCCAGCTCGCGCGCCATGCTTTGCGCCAGCGCGCGCAGCGCGTGCTTGGCGCCCGCAAACGCGGCAAAGCCCGCCGCGCCGCGCGTCCCCGCCGTGGCGCCGGTGAACAAGATGGTGCCGCGCCCACGCGCCACCTGCCGCTTGGCCACCTCGCGCGCATTCAAAAAACCGCTGAAGCACGCCATCTCCCAGATCTTGAAATACTTGCGCGCCGTTTCTTCCAAGATGCTGCACGGCACGTTGGCGCCGATGTTGAACACCAGCACCTCGATCGGGCCGATGTCGCGCTCGATCTGCTCAACGAGGGCGACCACGTCCTCTTCCTTGCGCGCATCGCTGGCAAAGCCGCGCGCCTGACCGCCGGCCGCCGTGATCTCATCGACCAGCGGCTGCAGCTTGTCGGCCGACCGGCGCGTGACGCAGGCCACGTAGCCTTCGCGCGCAAAGCGCCTGGCGATGGCGCCGCCGGTGGCATCGCCCGCGCCGATGACGAGCGCGACCTGGGCCTGTGCGGTGGGATTCGTTGCCATGATGTGGGTCTCCTCCAATCGGGCGCCGGTGGCCCTGACCGATTCAGTGTAAGACGGGTCGATGCCACCGGGCGTGTGAGTGATCGCCCAGCAGCGCGAACTGCGGGGCCTGATGCTGAGCCAGCAGAAGGACCTGGCCGAGTTGCGCGGTCAGCTCAAGGCGCTGATCCAGATGCAGGCGGCGGCCGGCAAGAGGGGCTGAGCGCGCCCTGGCCCGCGCCTACAGCAGTTCGTGGATGTGCAGCAGCACCGTCGCCGCGCGCCGCTCGCCCACGCCCAAGGCCACCAGCTTGTTCAGCCAGTCGTAGCGGCCGCGCGGCGCCTCGAAGATCATGGTTTCGCGGAAGTAGTAGTCCGACGCCGGCACCTCTTCGCCGCGGGTGATGCGTGCCATGACCTCGGGCGCGCCGTGGCGCAGGCCAAGGCCGCGCATCAGGAACAACACGCCATCGTCGGTCTCGAAGGTGGTGCGCACATCGAGTTCGGCCACGCCATCGGGGCGGATCAGCTGGCAGTCGGCGCCGCCCGGCAGCATGCGCCCGCGCAGGCGCTCGCCCTCGAAGCGGCCGCCGGTCACCGGGATGAAGCGGCGCGTCCCGTACGGGCCATCGGGCGTGACCTGCGCCGGCGCGACTTCGGCCGTCATCACGAACAGGGGGCGGGTCTGGATCATCGGTGCTGCCTCAGGCGGGCACGCGCTCGCCCGGCGCGATGGTCGGCGGCGCGGCGTTGATGGCGTCGATGGCGTAGCCGGCGATCGCCTTGTAACGGCTGGCATGGTCGGCCAGCTCCTGCTGCGAGATGACGTCGTCGATGTGCTCGAACCAGCCGTCGCAGCGCTCTTGCACGATGTCGAGGATGTGGTCTGGCCCCGCCACGCGGTTGGTGAGCACGACCTGGGTGGTGATCGGACGCATCTTGTCCTCGTAGGCCTGCAGCGCGGCTGGCGTCAGGCCATGGTCGAGCAGCGCGCGGCCGATCTGGCGCGCGTCGATGATGGCCGAACCGGCGCCGTTGGAGCCGACCGGGTAGGCCGCGTGCGCCGCGTCGCCCATCAGCGTGACACGTCCGCGCGTCCACTGCGGCAGCGGGTCGCGGTCGACCATCGGGTACTCGAACACCTTGGTCGCGCTTTGCACCAGCGCCGGCACGTCCAGCCAATCGAACACCATGCCTTCGAAACGCGGCAGAAAGTCGGCCAGGTTCGCCTCGCGGTTCCAGTCCTCCTTGTTCCACGGCTCGCCAGGCGGGTGGTTGAGGTTGGCGATCCAATTGATGAGCTGCAGCCCAGTCTGCGGATCGGGCTGGCCGATCGGGTAGCTGACGAAGCGCAGCCCGCTGTGGCCGATCATCACCATCGAGGCGCCGGTCTTGAACGGCCTGGCCACGCTGGTGCCTCGCCACAGCAGCGCGCCGCCCCATTTGGGCGAGCCCTCGTCCGGCACCATCTGGTGGCGGATGGCCGAATGAATGCCGTCGGCACCGACCAGCAGCGCGCCGCGCTCGCTGCGCGTGCGGCCATCGCGGTGGCGCAGGTGCAGCACGGCGGCATCGGGCTGGTGGTCGAAACCGGTGGCGGACCAGCCAAGCTCCACCACGTCGGGGCCGGCGCGGCGCAGCAGCTCCTCGTACAGCAGCATGTGCAGCTGGCCGCGGTGCACCGAATACTGCGGCCAGCGATAGCCTGCATCGAGTCCGCGCGGCTCGGTCCAGATGTGCAGGCCGCGACGGGTGTACATGCCGTAGTCGCGCGTGCGCACGCCGATCGAATCCAGCCGCTCGCCCAGGCCAAGCTCGATCAGCTCGCGCACCGCGCTCGGCTGCAGGTTGATGCCGACGCCCAGCGGCGCCAGCCGGGTCACCGATTCGAACACGCGCACGGGCACGCCGATCTGGTGGCAGGTCAGCGCCAGCGCCATGCCGGCGATGCCGCCGCCGGCGATCAGGACAGTCATGTCGGACTCGTTTCAAGGGTTGTCGGGGTTTGCGAGCACGGCTTGGCCGGGCCTCGCGCCTCTATCATCGTAACCCTCCGGCGGCGCGCTGCGCAGCCTCCTTCCTTGTCATTTCCACATCAGGTGCAGTCCATGAAGCGTCGCGCGTTTTCGCTCTCCACCCTCGGCCTGGCCGCCGCCGGCTTGCTCGGCCCCGCTCTCGTCCACGCCCAGGATCCCACCAGCGCGCCGCCGATCCGCATCCTGGTCGGCTTTCCGGCCGGCGGCAGCACCGATGCGCTGGCACGCCACATCGCGCACGACATGTCGAGCGCGCTCAAGCGCAACGTGGTGGTCGAGAACAAGCCCGGCGCAGGCGGCCAGCTGGCGGCCAACGCGCTCAAGGCTGCGGCGCCGGACGGCAACACTTTGTTCTTCTCCAACAGCCATGCGCTGGCGATGATTCCGCTGACCGTGCGCAATCCCGGCTATGACACGCTGAAGGACTTCGCCCCGGTCGCGCTCGCCACGCTGTCGGCCGACGTCATGGCCGTCAACCCGAAGGTGGTGGGACCGAACGTCCACAACCTGTCCAGCTTTCTGCAGTGGGTGGCGGCCAATCCGGGCAAGGGCAACGTCGGCGTGCCGGCCCCGCTGTCCGACCCCGACTTCGGCGTTCGGCTGCTCGCCACCGAGCTCAAGACCCCGCTCACGCCCGCACCCTACCGTGGCGACGGGCCGGTGGCGCAGGATCTGGTGGCCGGCCACATCCCGGCCGGCATCGGGTCGGTGGGCGTGATGATGCAGTATCACAAGCTGGGCCAGGTGCGCATCATCGCCGTCGAGTCGCCGCGCCGCCTGGCCGAACTGCCCGATGTCGGCACCTACGTCGAGCAGGGCTTGAAGGGCTACCTGACCACCGGCTACACCGGCATGCTGGCCCCCGCCGGCACGCCCAAGGACATCATTGCCCGCTACAACAGCGTCATCAGCACCATCGTCAAGGCGCCCCAGTTCGCCACCCGCGTCGAAAGCCTGGGCGTGACCCCCACCGCCAGCACGCCGGAAGAGTTCGGCACTCGCATCCAGGACACGCAAAAAGCCTTCCGCGACGTGCTGCAGCGCGTGAATTTCAAGATGGAGTGAAGCGGCGCCCGCGTGCCGGCACGTGCGGGGTGGCGACAGCTATGACAGCCGCGGCGGCACGCTCCTGGCCGCTTGCGCGTCGCGTGTGCGTGCAAGTGGCTATTCCCACTCGATCGTCGCCGGTGGCTTGGATGACACGTCGTACGTCACGCGGTTGATGCCGCGCACTTCGTTGATGATGCGGCTGCTCACGCGCTTGAGCAGCGCATAGGGCAGTTCGGCCCAGTCGGCGGTCATGAAGTCGCTGGTCTGCACGGCACGCAGGGCGACCACGTAATCGTAGGTGCGGCCGTCGCCCATCACGCCGACACTTTTCACGGGCAAAAAGACGGTGAAAGCCTGGCTGGTCAGGTCGTACCAAGTCTTGCCGCTGTGCGGCTCGATGGTGGAGCGCAGCTCTTCAATGAAGATGGCATCGGCGCGGCGCAGCAGGTCGGCGTATTCCTTCTTCACCTCGCCCAGAATGCGCACGCCCAGGCCGGGGCCGGGGAACGGGTGGCGGTACACCATGTCGTGCGGCAGCCCCAGCGCCACGCCGAGTTCGCGCACTTCGTCCTTGAACAGATCGCGCAGCGGCTCCAGCAGCTTCAGGCCCAGTTGCTCGGGCAGGCCGCCGACGTTGTGGTGGCTCTTGATGACGACCGCTTTCTTGGATTTGGCGCCGCCGGATTCGATGACGTCGGGGTAAATCGTTCCTTGAGCCAAAAAGGTCGCGCCGCGCGCCGGAAGTGCGCCAGCAGCTATGTTTTGCGTAGCGCCAGCGGCCTTGAGTTTTTCCGCCTCTGCCTTGAATACATCCACAAACAGGCGCCCGATGATCTTGCGCTTCTGCTCCGGGTCGCTGACGCCGGCCAGCTCGCGCAGGAACAGCTCGCTGGCATCCACCCGCACCACCTTGGCGTGCAGCTTGCCAGCGAACATGTCCATCACCATGTCGCCCTCGTTCAGGCGCAGCAGTCCATGGTCGACGAACACGCAGGTCAGTTGATCGCCAATCGCGCGATGGATCAGCGCGGCGGCGACGGACGAGTCGACGCCGCCCGACAGGCCCAGGATCACCTCCTCATCGCCCACCTGCTCGCGGATTTTCTGCACCGCTTCTTCAATGTGATCGCGCATCACCCAATCCGACTGCGCGCCGCAGATGTCCAGCACAAAGCGCTCCAGCAGCGCCCTGCCCTGCACCGTGTGCGTGACTTCGGGGTGGAACTGCACACCGTAAAAGCGCCGCTCTTCGTCGGCCATACCGGCGATGGGGCACGAATCGGTGGACGCCATCAGCTTGAAGCCCGAAGGCAACTCAGTCACCTTGTCGCCGTGGCTCATCCACACCTTCAGCATGCCGTGGCCTTCGGGCGTGTGGAAGTCCTCAATGCCCTTGAGCAGCGCCGTGTGGCCGCGCGCGCGCACTTCGGCGTAGCCAAACTCGCGGGTGTGGCCGCCTTCGACCTTGCCGCCCAGCTGCTGCGCCATGGTCTGCATGCCGTAGCAGATGCCCAGCACGGGCACGCCCAGGCTGAACACGGCATCGGGCGCGCGGTCATCCACCTCGTACACGCTGGCGTGGCTGCCGGAGAGGATCACGCCCTTCAGCGTGCCGTCGGCGGCGTACTGGCGCACCCAGTCGTCGGTCACGTCGCATGGATGCACTTCGCAATACACATGCGCCTCGCGCACGCGGCGGGCGATGAGCTGCGTGACCTGGGAGCCGAAGTCGAGGATGAGGATTTTCTGGTGTTGCATGAAGCGGTGGCCGGTATGTCAAAAGCCAAGGACAAGCGCGCACAAATCACTGTATATTCAAACAGTGGAACTCGACGCCAAGCTTGCTATTTTGGCCGATGCGGCCAAGTACGACGCCAGTTGCGCCTCCAGCGGCGGCACGCGGCGCGATTCGTCGCGCGCGGGCGGCGGCAAGGGCGGCATTGGCAGCAACGAAGGCGCTGGCATCTGTCACAGCTTTGCGCCCGACGGGCGCTGCATCTCGCTCTTGAAAATCCTGCTGACCAACTTCTGCCTTTATGACTGCGCGTACTGCATTAACCGCAGCAGCAGCGACGTGCAACGCGCGCGCTTTTCGGTCGAAGAAGTGGTGGCGCTCACGCTCGACTTCTACCGCCGCAATTGCATCGAGGGGCTGTTTCTCTCCAGCGGCATCATCCAGAGCCCCGACTACACCATGGAGCAACTGGTGCGCGTGGCGCGCACGCTGCGCGAGGTGCACGACTTTCGCGGCTACATCCACCTCAAGACCATCCCCGATGCCTCGCCCGACCTGCTGGCCCAGGCAGGCCGCTGGGCGGATCGCCTGTCGGTCAACATCGAGTTGCCCACGCAAGCCGGCCTAAAGCAACTGGCGCCCGAAAAAGACAGCGCCAGCATCCGCCGCAGCATGGCGCGTCTGCGCCTGTCGATTGACGACGCCAAGGCGCAAAAACGCGAGCAGCAAGCGCAGCCGATTCGCCTGCTGCCCGGCGCCCGCCCGCGCCGCGCCGCCGCGCCCACGTTTGCCGCCGCCGGCCAAAGCACGCAGATGATCGTCGGCGCCGACGGCGCGAGCGACGCCACCATCCTGGCCACCAGCGCGCAGCTGTATGGCGCCTATCGTTTGAAGCGCGTGTACTACTCGGCCTTCAGCCCCATCCCGCATGCCTCGGCCACGCTGCCGGCGCAGGCACCACCGCTGCTGCGCGAACATCGGTTGTACCAGGCGGACTGGCTGATGCGCTTCTACGGCTTTGCCGCCGACGAGATCGCGCCCACGGCGGGCGGCATGCTGGCGCTGGAGGTCGATCCCAAAACCGCGTGGGCCGTGGCGCACCCTGAGCAGTTCCCCGTCGATCTGGACCGCGCCCCGCGCGAACAGCTGCTGCGCGTGCCGGGGCTGGGCGTGCGCGCCGTCAGCCGCCTGCTCATGGCGCGGCGCGCGCGGCGGCTGCGCATGGCCGACCTGACGGCGCTGCGCGTGCCGGTGCGGCGCGTGCTGCCGTTCGTGGTGCTGGTCGATCATCGGCCCGCCGCCGGCGCGGCGCAGCGGCTGGTGGCAGCGGCGGCTTCAAGGTCAAAAACGGCTCCCGCGCTTGCTCAGCCTGCGCAAGCAGCTCTGTTTTAGATAGCAATGCCGGGTAGCTCCAAACCTACCAGCGCGCCGCCATCGCCGCCCCCAGCGGACAACGCGACGTCAGCGCGCGACGACGTCGTGGCGGTAACCCCTGCCTTCACGCGCTTTCGGCAACGCGCCCGCGCCCTGCTGGCCGACGGCGTGCCGCCTGCTGACGCCATCGGCGCCTGGCACGGCGCGGGCACGTCACACCGGGGGTCAGCGCCCCTTGCAGCTGACTTGTTTGCCGGCGCAGGGTTGCCACCGGGCGCAGAGTCCAGCACGCCGGTCTCCCGCGCCACCCGGCCGCGCGCCGGTGCGGCGCCCCTCGTGCCCAGCGCCTTCCTCGCGCTTGCGCGCCGCGTGGTGCTGCACAGCGCGCCGGGCCGCTTCGACGCGCTCTACGCCCTACTCTGGCGCCTGGTGCACGAGCCGGGCCTGCGACACGACCCGCTCGACGCCGAATGGCTGCGCCTGCGCCAGATGGCCCGCGCCGTGCAGCGCGATGCGTACAAGATGCGCGCCTTCGTGCGCTTTCGCCCCGTGCGCGACGATGCGGCGCCAGACACCAATGCACACAACGGGGCCGACACCCTGCATGTCGCCTGGTTCGAGCCCGAGCACGACGTGCTTGAAGCCGTGGCGCCGTGGTTCGCGCGCCGCTTTGCCAGCATGCGCTGGGCCATCCTCACGCCGCGCCAAAGCGTGCGCTGGTCGCCCAGCAGCCAGCGCCTGCAATTCGGCCCCGGCGCCGAGCGCGCCCAGGCCCCGGCGGCCGACGACGGCGAGGCGCTGTGGCTCACCTACTACCGTCACATCTTCAACCCCGCGCGGCTCAACCTGCCCTTGATGCGGCAGCACATGCCGCGCAAATACTGGGCCAACCTGCCTGAAGCCGCCGCCATCAGCGAACTGGCCGCCGGCGCCGCCGCGCGCACCGCCACCATGCTGGCAGCCAGCGAGGGTGCGTCGCCGCCGGCACATTTGCTAGATCAAGAGCTGGTGGCGCTTGATGGGCAAGCGCCAGAGCCGCATTTGGCTTTAAAAACGCCAACCCCGCCTCAATCGTCCGGACTGCGCCCCAGCGCCGCAGACACGCCCGCGCTGGCCCCCCGCCACACCTCGCTGGCGGCGCTGCACGCCGCCGTGCAAGCCTGCGCCGCCTGCCCTATCGGCGTCTGCGCCACGCAGGCCGTCAACGGCAACGGGCCGCTCGGCGCGCGCCTCATGCTGGTGGGCGAGCAGCCTGGCGACCAGGAAGACCTGGCCGGCCAGCCCTTCGTCGGTCCCGCCGGCCGGTTGCTCGATCAGGCGCTGGCGCGCGCCGGGCTAAACCGTGGCGAGCTGTTCCTGACCAACGCCGTGCGCCACTTCAAGCACGAGCTGCGCGGCAAGCGCCGCCTGCACAAAACCCCCGGCCAGCGCGAAGCCGCCGCCTGCCTGCCGTGGCTGCTGCGCGAAATCGATCTGGTGCAGCCCGCCGCCCTGCTCGCCCTGGGCGCCACCGCCGCGCGCGCCCTGCTCGGCCCCGGCGTCACGCTGGCTCAGTCGCGCGGCCGCTGGAGGCCTGGGCCGGGCGGGCGGCCCGTGTTCGTCACCTGGCACCCCGCCGCGCTGCTGCGTCTGCCCGAGCGGGAACGCGCCCGCGTGTGGGCGCTGTGGCTGGACGATTTGCGCGCGGCTGCGCAAGGGCCGCAGGCGGCCGATCCGGGTGTGGCTGACGCCGTCAACCATCCGATGGCGAGCGGCTCAGGCGTGTTGGCGTGAGCGTTAAAAACGACAGCGCCGCATGAAGGAGGAGGAGCGTACCGTCAGCACATGGTGGTGATGTGTGCAGGGTACGGTGTGCGGGGTCAGGGGTGGCGGGCTGATGGGTCATCGTGTGGCGCTGCCCCTCGCGCCGTGACAAGGCCCCCAGCATGTTTTCAACCCCCTGGCGGCCAGCCGGGGTCTTGTGCTCGCCCGGTACGCTCCAGAAAAATATCGGTAAATCAGCCGCCAGCGCTTGAGGGGCAAGCGCGAGCAGCTCTCAAAATCATAGTATCCAGTTCACAGTTCAACGCGCCAGTTGGTCTCTTGAATCTGCACGTTCAGCTCGCGGATCTTGCGCGAGTAGTCTTCCATCTGCTTTTGCGTCGCCGTCACGTCAATCTGCGGCACCCACTTGATCTCGCGCGGGCTGTAGCGGTCTTCTTCCTTGTGCGTGGCTTCCACTGCGCTTTTCAGCACACTGTGCTGCTGCATCAGCACGTCGCGCTGGCCCAGCACGGCGGCCAGCGGACGGCCGTCGGGCAACTTGGCGGCGGCGTTGGCGGCGTCGATCTTCAGCACCAGCGCCTGCTGCTCGGCGATCACGGCAAAGCATTCGGCGATCAGCTTGGCCACGTCTTCGCGCGGCGCATCGCCCTCCTGCGCCAGCGCGTTCTGCCCAATGCGCTCGCGCAGCGAGAGGATTTTCTTTTTCTGATCAGCGCGGATCAGCAGGGCTTCGGCGAGTTTCATAGTGACAGCGCCTCGCGCACAACAGCGGGGTGCTTGCGCGCAATGCGAATCAGAGTCTGTGCCGCGCCCGATGGCGAGCGTCGGCCTTGCTCCCATTCCTGCAGCGTCCGCTTGGAAATGCTGAGCGCCGACGCAAACTCAGCCTGACTCATGCCCGTGCTTTGCCGTGCTTCGGCGACTTCGTTCATTGGCACTTGAGTACTGCGCTCAAAGTTGCGCGCCTTCATCTCGCGCACGGATTGCAGCAGCTTCATGCCCAGCGCCTCACCAGCAACTTGACTGCTGCGGGCGGGTTTTTCAATTGTCGAAGGCATCTTCCAACTCCTTTCGGACAGCTTTAAGGATGTGCGCGGGAATCGTGTCCTGCACGGCCTTGGGATAGACCAGCAGCATCACCAGTTCCCCCGCCACCAAACGGGCGAAGTAGATGACCCGAGCGCCGCCCCGCTTGCCCATGCCAGACCGCGACCAGCGCACCTTGCGACATCCGCCGCTGCCGGCAATGACGTCGCCCACTTCGGGTTGCGACGCGATCCATTCAAAGAACGCCAGCCGCTCCTCGTCAGACCAAATTCGGGCCGCCTCGGCGACAAATGTCGGCGTCTCGTAGATGGTCAGCATGCGTCCAATTATACGTCATTGACGGACGAGTGCTCATGTTCTGCTGCTCGACGAACAACTTGACCACTTACTCGCGCGGCGCATCGTCCTCTTGCGCCAGCGCGTTCTGCGCAATGCGCTCGCGCAACGAAAGGATTTTCTTTTTCTGATCAGCGCGGATCAGCAGGGCTTCGGCGAGTTTCATGGGTCAATTGTCGCCTGTTGCCAACCGCTCCACCAATGCGGAGGGCGTGCAGATCGAGAAAGGCAACGTCGCCGCGCCGGCCAGTTGCAGCAGGTCGTCATCGCCCGTGACCAACGCATCCGCGTTGCCCGCCTGCGCAAGCAGCAGAAACATCTGGTCTTTGGGGTCGCGGCACTGCGGTAGGCCAGTCGACGCCTCTGGCGCGTCGACCGCCTCGGCGTACGGCAGATAGTCCGCCAGCAACTCATGCCGATCCGCCGCGGTCAGGCGGAATTTGGGGTAAGCCAGCACGCGCATCAGCTCTTGCGCCGTGGCCTTGCTGGCCAAGGGCATCAACCGTCCGTTCTGCCAGTGCGCACGCAGCCCGCTTAAACGACCCGCCCCAAACAGCAGCGCCGACAACACGACATTGGTATCCAGCACCACGCGCAAGCCATCGCCTGAACGTGTTGCAGCTTCAGTCACCCTGGCGAGCCCAAGCCAAAGCGTCGCGCACGTCGTCCTCGTCAACGCCCAAGGCCGCCAGCTTGGCGCGCACGGCGTCGGCTTTTTGCAGGCGCACGGGTGTCAACATCAACCGACCGTCCACCGCCTCCACCTCGAAATATTCCGACGGCGGAAGCTGCGCCACCACAGCCTTGGGCAGGGTGATCTGGTTCTTGGAGGTCATCTTGGCGAGCATGGCGGGATTCCTTGAAGAAAGGAATCCTTACTTTAGCATGGTTGTGCTCTTGACGCGAATACCGGGATTGCATGGTCCCATCGACCCGCACGTCAAGCGGTCATCACGAAACATTACTCTGACCCCAATTTCCCCCACCAATTTCCCCCAATTTCCCCCGAAAATTTGCTCTGACCCCATTTCCTTCTCGCGCGTGGGCGCTGTGACTGGAGGATCTGCGAGCAGGCGCCCTAAGGCAGATGCGACAAATCCCGGCCGGGCTGACGCCTTCAACCAGCGCGATACGCGGTCTCGTAGCTCAAAAACAATGTGGAATATCCGGCTCGACCGATTCTATTGGAATCCATTCGCTCTGCCGATTATTTGTCACCGCATTGCTGGAGTCATATTGAATCAGAACCAGTGGGCGCTTGACCTCCACAACGAGGCCGCGCATGAGTTTGACTCGCACAACATCGCCAGTTTTTATTACATCTCGAAAACTTTTAACTGAGGTCGTACGCATTGCCATGCATCGCTCGCGCGACTCTTGCGCATTTTGACGTCTCTGCTCGGACGCGATACGATCTTGCTCTTGCTTTCGTGCGTTTTCCTGCACCTGACTGCCAGTTTCATAGCGAACCCTCAGATAACCGAAATATGTAACACCTGAGATTTTATCCAGAAATGGATCGCTGCGGAAGCCGCCATCATAAACACCAATGGTGACGCGCCATAGCAATGTTTCGCCTTGCATGCAGTCGACGCTGCCTGCTCCACCAATTCCAGAAATAAATTTGCCATCCTGGGCGCGCCCGCCTGAGATATAGGGGACGTTATTTCCCAACTTGATCGAACCTCCATCGCTTTTGCATAATACAGGAAATGGGCGCAGCAATCTTCGAACGGCTTGCAGGCCAAACAAGTTATCGGTCGAATTTCCGTGATCGGCGAATTTTCTTCCATTCAGTGATTGGGCAGTAGGCTCCGGATTAGACATAATCGATTCTGGATTCGACGCACAACCAGCAAGAAGCACAACTACAATCAATAAAACATAAAATTTGTTTTTCATAATATCAATCCGCCCGATAATTCGGCGCCTCCTTCGTGATCTGCACATCATGCACATGCGATTCACGAATCCCCGCCGCCGTGATCTGCACAAACTCGGCCATTGAGCGCATATCCTCAATCGTCGCGCAACCGCAATACCCCATTGACGCACGCAAGCCGCCCGCCTGTTGAAACAGAATGCTGACCACGCTGCCCTTGTACGGCACGCGGCCTTCGATGCCTTCAGGGACCAGTTTGTCGGCGTTGGGGTTGCCGGTGCTGCTTTCCTGAAAATAGCGGTCAGCGCTGCCTTGCTGCATGGCGCCGATACTGCCCATGCCGCGGTAGCTCTTGTAGCTGCGGCCCTGAAACAGCACGATCTCGCCCGGTGCTTCTTCGGTGCCGGCGAACATGCCGCCCATCATCACGCTGCTGGCGCCCGCCGCAATGGCCTTGGCGATGTCGCCCGAGTAGCGCACGCCGCCGTCGGCGATCAGGGGCACGCCGCTGCCCTGCAGCGCGGTGGCCACGTTGTCGATGGCGGTGATCTGTGGCACGCCCACGCCGGCGACGATGCGGGTGGTGCAGATGCTGCCGGGGCCGATGCCGACTTTCACCCCGTCGGCGCCCGCCTCGGCCAGCGCCTTGGCGGCCGCGCCCGTGGCGATGTTGCCGCCGATCACATCCACGTGCGGGTAGTTCTGCTTGACCCAGCGCACGCGCTCGAGCACGCCGCGGCTGTGGCCGTGGGCGGTGTCGACCACCAGCGCGTCCACGCCGGCCTTGACCAGTGCCTCGACGCGCTCCTCAGTGCCCTCGCCCACGCCCACGGCGGCGCCCACGCGCAGGCGGCCGTCGGCGTCGCGCGCGGCGTTGGGGAAGGTGGTCTGCTTGGTGATGTCCTTCACCGTGATCAGCCCCTTCAGGCGGTCCTGGTCGTCGATGATGAGCAGGCGCTCGAGCTTGTGCTTGTTGAGCAGCGCCTTGGCCTCGGCGGCGCTGGCGTTCTCGTCCACCGTGATGAGCTTGTTGCGCGGCGTCATGATTTCGCGTACCTTGACGTCGTAGCGCGTTTCAAAGCGCATGTCGCGGCCAGTGACGATGCCGACCACCTTGCCGCCATCCAGCACCGGAAAGCCGCTGATGTCCAGCTCGTCCGACAGGCGCATCACGTCGAGCACGGTGTGCTCGGGCGTGATGACCACCGGGTCGCGCAGCACGCCGCTTTCATAGCGCTTGACCTTGGCCACCTGCGCCGCCTGCTCTTGCGCGGTGAGGTTCTTGTGCACGATGCCGATGCCGCCCTCTTGCGCGATGGCAATGGCCAGGCGCGCTTCGGTCACGGTGTCCATCGCGGCCGAAACCAGGGGCAGGTTCAGGCGGATGTTGCGGGTGAACTGGGTGGAAAGATTGACGTCCTTGGGCAGGACCTGGGAGAACGCGGGCACCAACAGAACATCGTCGAAGGTGAGCGCTTTGCCGAGAAGGCGCATGGATGAAGGCTCCAAAAGACGAATTGTAAACAGCGGGCATGACGCGGGTACCGCCGGTGCGCCGGCTGTCGGCAGATTGGCGCCGCGCGGCGTTTGGTAAAAGCTTGTCTTGGACACCCGCCGCTAAACTGCCTTCACCATGAAACCTGCCCGCGCCCTGATCCTTGGTTTGACCCTGGCCGCCGCCATGGCGGCCCATGCCCAGTACCAGTGGATTGACAAGGACGGCAGGCGCGTGTTCAGCGACCGCCCGCCGCCCGCCGACGTACCGGCCAAGAACGTGCTGGCGCAGCCGCGCGGGGGACGCACGACGCCGGCTCGCGACGCAATGACCGCGCCCGCCGATGCCACCGCACCCGCCTCGCCGGCTGCCAGCCGCCCCGCCGCCGCCGCCCCTGTCGGTGTGGACAAGACGCTGGAAGAAAAAAAGCGCAAGGCCGAACAAGCCGAAGCCGCCAAGAAAAAGGCCGACGACGCCCGCACCGCCGCCGCCCGGGCTGAAAACTGCAAGCGCGCGACAAGCGCCAAGGCCACCATCGAGTCGGGCATGCGCATGGCGCGCGTCAACAGTCAGGGCGAGCGTGAATTCCTCGACGACGCCCAGCGCGCCGAAGAGTTGAAGCGCGCCAACGCCATCATCGCGTCTGACTGCAACTAACGGCGGCGCGCTATCCGCCTTGCCTGGGCCGGGGCGCACCGCCCACCGCAGCCATCAATAGCCGGGCTTGGCCCCGGGTCGGCGCTTGGCAAACAGCCCGGCCGCGCGCGTGCCCTGCTGCCCAAACCGTTCACGCCGCGCCAGCTTGGGGTCGACGCGCAAGGGGCGCCAAATCTCGACCCGGTCGCGCTCGCGCAAGACGTGGTCCGGCGCTGCCCTGCGGCCCCACACGCCGACGCAACCGGCCGCGGCGGGCAAGTCTGGAAAGCGCGCTGCCAATCCGCTGGCCGCCACCGCGTCGCGCACGGTGCTGCCGTCGGGCAGCGTCAGCGCCACTTCGTGCACTTCGCGCGGCGCTGGCGAATAGGCCACGATGACGGAGACCACCGCGCTTACGCCACCGCGCTGCCGTAGACCTGTTCGGCGCGCTGCACAAACGCATCGACCAGGCTGTTGGCGATCTTGTCGAACACCGGCCCCACCAGCGTGGCCAACAGGCGGTTGGAAAAGCCGTAGTCCAGCTTCAGGTCGACGCGGCAGGCGCGTTCGCCCTCGCGCACCGGCGTGAACTGCCACGTGCCTTCCAGCTTGGAGAACGGCCCTTCGACCAAGTGCAGCTTGACCTCGCGGCCGGGCACGTGTTCGTTGCGCGTGACGAACACCTGCCGCACGCCCTTGAAGTCGATGCCGACCTCGGCGGTCAGGCCCAGCTCTTGGCGCTCCAGCACCTTGCCGTGGTCGCACCAGGGCAGAAAGTCGGGATAGCGCTCGACATCAATCACCAGGTCGAACATCTCCTGGGCGGTGTACCAGATCAGGACGGACTTGTGGACAGATTTCATAGAATGCACGCTGCACGCCGATTTTAGGCGCCCGCCCGCGGCGCCTGCCGCCCGAGCCGCTTGCAAAGTGCGAGCAGCGCTCCATATTTCACAGATGGCCACCAAGAAACCCAAGTCACCCAACCCGGTCATCGCCGAGAACAAGAAAGCCGCGTTCAACTATTTCTTCGAAGAACGCTTCGAAGCCGGCATGGTGCTGGAAGGCTGGGAAGTCAAGGCTCTGCGCGCCGGCAAGGCGCAGCTGACCGATGGCTACGTGGTCATCCGCAATGGCGAGCTGTTCGTCATTGGCTGCCAGATCAACCCGCTGGGCACCGCCAGCACCCACGTGCGGCCCGATGCCGTGCGCACCAAAAAGCTGCTGATGAAGGCCGACGAGATCCGGCGCCTGATCGGCAAGGTGGAGCAAAAGGGCTACACCCTGGTGCCCATCAACCTGCACTGGAAGAACGGCCGCGTGAAGTGCGAAATCGCCCTGGCCAAGGGCAAGGCCACGCACGACAAGCGCGACACCATCAAGGAGCGCGAAGGCAAGCGCGAGGTGGAGCGCGCCATGAAAGAGCGCCACCGCTGACGCGGCCTGTTGTCCCACAGGCCGGCGGCATGCGCGGGGGCTACACTCTTCGGGTTATCCACTGACTTCAGGAGTGCTTCGCATGAACATCAAGGCATTGACCGCCGCCATCGCCACCGCTGCCCTGCTGGCCGCCTGCGGCACCACGCAGCCCACCGCCGGCAACGTGCCCGCCAACGCACGCCCCAGCACGCCCACGCAGGCCGTGGACGGCACCCTGATCGGCCCGGACGGCCGCACCCTGTACGTGTTCAGCCGCGACGTGGCGGGCAGCGGCAAGTCGGCCTGCGTCGACGCCTGCGCCGCCAACTGGCCGCCCCTGGGCGTGACGGCCTCGGCCGTGCCGCTGGGCGACTACACCATCATCACCCGCGCCGACGGCAGCAAGCAGTGGGCGTACAAGGGCATGCCGCTGTACTACTTTGTGAAAGACGCCAAGGCCGGCGACAAGCTGGGCGACGGCGTGGGTGGCAACTGGCGCATCGCGCGCCGCTGACGCATGGGCCGCGACGGGCATCTGCCGGTCGCGCGCTTCAGTCCCAAGCCGTGGGGTGACCCACGGCTTTTTTCATGGGCGGTATCGGGGTGCAATGGCTGCGTGCGTGATGCCATCACCCATCCAGTTTTACAGTCGACGCTACCGTTTAAATAGCTATAAACGCGCCACTGGCGTGCGCAAGACGCCAATCGGATGCAAATTCAACCGCCCAGCGATGCCAACGGATGCGCCACCGGCTCCCACGGGCTGACGAAGAACGGCGCCACCATGTCGGGGCGAATGTCCTCGATGCGCTGGGGGTTCCAGCGCGGCGCATGGTCCTTGTCGACGGCCAGCGCGCGGATGCCTTCCACCGTTTCGCTGCCCTGCGCCTCGCGCAGGTGGAAGCAGTGGTGCACCAGGTCGCGCTCCATGCGCAGTTCGTCGGCCAGCGCCATGCCGCGCGCGCGCCGAATCTGCTCCAGCGTCACGTGCAGCATCAGCGGCGAACGCGTGCGAAGCTCGGCCGCGGTGTCGCGCGCCCAGGCGGAATCGGCGGCTTCCAGCGCGCCCACGATGGCGGGCACGTCGGGTTGGCCGAAGAAGTGGTCGATCTCGCCCTGGTGCGGCAGCCGGTCGGCCGTGGGCGGCGCAAACTGCGCCGCCACCCAGCGCTGCGCGGCCGCGCCGTCGGGCCAGTCGGTCTCCGCCAGGTGCTGCCAAATGGCGGGCAGCTCGGCAGAGGCCACGCTGCCATCGGCCAGTCGGGCGGCCACGGCGGCGTCGCCCTTCAGCACGTGTCCCGTCAGCGCGATGTATTCGCCCAGATGGCCGGGCAAGCGGCCCAGGAAGTGCCCGCCGCCGACGTCGGGGAACAGGCCGATGCGCGTTTCGGGCATGGCCATGCGGGTGCGCTCGGTCACCACGCGCAGGCTGGCGCCTTGCGACAGGCCCATGCCACCACCCATGACGATGCCGTCCATGAACGCGATGTAGGGCTTGCCGTAGGTGAAGATCAGGTGGTTGAGCGCGTATTCCTCGGTGAAGAAATCGCCCAGCGCGGCATCGCCCGCCAGCGCAGCCTGGTGAAAGAACCGGATGTCGCCGCCCGCACAGAAGGCGCCGAACGGCGCAAAGCCGTCAGGCGACTTGCCCATGCCGCGAATGGCCACGGCCTTGATGCCGGGGTCGCGCTGCCAGCTGCGCAGTGTGTCGGTCAGCGTGCGCACCATGGGCAGCGACAGCGCATTCAGCGCCTGCGGCCGGTTCAGGGTGATGAGGCCCACGCCATGGACGGCGCGTTCGGTGATGACGAGGGGGGCCGCATCGGGCGTCGAGGTCAGGGTCATGGGCTGTGGCGCCGTCGCGCGCAAGAGTCAACAATATAAAAATGATAGCTTAATACGCTTATCCCGCGGGCGGTCGGCGGCTATTTGACGCGCAAACCGCCAGTGCGGCGGGCGCCATGGCTTCAGGCGGGGCCGAGCGGCGCCACGTCGCTGTCAGCCGTGCGGCTGGCGGCCCGCTGCGCGGCGCGCCAGCCCAGCCACTCGTTCACCACCAGCGCGCCGATGACGAGCGAGCCGCCCGCCAACACTTCACGTTGCGGGGTCTCGCCCGCCAGCGCCCAGGCCAGGGCGATGCCGAACACCACTTCCAGCAAGGCCAGCAGCGACACCTCGGCAGCGGCCAGCACGCGGGCGCACAGCACCGCCAGCACGCACGGAATGGCCAGCTGCGTCAGCCCCAGAAAGCCCAGCCAGCCCAGGTCGCGCGCCGTGGCCGAAAACGGCCAGGCCAGCGGCAGCGTGACGGCGCTGGAGATCACGGCGCCCAGCAGCACGGCCGGCACCAGGTCGATCGGCTCGCCGTGCGCCTGACTGCGCTGCGTAACCGACCAGTTGATGGCCGCCGCCAGGGGCACGCCCAGCGCCACCACCGAGCCGAGCCAGCCCCCCGCAGCGCCGCCCATCTGCCCGCCGAACATCCACGCCATGCCCACGCCGGCCACGGCGATGGCCGCCCAGGTGCGGCCGGGCAGCCGGTGCCCGGTGACCACGCGCGCCAGCAGCGCCGTCAGCAGCGGCCCCAGCGCCAGCGTGACCAGCACGCGCGCCACGCTGGTCAGCGTCAGCGCCACCATGAAGGCGGTGAACATCGTCGCCCAGCACGCGCCCGACAGCCAGAACGCGCCGCGCCGCCACGGCATGCGCGCCCACACGCCCGCGCCCTGCCAGAGCGGCAGGATGACCAGCAGCGACAGCGCGGTGAAAAAGCTGCGCCAGAAAGTGACTTCAAAGCCCTGCGCCGCTGTCAGCTGGCGCGACACCACGCCCGCCGTGGACCACAGCAGCGTGACAAGCACCATCGTCCACACCGCGCGGGTGTGGCTCCATGCGGGGCGGTTCATGGGTCGCAAGCGGGGTGAGAGAGCTGTGAGCGCGGCGTCGCGACCCGTCGGGCCGTCAGACGCAGCGCGCCTGTGCGCGCCGGCGCGGGCTGTTGCGAACGGGCGTCGACACCCTGCGCTGCAGCGGCGACGGCCAGGTCAGTAATACATCGACGTGAACGCGCAATCCGGCTTGACCGGCACAATCTTCTGGCGGTCGGCGGGCAGAAAGCGGAAGTAATACGGCTTGGTCGATGCGTCGGTGTAGTGCGTCACCAGGCTGCGGCGGGTCAGCGACGGGTCGGTGATCTGCGAGCCGCCGTGCGCCAGGTCGGCCGACCAGATCAGCGCGTCGCCCTTCTTCGGCAGGAAGGTGCGCAGCGGCAGGCCCTGCTCCTCGGACCGGTCGACCAGCGCCTTGAGGTGGCCCATGTGCTCCTCGTGCTTGTCGCGCTCGTGGTTGTAGTGCTTGTACGCGCCGCCGTACAGCCAGTCGGGCAGGCGATGGCTGCCTTCGTAGTACATCAGCTCGCCCGAGCCGGGCTGCACGTCTTCCAGCGCGATCCAGCTGGCGCACAGGTGCATCGGCTGCTCCAGCACCACGTAGGCGGTGTCCTGGTGCACGGCCTGGGTGGAGCCGCGCTCGAAATGCAGGCCCTGAAAGGCCAGCAGGCCGTCGTCGAAGACGATCTTCAAGAACTGCACGATCGGGTCGGCGAACGCCAGCGACAAGGCGCTGGGCAGGTGCACGTAGGTGTCCAGCACCTTGGTGAGCGGCGCGTCGAGGTCGGCCTGCGCCAGCGGCACCACGTCCTTGTCTTGCGGGCCATGCACCGGCACGCTGGCGACCAGCGGCGTGCTGTTGTTGCGCGCGGCGGCCAGCAGGTCGGCCTTGTAGGCGTCGATGGCTTGGTGGTCGACCGCGCCTTCCAGAATGGCGTAGCCATTGCGAATGAAGAAGGCCAGCTTGTCGCGCAGCGCAGCGACGGCCGGGTCGGCCTTGGCGCGGCGATCCAGTTCGGCCAGCGCGTCTCGCCTATCTGTCCAGAGGCCGCCGAAGCGGCTGTAAAAGTCGGGCGCGGGCGGCGGCGGAGATGCAAAGAGCGAGCGGGCGGACCAATAAAGTTTGCGAAGCATGACGAGCGAAGACAGGTTTTGGGTGGTGGGGATGATATCAGCAGCCCCACGCCGTCAGGCTGCTTCGCGGCTGGCGCGCTTGCGCTCGTGCTCTTTCAGGTGGCGCTTGCGCAGGCGGATGGATTTGGGCGTGATTTCGACCAACTCGTCGTCCTCGATGAACTCGACGCCGTATTCGAGCGTCAGCGCGATGGGCGGCGTGATCTTGATGGCGTCTTCCTTGCCGCTGACGCGGAAGTTGGTCAGCTGCTTGGTGCGCGTGGCGTTGACCACCAGGTCGTTGTCACGGCTGTGGACGCCGACGATCATGCCTTCGTACACCGGGTCGCCCGCCTTCACGAACATGCGGCCGCGGTCGTCCAGCTTGCCGAGGGCGTAGGTGAAGATTTCGCCGTCGTCCATGCTGATCAGCACACCGTTCTTGCGCCCGCCGATGTCGCCCTTGAACGGCTCGTAGCGGTCGAAGATGTTGCTGATGAGGCCGCTGCCGCGCGTCAGGTTGAGGAATTCGTTGGAGAACCCGATCAGCCCGCGCGCCGGAATGCGGTATTCGAGCCGCACGCGGCCACGGCCGTCGGGCTCCATGTTGGCCAACTCGCCCTTGCGCTCGCCCAGCGCCTGCATCACGCCGCCTTGGTGGCCCTCCTCGATGTCGATGGTGACCAGCTCGATCGGCTCGCACTTTTCGCCGTCAATGTCGCGAAACACCACGCGCGGCTTGCTGACGGCCAGCTCGTAGCCTTCGCGGCGCATTTCTTCCAGCAGAATGGTCAGGTGCAGTTCGCCACGGCCGGAGACTTCGAACACGCCCTCCTCGTCCGTTTCTTGCACGCGCAGGGCGACGTTGCTCTGCAGCTCTTTCTGCAGCCGGTCCCAGATCTGGCGGCTGGTCACGTATTTACCCTCGCGCCCCGCCAGCGGGCTGGTGTTGACGCAGAAGTTCATCGTCAGCGTGGGCTCGTCGATCTTCAGCATGGGCAGCGGCTGGGGGTTGGCCGGGTCGGTCAACGTCACGCCAATGCCCAGATCCTCGATGCCGTTGACCAGCACGATGTCGCCGGGGAAAGCCTCCTTCACCTGCACGCGGTCGAGCCCCTCGAACGCCAGCACCTGGTTGATGCGGCCCTTGAACTGGTGGCCGTCCGGGCCTTCCATCACCAGCACGTCCTGCGCGGGCTTCAGCGTACCGGCGTTGATTCGGCCCACGCCAATGCGGCCGACGAAGGTGGAATAGTCCAGCGCCGAAATTTGCAGCTGCAGCGGCGCGGCCGGGTCACCCTCGTGCGGGCGCACGTGCTGAAGAATGGTGTCGAACAGCGCCGACATGTCGGGGCCCCATTGCTCGCCGGGCGCGCCCTCCTGCAGGCTGGACCAGCCGTTGATGCCCGAGGCGTAAACGACCGGGAAGTCGAGCTGCTCGTCGGTCGCGCCCAGCTTGTCGAACAGGTCGAACGCGGCGTTGATCACGTAGTCGGGCCGCGCGCCGGGCTTGTCGACCTTGTTGACCACCACGATGGGGCGCAGGCCCAGCGCCAGCGCCTTCTTGGTGACGAAGCGCGTTTGCGGCATGGGGCCTTCCTGCGCGTCGATCAGCAGCACCACGCCGTCGACCATGGACAGCGCGCGCTCCACCTCGCCGCCGAAGTCGGCGTGGCCGGGCGTGTCGACGATGTTGATGTGCGTGCCCTGCCACGACACCGCGCAGTTCTTGGCCAGGATGGTGATGCCGCGCTCGCGCTCGATGGCGTTGTTGTCCATCACCGTGTCGACCACTTTCTCGTGGTCGGCAAAGGTGCCGGACTGGCGCAGCAGCTGGTCGACCATGGTGGTCTTGCCGTGGTCGACGTGGGCGATGATGGCGATGTTGCGAATCTGGTTGTTGCTCATGCGATTGCTTCGGTTTTTGCAGCGTCAGGCGCTGTCTGTGTCAGGGTTTGCTGGATTTCCATCGGGCTCAGCAAGCGGCCCGGAATGAGTTCGCCCGCCTTCACGTGCGCGGTGCCGAGCAGCGCGCGCGGCGCGGCGCCGAAGACGGCGACCTGGTTTGCATCGGGCCAGGCGCCGCGCCGGCGCATGCCGGACAAAAAGCGCCCGGCATCGTCGCCCACCAGCGTGACGGGCGTGTGATCGGCCAGCAGCGCCTCGGTCAGGCGCAGCGCCGCCAGGCGCTCGGGCTCGGCCATAGCTTCGAGTTGTTCGAGGGTGATGCACTGCCCGACCGCAAACGGCCCGGTCACGGTGCGGCGCAGTTGCGACAGGTGACCGCCGCAACCCAGGGCCTGGCCAATGTCTTCGCCCAGGGTGCGGATGTAGGTGCCCTTGCTGCAGCGCACGCGCAGGCTGAGGTAAGGCGTGTTGCCGGTCAGATCCATGTCGAGCAGGTCGAGTTCATGGATCACCACTTCGCGCGGCGCGCGCTCGACCGTCTGGCCAGCGCGCGCATATTCGTACAGCGCCTTGCCGTCCTTCTTGAGCGCACTGTGCATGGGCGGCACCTGGCTGATCGACCCGGTAAAGCGGTCCAGCACTTCGACGACCTGGCCGACGCTGCAATTCACCGGCTGGTGGCGCAGCACCTCGCCTTCGGCATCGGCGGTGCTGGTGGTCAGGCCCAGCCGCACCGTGGTCTCGTAGGTCTTGTCGGCGTCCAGGTGCAGGCCGCTGAACTTGGTGGCAGCGCCAAAGCACAGTGGCAGCACGCCGGTGGCCAAAGGGTCGAGCGTGCCGGTGTGGCCGGCCTTCTCGGCGCGCAGCAGCCACTTGGCCTTCTGCAACGCCTGGTTGCTGGACAGGCCCAGCGGTTTGTCGAGCAGCAACACCCCATGCACTGGGCGCCGCTGCACCCGTGCACGAGGGGTGGCGGTCATGGCGTGTCGTCTTCCTTCGAGCGCGATGCCACCGCCTTGGCGATGAGCGCGTTCATGTCGGCCGCGCGCTCGGTGGTGCGGTCGAAGATGAAGTGCAGCGTGGGCACGGTGTGGATGTGCAGGCGCTTGAACAGCCCGTTGCGCAGGTGGCCCGCGGCGTGGTTCAGCGCTTCTTGCGTCTCGGCCGCATCGCCCGTGAGCAGGCTGAAGAACACCTTGGCGTGCGCATAGTCGGGCGTGACCTCGACCGCGTTGATCGTGACCATGCCGACGCGCGGGTCCTTCAACTCGCGCGCGATCAGTTCCGCCAGATCGCGCTGGATCTGGTCGGCGACGCGAAAGCCGCGATTGGGGGTGGAACTGCGTTTGGGCATGGTCGAGAAAATTCCAGGACGCGAAGGGCGTGAAAGTCGCGAAGGGCGCGAAAAACGATATTAAATTGATAGCTGCTTGCGCTTGCCTGGCAAGCGCTTAAAGCCATTTTTATTCAATTTTTAATCTTTCGCGTCCTTCGCGAATTCTTTGCGCTCTTCGCGTACCGCATTCGCGCATTACAGCGTCCGCGCGATCTGCTTGATCTCGAAGAACTCCAGCTGATCACCTTCCTTGATGTCGTTGTAGTTCTTGAGTTTGATACCGCACTCGAAGCCTTCCTTGACTTCGCGCACGTCGTCCTTGAGCCGCTTGACCGAATCGATCTCGCCGGTGTAGATGACCACGTTGTCGCGCAGCAGGCGGAAGTGCGCGTCGCGCCGCACCACACCGCTGGTGACGTACGAGCCAGCCACGGTGCCGATCTTGGAGGCCACGAACACGGTGCGGATTTCGGCGGTGCCGATGACTTCTTCCTTTTGCTCGGGCGCCAGCATGCCGGACATGGCCGTCTTCAGCTCGTCCACGGCGTCGTAGATGATGCTGTAGTAGCGGATGTCGATGTCGTTGCCCTCGGCCAGCTTGCGCGCGCCGACGTCGGCACGCACGTTGAAGCCGATGACGATGGCCTTGGACGCAATCGCCAGGTTGATGTCGGATTCGCTGATGCCGCCGACGCCGGTGTAGACCAGCTGCACCTTGACTTCGTCGGTCGACAGCTTGAGCAGCGACTGCGACAGCGCTTCCTGCGAGCCTTGCACGTCGGCCTTGATGATGATGGGCAGGTGCTTGACCTCGCCCGCCGTCATGTCGGCGAACATGTTTTCCAGCTTGGCGGCCTGCTGCTTGGCCAGCTTGGTGTTGCGGAACTTGCCGGCGCGGTAGGTGGCGATTTCGCGCGCGCGGCGCTCGTCGGCCATCACCATGAAGTCGTCGCCCGCCTGCGGCACTTCGGTCAGGCCCTGGATTTCGACCGGGATCGACGGGCCGGCCGACTTGGTGGGCTTGCCGTTTTCGTCCAGCATGGCGCGCACGCGGCCGCTGGTCTGGCCGGCCAGCACCACGTCGCCCACCTTCAGCGTGCCCGATTGCACCAGCACGGTGGCGACCGGACCGCGGCCCTTGTCCAGGCTGGCTTCGATGACCAGGCCCTTGGCGGCGGCTTCGACCGGCGCCTTGAGCTCCAGCACCTCGGCCTGCAGCAGCACCTGCTCGAGCAGGTCGTCGATGCCCTGGCCGGTCTTGCTCGACACGGAGATGAACGGCGAATCGCCACCGAATTCCTCGGGCACGACTTCTTCGCCGACCAGCTCGCCCTTGACCTTGTCGGGGTTGGCTTCGGGCTTGTCGGACTTGGTGATGGCCACCACGATGGGCACCTGCGCCGCCTTGGCGTGCTTGATGGCTTCGCGCGTCTGCGGCATGACGCCGTCGTCGGCGGCCACCACCAGGATCACGATGTCTGTGGCCTGCGCACCCCGTGCACGCATGGCGGTAAAGGCCTCGTGGCCGGGCGTGTCGAGGAACGACACCACGCCCCGCGGCGTATCGACGTGGTAAGCGCCAATGTGCTGCGTGATGCCGCCGGCTTCGCCCGCCGCCACCTTGGCGCGGCGGATGTAGTCCAGCAGCGAGGTCTTGCCGTGGTCGACGTGGCCCATGACGGTGACGACCGGCGGGCGCGGCAGCGCTTCGGCCGCGGCGGCCTGCACTTCGTCGTCGGTGAAGGCTTCGGGGTCGTCCAGCGCCGCCACCACGGCGGTGTGGCCCATTTCCTCGACCACGATCATGGCGGTGTCCTGGTCCAGCGGCTGGTTGATGGTGACCATCTGGCCCATCTTCATCAGCGCCTTGATGACTTCGGATGCCTTGATCGCCATCTTGTGCGCCAGTTCGGCCACGGTGATGGTTTCGGGCACGTGCACTTCCAGCACGCGCTGCTCGGCCGGCGCCGCGGCCTGGGCGTGGTCGTCGCGATCACGCTCGCCACGGCGGCCGCGCGGGCCTCCGCGCCAGTTGTTGCGGCCCACGCCGCCCGAGCTGTCGCCACGGGTCGGGATGCCCTTTTTCTTGGCCGGATCGCCCGCCCAGCTGGACGACAGCTTGGCCGACTTGACTTCTTTCTGGCCGCCGCTGGGCGCGCCGGTCTTGGCCGCTGCGCCGGCGGCCGGCTTGTGCAGCGTGCCCTTGGCCGGGTCGGCCTTTTTCTCTTCGGGCTTCTTGGCCACCAGCACCTTGCGCGGGGCGCTCATCATGGCGCGAATGGCCTCGGCCTCGGCCAGCGCCTTGCGGCGGCTGGCTTCCTGGTCACGAAGGCGGGCCGCTTCTTCTTCGGCGGCGGACACCGCGGGTGCCGGGGCCGGCGCCGGTGCGGATGCCGGCACCTCTGGCGCGGGCGTGGCAGGCACGGCAGCTGGCTCGGCGGTGGCTGCGGGCGCTTGCGGCGCGGGCACCGGATCAGTAGAGACGGGTGCCGACGCGGCGGCGGCCTGTTCGGTCGGGGTGGCCGTCATGGGCGCTGGTGCAGGTGCAGCGACCGGCTGCGTGGCAGGCGCCGGCGCCTCGCTGGCGCGCGCGCTGTCTTGCCGCTGCTGCTCTTCGCGTTCGCGGCGGCGCTGGGCGTCTTCTTCCTGACGGCGCAGCAGTTCGGCCTGGCGGCGCGCTTCTTCTTCGCGGCGCGCCTGTTCGGCGGCGTCGATGGTGGGTGTGGCGGGTGGCGCGGGCGGCTCGGCGGGCGCCGCCACGGGCGCAGGCGCTTCGGCCGGCGCCGGCTCGTCGTCGCGCTTGATGAAGGTGCGCTTCTTGCGCACTTCGACCTGGATGGTGCGCGCCTTGCCCGTGGCGTCGGCCTGCTTGATCTCGCTGGTGGTCTTCTTGGTCAGCGTGATCTTGCGGCGCGGCGCGGTGTCGGTGCCGTGGCTGGTCTGCAGATAGTTGAGCAGCTTCTGCTTGTCGCTGTCGGTGAGCGGATCGGACGCCGATTGCTTGGCCACGCCAGCGGCCTGCAACTGCTCCATCAGGGCGTCAGTCGGGCGCTTGAGTTCGTTCGCGAAATCGGCAACGGTGGTGTTCGTCATATGCTGTGTCGGTCTCCATGGCCCGTTACTCTTGGTCGGCGAACCAGTGTTCGCGGGCCTTCATGATCAGCGCGCGGGCGTCTTCTTCGGACTGCCCGGTGATCTCGGTCAATTCATCGATGGCCAGGTCGGCCAGGTCGTCGCGCGTCTGCACGCCGGCTTCGGCCAGGCGGGCAATCAGCTCGGGCGTCAGGCCTTCCAGGTCACGCAGGTCTTGCGACACCGAGTCGACGCTTTCCTCGCGCGCGATTTCCTGCGTCAGCAGCGCGTCCTTGGCGCGGGCGCGCAGTTCGTTGACGGTGTCTTCGTCAAAGCTATCGATATCCAGCATTTCCTGGATCGGCACGTAGGCGACTTCTTCGAGGCTGGTGAAGCCTTCCTCGATCAGGATATCGGCGATTTCCTGGTCGACGTCGAGCTTTTCCATGAACAGCTGGCGCAGCGAGCCGGTCTCCTCGGCCTGCTTCTGCGCCGATTCGTTGGCGTCCATGATGTTGATCTTCCAGCCCGTCAGGTCGGACGCCAGGCGCACGTTCTGCCCGCCGCGGCCAATGGCGATGGCCAGGTTTTCCTCGTCCACCACCACGTCCATGGCGTGCTTTTCTTCATCGACCACGATGGACGACACGTTGGCGGGCGCCAGCGCGCCGATGACGAACTGCGCCGGATCGTCGGACCACAGCACGATATCCACGCGCTCGCCCGCCAATTCGTTGGTGACGGCGTTGACGCGCGTGCCACGCACGCCGACGCAGGTGCCAATGGGGTCGACCCGCTTGTCGTGGCTCAGCACGGCGATCTTGGCGCGGCTGCCGGGGTCGCGCGCGCAGCTCTTGATTTCGAGCAGGCCCTGCTCGATCTCGGGCACTTCCTGGCGGAACAGCTCGATCATGAACTCAGGGGCGGAGCGCGAAAGCAGGATGGGCGCGCCGCGCAGCGTCAGGTCGACCTCCATGATCATGGCGCGCACGCGGTCGCCGTTGCGCAGGTTTTCCTTCGGGATCATTTCGCTGCGGCGCAGGCGGCCTTCCACCCGGCCGGATTCGACCAGGATGTCGCCCTTGTCCATGCGCTTGACGGTGCCGGTGAAGATTTTCTCGCCCCGGCTCATGAAGTCATTGAGCAGCATCTCGCGCTCGGCGTCGCGGATTTTCTGCAGGATGACCTGCTTGGCCGCCATGGCGCCGATGCGGCCGATGGGCACCGATTCGACGGCCTCTTCGATGTATTCGTCCACCTCGATGTCGGCGATTTGCTCCTTGGCCTCGAACAGCAGGATTTCCTGATCGGGCAGTTGCAGGCCGGCCTCGTCGGGCACCACGTGCCAGCGGCGGAAGGTTTCGTATACGCCGGTATCGCGGTCAATCGCCACGCGGATATCGACCTCGCCCTCATACTGCTTCTTGGCAGCCTGCGCCAGGGCAGCCTCGACGGCGCCAAACACCACGTCGCGCTCGACGTTCTTTTCGCGCGAAATCGCCTCGACCAGCATCAACAGTTCGCGATTCATGATTCCACCAACTCCAATTGCTCTCTGAATGAAAGCGCCTGGGGCGCTTTCGATCTGCGTTATTCCATGTTTTCGGCGTTCTTCGGGGGCGATTTGCGGCCCTTGAAGTCCACCACCGGCGCCAGGCGCGCGGATTGCAACTCATCCAGCTCGAACGTCAGCGCCTGCTCGGGCGCGGGGGCGCGCTTGGCGCTGACGCGCTGGCCGGGCTTGACGACCGGTTCGTCGCGCCAGACGATGCGCCAGCTGCTGCCCTCGGCGCGCTGCAGCGCACCACGAAACTTCTTGCGATTGGCATGCACCTGGCCGGCAGCGGCCGCGCCGATGGGGGCCTTCAATGTCAGGTCGACCAGTTCACCCTCGAAGCGCTCAAAGTCCTGCGCGTGACGCAGCGGACGGTCGATACCGGGCGAAGACACTTCGAGCCGCTGGTAATCGACGTTGTCGACTTCCAGCGCATATTGCAACTGCCGCGTGACGCGTTCGCAATCCTCGACGGTAATCAACTGTTCGGACGCACCCCGGGACCACGGAAAATCAATGGTGACGCGCAGCAAACCCCCGGCGGAACGCTCCACCTCGATCAATTCAAAACCGAGCCCACGCACGGTATCGTCAATGGTCTGCTGCAGTGCCACGTGGCCTTTATGAAGTTGCGTGAAAGTTGCGCCAAGGCCCGCCAAAACGTCGGGCATAAAAAATGGGCGGGTGCTAGGCCGCCCATGTGGTCGTCAAATCAAGCTGATTTTAGCATCAAAACCGCGGGTTTGACAAGCTGGGAAGCACGTCGCATGCCAGTCGCGCAGGTCATGTCACCCGGCATCGGCGCCCGGCGCCCGTCATACGCGCCCGCTATGCTTGCGCGAACGATGAGTCAGCCTGCCGCCCCTTTGCCCGATGCGCCCCGCGACAGCGCCTGGCGCGTGCTGCTGGTGTTTCTGCGCCTGGGGTTGACGTCGTTTGGCGGGCCGGTGGCGCACCTGGGCTACTTTCGTGACGAGTTCGTCTTGCGCCGGCGCTGGCTGGACGAAGCGGCTTATGCCGACCTGGTGGCGCTGTGCCAATTTCTGCCTGGCCCGGCCAGCAGCCAGGTGGGCATGGCGCTGGGCCTGCGTCGCGCGGGCCTGGCCGGCGCATGCGCGGCTTGGGCGGGCTTCAGCCTGCCCTCGGCCATCGCGCTGATCGGGCTGGCGCTCGGTCTGTCGCGCTGGGACATGGCGCACCCGCTGGCGCAAGGCGCCTTGCACGGCCTGAAGGTGGTGGCGGTGGCGGTGGTGGCGCAGGCGGTGTGGGGCATGGCGCGCCCCTTATGCCCCGACCGGCCACGCCGCGCACTGGCGCTGGCGACCACCGCGCTGACCCTGCTGTGGCCGGCACCTTGGGCGCCCGTGGCACTGATGGCGGCCGCGGCGACGTTGGGCGCGGCGGGCGGGCTTCGCACGCCAGCGGCCGCGCCCCCTGTCGCAGCGACCGGCGCGCCGGTCCGTGATGGCGCAGGGTGGCTGGCGCTGTTTTTCGTGCTGCTGCTGGGCCTGCCGCTGGCCGTGCAGACGGCCGATGCCAGTGCGCGGCCCGCGCTGGCGCTGGTGGACGCTTTTTACCGCGCGGGCGCCCTGGTGTTTGGCGGCGGCCACGTGGTGCTGCCGCTGCTGCAGGCGGAGGTCGTGCCCACCGGCTGGGTGAGCGAAAACACTTTTCTGGCCGGCTATGGCGCGGCGCAGGCGGTGCCGGGGCCGCTGTTTACCTTCGCCGCCTTTCTGGGTGCAGCGCGTGCCGACGCACCCAACGGCTGGGCGGGCGGCCTGCTGGCGCTGCTGGCGATCTTTCTACCCGCCTTTCTGCTGGTGGCCGGTGCACTACCGTTTTGGGAGCAGCTTAAGTCCGCCCCGCGCGCGCGCGCGGCCCTGGCCGCCGTCAACGCGGCGGTGGTGGGTGTGCTGTTGGCGGCGTTGATCGACCCGGTGGGCAGGCACGGCCTGCGCGGCTGGGCCGACGCGCTGCTGGCCGGCGCGGCGCTGCTGGCGCTGATGCGCTGGAAGGTGCCACCCTGGCTGGTGGTGCTGGTCTGCGCGGCGGCGGGCGCGGCACGGGCGGCTTGAAGGGTTGGCAGGTTTACCGGCTGGTGTCCGCCGCTGGGTGGCGGCCAAACGCTGCTTCGACCAGCTTCTGCGTGTAAGGGTGGCGCGCCGCGCCCAGCACCTGCTGGGTCGTGCCGGCTTCAACCACTTCGCCGTCCTTCAGCACCAGCACGTCGTGCGCCATGGCGCGCACCACGTCGACGTCGTGGGTGATGAGTAGGTAGCTCAACCCGCGTTCGCGCTGAAACCGCTGCAGCAGCGCCAGCACCTGCTTTTGGATGGTGACGTCGAGCGCGCTGGTGGGTTCGTCCAGCACCAGCAGTTGCGGCTGGATGATGAGCGCGCGCGCCAGGGCAATGCGCTGGCGCTGGCCGCCGCTGAATTCATGCGGATAGCGCGCCAACAGGTTCGGGAACTGCTGCTCGTCCAACCCCACGTCGGCCAGCGCCGCGCGCACGCGGGCGGCGCGCTCGGGCGCGGGCAATTCGGGCGCATGTACCCGCAGGCCCTCACCGACGATTTCTTCCACCGTCAGGCGCGGCGAGAGCGACGAGAACGGGTCTTGAAACACCACCTGCGCCACGCGGCGCAGCGGCTGGTCGGCGGCGGCCCTCAGTTGCCAGCGCTGGCCAGCCACCTGCACGTCGCCGCTGACCTGCGAGCGCGCCAGCAGGCCCAGCGCGGCCTGCGCCAGCGTGGATTTGCCCGACCCGGATTCGCCAATCACGCCCAGCGTGCGACCGGGCGCGATGCTGAAGTCGGCGCCCTGCAAGGCGACAAACTCGCCCTTTTTGAACCAGCCGCGCAGGCCCGGCAGCGGCGTGGGATAGACCACGCGCAGCCCCTGCGCCGCCAGCGCGGGCGTGGCGCCGGGCGTGGGCGGCGCTTCGATCACGTCGCGCTCGGGCTTGCTGGCCATCAGCTTTTGCGTGTACGGGTGCTGCGGCGCGCTGAAAATGTGCGCCGTGGCGCCCTGCTCCACCAGCTGGCCGTGCTGCATCACCGCCACGCGGTCGGCAAAGCGGCGCACCAGGTTCAGATCGTGCGTGATCAGCAGCACGGCCATGCCGTTGGCGCGCTGCAAATCGCCCAGCAGATCGAGGATCTGGCCGCGCAGGCTGACGTCGAGCGCGGTGGTGGGCTCGTCGGCCAGCAACAGCTTGGGCTCGCACGCCAGTGCCATGGCGATCATGGCGCGTTGGCGCTGGCCGCCCGACAGCTGGTGCGGAAAGGCGCCGGCGCGGCGTGCCGGCTCGGGGATGCCGGTTTTTGCTAACAATTCAATAGCTGCCTGCGCGCTCTGGGCGGGCGTCAGCGCCCTTTTGAGCCGCAAAACCTCGGCAATCTGCTCGCCCACCGGCATCAGCGGGTTCAGCGCCGTCATGGGCTCTTGAAAGATCATGGCGATGTCGTCGCCGCGCAGGCCGCGCAATTCGCGTTCGGGCAAGGCCAGCAGGTCGCGCGTGTGCTGGCCGTCGTTGAACAGCGCTTGACCGCTCACCCGCGCGCCTTGCAGCAGGCGCAGCAGCGCCAGCGCCGTCACCGTTTTGCCAGAGCCGGATTCGCCCACCAGCGCCAGCTTTTCGCCAGGGGCGATGGCAAAGCCCACGCCATCGACCACCGTCTTGGGGCCGAAGGCGACGCACAGATTGCGAACAGCAAGCAAAGGGGTGGTCATAGGCGGCCATCTTCACCGCAGAGGCGCAGAGGACGCAGAGTTTTCGCAGAGCAATACCGATGATTTTTCTCGGCGCAACTCTGCGCTCTCTGCGCCTCTGCGGTGAAGGTATTGAATTTCACGCATCCGCCTTGCGCGGATCCAGCGCGTCGCGCAGCGCATCGCCCATGAAGGTGAGCAGCAGCAGCGTCAGCACCAGCACGCCAAAGGTGGACAGCGAGATCCACCAGGCGTCGATGTTGTTCTTGCCCTGGCTCAGCAGCTCGCCCAGCGACGGCGTGCCCGGCGGCACGCCCAGGCCCAGGAAGTCGAGCGAGGTCAGCGCCAGAATCGCCGCGCTCATGCGAAACGGCAAGAACGTGACCACCGGCGTCAGGCTGTTGGGCAGGATGTGGCGCCAGATGATGTGCCGGTTGGGCACGCCCAGCGCGCGCGCAGCCTTCACGTAATCCAACTGGCGGTTGCGCAGGAACTCAGCACGCACGTAGTCCGACAGCCCCATCCAACCGAACAGACTCAGCAGCACCAGCAGCAGCCCCAGGCTGGGCGAGAGGATGGCGCTGAAGATGATGAGCAGGTACAGCTCGGGCATGGAGCCCCAGATTTCGATGAAGCGCTGAAACGCCAAGTCTGTCTTGCCGCCAAAGAAACCCTGCACCGCGCCGGCGGCAATGCCCAGCAGCGTGCCGACAAAGGTCAGCGCCAGCGCAAACAGCACGCTGACGCGAAAGCCGTAGATCAGTTGCGCCAGCAAATCGCGCCCGCGGTCGTCGGTGCCCAGCCAGTTGTCGGCCGTGGGGCCAGCCGGATTGGGCGACTTGGCGAAGTAGTTGATGGTTTTGTGGCCGTAGGGGTTGGGCGGATAAACGGCCCAGTTGCCGGGTTTTGCAAACCGATCGCGGATGAAGGGGTCAAGATAGTCGGTTTCGGTCTCGAAATCGCCGCCAAAGGTTTTCTCGGGATAGGTCTTGACCAGCGGAAAGTACCACTGCCCGTCGTAGCGCACCACCAGCGGTTTGTCGTTGGAGATGACTTCGGCCAGCAAGCTTAAGGCAACCAGCGTGACGAACACCACCAGGCTCCAGAAACCCAGTCGATTGCGCTTGAAGCGCTGCCAGGCGCGGCGGCTGGGGGATGCCGAACCGACTTCATTCATGGCTGATGTCGATGGCATGTCGGTTCGTTGCGTTTTTCACCTGCCTACTCCGCAAACGGATTCAGCACCACGATGCCGCAGCCATCGAAATCGTGCACGTTGCGCGTGACCAGCGTCAGCGCGTGCACCTGTGCGGTGGCGGCGATGAGCATGTCGGCCTGCTCGCGCACCTGACCGCCCATCGAAAGCAGCGCACGCAATTCACCGGCACGCCGAGCAATGGCCTCCGTCACATCCACCACCACGCTCTGTGCCGCGATGCGATTGAACACCAAGAGAGACTGCGGCTTGGGCTTGCGTGTCAACCCGTACATGATTTCGTCGAACGTCATGGCTGAAATCGCCATCGATCCGGCACCTACCGCATCGTGAAGCCATTTGCGCACGCCGGGGTGCGGCGCCGGGCGCATCAGCTCGCTGAGGATGTTCGTATCAGCCAGAAACACTGCGATTCAGTCCTTGGTTGACTCATGGCGTGCGTCCGGTTCGTCCCAGTAATGCGGGTCGTCCACCATCGGGTTGTAACGGGTTGTACGTTGGGGGATTTCTATGCCGTCTTCGGCACCTTCGGCCATCAACGTGGCCCGCAATTCATCAAACAATTCGCTCAGCGTCGGCCGCTTTTGCTTGACCTTCCACGCCCGATACGCCTCGAATTCCTCGGCCGAAATCACCACCGCCACTGGCTTGTCGCGGTTGTAAATCGCTTGCGGCTCGTTCACGGCCAAGCGCACGACTTCGCTGAACTGCTGCTTCGCGTTTCCAATGTTCCAGTCCATGCCGCACCTCACTTGTCCAAATTAGAGTTTATTTTAGACAAATTGGGTGTTCATGGCGACGCAAGCAGATTTTCAAACGGCTGCTGGCTCTTGAAGCGATACGCGCCAAAGTCGCGCTCGTCGGTGGTCAGGATGCGGCCGTGGCCCAGGTGCTCGGCCAACAGCACCAGTGAGGCGTCGGCCAGGTCCATGGGCAAGTTGGCATAGCGCGCCATCAACGCAGGCAGGCGAATGCTGGCGTCGGCCGACCACTGCCACACGGCGATGGCACCGTCGGCCACCTCGCGCAGCAGTGCTTGGGCGGCGTCTGGGCCGATCCAGCGCATCAGCAAGTGGGTGGCCTCGGTGAGCACCGGCCAGGTGGTGATCCAGCCTTCGGACTGCGTGTCCAGCATGGCGACCGCGCGGCGGTGCCAGGCGTCGCCGCGATCCACCAGGGCGTAGAAAAAACCGGCGTCGGCAATGATCATGCAGCGCCGCCTGGCTTGGCGCGCGCCGACAAGGCGCTGTAAGGCGGCGGCGCCGGCTCGTGTACGGCCGTGGGCGCGCGCCGGGCGCCGGCACTGTGCTTGGCGTGCCAGTCGTCGCCCAGTTGCTGCTTGTAGCGGCTGGCGACATCGCTGCGACCGCTGTCGCCTTGGCCGATGAAGGCGGCAAGGTGCTTCAAACCACTGCGCTGTGCGCGCACGGTGTCGTAATAGTGCTGTACGCTGGTGCGCAGCACTTCGCTCACACCCATGCCCGTGACCTCGGCCAGGTAGGTCACCTGCTGCTCGGCATCGCCTTCGAAACGGGCATTCACGCGCATGGCGATCTCCACAGGTTTATTGTCATGCATTGTATGACAATTGAGCGCGGCATGCAAAACGTGGCGGGCGCGTCAAAGCAACTTCATCTTTTTGGCTGCCTCGGTCAGTTCATCCCGAAACTTGGGATGCGCAATGCCGATCAGCGCCCGGGCCCGCTCCTTGGCCGTCTTGCCGCGCAGTTGCGCCACGCCGTATTCGGTGACCACGTAGTTGGTGTCGTTCTTGCCGGCGCTGACGTGCGTGCCGGGGCTGAGCACCGGGGCGATGCGCGAGATGGTGTCGTCCTTGGCGGTGGATGGCAGCACGATGATCGCCTTGCCGCCCTTGCTGCGGTTGGCCGCACGCACGAAATCCGCCTGCCCACCGGTGCCCGAATACGGCTTGAAGCCCTGCGTCTCCGACCCGCATTGCCCGAACAAATCGATCTGCATGCTGGCGTTGATGGCGATCAGGTGGTCGTTCTGACTGGCCAGGTACGGGTCGTTGGTGAAATCGACCGGGTGCATCTCCAGCGCCGGGTTGTGGTCCATGAAGTCGTACAGCTTGCGCGAGCCCAGGCCAAAGGTGGCCACCATCTTGCCGGGCAGGTAGTTCTTGCGCCGGTTGGTGACCACGCCCGCCTCCACCAGCGTCATGATGCCGTCGCCAATCATTTCGGTGTGCACGCCCAGGTCGCGCTTGTCGGTCAGTTGCATCACCACCGCGTCGGGGATGGCGCCAAAGCCGATTTGCAGCGTGTCGCCGTCCTCGATCATGTCGGCCACGTACTTGCCAATGGCCCGCTGCACCGGGCCGATCTTGGGCAGGCCGACCTCGGTGATGGGCGTTTCGTCTTCCACCAGCGCCGCCACCTGCGACACGTGGATGTGGCACTGGCCGTAGGCAAACGGCACGTGCGGGTTCACCTCCAGCACCACGGCGCGCGCTTTTTTGATCGCGGCCATGGTGTAGTCCGGCCCCAGGCTGATCGCGAAATAACCGTGCGCGTCCATGGGCGAGGCCAGGGCAAACACCACGTCGGCCGGCATCAGGCCGCGGTCGAACAGCATCGGCATCTCGGAGAAATAGCCGGGCCGGTAATCGATCCATCCCTCCTGCGCGCCGGGGCGCGAGGCGCCGCCCAGAAAGTACGCCGTGTGCCGCACGTGCTGTACGGTGGCCGGGTCGAAATAACCGAACTTGCGCACCGGCAGGATTTGCGACACCGTCACATCATTGAAACGCGTGCGCTGCGCCGACAGCGCCGTCAGCAGCGCGGGCGGTTCGGCCACGCCGGTGGGCACCACGATGGTGTCGCCGTCTTGCACGTGGCGCAGCGCATCGGCCGCCGTGCAACGCAGGGCCTGGTACTGGGTGGTGAAAGCCATGGATGTCTTGCCTTTCTGTGATCTGGGCAGCCCCTCGGGCCGCATCCGTCCGGCAGTTTAGGGCGGGCGCCCTTGCCGGGCGCTGACCTGGGTCGGGTTTCGCGCACATCGCCAGGGGCTTGTCGTGGCGCGGAAACAGCTATATTTTAGATAGCTGCTCGCGCTGGATGAGCAAGCGCTACAGCCTGATTCGATCTGCAAATTCAAGGCGCACAGCCACTCAATCGAACTTCACCCGCGGATCGACCCAGACATAGGTCAAATCGCTGATCAGCTTGGTGACGAGCCCGATCAGCGTGAACAGGTACAGCGTGCCCAGCACCACCGGATAATCGCGCCGGATCACGCTTTCGTAACTTAGCAGCCCCAGCCCGTCGAGCGAAAACAGCGTCTCGATCAGCAGCGCGCCGGTAAAAAACGCGCCGATGAAGGCCGCCGGAAAGCCCGTCACGATGGGAATCAGCGCGTTGCGGAACACGTGCTTCCACAGTACCTGGCGCTCCGTCAGCCCCTTGGCGCGCGCCGTCAGCACGTACTGCTTGCGGATTTCTTCCAGAAAGGCGTTCTTGGTCAGCATCGCCGTCACCGCAAAACTGCCCAGCACCATGGCCGTCACCGGCAGCGTGATGTGCCACAGGTAATCGACGATTCTTGCGCCCCAACTCAGCTCGTCCCAGTTGGCCGACGTGAGCCCGCGCAGCGGAAACCATTGCAACTGCCCGCCAAAAATCACCAGCAGCGCCACGCCCAGCACAAAGCCCGGAATCGCGTAGCCCACCAGCACCAGCAGCGTCGTCACCAGGTCAAAGCGCGAGCCCGCCCGCACCGCCTTGGCCACGCCCAGCGGCACGCTGATCAGGTAGCTGATGAAAAACGTCCACAGCCCCAGGCTGATCGACACCGGCAGCTTCTCCTTCACCAGCGTCCACACGTCCTTGTTCTGGAAAAAGCTCCTTCCTAAGTCGAAACGCGCGAACTGCCCCAGCATCTGCACGAAGCGCTCGTGCGGCGGCTTGTCGAAGCCGTAGAGCTTCTTGATCTCTTCCAGCCGCTTGGCATCCACCCCTTGCGCACCGCGGTACGCCATGCCGCCCCCCTCGGCCGCGCCGCCGCCAGCGCCCGCCTTGGCCTCGGCCAGGTACTGCTCCACCGGCCCGCCCGGCACGAACTGGATCACGGCGAAGGTCAGCAGCAATACGCCCAGCAGCGTGGGGATCATCAGCAGCAGGCGTTTGAGGATGTAGGCGAACATGGCGGGATAGTGTCGTGTCACCGATCAGATGTCGCAGGCGGCGCGCCGCCATCGGCTCGAAGCGCAAGGCGCAGGCCGCAGCCCATACCGAGAGTATGGGCAAGGACTGCAACGCCGCGATGCGAGTCGAGGGCAAGTGCAGACCGACAGATGATCGGTGACACGACACTAACCCCACGAGCGCGTGAACAGTTCATCCAGCGCGTCGGTGATGATCTGGCCTTGCGCGGCCAGCGACGCGACCGGCTGCCCCAGCACCGCCACATCGACCGACACCATGTCGAGCGGCTGAAGCACCACACGCTGTCCGTCGACATCAAAAGACGGATGCATGCGCGAGCCCGCGCTTTGGATGCCGGTGGCCAACACACCCGCGCGCACCAGCGGAACGACGACGCGGCGACGATAGCTGTCGAACAAAGCCGACTGAACCAGCACGAAGTAAGGGACGTCGGCGCGCCGCGCACCCCGGTTGACGTGTACGTCGAACTGAGCCACGGCAGAAGTCAGAGCGTGGAATGGTCGTCGGCAAACGAGCCGCCCATGGCGTCCAGCACGGCGTTCCACTCGCGGCACGCAGCGTCTGCTTCGCGCTGCCGTTGCGCTCGCTCACCACGCGCCCGCGCAACGTACTCGGTCAGCATGGCTTCGACGGTAGCCGACAGATTGCCGCTCAAGGCCTTGGCTTCCTGCACCAAGTCTTCGCTCAGCGTCAGGTTGACGGGGCGTTTGCGGGGTTGAAGCGGAAGAGAAGCGGTCATATGCGCATGATATGCGCATGAACCATTGTGCGCAATGGCGCGTCACTTTGCACTGCTTGGCCTTGCCCACCACGCATCAATCGCCCAAGCCTCCCCCCGAAAGTAAGGCGGCGTGACCTCGGGTTTCTGCAGCCGGTGCGCGTTGTACGCCATGCGGTGCGTGCCGCTGTACCACTGGGGGATGAAGACGTGGCTGTGGGTGATGACGCGCTCCAGGGCGTGGCAGGCGGCCAGGTACTCGGGCTTCGTTCTAGCGGCGACCATGCGGTCGAGAATGGAGTCGACGGCCGGGCTTTTCACGCCGGCCAGGTTGCCTGAATCTTCGGTATCCGCCGCCTGGCTGCCGAACAGGTCAGCGTATTCCTGGCCGGGGTTGGCGGTGCCGGCGTAGGCGATGGTGGTGATGTCGAAGTCGAACTTCTGCAGGCGCTGCTGGTACAGGGCGAAGTCCACAGGGCGGAAACGCAGGGTAATGCCCAGCTTTTCAAGGTTGCGCATCCAGGGCGTGACGGTGCGGGCGCCGCCTTCGTTGCTGTCGAGGTATTCCAGCACGAAGGGCTGGCCTTGCGCGTTGCGCAGCGTGCCGTTTTGTACCGTCCAGCCAGCGTCGGCCAGCAGCTTCTGCGCGCGGCGCAGGTTCTCGCGCAGGCCGCCGGCGACGGGATCCTGCGGACGGTCGGTGCGCGGCGGTTCATGGGCGGGGCCGAAGGCGGCGTCGGGGATCTTGCCGCGCCAGGGCGTGAGCAGTGCCAGTTCGTCAGCCGATGGCGTGCCGGTGGCGGCGCACGAGGTGTTGCCGAACAGGCCGCGCACGCGCTGGTACGAGTTGTAGAACATCTGGCGGTTCATCCACTCGTAGTCCATCGCCAGCCCCAGTGCCTGGCGCACGCGCACGTCTTGCAGCAGCGGCCGGCGCGTGTTGAGCACGTAACTTTGAAAGCCGGTGGGCAGCTTGTGCTGAAACTCGCCCTTGACGAGTTCGCCCGAGTCGAAGCGCTTGCCGTTGACGCGCCGCGCCCAGTCGCCGGCGGAATAAAACGCCATCAGATCGAACTCGCCGGCCTTCAGCGCCTCCAGCCGGGCCGTGTTGTCCTTGTAGATCTTGACGTTGATGCGGTCGAAGTTGGCGGTGCCGCGGCGCACGTTCAGATCCTTAGCCCAGTAGTCGGGGTCGCGCACGTAGGTGATGTCCTTGCCGAACTTCACCGGGCCAATCTTGTACGGGCCGCTGCCAATGGGCGGCTCCATCACCACCTCGTTGAAGGGCTTGCCCCGCCCCCATTTGCGGCTGAACACCGGCAGGCCGCCCACCGTCAGCGGCAGTTCGCGGTTGGCGCGCTTGAAGCGGTAGCGCACGGTGCGGTCATCGACCACATCGACGCCGGCCACGTCGATCAGCAGCGTCTTGTAGGCGGGCGAGGTGTGCTTGCCCACGAGCGTGTCGTAGCTGTGTTTCACATCCGCCGCCAGCACCGGGTCGCCATTGTGAAAGCGCGCGTTCTGGCGCAGCCTGAAGGTGGCCGACAGGCCATCGGCCGCCACCGCCACGTCTTCGGCCAGCAGGCCGTAGCCGGCGCCCTCTTCGTCCAGCGAGCCGGCCAGCAGGCTGTCGAACATGAGCTGGCTCAGGTACGCCGGCGCGCCGCCGCGGATGGTGAAGGGGTTGTATTTGTCGAAGGTGGACAGGCGCAGGTTGCTGACCAGGCGAATCTCGCCGCCCTTGGGCGCGCTGGGGTTGACGTAGTCGAAATGGCTGAAGCCCGGCGGGTACTTCATGTCACCCCACAGGGCGTAGCCGTGGGCCGCCCAGGTGGCGGGCGTACAGGCCGCGAGCAGGAATGCAAGCAAAACACGCATGCGACAATTCTGACGCCAAACAACAGGGTGGACCCCTCCCGGCTTAGGTAAGGCGCGCAAGACTCCGATCCGTTCGGACTGAGCCTGTCGAAGTGTTCACGCGGCGCTTCGACAGGCTCAGCGCGAACGGCGTGTGAGGTGCGCGTTTTAGCAGCTTGGGGCCGCCTTTCGCGATGCGAAGGCCCACCCCTTTTTCTGAAAAGGAGAACAATCACATGTCCAACCCCAGCGGCTTTCTGGCGGGCAAGAAACTGTTGATCACCGGCGTGTTGTCGAACCGGTCCATCGCCTACGGCATCGCGCGCGCCTGCCGCAATCAGGGTGCAGAACTGGCCTTCAGCTACGTGGGCGAGCGCTTCAAGGACCGCATCACCGAATTCGCGGCCGAGTTTGATTCGAAGCTGGTCTTCGACTGCGACGTCGGCAGCGACGAGCAGATCGAGCGCATGTTCACCGACCTCTCAAAGACCTGGCCGACGTTCGACGGCTTCGTGCACGCCATCGGCTTTGCGCCGCGCGAGGCCATCGCCGGCAACTTCTTCGACGGCCTCTCCCGCGAGAACTACCGCATCGCCCACGACATCAGCGCCTACAGCTTTCCCGGCATGGCCAAGGCCGCCCTGCCCTACCTGAGCGACAAGTCGGCGCTGCTCACCCTGTCGTACCTGGGCGCGCTGCGGGCGATCCCCAACTACAACACCATGGGCCTGGCCAAGGCCAGCCTGGAAGCCAGCGTGCGCTTCATGGCCGAGGCGCTGGGCGGCCGCGGTGTTCGTGTCAACGGCATTTCGGCCGGCCCGATCAAGACGCTGGCCGCCAGCGGCATCAAGGATTTCGGCAAGCTGCTGGGCACCGTGGCCAGCGCATCGCCGCTGCGCCGCAACGTCACCATCGACGACGTGGGCAACGTGGCGGCCTTCTTGCTGAGCGACTTGGCCGCCGGCGTGACGGCCGAGATCACCTACGTCGATGGCGGTTTCAGCCAGACGGCAGGCTTGAGCGCCGACATGGTCGGATGACCCGGTTTTTTGATCAAATCAGGCCCGCGCCCTGATCAGGCAATCGTCTGCAGCTACCGAATTGATAGTGATCAATCGTCGGCGTGCCTTGTCCGTCTTGACGGCGATGCTGGCGGCCGGGCATGGCGGTGGTGCATGGGCGCAGCGCGACGCACCTGCGCTGCTGCTGGCGGGTCGCTATCGCCCAGGCATCGACCTGGGTGATTACTGGGTCAGCGAAAAATACGACGGCGTGCGCGGCGTGTGGGACGGCCGGCAGCTGACCACACGCGGCGGCGAACGCGTCAACGCGCCCGACTGGTTCACCCAAGGCTGGCCCGCCACCCCGATGGACGGCGAGCTGTGGGCCGGGCGCGGCGCATTCGAGCACGCGCAATCCACCGTCGGTCGCGCGCAAGCCGGCGACGACGCGTGGCGCCGCATGCGCTTCATGGTGTTTGATCTGCCCGCGCATCCAGGCACCTTTGACCAGCGGCTGGACACGTTGCGCACCACCGTCGCGACCATCGCCCAGCCATGGGTGGTGGCCGTGCCGCAGCGCAAGGTGGCCGACGATGCCGAACTGCAGGCGTGGCTGCGCGACGTGGTGCGCGGCGGCGGCGAAGGCCTGATGCTGCACCGCGGCGCGTCGCTGTACCGCGCCGGGCGCGGCGACGATCTGCTCAAGCTGAAGCTGCACGACGACGCCGAAGCCCGTGTCGTCGGCCATCTGCCGGGGACGGGCCGCCACGCGGGCCGGCTGGGCGCCCTGCTGGTCGAAACGCCGCAGGGCCAGCGCTTTCGCCTGGGCACCGGCCTGAGCGACGCCCAGCGCGAGCAGCCGCCGCCCCTGGGCAGTTGGGTGACGTACCGGTATCGCGGACTGCACGCCGGCAGCGGCCTGCCGCGATTCGCCAGTTTCGTGCGCGTGCGCAGCGACGAGCCCCGTTTTCGCGACATTCGCTGAGCGGTGCGTGCACGTCACGCCGTCCTGAATTCATAGCTCTGAGCGTGTTCCGATGCGCGCACAGAGCATAAAAAGGCAACAAAAAACCCGCCGAAGCGGGTTGTTTTTTTGCGGACGCCGCACGCCCATGGGCGGCGGCACGGCAACAGGAGCGCCTTATTTGGACGCCGCGGCTTCGTTGCGCAGCAGCGTATACAGCTCGTCCTTGATGTGCAGCTTTTCTTTCTTCAGCGTCTCGATCTCGGTGTGAATGCCACCGGCGTCGTGCGATTCCAGCGACGAAATCTTGTGATCAAGCTCGTTGTGCTTCTCGAACAGATGCAAAAACCGGTGGTTGGTGCCCTCGCCCTTCAAGCGGGTGATCAGGTCACGGTATTCAGGAAACATCGTTTCTCCTTTCTCTCTGTATGGGTCAATGATAAGCCAGCGGCAGCTCAGAAATTGCTGGCGTAGGGCGAATCCGTGGCAGTCTGGATCATGTCGTCGATGTCGGTCACCGGCGTCACTCGCGCGCGACCGCCGCCTTGCGCCACGCAGTCGGCGTAATAGCGGATCTGGCCGTGGTCGTCCTCGACTTCCACCAGGCCATGGATGTCGGTCTCGAAGCCCGGACACATCAGCGCGAATTCGCGCGAAAACTTCAAGTAGTCGACGATCTTCTTGTTGAACACTTCGCCCGGAATCAGGAGCGGAATGCCCGGCGGATAGGGCGTGACCAGCCCCACGGTAACGCGGCCTTCCAGGTCGTCGATTTCCACCCGTTCGACCTGCCGGCGCGCGATGCAGGCATAGGCATCGGCGGGGTTCATGGCGGGCGTCAGCTCGCTCAGGTACATGTCGGTGGTCAGGCGCGCGATGTCGTACTTGGCGTACATCTCGTGCACGTGCTGGCACAAATCGCGCAGGCCCATGCGCTCGTAGCGGCGGTGCTGGGCGCAGAACTCCGGCATGATGCGCCACATGGGCTGGTTGCGGTCATAGTCGTCCTTGAACTGCTGCAGCGCCGTCAGCAGCGTGTTCCAGCGGCCCTTGGTGATGCCGATGGTGAACATGATGAAGAAGCTGTAGAGGCCCGTCTTCTCGACCACCACGCCGTGCTCGGCCAAGAACTTGGTGACGATGCTGGCCGGAATGCCCGTCTGGTCGAACTTGCCGTCCAGGTTGAGGCCGGGCGTGACGATGGTGGCTTTGATCGGGTCCAGCATGTTGAAGCCCGGCGCCAGCGTACCGAAGCCGTGCCAGCTTTTCTGGGCGCTGCCGTTCTTGATCACCCAATCGTCGGCGCTGCCGACGCCTTCAGCGGCGATCTTGTCTGGGCCCCAGACCTGGAACCACCAGTCGTCCTTGCCGAATTCTTCTTCGACCTTGCGCATGGCGCGACGAAAGTCCATGGCTTCGGAAATGCTTTCTTCCACCATCGCGGTGCCGCCCGGCGGCTCCATCATGGCGGCGGCCACGTCGCAGCTGGCGATGATGCTGTACTGCGGGCTGGTCGAGGTGTGCATCAGGTACGCCTCGTTGAACAGGTAGCGGTCCAGCTTGACCTGTTGCGAATCCTGCACCAGCACGTGGCTGGCCTGGCTGATGCCAGCCAGCAGTTTGTGGATCGACTGGGTGGAATACACCACGCTCTGCTTGGGGCGTGGGCGCTTCTTGCCCATGGCGTGGAAGGTGCCGTAGAACGGGTGGAAGGCCGCGTGCGGCAACCACGCTTCGTCGAAGTGTAGGTTGTCGACGTAGCCGTCGAGCATGCCCTTGATGGCCTCGGTGTCGTACAGCACGCCGTCGTAGGTGCTTTGCGTCAGCGTCAGGATGCGCGGCTTGACCTTGGCGGCGTCGACGTGCCCCAGCAGCGGGTTGGCGCGGATCTTGGCCTTGATGGCCTCGGGCTCGAATTCGGATTTCGGGATCGGCCCGATGATGCCGTAGTGGTTGCGGGTGGGCTTCAAAAAGACAGGGATCGCCCCCGTCATGATGATGGCGTGCAGGTTGCTCTTGTGGCAGTTGCGGTCGACCACCACCACGTCGCCGGGCGCCACCGTGTGGTGCCACACCATCTTGTTGGATGTGCTGGTGCCGTTGGTGACGAAGAAGCAATGGTCGGCGTTGAAGATGCGCGCCGCGTTGCGCTCGGACTCGCCAATCGCGCCATTGTGATCGAGCAGCTGGCCCAGCTCTTCGACCGCGTTGCAGACGTCGGCGCGCAGCATGTTCTCGCCGTAGAACTGGTGGTACATCTGGCCAATGGGCGACTTCAGGAACGCCACGCCGCCCGAATGCCCTGGGCAGTGCCACGAGAACGATCCGTCTTCGGCATAGTCGAGCAGTGCCTTGAAGAACGGCGGCTGAATGCCCTCCAGGTAGCTCTTGGCCTCGCGGATGATGTGCTTGGCCACGAACTCGGGCGTGTCCTCGAACATGTGGATGAAGCCGTGCAATTCGCGCAGGATGTCGTTGGGCAGGTGCTGGCTGGTCTTGGTTTCGCCGTGCAGGTAGATGGGCACGTCTTCGTTCTTGCGCCGCACTTCCTGGATGAAGTTGCGCAGGCTCAACACGGCGGGGTCGGGGTCGGGGCCGGCGGTGAACTCTTCGTCGTCGATCGACAGGATGAACGCGCTAGCGCGGCTTTGCTGCTGGGCGAACTGGCTCAAATCGCCATAGCTGGTGGCGCCCACCACCTCGAAACCCTCGGCCTCGATGGCGGTCGCCAGGGCGCGAATGCCGAAGCCGGAGGTGTTCTCGGCGCGGTAGTCTTCGTCGATGATGACAATGGGAAAACGGAATTTCATGCAGCAATGCTCCAGCCGCCAGACGGCCAATAGCGCGCAAGTGTACGGAATTGGTGCAGCGCATCACACCCGCGGCGGCGGAATGAACCACAATCTTTTCAAATAGTCTTGCCACCCAGCCACAATCGGACCGACACAAGGAGTCAAGCATGGCGTATTCGACCTGGTGGTGGATCATGACCGGCGTGCTGGTCGCGCTGGAACTGCTGAGCGGCACCTTCTACTTGCTGATGCTGTCCATCGGCGGCGTGGCCGGCGCGCTGGCCGCGCACCTGGGCGCCCCGCTGAACGCGCAGATCGTGGCGGCGGCGCTGGTGGGCGGCGTGGCCGTGGTGGCGTGCTACCTGCTGCGCCGCCGCCGGCCGGGCGACCCCTCAGCGCGCGCTGAACGCAGCGTCAACCTGGACGTGGGTGAAATCGTGCAGGTCGACGGCTGGAACCCCGACGGCACGGCGCAGATCCGCTACCGTGGCGCCGCCTGGACGGTGATGCATCGCCCCGGCACCGCGCCCCGCCCCGGGCCGCACCGCGTGGCAGAACTGGTGGGCAGCCGCCTGCTGGTGGACCCTGCCTGACACCCCCCACTCCGTCGCAAGAAAGGAAGCCGCCTTGGAAATCGCCCTGATCCTTCTCATCATCGTCGTCATCTTCATCACCCGCTCGGTCAAGGTGGTGCCGCAGCAGAACGCCTGGGTGGTCGAACGCCTGGGCAAATACCACACCACGCTGTCGCCGGGCCTGAACTTTCTGGTGCCCTTCATTGATCGCGTGGCCTACAAGCACAGCCTGAAGGAAATCCCGCTCGACGTGCCCAGCCAGGTCTGCATCACGCGCGACAACACGCAGCTGCAGGTGGACGGCATCCTGTACTTCCAGGTGACCGACCCGATGCGCGCCAGCTATGGCTCCAGCAACTACATCACCGCTATCTCGCAACTGGCGCAGACCACGCTGCGCAGCGTCATCGGCAAGCTGGAGCTGGACAAGACCTTTGAAGAACGCGAGATGATCAACGCCAAGGTGGTTGAGGCCATCGACGAGGCGGCGCTGAACTGGGGCGTGAAGGTGCTGCGCTATGAAATCAAGGACTTGACGCCGCCGGCCGAAATTCTGCGCTCCATGCAGGCGCAGATCACCGCCGAGCGCGAAAAGCGCGCCGTCATCGCCACGTCCGAGGGCAAGCGCCAGGAAGAAATCAACCTGGCCGAAGGGCAGAAGCAGGCCGCCATCGCCAAGTCCGAAGGCGAAAAGCAGGCCGCCATCAACACCGCGCAAGGCCAGGCCGCCGCGATTACCGAAGTGGCCACCGCCACCGCTCTGGCCCTGGCGCGCGTCGGCGCCGCCATCCGCCAGCCGGGCGGCGAACAGGCGGTGCAACTGAAGGTCGCCGAAAAAGCCGTCGAAGCCTACAGCCAGTTGGCCGCCCAGGCCAAGACCACGCTGGTGGTGCCCAGCAACATGACCGAGGTATCGGCGCTCGTCACCTCGGCCATGAAGATGGTGCAGGCTGGGCAGGCCAACCCCTCGCCTACCGATCGCGCTTGATCGGTGCAGCGGTGCACCGGTTGCCAAATGCTACCTTTGTGATAGCTTTTGACGCAGTCTGGTCAAGCGCGGGAGCGAGAAACGGCGCCCGAAGATCGTGTCGAGCCAATGCAAGCCAGGGCGCGGGTGCCGCTGCTACAATACGTGGTTCCACGGAGCGGTGGATGAGTGGTTTAAGTCGCACGCCTGGAAAGCGTGTGAGGGTTAACAGCCCTCCGCGGGTTCGAATCCCGCCTGCTCCGCCAGGGATTCCCATCGACAAAGCGGCCTGCGGGCCGCTTTTGTTTTGGCGCGAGGGCCGCGCCGATGGCGGCCGCCGGTCACGCCGCGTACAGTCCCTCGTCCACCCGGCGCGCGCGCCCTTGCTCGACCAGCACGTCCAGGTGCATGGCAATGCTGCGGCGCTCGGCGCTGTCGACGTAGGGCAGTTCAACGCCCACGGGGTAGATCAGGCGGCGCGCGACCAACTCATCCAGCGTGTGCGGCCGCTCGCGCAGGTAAGCCAGCAAGCGTTCGTGGCGCTCGTCCACCTTGGCGGCGAAGCGGTCCAGCGCCTGCTCAAAGGCCGCGCGGTCGGTGATGACGCCGCGATGGTGCGACGTGACCCAGACGCGGGCGTCCAGCGCGCGCACCGCCTGCAGGCTGCGCTGGAACTGGCGCAGGTCCGACGTGGCATCACCGTAGTAGGGGCCGAAGCCGGTCAGGTCAATGTCGCCGATGAACGCCAAGCCTTCGTTTTCGACCACCAGCGCGCAATGCCCCGCCGTGTGGCCCGGCAAGTGGTGGGCGCGCACGCGCACGCCGCCGCCCAGGTCCCAACTGCTGCCATCGCCGTAGCCGGTGGCGTCGGGGCGCGGCTGCCAGCTGAAGTCGCGCTCGACGACGGTGCGCATGGCGGCCAGCACCGGCGCCGGATAGCCGTAGTGGCGCGCCAGCCCGTCCCACGATTGGGCGGCGGCCAAATCGGCCTCATGCACGTGCACGGCGGCGTGGCGCAGGCGGCCGAGCGACACCACGTGGTCTTCGTGCACGTGGCCCAGGATGACGGCGTCCACGCCGTCCAGGTCAGGCCCCACGTGGCGCGAACTGAGCGGCGTGTCAAACGCCACGCGGGCGTCGGCGCCCTGCACCACGACCTGATTGCCGTCGGGGTATTTGCCGGATTTGTCGCCCAGGTACACGCGCACCGGGCCGAATTGCATGGGTTGCATGACTATCGATTCAATAGCGTCGCGCGCCAATGACACGGCGCCAGAGGCCAAGTATGCCCGGCATGGCCAACGTCAGCGCACGGCCTGCAGTACCCAGTCGCCGTCGACTTCGCGGCCCGCGGCCAGGTACAAGTCCGGCGTGCCGGGCGTCAGCGCCCGGCCTTGCAGCGACCAGCGGTGCCGCTGGCCGAAGCCCATGCCCGACGCCGCCTGGCGGCAGGCGATGTCGCCGGCGGCAAAGTCGGGCGCCAAGTCGTCGCACGGGATGCCGGGCGTGGCCAGCGACGCGGCCACCGGCACGCTGGCGCGGCCGTCCTGCTGCGGCAGCCAAAAGCCCCTCACCACGCCGTCCTCGTCGCGCAACAGCAGCAGCTTCAGGCGCGCGGCGTCGGCGGCGCGCAGCCCATCGGGCAGGTAACGGGCGTCGTCCGGCGCGGCAGCCCACATGAAAGTGCCGGGCAGCAGTTTGAGCACGCGCACGCTGGGTGGCCCGTCGGGGTCTGACGGACCAGCAGCGTAGCGCCAGCCCAGCACCAGCCCGGACAGCGCGGCGGCGGCCACCATGGCGCGCAGCACGGTCGCCAGCAGGCGCCCGGACGGGGGCATGGCGCGCTCAGTCAAACTTCAGCGTCCGCACGCCGGCCGGCGTGCCCAGCAGGCAGACCTGCGCGCGCTGATGGGCAAACACCCCCACCGTCACCACGCCGGGCCATTGGTTGACTTCGCTTTCAAAAGCCAGTGGATCGGCAATCAGCAGCCCGCGCACGTCCAGGATGTGCTGGCCGTTGTCGGTGACCAGCGGTGCGCCGTCCTTCAGACGCAGCGTGGCCTGGCCCTGCATGGCGGCAAACTGGCGCGCGATGCGTTGCGCGGCCATGGGGATCACCTCCACCGGCAGCGGAAAGCGCCCCAGCCGCTCGACCAGCTTGGATTCGTCGGCGATGCAGACAAAGCGCCGGGCCTGCGCGGCGACGATCTTCTCGCGCGTCAGCGCGGCGCCGCCGCCCTTGACCATGTGGCCGCGGTGGTCGATCTCGTCCGCGCCGTCGATGTAGACCGCGAGCTCGCCCACGTCGTTGCAGTCGAACACCGGAATGCCCAGCGCCTGCAGCCGCTGGGTGGACGCCACCGACGACGACACCGCGCCGGCGATGCGGTCCTTGATCAGCCCCAGTTCGTCGATGAACTTGTTGACCGTCGATCCGGTGCCCACGCCCACGATCTCGCCCGCCACCACGTAATCCAGCGCGGCCTGGCCCACCATGGCCTTGAGTTGGTCCTGCGTCATGTCGGCCTGGGTCATTTGAGACAATTCCTTGATTGCAAAAAACGATTTGAGAAGAATTATCCAATGGCCCTGCTCCCCTACGGTCTGGCGCGCCCCGTGCTGTTCGGCATGGATCCTGAAACGGTGCACGAACTCACCATCGACATGCTGGCGCGCGGCCAGGGCACGCCGCTGCAGTGCGCGTGGGCCGCGCCGCGCGTGCACGACCCGGTGACGCTGGCGGGCCTCAACTTTCCCAACCGCGTGGGGCTGGCGGCGGGCCTGGACAAGAACGCCCGCGCCATCGACGCCTTTGGCGCCATGGGCTTCGGCTTTGTCGAAGTCGGCACGGTGACGCCGCTGGCGCAGCCCGGCAACCCCAAGCCGCGCATGTTCAGGCTGCCCGAGCGGCAGGCCCTCATCAACCGCCTGGGCTTCAACAACGAGGGGCTGGACGTGTTCGTGCGCAACGTCAGAAGCTCACGTTTTCATAGCGATCAGCGCTTGACTGACAATGGCGAGCGCATGATTTTGGGCCTGAACATCGGCAAGAACGCAGCCACGCCGATCGAGCGCGCCACCGACGACTATCTGCTGGGCCTGGCCGGCGTATACCCGTATGCCGACTACGTCACGGTCAACATCAGCAGCCCCAACACCAAGAACCTGCGCGACCTGCAAAGCGACGCCGCGCTGGACGCCCTGCTCTCCGCATTGAAGTCGCGCCAGCGCGAACTGGCCGCCGAGCATGGCAAGCAGGTGCCGCTGTTCCTCAAGATCGCGCCCGACCTGGACGGCGACCAGGTGCAGGCCATTGCCGATGCGCTGCGCCGCCACGGCATTGACGGCGTGATCGCCACCAACACCACCCTGTCGCGCGAAGCCGTCGCCGGCCTGCGGCACGCCGAAGAGGCCGGCGGCCTGTCGGGCGCGCCGGTGCGCGAAGCCAGCCACCGCGTGGTGCGCCAGCTGCGCGCCGCGCTGGGCAAGGGCTTCCCGATCATCGGCGTGGGCGGCATTCTGAGCGGCGCCGACGCCGTGGCCAAGGTTGAAGCCGGTGCAGACGTGGTGCAGATCTACACCGGGCTCATCTATCAGGGGCCGGGGCTGGTGCGTGAAGCGGCGCAGGCGCTGGCCAAGGCCACGCCGGCCCGCGCAGCCTGATAGAGTGCAGCAGCCCCCCTCGCCTATGAAGGGCGCAGCGCCCAGATCAGGATGAGCAGCGAGGCGAAGAACGTGGCCAGGTGAAACCACGCCTGCCAGCGGTAGTTGCGCCCCAGTTTGTCCAGCGCGACCGCCGATGCCAGGCTGGGCCGTCCCTGCGCCGCCTCGAGGTAGTGTGTGTACGCGGCCTGCTCGCGCACCTGGTTGTGCGACCGCTCCACCTCGCGCCGGGCGGCGCCCCGTGCCAGATCCCACTCACGCAGGTCCAGTTCGCCGTCGCGATCCAGGTCAAATCGCTCCAGCAGGCTCTTGCGGTCTTTCTTCCAATCGGCCAGAAGATCGCGGACGTCGCCTGCCATGTCCAGTTCGGCGCTGGCATGGCGGGTGCGCAGGTTGCCCACCGCCTGTATCGGCTCGCCGGGCATGATCACCCATTCGTGCTGCATGCGCCCGGCTTCGCGGCGCGTGCGCTTGTGGGCCTCGCTGGGCAGGATGGTTAGGACGTCCGGGTCGATGAAGCACGAGCCGCTGCCATCGTCGAGCCAGAACGACCGATGGCTTTCGTCCTCGTCGTCCCTTACCCAATGGCCGTCGCTGTCCTTGGAAAAAGTCTGCCAGCGGTACCACAGGCACTGGCGCAGCGACGCAGGCGCCACCAGAAGCGGCCAGTCTTCGATGCAGCGCGCCTGGCCACTGAGCCTGACGTAGCCCTGCGCCGCGGTGTCGACCCGCGAGACAGGGACACTGGCCAGCTCGCGCTGCCTGCGATAGCCCAGCACCCAGGCCACGAAGCTGACCACCAGCAGCAAGGCAAATGCCGGCACACGCATCGGTGCGTAGCCCTGGTACACCAGCGAGCCCAGCGCGAAGCACAACACGCTCGCGCTCGACAGGCCCGCCACCTCCGGCCATGAGCGCCACCGCGCACCGAATGGGGAGACGGCAGTCCACGACACCATGCTCGACCCCAGGCCTGCGGCAGCGATTTCAGCTGAACAATTGCTTTATGTCGACGTCGGCCGTCTCGGTCGCGCTGAACTCCAGCAGCGGCTGTGGCTTGAAATGGAACATGCGCGCCAGCAGCGCGTCGGGAAACTGCTAGATGCGCACGTTGTTCAGGTTGACGGAGTCGTTGTAGAACTCGCGCCGGTCGGCGATCAACCCCTCCAGCGAGCTGATGCGCTGCTGCAACTGCATGAAGTTCTGGTTGCTCTTGAGTTCGGGGTAGGCCTCGGCCACGGCAAACAGGCGGCCCAGGCCCGTGCGCAGCGCGCCCTCGGCCTCGCCCAAGGCGGCCACGTCGTGCCGCTCGCGCGCCTGGTGCACGCGCGAACGTGCCTCGATCACGCGCTGCAGCGTCTGCTGCTCGAACTGCTTGAACTGCTTGCAGGTTTCGACCAGCTTGGGCAACTCGTCATGGCGCTGCTTGAGCACCACGTCGATGTTGGCCCACGCCTTGGCCACGTTGTGCTTGAGCGTGACCAGCCCGTTGTACAGCATCACGGCATACACGCACAGCACCAGCAGCACCGCCAGCAGCAGCCAACCCAAGATCGCCATCGTCAACCCTCCAACCGTTATCAGCCGTCGCGTCGTGTTCTCGTCACCAGCGCAGCCATCGGCTGGCATTTTCGCTTGCCGCGCTCCCGCCGCGGATCGTCGTGGCGGTTTTCTCACGGACCAATCCAGCGCCCCGCCACTTCGTCGGCAATGGCCAGACAACTCGTCAGCCCCGGAGATTCGATCCCGAACAGATTCACCAGGCCCGCCACGCCGTGTTCGCGCGGCCCCTGGATGACGAAATCGCCCGCATGCTCGCCGGGCCCGGTCAGCTTGGGCCGGATGCCGGCGTAGGCGGGTTGCAGCGCGGCGTCGGGCAGGCCGGGCCAGTAGCGGCGCACTTCGGCGTAGAACGCGTCGGCGCGCGACGCGTCGACACGGTAGTCATCGGGCGAGTCCTGCCATTGCACGTCGGGGCCGAACTTGGCCTGGCCGCCCAAATCGAGCGTGAGGTGCACGCCCAGGCTGGGCGAATCGCGCTCGACCACCGGATAGATCAGGTGGCTGAACGGCGCGCGGCCGCTGAGCGTGAAGTAGTTGCCCTTGGCCCAACGCGTGGGCAGCGGCGGCCGGTGCTGTGGCGCCAGGCCCTGCGTGCGGTGTGCCAGTGCGATGGCGCCCAGGCCGGCGGCGTTGACCACCTGGAGCGCCTGCAGTTCCAGTTCGGCGCCATCGCCATCGCCCGCGGATACTCCCAATTTGATAGCTGATTGCCCTTGATCAGACAGCGCTGCAAGCCAATTGACCTTGGAATGCACGGCCAGCAGGCCGCCCGCATGTTCCAGGTCGGCCAGCAGCGACAGCATCAGGCCATGGCTGTCGATGATGCCGGTGGAGGGTGACAGCAGCGCGGCCTGGCAGTCCAGTTGCGGCTCCAGCGCCAGCGCTTCGGCGCGGCCCAGCCAGCGCAGGTCACCCACGCCATTGGCGCGCGCCCGCGCCTCGATGGCGTGCAGTTCGGCCACCTGGGCGTCGTTGCACGCCACGATGAGCTTGCCGCAGCGGCGGTGCGCCACGCCGCGCGCCGCGCAGTACGCATACAGCATGTCGCGGCCCTGCACGCACAGCCGTGCCTTCAGCGACCCGGCCGGGTAGTAGATGCCGGCGTGAACGACCTCGCTGTTGCGCGCGCTGGTGGCGGTGCCAAAGGCCTCGGCCGCTTCCAGCACCAGCACCTCGCGCCCCGACTGCGCCAGCGCGCGCGCCACCGCCAGGCCGACCACGCCCGCGCCGACGACGACGGTGTCGACGTGTTCCACGCTCATGCCTCAAACCCCTGCAGCACGGAGGCTGCGTTGCGGCCCAGTTCGGCTGCCGCGTAGCCGCCTTCCAGCACGAAGGCGGTGGGCCGGCCCAGGCGCTTTAGCCGCTCGCCCAGGCGCACGAAGTCTGCCGTGAGAAGCTGGAACTGGCTGATGGGATCGCCCACGAATGTGTCGAGGCCCAGCGACACCACCAGCGCTTCGGCGCCGTAGCGCTCAATGCGCGCGCAGGCGGTGTGCAGCGCGTCGAACCAGGTGCCTGCGCTGCTGCCGGCGGGCAGCGGCAGGTTGAGGTTGTGGCCGGCGCCCTCGCCCACGCCGGTTTCATCGGCATGGCCCAGGTAGAACGGGTATTCGGTGCGCGGGTCGCCGTGGATGCTACAGAACAGCACGTCGGCGCGGTCGTAAAAGATGCTTTGCGTGCCGTTGCCGTGGTGGTAGTCCACGTCCAGCACCGCCACGCGCGCCGCGCCACCACCCCGCAGCGCCTGCGTTGCCACGGCGGCGTGGTTGATGAAGCAGTAGCCGCCCATGAAGTCGCAGCCCGCGTGGTGGCCAGGCGGGCGGCTGGCGCTGAAGGCCGCCCGCGCGCCGCCACCCAGTGCCCGGGCCGCGCTGGCGGCGCAGTCGGCCGCTGCCTTGGCCGCCGCCCAGGTGCCGGCGCTGAGCGGCGAGCCGTTGTCCATCGAATACAGCCCCAGGCGGGCGATGAAGTTGTGCGGCTCGACGTCGCTGCGCAGCGTGCGCACCGGCCAGACGGACGGAAACGGCTGGCGGTCGGCGTTGGCTGCGTCCAGCGCCAGCCAGTCGTGCCACGCGCCGCGCAGAAAGTCGAGATAGCGCGGCGCATGCACCTGCGTCAGCCAGGGCGTGCTGTCGACGTCGGGCGCGCGCAGCACGTGGCCCTGTTCGCGCAGCGCCTGCTCGACGAAGGCGGCGCGCGGCGGCCCTTCGTGGCAGGGCACGCGCTCGCCGCGAAAGATTTCAAAGCGCGGCGCGTGCTGCGCCTGCTCGGGGTTGACGAAGCACAGCATCGGTCAAGCGGTGAATGGCGCGCGGCCGCTGCGTCAGCCCGCCTGCGGCGGCGCGGCGCGCGGCAGGTCGCGCAGCACCATGGCGCGTGGCGAAAAGCCATGGTTGAGCGGGCCAACCCCGTGGCCGGTGCGCACCATGGCGCCTTCCTTCAGCGCGTCCAGCACGAAGCTGTGCGCCGCCTCGGCCGCCAGCCGCAGCGGCAGACCCTGCGCCAGAAACGCGGCCAGCGCCGACGACAGCGTGCAGCCGGCGCCGTGCACGTTCCGCGTGGCCACGCGCTCGGCCTGCATCACCTGCGGCTCGGCGCCGCGCTCCAGCAGCACGTCGAATACGGTGTCGCCCGGCAGGTGGCCGCCCTTCAGCAACACGGCGCGCGCGCCCATCTGCAGCAGCGCCTGCGCGGCGGCGGCCATGTCGGCGGCGCTGCCGACGGGGTGGCCCAGCAGCAATTCGGCCTCATGCAGGTTGGGCGTGACCAGCGCAGCACGCGGAAACAGCTCGGCCACGAGCGTCTGCACGCCGTCGGGCTCGATCAGCGCGGCGCCGGTGGCCGACACCATGACCGGGTCGACCACCACGTGCGGCAGCGCATGGCGGTCGATGGCGGCCGCCACCACGCGCATCACGTCGGCCGAGAACAGCATGCCGATCTTGACCGCGTGCGCGCCGATGTCCTGCGCCACGGCGTCGATCTGCGCGGCCAGAAATTCCGGCGGCGCGATGTGGATGCCGCTGACGGCCTGCGTGTTCTGCGCCGTCAGGCCGGCCACGGCGCTCATGCCGTAGCAGCCCAGCGCGGCAAAAGTCTTCAGGTCGGCCTGCACGCCGGCGCCACCGCCCGAGTCGCTGGTGGCGATGGTCAGCACGCGCACATATTCCTGGGTCAGATCAAACGTTTGCATGTCGATTCACGCCTTTTGCGCTGATGTAATAAGGATTTATAGCTATCGAATATGAAGCATCTGTGGCGCCCGGAGCGGCCGGCCACCGCTCGGGCACAGCGTTGCGCCCCACCCTATTGTTGACCAGCCCGCCGCCCCCGGCACGCGGCCGCCTTCAGGCCTTGAGCGACGGGTGCGGAAACGCCGGCACCGGCAGCGGCGCGGCACCGCGACCGGCCTGGATCGCCGTCTGCCACGCCGGCACCGTGCGCGCCGGCAGGTCGCCCAGGCCGCGCACCACGCACACGCCGCTGGCGCCGCTGCGGGCCGCCTGCGTGGCCTGGTCCAGGTCCAGGATGCCGCCGATGGCCACCACCGGCACGCCGGCCATGTGCACCCACCAGGCCAGGTTGTCCAGCCCTTGCGGCACCCAGGGCATGGCCTTGGTCAGCGTGGGCCATACAGGGCCGCAGGCGAGGTACCACGGCTTCAAGGCGCGGGCGCGCGCCAGTTCCCACAGGCTGTGGCTGCTGATGCCCAGCGGCAGGCGCGTGGCCGCCAGTGCGGCCCGGCCGGCATCGCCCAGCGCCAGCACGTCTTCTTGGCCCAGATGCACGGCCAGCGTGTCGGGGTGGGTTGGCGCCAGTTCGGCGGCCAGCGGCCAGTGGTCGTTGACCACCAGGGTGGCGCCGGCGACGGCGCACGCGGCCAGCGCCAGCGCCATCGATTCGCGCAGCGCGGCGTGCCAGGCCGCATCGGGCGCGTCCGGTGTCTTGATGCGCAATTGCACGGTTCGCACGCCGGCGGCCACGACCTGGGCCACGCGCTCGGCACTGTCGACGATGGCGTACAGGCCGATGTCGGCAGCCGCCCGCCCCGGGTGCGTCGGCGCGTTGCTATCTATTTCGAAGCGATCACCCCACGTCAGCGTGGGCATGAGCGATGAATCGGTTGCAAAACCGCCCACCGCCGCCACCGGCCCGGCGCCCTGCCCGGCCGCATAACCGTGGCTCAGCGCCTGCGCCGTCGCCATCTTGGCCAGCACCAGCGCGTCGGCCGGTACAAAGCCCAGCGCCAAGGCCGCCGCCGCGCTGGTGGCAAAGGTGCAGCCGGTGCCGTGCGTGTGGCGCGTGTCGATGCGCGGCAACGACAGCCAGCCGCTCGCGTGCGGCGTATCCAGCCAGTCCGTCGCGTGCGCGCCCTGCCCCGCGCTGTCGCCGCCGGTGACGGCGAGCGCCTGCACGCCCGTCGCCCGCAGACGCCGCGCAAGTGCAGGGGCCGTGGTTGCGCCCACAGAGGGGTCAAGCGCCGCGACGAGCCGTCGCGCCTCGGCCTCGTTGGGCGTGGCCAAGGTTGCCCGGGGCAGCAGTTCGCGCACATAGGCGTCCAGCACATCGTCGGCCGCAAACGATGCGCCGGTGCTGGACCGAAGCACCGGGTCCACAACCAGCGCCACCGGCGCGCGTTGGCGCAGCGTGTCCACCCAGCGCGCGACGGTCAGCACGTGGGCGGCGCTGCCCAGCAGCCCGGTCTTGATGACGGCCGGCGGCATGTCGGCGGCCAGCGCGTGCAGTTGCGCGTCGAGCGCCTCGCTCGATACCTCGTCAATGCGCGTCACGCCGGTCGAGCTTTGCGCCGTGACCGCCGCCACCACGGGGCACAGGTGCACGCCAAACGCCTGCGCGGCGCGCTGGTCGGCCGACAGGCCGGCGCCGCCCGCGCTGTCGTTGCCGGCGATGCTCCAGACGATGGGCCTGGCGTGACCGGGTGCAGGGGCCATTGGCAAATTCATGCGAGAGCGCCTTCAGCCACCGATCAGGAACGGGTCGCCGGTGACCGGCGTCGTCGCCACCGCAAAATCCTGCCGCGTCATCACGCCGGCCCGGTAAGCGGCGCGCCCGGCTTCAATGGCCTGCCGGAACGCGCCGGCCATGCGCACCGGGTCCGGCGACTGGCTGACGGCGCTGTTCAGCAGCACGGCGTCGTAGCCCATTTCAAGCGCCTGCGCCGCGTGGCTGGGCGCGCCAATGCCGGCGTCGACGATCAGCACCACGTCCGGCAGGCGTTCGCGCAGGGTACGCAGCGCAAACGGGTTGATCAGCCCCTGGCCCGACCCGATGGGCGCGCCCCACGGCATCAGCAACGGGCAGCCGGCGTCGAGCAGGCGCTTGCAGGTCACCAGGTCATCGGTGCAGTACGGAAACACGGTGAACCCGTCGCGCGCCAGTTGCCGCGCGGCCTCGATCAGCTCGATCGGGTCGGGCTGCAGCGTGTATTCGTCGCCCACCACCTCCAGCTTGACCCAGGGCGTGTCGTACAGCTCGCGCGACATGTGCGCCAGCTGAATCGCCTCGCGCGCCGTGCGGCAGCCGGCGGTGTTGGGCAGCAGACGGGCTCCCTGCGTCTTCATGGCGCCACGGATGATCTCGATGAACCCGTTGTCGCCCGCCGCGGCCAGTTGCCGCTTGAGGCCCACGGTGACGATCTGCGTGGCCGACGCCTGTATCGCATCGCCCAGCACCTGGGGCGACGGATAGCCGGCCGTACCCAGCAGAAAGCGGCTGGACAGCGCCACGTCGCCCACGTTCCAGGCATCAACGGGCGCGGCGGACAGGGATGAATCTCGCATGGCTCGATATTCTGCCAACGAACTGCGGCGTGGCCATCGCGCCGGCCGCGGCCGAAAAAAAGGGGCTACAACTTTAATAGCTGTAGCCCCTTATGTGGATTGGTCGGCGTGGCGGGATTCGAAATCGCTACCCCTTGCACCCCATTCAATCGTATTTACGACGGCTACAGACTGGTGATTGTGGCTAACGCATTGTCAATGTTAACTTTTTTTGTTTTCTGAAGGGGTTGAACTTCCGCAGAAGTCCGCTATCTTACGGCTACTGCCGCCGCGTTGCGGCTACCAGACGGCTACCAGAATCTCAGCGAGGGCGATATGGCAACCATCACGACAGCAGCCATGAATACTACAGCGGACGGCCGCGACAACTGGCTGACCGAATCCTTGGGGCGCGGCGGCGGCGCCTTCGTGGGTCGCATCACGCCGGCTGGCGACCGTACCTTTCTCTACCGCTACACCGACGGAAACGGCAGGCGTTGCAGCCTCAAGATCGGCGATTACGACCACCAGGGCCGGACAGGGTTGACGGTAGCCAAGGCGCGCCAGGTCGCCGTCAAATGGTCGGCGCTGTATCGGGGAGACGCCACACATGGGATAGCCCCGGTGCACGACCTGAAGGGGTACTTCGAACGGCAGCGCCGTGACGAACAGGCCCGCGTCCGCGCCGAGGAAGAAGCCCGCCAGCAGGCTGAATTGGCAGTATCGCGCCGCCTGACGGTGCGCCAAGTCTTCGAGCGGTGGGCGGCCGTGGACTTGCAGCCAGGGGTCGGCGCTGACGGCAAGCGCACCGGGCGCAAGGACGGCGGCGAGTACACGCGGCGTCAGTTCGAGCGATATCTGTTCCCTACCCTGGGCCACGTCGCCGTCGCCGACGTGCGCAAGGCCGACCTCATGACCGTGCTGGATGTGCCCAAGGCAGCGGGCAAGCTGCGCACGGCAAACGTGCTGCTGACCGACCTCAAGCAAATGCTGCGTTACGCGGTGCACCGCGAGGTCGTTGACCGCAACGTGTTGGACACTGTTGAAAAGCGCGCCGTCGGTGGCCGCGAAACCGAGCGCGACAGGTGGCTGACCGATGCCGAGATTCGCCAACTCGTGCAGAAGCTGCCCGGCGCCCGCATGGGCGCCCGCTCCGAAATTGCCATAGCACTCATTCTGGCGACGGCGTGCCGCGTCGGCGAACTGATGAACGCCCGATGGGAGTACGTCCACCTGGACGCCGCGACGTGGCACATCCCGCCCGAGCAGTCCAAGAACGAACGCGACCACACCATCCATCTGTCAGCGTTCGCCATCGAGCGGTTCAAGACGCTGCACACCATGCGCGAGCGAGGCGCGGATGGCGAGCTACTGCCCTGGGTCTTTCCGAACCGCAGCGGCACCGGGGCCGTGTGCATCAAGTCATTCGGCAAGCAACTGGCCGACCGCCAGCGAGCCGACGAAGGCAAGCGACTGAGTCACCGCAGCCTCAACACGGCCAGCCTGAGCTTGTCCGGTGGGCACTGGACAGCGCACGACCTGCGCCGCACTGCGGCAACCATCATGGGCCGCCTGGGGTTCAGCGCCGACGTAATCGACGAATGCCTTAACCACATCATCCAGAGCCGCGTAACCCGCGTCTATGTGCGCGACCGGCGCGAGGCCGACCAAGCAAGGGCGTTCGACGCCCTGGGGCAGCACCTTGAGGGTCTTTTCACCGGCGCCGAGGGTGACAGCAACGTAGTGCCCATGCAGAGGGCAGCAGCGTGAAAGGTCGCGCATTTCAGACGCCGCTAGATGGCGTCATGGATGCCGCACGCGTGGCGCCGCGCAGGCGTGGAAGACCACCGAAAGACCCCGATCAAGTAGTCGTAGCCGAGGCACACCGCATCATCGCCAGGAACCTACAGGCCATGCCATCGGACGCCCGACGCGACTGGCTCGCGCTGGTTGATTCGAGCAGCGCAGAGGCGCTGGGAGACGATATTCAAGGGAGGGAAGATGCGCAGCGGCGAGCAGCGACCCGACGACGGCAGCAGGGGGCGCGTGCCTTTCAGGAACAGATGGTCCAGGCGGCGCAAGCGCACCCCAACGTCGCGCAACGGGCGCAGCGCCTGGGCGCAGTCGAAGAAATACTAAGGCAGCACCCGGGGGCCAAGACAAAAGACGTTGCTAGGGCGCTGCGCGAGCGGTTCCCCCACATGCCTGAGGTAGCAATCGACACGCTGCGCAAGGACGTCAAGACCATTAAATCCGGCATGCCCGAAACGTCGCAGTAATTCCAATTCGACACTCACATACGTGCCGGACGTTCCCGGTAATGTGAGGTTAACAATGGAAATTGCGAAGGAGGCGGCGGTCCATGTGGAGCCGCTACAACCCGGCGTGTTCGTGCGCCTGAAAAGGGTAGAGGCATTTGCCGGCTTAAGGCGTTCAAGCATTTACGAACAGGCGGACGTGGGGCTGTTCCCGAAGCCCGTCAAGATCGGCCCCCGTGCGTCGGCATGGTTGTCGGACGAACTACTGGCTTGGAAAGCCGCACGCGTTGCCGAGCGCGACGTCGAAGCTGGCAAGGCCAATGTGGGAGCGGGGGTGTCGGCATGAGCGCGCCGGGCACCACTCATACGGCCGACCAGCTGGGCGCGATTGATGCTGCATGCAGCAGGAACCTGCAGCTAATCACTGACTGGATGGAAGTGGCGTCGAGCATGCTGGGCCAGCCTGACAAGCTGTCCGGCAAGGAACTCAACCGCGCTGGCGAGTTGTTGTTGAGTGCCGGCACGTGGCTCGCCGAGTGGAGAAACCGCGCGCAAGTTGAGGCCCGACGTGCAGCCCTTTCAAGCGAATGGAAAGCAGCCGGCTTTGCGAACCCCGCTGCGCGTAGGGACGGTGCGCAAGCATGAGCGGAACAGCACGTTTGGGCATCCAGCCCAATTACGAAAAGCTGCGTGAAATCCTGGGCCCCATTGCGGAGCTACAGGTATTCTGCCTTTACAAGACCAAGACGCGCGACGGCAGACCCGACAAGCTGGACAAGATTCCCTATGTCCGTGGCGTCGGGGGATTTGAACTGCTGCGCGGTGGCTACAAAGACCCCGCTCTTGCGGCCAAGCTGATGACCCTTGACGAAGCTATCCGCGAAGCCAGGCGCGGGAGTAGCGCGTTTGCCGGTGTTGGACTGATATTTAGCCCGAACTGCGGCCTTGTCGCCCTCGATGTAGACAACTGCATCGACCCGGAAACCGGAAAAGTGAAGCTGATGCCCGAACAGCGCAGCGCTTGGGAGCTGCTCGCGCCCTACGCGGCCATTGAAAAAAGCGTATCCGGGACGGGCGTGCATTTCTTGGTGCTTGGCAACTCCGGCAATATTAAGGCGCCAGGTGAGTTGGAGGTTTTTGGCGAGAGCGGATTTATCGCGCTCACTGGCGCCGGCGGCATCGGCACGATTCGTGAAGCGCCGCCCGAAGTCCTCGCCAAAGTGGGGGAACTTGTCGATCAACGGAAAGAGGCGAAACGTGACCGTAACGCCGTGGCGCTGACCGCCACAAAGCCAGCCTATTCCCGTGCAGACGCCGACCAGGCCAACGACGAAGCCTTGGGCCGCCGAACGTGGCCGGCTCCGACCGTCGACGTGATACGTAGCGCGTTGGCGCACATCCCCGCAGCGGTGGCGGACGGCTGCGACCGAGACACTTGGCGAAACGTCGTGTGGGCCGTCCGCGATGCGTTGGGCAACGACGGTAAACAGGTGGCACTCGAATGGAGCCAGACCGCGCCAGCCGATTTTGACGCGCGCAGCTTTGCCAACGTCTGGAATAGCGACCGTGGCAACGGCATCAAGGTCGCCACGATGTACCACAAGGCCATGAATAACGGCTGGTCGCCCCCGTGGCACCAGCATGTGACCCTGCCCGCTGTGACGGTGACTGATGACGGGCAACCCGCCGTCGTCGCGGAGACACTGCCAGTCACGCAGACATTGAACGACACCGGCAACGCAGCGCGCTTGTTCAAAGCCGCTGACGGGGGCGTCCGCTACGACCTTGGCGCTGACTGCTGGGTGGTGTTCCGCGACCGCTGGATTCCCGATAAGCACGGACTCATGGCGAATGAGGCTGGCCACGTCTTGCGCGGCATTTACGACGAAGCCCGCGAGGCCAACGACAGTGATACCGCCAAGCGCGTGGCCGCATGGGGTAGCCGCTCACTGGACAGGCCGCGAATCGAGGCGGCGCTCGCGCTGCTGAAAGCGACCCCCGGAATTCCATTCTTGCCCCATGAAGCCGATGCCGACCCGATGGTCATACAGACCGCCGACGGGTGGCATGTAGACCTGCGCAACGGTCAGGCTAGGCGGGTCACCAAGGGCGACATGATGATTCGCACCGTTGGCACCACTTGGGCGCCCGACGCCCGGTGCCCGCTGTGGGAGCGCTCCCTTTCAGAGATGTTTGAGGGGGACATGGAGTTGGTGTCGCTCATGCAGCGGACGTTCGGCTACTACCTGACAGGCAGCACCCGCGAACAGGTGTTCGTGTTCCTGTACGGCACCGGCGCCAACGGCAAGTCGCTGCTCCTCAGCGTAATACGCAAGACGATGGGCGACTACGCCAAGCAAGTCCCGGCGAAGCTTTACATGAGCGAGGGGCGCAATGCGGAGAGCGCCGAAAAGGCAACACCACAGCTAGCCCGACTGATCGGCGCGAGGCTCGCCATCAGCAGCGAGGTGGAAGACGGCTCGCGGCTGGACGAAGCCAAGGTGAAGGAGCTAACGGGCGGTGACGTTGTGGTGGCGCGCGGCCTCAACGCGGCCCCTGTGGAGATTCCCCCGACCGCCAAACACATCATGGCTTGCAACCACAAGCCCGTCATTCGTGGCGACGATCAAGGCATATGGCGCCGTGTCGTCCTGATCCCCTTCAACCGGCAATTCAGCGAGTCTGAGCGAGACAAGGAGTTGGAGAGCAAGCTGACCGCTGAACTGCCGGGCATCCTGAACTGGGGCCTTGCCGGCACGAGGGAATGGCTCGCGCGAGGACTCGCGGTGCCTGAGCGCGTCCGCCAGGAGGTGAGCACCTATCGGACGGATTCCGATGTCATGGGTCAATGGCTGGGCGAGTCTGTCCAACCGACCGAGGGGGGTGAGATCGGCGCGCGCCGCTTGTACACCCACTTCGCCGACTGGTGCCGTGGCGGCGGGCATGGCGTCCTGAGCGAAAAGCGCTTCGCCGACAAGATGGCGTCGCGGGGCACCCAAAAGTTCAGAACCAACAAGGGCGCCATTTATCAGGGCATCGGCCTCAAGCCTGCGGGCGCCGCCACTTCGACGGGGAGGGCTGCACCATGAAAGTGACGGGTGTGACGGATGAATCAAAAACACCCTCCCTTCCTATAGAGCGTTCTATAGGGCTGAAGGTGAAACGATTCAATCCGTCACACCCGTCACCACCACCCCCCACCCGGTCGCTACAGCCCAATTTGCCGGCACGCCCGCTACTCGCTCTACAGCGCGCGCTGGTCCAACTGGCGGAGGCTCACCCGTCGAAGTGGCTAACCACACGAGAACTCGCGGCCCTTGTCGGAGCCAGCAAGCATGACCGTCGCCTGGCGGTGGCCCTTGAGTTGTCAGGCTGGCGCCGTCACTGGCCCCGTTCGGGGCGCAGGCACCTGACGGCATGGGCCAAACCCGGCGTAAAGACCCGTCGATACCAGCGACTGATGCCAACGATCAACCGAAACTGAGGAACCCCATGACTACCGATACGCACTATCGCCCCGCCCCTACCCCCCGCCGCAACGTGGTTCGGGCCTTTGCCGAGTACATGATGCCCCCGCGCACGCGCAGTGCCCCCCTCGCGTTCAAGCCGGACTATGGACGCTGGCCGCGCCCATCGGCCACGAACGACGAACAGTTGTGTTTCATCCTTGAACGGGGCGGAAAACGACTGAGCGCCGCAACCGTACTGGAACGTGCACGCACTGCGGTGCACGAGGCGGCGCACATCGTCGCCTACATCCTGACCCGAAACTCTGTCCGCTGGGTGCGCATCGACTGTGTCTCCCGTAAGAGGCGTGCCGGCGAAGTCAACAGCAGCAGCCA
>JAKOYD010000050.1 GCA_029780695.1 Pseudomonadota bacterium
GGCCGTGCAAGACAGCGGCCCCGGCGTGCCGGACTATGCGCTGCCGCGCCTGGGCGAGCGCTTTTTCACCACCGCACGGCCGGGCGGCGAGCGCAGCGGATCGGGGCTGGGGCTGGCGATTGTGCAGCGCGTGATGGCGCTGCACGGCGGGCAGATGGTGGTGCGCAACACGGCGCCGGGGCTGCGGGTGGAGCTGGTGTACCGCGCCGCCTGAGAAGCGAAAACCACCGCCAGCGATCCCCACTTCACACTGGCCTCACAAACTTCATAGCGCCCTCACAGCGCGCCACAACACTGCCTCCACAACAGTCACTTGTGGAGGATCTTTTGTTCAAACACCCCTTGTTCACCAAGCTGGCGGCGCTGACCGCTATCACCGTGTTGCTGCTCTTTGGCCTGGGCCTGATCGAAGACGTGGTGCGCGACCGGCTGCGCTACCGCAGCATCACCGCGCAAAGCGTGGCCGAGAGCCTGGCCGGGCCGCAGACGCTGATGGGCCCCATGATCCACAGCGCCTGCGTGGAGAGCTGGGATGAAGAAGTCGGCAAGGGCGACGAGCGCCGCATGGTCGAAAGGCGCCGCGAGTTCATCCTGACCGCCATGCCCGAGCAGCTCAAGCTCACCACCGGCGCCGCGATGGAGGAACGCGCACGCGGGCTGCACAAGGTGAACACCTACAACCTCAAAGCCAACGTGACGGCGCAATGGGGTTCGCTGGCCAGCCTGCTGCCGCAGAGCAGCATGAAGAATTCGCGCATGCACTGCGGCGCACCCATCGTGATGATGGCCGTGGACGATGCGCGCGGCATCCGCACCGCGCAGTTCACCATGGGCAGCCAGGCGCTGGCGCTCAAGCCCGGCACCTTCCACCCCACCTACAGCCGGGGCCTGCATGCGGTGCTGCCCGAATCCGTGCGCGGCAAGGCCGATGGCGTCACGGCCACGCTGGACCTGGAACTGGTGGGCACCGAGCGCCTGGCCATCGTGCCGCTGGGCGGCAACACCGAGGTGCTGATGACCAGCAGCTGGCCCCATCCGTCGTTCGCCGGGCGCTTTCTGCCGTCGGAGCGCGAGGTCAAGAAGACCGGCTTTTCGGCCCAGTGGCGCCTGTC
>JAKOYD010000042.1 GCA_029780695.1 Pseudomonadota bacterium
CGAAAGCTTCTCCTCCAGCAGCAAGCGCAGGTACAGCACGGCGATGGTCCAGGTCTTGCCGGTGCCGGCACTGGCCTCGACCAGACTGCGGCCAGCCCCGGCTAGCGGTAGCGTCGTCCAATCCATGGGCTGGCTCATGCGGCTTCCTCGCTGGCGTTTGCAGGGCTGGCGTCGCCGTCACCCAGCAGGATCAGGGCGTGGATGGCCTGCGCGTCCTGCAGCAGCGCGTGCAGGGCGCGACTGTCCGGGTCGGTGTCGGGATCGCCGAAGATCAGGTCGCCTTCCAGCAACTGCGCGTAGCCAGGGGCGTAATCGCGCTCGCCGACGCCTTGGCCGGACTCGCTCACCCACTTGCCGCGCACCGCCTTGGCGATCACGGCCTCACGCGACTGCTGCGCCGCTGCTTCCGCTTCCACTGAAGGCTCGTCTGCGCAGTCGGCGTCCTTCTCCGCCTCGGCCTCGCCCTGTTTGCCCTTGGCTTTTTTCGGCACGCCTTGCTGTGCCTGCAAGGCGGCCCACCCGGACTTCGGATGGAACCAGGAGGTGCCCTCGCGGCCCATCCGCATCAGCTCGACCAAGGCGCGAAAGCGCCGGCGCAGGTCGGCTTCCATGGCCGCACGCTTCGCGGTGTCGGCGGCGCAGTATCTCGCATCCCAGTCATTCGCCTGCGTGGCAAGATCCGGCTCGCCGGCCGCCAGCATGGTCAGGCGCACCGGCGCAGGCGTGTCGGTGCTTGCGTGCTGCAGGCGCAGCAGCGCCCACTGCAGAAAAGCGGGGACGCGCTCCTTGAAGCCGAGATCCTTCGGAGCCTTGAGATGCTTCTTTCCATCCTTCGGATTGGGGTACGCAAACACCACCTGCATCCCGTCCTCCGATCCGCTGAGCGGGAACACATTGCGCAGCAACCCGGTCATGCGCCGCGGCACACCGTCTCCGGCACCGTCGTCGCCGGGCAGCAACAAGGCCACGTCCACCCGCACCGCCTGCCCGCAGTGCTGGCCACGCGGATCGAAACGGCCGCAGGCATCCGCCTGGCTCCACAAGGCGTCCACCGCGTCGGCCTCCTTCGCCCAGGCCGCATCGCCGGCCGCGCCCAGCGGAAGCAACCCGCCCAACCCCACCCACGCCGGCGGCTGGCGGTCCCAGGCCCATGCGGGATCACCGCATTTGCGCGGCAGCACCTGCTGCAGGAACACCGTGCGCGCCACCGCGTGGATCCTTGAAATCGCATCCATCGGCTCGTCTTCCGCCAGCCGCACGTCGTCGTCCAGCGCATCCAGCGACAGCTGCAGATGCTCCTTCAACAGCGCCTTGGCCGGGTCCTTGAAGAAGCCTTCCAGCGTGGCCAGCGGCAGCGGCTCCGGCAGCGGTTCCGGCGCGGGGAGATTGCCGTCGCGCAGGCGCGGCAGCGTTCCCCTGCCCGCCCCGCGCATGCCCGCGAATGCCGGCGAGAACGAAAACAGCGCCGGATGCGTGCCGTCGAAGTAGCGGCCGTCGAACGGTTGCAGCGGATGTCGCACCAGCCACGGCCGCGGCGCCTTGTCGTCATCGGGCGCGTTGCCACAGGCACGGTCGAGTTCGGCCAGCAGCTCGGCCAGCGGCGCGGCCGGGTTGCGGTGCTTGCCGTCGCGCGCGCCCTGGCCGATGTACGACAGGTGCAGCCGCTTGCGCGCGGACATCACGGTTTCCAGGAACAGGTAGCGGTCGTCGCCGGGCACGTCGCGGTCGCCGAGGCGGCGCAGGCGCGCCATCAGGTCGATGCCGCCATCGGATGGCCGGCGCGGAAACGCGCCTTCGTCCAGCCCCAACACGCAGACCATGGCGAACGGGATCGCGCGCTGCGGCACCATGCCGCAGAAGGTGATGCCGCCCATCAGGAAGCGTTGGCGCTCCGGCGCGGCGGCCAGCGCGTCCTGCAGCAGCTCACACACCACCGGCATGCGCAGCGCGGGGTCCTCGCCGTTGCGCGCCGGTTCCGCGGCGAGCTGGGCGATCGCGCGATGCACCACCGACAGCGCGGCGCGGGCGTCGGCATCGGTGCGGTCGATGCGCAGCAGCGCGTCCACGCGCTCGCGCAGCACCGTCGCCCACCGGCTTGCCGGCTGTTCGATCGGGGCCAGGTCGCGCCACGCCTGCAGCTCGCACAGCAGCCGGTCCAGACTGCCCAGCGCCGCCGCGGACGGGCCTTCGATGCCGGCCAGTGGCAGCAGTGCGGTGCCATCGGGCAGCGTGACCGGCTGCGGATCGATCCCGCCCGGCACGTCGGCCATCAGGTAGCCGGCCAGCAGCCGGTCCATCGCCCAGGCGAAGCTGTGCTCGGCGCGCGCCGGCAGCGACAGTGCCTGCTTGTGCGCAGCGTCCAGCGCCCAGGCCACGCGGCTGTTGCGCAGCCATTCGACCAGGATATCGGCATCGCCCGCATCCAGTCCCAAGGCGGCGCGCACCTCCGCCACGCCCAGCAGGTCCACCACCTCGGGCGCGGTGATGCGCGATGCGCCCAGCCCCAGCA
>JAKOYD010000053.1 GCA_029780695.1 Pseudomonadota bacterium
GGGAGCGGCCCGGCGGCGGCCTGGACGCCCCCACGCTCCCGCGTTGTGCGAGATATGTTCATGGCGCGCGCTCCTCGTCACGCACGGCGGGCGAGCTGGGCAGCTCGGGGTTGTCCGCCGCCGGCTGGCCGCCGCGCCACCACAGGCCGATGGCGCGCAGCATGATGGCCAGGCTCAGGATCGGCAGCCACATGCTGTACCACCACTGCGGCACGCCGATGCCGGGCGAGGTCTCGCCGTACTGCACGTCGTCCCACAGCACGCGGGCCGACAGCACGGCGATCAGCCCGAACAGCAGCGCCACCATGGCCGCGCCAAACTTGGCCAGCGCGCGCTGGCGCGCCTCGGGGCCTGAGTCGGCAAAGTATTCGATGCGGATGTGCCGGTTGCGCGCCACCGCGGCCGAACCGGCCACCATCGACAGCACGATCATCAGGAACACCGACACCTCCTCCGTCCAGGCGAACGAGGCATTGGTGAAATAGCGCACCAGCACGTTGGCGAAGGTGATCAGCGCCAGCAGCGCCATGATGATCACCGTCAGCCAGTCTTCGATGGCCAGCGGCATGCGCGTGGGGGCGCCCTGCGGGGGCGTGGGGTCGGCGCCGGGCGCCGTGGTGGGGGTGGGCTGGGACATGGGGACGATGGGAGGCTGCCACTGGGCAGCGCGGGCCAACAAAGTGGCGGCGCCGCAGTTGCGGGGCCGCCAGGGCGCTATGTTAATGCCCCGGCCTGGCCTGTCGGTGGCGGACCCGCTATCATGACCCTATGCAAACCCTGAGCGCTCCGACCTTGCCCGCCCGCGCGGCGGCGGCGGCGTGGCGCGCGGGCGTTGCTGCTTCGTCGGCGCGAACCTCCCCGGTTCGACGTGCGCGCCCAACTGCCGCACCCTGCTGAGCCCGACGACCCCGCCGCTTCCCCCACTCGCTCACCCGAGCACAGCGCCCACCGGATCGTCGGGCTTCACCCCGCGACACTGGTTTGCCGTTTTTTCGTCTTTCGTTGCCGCTGGCTTGCAGTCGGCAGGCACGCACCCCCCTGAGCCCCCATCGATATCACCAAGGAGCCACCGCCATGTCACCCGCCGCCGATTTCAACCGCACCATCACCGACCTGGACCACGTGCGCATCTTCAACCTGCTGCGCCGCCAGGCCGCGGCCGGCGCGGCGTCCGACCATGCCAGCGTGCTGGCCGAGGTGATCGACGCCGCCGACCAGGTGCGCCCGCAGGAGATTGCCGGCGACGTGGTCACCATGTATTCCAAGCTGCGCGTGGCCGACCCGGCCGGCGGCGACGAGCGCAGCGTCACGCTGGTCTACCCGCCTGATGCCGACGCCGCGCAGGGCATGATCTCGGTGCTGTCGCCACTGGGCACGGCGCTGCTGGGCGTTCGCGTCGGTGAAGTGGCGCACTGGCAGGGCGCCGACGGCAAGCCCGGCGCCCTGACCGTGCTGGCCATCGAATTCCAGCCCGAAGCCAGCGGCGACTACACCGCTTGAAAAAACGCCCCCTGTGGCGCTGACGCGCCTTCACCCTGAGGGGGACGATGCCAGCGGCTGGGCCAAGCCCGTTCCGCGGCATCCGCGAATGGCCTGCGCCGCGGCCGCTTGAACACGGGCCATCGTCCTGCGGCGATGGCTTGCGGTTTTTGGAGTGCGCGGTGGGACAATTCGTGGCATGAGCACTGCCGCGCAAACCCTCACCCTTACCCGACCCGACGACTGGCACCTGCACGTGCGCGATGGCGCTGCGCTGGCCAGCGTGGTGCCACACACCGCTGCGCAGTTTGGTCGCGCCATCATCATGCCCAACCTGCGCCCGCCCGTCACCACGGCGGCGCAGGCGCTCTCTTATCAGGAGCGCATCCGGCAGGCCGTGCCTGCGGGCGTAGCCTTTGAGCCGCTGATGACGCTGTACCTCACCGACAACACGCCGCCCGACGAAATTGCCCGCGCCGCCGATGCGGGCGTGGTCGCCCTCAAGCTCTACCCCGCGGGCGCCACCACCAACAGCGACGCCGGCGTCACCGACATCCGCAAGACGTACAACACGCTCGAAGCCATGCAGCGCGCCGGCCTCAAGCTGCTGGTGCACGGTGAAGTCACCGACCCCGAGATCGACCTGTTCGACCGCGAAGCCGTGTTCATCGACCGCGTGATGATTCCCCTGCGCCGCGACTTCCCTGAACTGAAGGTCGTCTTCGAGCACATCACGACGAAAGAAGCAGCGCAATACGTGCAGGGCGCCGACGCCCACACCGCCGCCACCATCACGGCGCACCACCTGCTCTACAACCGCAACGCCATCTTCATCGGCGGCATCCGACCACACTACTACTGCCTGCCCGTCCTCAAGCGCGAAGTGCACCGCCAAGCGCTGGTGCAGGCCGCCACCAGCGGTAGCCCCCAGTTCTTTTTAGGCACCGACAGCGCCCCGCACCCCGCCCACCTGAAGGAACACGCCAGCGGCTGCGCGGGCTGCTACACCGCCCTCTCCGCGATGGAGCTGTACGCCGAAGCCTTCGAGGCGGCCGGGGCGCTGGACAAGCTGGAGGGGTTTGCCTCCTTCTTTGGCGCCGATTTCTACGGCTTGCCCAGGAACAGCGGGCGCGTCACGCTACAAAAAGAAGAGTGGGTATTGCCAGACGAAGTGCCATTCGGGGAGGCGGTGGTGAAGCCATTGCGGGGAGGCGAGGGCGTAACTTGGAGGCTTTTGTCCGCCTGACGCGATACGGCTGGCCTACCCCGCCCACATCCAATACCCCGACCACGACGCGGTCTTCGTCGGCCGCGTTCTCGGCATCGGCAACATCGGGCGAGCCGGTGCTTCAAGCCGCAGCGCAGGCGTGAGCCAGACGGGTGCGCCAGCGCTCACCGCACCTGAAAGTGGTCCTCACAGTGCCGCCGTCCATGCTCGTTGTAGACGATGGCGACGGCTGGCCCCAGCGTCAGCAGCAGCAGGCCCCACGGCAGCGGCGCACCCAGCCACACCGCCAGCGGGCCCAGCGCCACGCAGGCCACGCACGCCAGCGTCAGCCAGCCCTGGCGGGCCTGCGCGCGTGTGGTGTGGCTGTACACCGCCCACAGCGACACCATGAACATGCCCTGCGCCAACGCCACCATGGTGATGGCGTACAGCGGCGATACGCCGTGGGCCGCGTTGGCCGCATGCGCCGCCTGCGTGGCGCTGGGCGCGGCCTGGCCCGCCGTGGCGACGGCCTGCGCGGCGGCTTCCTTGCCGGCCTTCAGCACGTCGGCCACCACCTCCAGCCCGGCGCCGATGGCGGCGGCCGACACGAACACCAGCACGTGCCCATAGCCCCACGCAAAGCTGCGCTCGCGGTGGCGGTGCAGCGCCTCGCCCGAAGGCAGCAGGAAGTACATCCACCACAGCGCAAACACCAGCGCCGTGCTGCCCAGGCCCACCAGCGCCAGGTTCAGCGTCCAGCCGAAGGTCTGCCACATGCCGGCTACCGCGTTGGCGGCGCCCAGCACCACCTCGCCCAGCGTGATGATCAACAGGCCGCTGTAGCGTTCGGCAATGTGGTGCGCGTGCCAGGGCGTGCCGCCGGCGCGCTCGGCCCAGGGCGGCACGGCCAGCTCCAGCAGCATGAACAGCACGAAGGTGGGCCACAGCCATTCGGGCGGAAACCCCAGCCGCGCGATCCACAGCACCTGCACTGCCGTGATGCCCAGCGCGTAGCGGCGGCAGGTGGCGGCCCGCGCCGGGTCGCCGCGCGCGGCCAGCAGCCACTGGGCCACCAGTGCCAGCCGCATGATGGCGTAGCCCAGCACGCCGGCACGAAAGTCGCCGCTGAACAGGCCCGGCACACCGGTGGCGAACACCAGCACGCCGCCCATCTGCAGCATGGTCAGCAGGCGAAAGACGGCGCTGTCGTCGTCGTAGGCCGAGGCAAACCACGTGTAGTTCATCCACGCCCACCAGATGGCGACGAAGGCGGCCACGAAGCCGGCCAGCGCGAGGCCGGTGTGGTGCGCCATCACGCCATGGTGCAACTGCGACGCGGCCAGCGCGATGGCGACCACGAAGCTCAGGTCCAGCAGCAGCTCCAGCGGCGTGGCCGCGCGGTGTGCTTCGTGGATGTCGCGCCCGCGCACACGGCGCGGTCGGGCCAGGGGTGCCGCGGCGGAAATCGGGGTGTCGGTCATGGCGTCGCGGCGGCGTGTGGCAGGATCGGGCGGCGATGGTAACTGACGGCATTCCGGGCGCGGGCGCGCCGCCTGCAATCGACTGGGGCGCGCCCTGGTGCGCCCCGCTGGGCGCGCACGGCGGCGCTGCGCTGGCGCGCTGGGCGGCGGGTCAGCCGGTGGCCGACGCGCTGAACGCCGCGGGTGCCGCGCCCGTGCGCTTCGTGCCCCAGTCGGCGCTGCCGGAAGGGCAAGCCTACGAGCACTTCATCTTTACCCAGCGCGCCGTGCCCACGCGCGACAACCTGCACGACTTTTTCAACGGCTTGATGTGGTGCACCTTCCCGCGCACCAAGCTGGCGCTGAACGCGCTGCAGCACGCCGAGATCGCGCGCGACGGCGTGCGCGCCACGCGGGGCCCGGTGCGCGACGCCGCCACCGTGTTCGACGAAAACGGCGCCCTGCTGGCCGCGCCCGACGCGCTGTGGCAGGCGCTGGCCGCGCGCCGCTGGGCCGATCTGTTCGGGCCGCTGCGCCCGCTGTGGCGCCAGGCGCGGCTGTGGGTGTTTGGCCACGCGGCGCTGGAAAAGCTGGTGTCACCCTACAAGTCGATCACGGCGCACGTCCTGCAAGCGCCTACTGCTATTGAAACGATAGAACAGGCCGACGCCTGGCTGGCCGGCTGGCTGACGGCCGAGCGGCTGTCGCCCAAGCCCTTCGCGCCGCTGCCGGTGCTGGGCGTGCCGGGCTGGTGGGCCGCCAACGAGAACCCCGATTTCTATGACGACCCAACGGTGTTCCGACCCCGGCGCCCGGCCCCGCCGGCCTGAAGGGTGCCAACCGGCGTTCTTGAAGAAAAATTGGCTCCAGCGCCCGACTGATCAGCGCGAGGAGCTCCTATAAGTAGAGCGTCAGTGCGTCGGCAGCGCCGCGTCCCACGCCGCCCAGTCGACCGGCGCCTGCGTGTCGACGACCAGCGCGTGCGCGGCCTCGGCCGGTGTCAGCGGCTCGCGGTGGGCCAGCTGGCTGGCCAGCACCGACTCGCCCGCTTCGGACGCGTCGCCGCCTGCCGCCTCGCGCTGTCGCACGCGCTCGCGCAACACGGGCTCGGGCGCATCGAAGGCCAGGATGCGCCACGGCACGCCCAGCGATTGGGCCAGCGCGATGAAGGGCGCGCGGCGCGCTGCACGAATGAAGGTGGCGTCGACCAGCACCGGCTGGCCGGCGTCGAGTGCCCCGAGCGCCACATCCGCCAAGCGGGCAAACACGCGGTCGCTGGTGGCTTCGTCGTAAATGCCGCCGGGCACGCTGGCGCTGCTGGCGTGCGGCGCCAGGCCGAACAGGCGCTTGCGCTCGACGTCGGCGCGCACGCGCACCAGCCCGCGCTGCTCGACCAGCGCTTGCGTCTGGCTGCTCTTGCCCGAGCCGCTGACGCCCATCGTCAGCGCCAACCAGGGCCGGCGCGGTGCGGCCAGGCGCGTGGCCAGATCGACGTAGCGCGCCGCTTCGTCGGCCGCCCCGTCGGCACCCTGCGCCGCGCGCAGCGCCGCCACCTTGGCGCGCACCAGGGCGCGGTAGACGGCGTCGTACGGCAGCCGCGCGACGGCGCCGAAGTCGCCGGTCTGCTCCAGCCACGCGTTCAGAAAACGCCACGCCAGCGGCGCCAGCCCATGCGCGTGCAGGTCCATGAACAGAAAGGCGATGTCGCACGCGGTGTCGATCCAGCGCAGGCGCGGGTTGAACTCGATGGCGTCGAACAGGACCGGGCGGCCGTGCAGCCACAGCAGGTTGCCCAGGTGCAGGTCGCCGTGGCCTTCGCGCACGTGGCCGGCGGCGCGGCGCGCGGCCATCAGCGGGGCCAGGCGCGCGGCTTCGGCTTGCGTCCAATGCTGCAGTTTTAATAGCAGATCGCGCTGTCCAGACAAGCGCTGTAGGCCTAAAAGCGGCTTGAAATTGTCCTGGGCCAGCTGGGCCAGGGTCGCCGCATCGCCATACGGGCTGTCCGGTGGCGCGACGTCGCTGCGCGCCTGAAAGGCAGCGATCTCGCGCGCCAGCGCGTCGATGTGCGCGGCGCGCAGGTTGCCCCGCGCGGCGCGGCCCGCCAGCAGCGCGTCGGCCGGAAAGCGCCGCATGTGCACGGCCCAGTCCAGCGGCTGGCCGCTGCCGCCGAGTTGCGGCGCGTCGGGCGGGCCGGTGACGGGCACGACGTCCAGGTACAGGTGCGGCGCGGTGCGGCGGTTGATGCGCAGCTCTTCTTCGCAGGCAGCGCGGCGTTGTTCCGGGCTGGCGAAATCGACGAAGTCGAGCGTGAGGGGCTTTTTCAGCTTGTAGGCGTCGTCGCCCGCCAGCAGCAGCCAGGAGAGATGGGTTTCGATCAGCTCGGTGTCGGCGCCGAGCGTGCGGCGCAGGGCGGCGATCAGGGGCGTGGGCATGGGTCAGCCCTCACACCAACCTTCTGCCAGCGGAAGAGGGAGCCAGCCATACCGGGGGCTGGGCCGGTCACAGCGTGGCGGCCAGCTGGCGCAGGAACTTCTCGCACTGCACCAGCTGGTCGGCCTCGACAAACTCGTCCGGCTTGTGCGCCTGCTCGATCGAGCCCGGCCCGCACACCACGGTGGGGATGCCAATGCCCTGGAACAGCCCGGCCTCGGTGCCGTAGGCGACCTTGCGCACGCTTTGGTCCTGCGTCAGTGCGCGCACCAGTTGCGTGATGGCGGCCTGCTCGCTGGCCTCCAGCCCCGGCGCGCCCGACGCGCGTTCGATATCGATGCGCGCGGCCGGAAACTCGCGCTGCATGCGGGGCAGCAAATCGTCTTGCACATAGCGCTCGATGCGCTGCTGGATGCCTTCCCACGGCTGCAGCGGCAGGTTGCGGAATTCGTAGCTGAACTCGCATGCCTCGGGGATGGTGTTGACCGCGATGCCGCCGCTGATCTGGTTGGTGGTGATGGTGGTGTAGGGCACGTCGTAGTGCTCGTCAAACGGCCCCTCGGCGCGCCAGGCGTCGGCCAGGTCGCGGATGTGGCAGATCAGCCGCGCCGCGTATTCAATGGCGTTGCAGCCCTGCGGCGTCAGCGACGAATGCGCCGCCTTGCCGTGCACGCGGCAACGGTACAAATTGAGCCCCTTGTGCGCCACCACCGGCTTCATCGACGTCGGCTCGCCCACCACGCAGCCGTCGACGCGGATGCCGCGCTCACGAAGCTCGGCCAGCAGAAAGGGCGCGCCCAGGCAGAACACCTCTTCGTCGTACGACAGCGCCAGGTGCAGCGGCTTGCCGCGCGGCTGCGCCATGAAGTCGGGCACCAGCGCCAGCGCGGTGGCGATGAAGCCCTTCATGTCGCAACTGCCGCGCGCGTACAGCTTGCCGTCTTTTTCGGTCAGCTTGAAGGGGTCGGTGGCCCAGTTCTGGCCGTCCACGGGCACCACGTCGGTGTGGCCCGACAGGGCGATGCCGCCCTGGGTGGTGCCGTCCTGCGCCGGCAGGGTGCAGAACAGGTTGGCCTTGGTGCCTTCGGCGTTCAGGTTGAGCCACGGGTCCAGCCCGTGGCCTTTGAGCGCGTCGCGCACCGTCTCGATCAGGCCGAGGTTGGAATTGCGGCTGGTGGTGTCGATGGCCGTCAGGCGGTCGAGCCAGGCGAGGGTGTTCATGGCGGTGGCAGCTGGGTGGCAAAGGGCCAGTTTAGGGTCAAGCGCAAAAAATCGGCGCCGATTTTGCCGATCGGGCGGGAACCGCGGGGGCTTGAATATGCTCCAATCGCGCGTACTTTGTAGGCAACATGCAAGGGTTGCCCGGCCAACCCGCCCAAAAACGCACTTTTCACCGAGGGAACCCGATGAAGCGCATTCTCCTGTTCGTCCTGACCAACATCGCCGTCATGGCCGTGGTCGGGCTCGTGTCCAGCCTGTTCGGGCTGGGCCGCTATACCGGCACCAATACCGGCCAGCTGATGATCTACGCGCTGGTGGTGGGCTTTACCGGCTCCATCGTCTCGCTGCTGATGAGCAAGTCCATGGCCAAGATGACGATGGGCCTGAGGGTCATCAACCAGCCGGAGAATGCCGACGAAGCCTGGATCGTCGAGACCGTGCGCAAGTTTGCCGACCAAGCCAAGATCGGCATGCCCGAAGTCGCCATCTACGAAGGCGATGCCAACGCCTTCGCCACCGGCGCGTTCAAGAATTCGGCCCTGGTGGCGGTGTCCACCGGCCTGTTGCGCGGCATGACGCGCGAAGAAGTCGAGGCCGTCATCGGCCACGAAGTGGCGCACATCGCCAACGGCGACATGGTGACCATGGCGCTGATCCAGGGCGTGATGAACACCTTTGTGGTGTTCGCCAGCCGCGTGGTCGGCTCCATCGTCGACAACGCGCTCAGCCGCGGCGAAAACCGCAGCGGCCCCGGCGTCGGCTACTTCGTGACCACCGTGGTGCTCGACATCCTGTTCGGCTTCCTGGCCGGCATCATCGTGGCCTGGTTCTCGCGCCAGCGCGAATTCCGCGCCGACCGCGGCTCGGCCCAGATGATGGGTAGCCCGCGCAACATGATCAACGCCCTGGCGCGCCTGGGCGGCATGCACGCCGAAGGCCAGGACATGCCCAAGAACCTGCAGACCATGGCCATCGTCGGCAACATCGGCAAGCTGTTCGCCACCCACCCGCCGATGGAAGAGCGCATCGCGGCGCTGAAGGCGCAGCAGGGTTGAGTCTGAAGTAAAAAGTGCCGCCTGCGCTTTTCCATCAAGCGCAAGCAGCTATAAAAACCGCAGCGACCGAAAGGCGCTGCGGTTTTTTCATGCGCCGCCGGAATCTGCGCCCAGCACCGCCCGCGCCACCGCCTCACCCACCTTGATGCCGTCGATGCCCGCCGACAAGATGCCGCCGGCGTAGCCCGCGCCTTCGCCGGCCGGGTACAGGCCGCGCACGTTCAGGCTTTGCAAGTCGTCGCCGCGGCCAATGTGCACGGGCGACGAGGTGCGCGTCTCCACGCCCGTCAGCACCGCGTCGGGCGTGTCGTAGCCGCGGATCTTGCGCGCGAAGGCGGGCAGCGCCTCGCGCATCGCGTCGGTCACGAAGTCGGGCAGGGCGGCGTGCAGGTCGGTCCAGTGCACGCCGGGTTGGTACGACGGCTCGACCTCGCCCGGCGCGGTGGACGGCCGCCGCGCCAAAAAGTCGCCCACGCGCTGCGCCGGGGCGGCGTAGCTGGCGCCGCCCAGCCGGTAGGCGGCCGCTTCCAGCTGGCGCTGCAGCACGATGCCCGCCAGCGGGTGCACTTGGCCCTCGGCCAGCCGCTCGGCGCCCAGCGTGTCGCCAAAGGCGTCGATGAAGTCCTGCGGCGCGCGCGGGTAGTCGGCCGGGTCGATGCCGACCACCATGCCGGCGTTGGCGTTGCGCTCGTTGCGGCTGTACTGGCTCATGCCGTTGGTGACCACGCGGCCCGGCTCGCTGGTGGCCGCCACCACCGTGCCGCCGGGGCACATGCAGAAGCTGTAGACCGTGCGCCCGTTGGCCGCGTGATGCACGAGCTTGTAGTCGGCCGCGCCCAGCAGCGGGTGGCCGGCGTGGCGGCCCCAGCGCGCACGGTCGATCAGGCCCTGCGGGTGCTCGATGCGCACGCCGATCGAAAACGGCTTGGCCACCATGTCCACGCCGCGGCGGTACAGCATCTCGAAGCTGTCGCGCGACGAATGGCCCAGCGCCAGCACCACGTGGCGCGCGGGCAGCCGGTAGCGCTCGCCGTTCTGAAGGTTTTCGACCTCCAGCGCTTGCAGGGACTGCGCGGATAGCTCCTGATTCAATAGCATATCGACCACGCGCTGCTGAAAGCGGATTTCGCCGCCCAGCGCCGTGATCTGCGCGCGCAGGTTTTCGACCACCTTCACCAGCTTGAAGGTGCCGACGTGCGGGTGCGCGACGTAAAGGATTTCTTCTGGCGCGCCGGCGTCGACAAACTCCTGCATCACCTTGCGCCCCAGATGGCGCGGATCGCGCACCTGGCTGTACAGCTTGCCGTCGCTGAACAGCCCCGCGCCGCCTTCGCCAAATTGCACGTTGCTTTCGGGGTTCAACTGGCTGCGGCGCCACAGGCCCCAGGTGTCCTGCGTGCGCTCGCGCACCGGCTTGCCGCGCTCCAGCACGATGGGTTTCAGCCCCATCTGTGCCAGCACCAGCGCGGCAAAGATGCCGCAGGGACCAAAGCCGACCACCACGGGCCGCTCGCCGTCCCAGCCCGGCGGTGCGGTCACGGGCGCGCGCCACGCCATGTCGGGCGTGGGCTGCACGTGCGGGTCTTTTTCAAAGCGCGCCAGCAGATGCGCCTCGCTGGCAGGGTCGGCCAGTGCGACATCGACGATGTACACCGCCAGCAGCTCGGCCTTGCGGGCGTCGAAGCTGCGCTTGAACACGTCAAGCCGCGCAATGGCGGCCTCGGGCAGTTGGAGCTTTTGCGCGGCAGCGGCGCGCAGCGCGCTGTCAGGCGCTTCGGCCTGCGCCAGCGGCAGGCGGAGTTCGGAGAGGCGGATCATGGCTTGTGTCGATCAAGCGGATGAAAGGCGGCCATGATATCCATCGCGCAGGCGTAACACGCAAAAAAGCGCGACAAATATGCGACAAAGCGCGACAATAAGCGCGACAAAAGCACGACAGTTTTGTCGGGCCTTTTTAAGCTCACAACACTCATGCCGTCATCATCCCGCGACGAACTCAGCCTGGCAGCGCTGAGTGTCTTGGCAGCCCAGCCCGGCGGCCTGGGCATCGCCTCGTTGGAGGCGGCGGTGGCGGCGCACCTCGGCCGGGCCGTGCAGCGCCGCACGCTGCAGCGGCGGCTGTCGGCCTTGATGGCCCAGGGCCGCGTGCAGCCGGTGGGCGACAGCGTGGCTCGGGTGTATGTCGCCACGGCCGTGCGACTTCAAAGCGTCGATGAGGGGATGAAGGCCCCTGATGCGGCGATGAAGCCGGTACGCGCTTATGGCGGCGCCATTGCCTTGTCGGGCGACGCCCAGGCGCTGCGCGCGCAGATTCGCCAGCCCCTGGCGCAGCGGCGACCCGTGGGTTACCAGCGCGAATTTCTGGAGCGTTACGAACCCAACCGCAGCAGCTATTTGCCCGCCGCCTTGCGCGCGCAGCTGCACGACATGGGGCGCACGCCGCTTGCAGGCCAGCAGCCCGCGGGCACCTATGTGCGCGACATCCTCGCGCGCCTGCTGGTCGATCTTTCGTGGGCGTCGTCGCGGCTGGAGGGCAACACGTACACGCGGCTGGACACACAGCGCTTGATCGAGCACGGCCAGGCGGCAGAGGGCAAGGACGCGCAGGAAACGCAGATGATCCTGAACCACAAGGCGGCCATCGAGATGCTGGTGGACGACGCCGGCGAGATCGGTTTCAACCCCTTCACGCTGCAGAACCTGCACGCGCTGCTGTCGCAAAACCTGCTGCACGACGACGCCGCCGCTGGCCGCCTGCGCCGCCGGCCAGTCGACATTGCGGGCACGGTGTTCGTGCCGCTGGCGATGCCGCAGGTGCTCGAAGACTGCTTTCGCTTGCTGCTTGCCAAGGCCAGCGCCATCGAAGACCCGTTCGAGCAGGCCTTCTTTCTGATGGTGCAGCTGCCCTACCTGCAGCCGTTCGAGGATGTGAACAAGCGCGTATCGCGCGTGGGTGCCAACATTCCGCTGATCCAGCGCAACCTGTGTCCACTGTCGTTCATCGACGTGCCCGAGGATGCCTACATTGAAGGCACGCTGGCGGTGTACGAGCTGAACCGCACCGAGCTGCTGCGCGACGTGTTCGTGTGGGCGTACGAGCGGTCATGCCAGCGCTACGTCGCCATCACGCAAAGCATGGCCCAGCCCGACCCGCTGAAGGTGCGTTACCGTCAGGCGCTGGCCGGCGCCGTGCAAACTCTGGTGCGCGAGCAACGCCGGCCCAGCGCCGCGTGGCTGAAAAAGCAGGCCAGTCGCATGGCGCCACCGCCCGAGCGCGAAGCCGTGCTGCACCTGCTGCAAGAGGCCATCGCCAACCTGCACGAAGGCAGCATTGCCCGCTACGGCCTCAAGCGGTCGGAATACCTGGCTTGGCAGCCTCAGGCCGGCAGGTAGCCTTCGACCGACAGATAGCGCTCACCGGTGTCGTAGTTAAAGCCCAGCACGCGTGCGCCTGGGGGCAACTCAGGCAGCTTCTGCGCAATCGCCGCCAGCGTGGCGCCGCTGCTGATGCCGACCAGGATGCCCTCTTCGCGCGCGCTGCGGCGGCCGTATTCGCGTGCGGCCTCGGCCTCGACCTGGATCACGCCGTCGAGCACGCCGGTGTCCAGGTTCTTGGGTATGAAACCGGCGCCAATGCCTTGGATGGGGTGCGGCGCCGGCGCGCCGCCGCTGATGACGGGCGATTGCGTGGGCTCGACGGCAAACACTTTCAGGTTCGGCCACTTGGCCTTCAGCACGCGCGCGCAGCCGGTGATGTGGCCGCCGGTGCCGACGCCGGTGATCAGCACGTCCAGCCCGTCCGGGAAATCGGCCGCGATCTCGGCCGCCGTGGCCTCGTGCGCGGCAATGTTGGCGGGGTTCTCGAACTGCTGCGGAATCCAGGCGCCGGGCGTCTGCGCGGCCAGCTCCTCGGCGCGGGCGATGGCGCCCTTCATGCCTTTTTCCTTGGGCGTCAGGTCGAACGTGGCGCCATAGGCCAGCATCAGGCGGCGGCGCTCCACGCTCATGCTGTCGGGCATCACCAGGATCATCTTGTAGCCCTTGACGGCCGCCACCATGGCCAGGCCGACGCCGGTGTTGCCGCTGGTCGGCTCGATGATGGTGCCGCCGGGCTTCAGCTGGCCGGCTTTCTCGGCCGCTTCGATCATGCCCAGCGCGATGCGGTCCTTGATCGAGCCGCCGGGATTGGCGCGCTCGCACTTGACCCACACGTTGGCGCCTTCGCCAAAGAGGCGGTGGATGCGCACGTGCGGCGTGCGGCCGATGGTGTCGAGAATGGTGTTGGCTTTCATGCGGGTCTCCGGGTTGCGGTGGCGATGGCGCATTCTGGCGCAAGCCTTCGACGCGAACGCGCATATGGATATGCGCGGATAATTCGCCCCGTGAAGCCCGCCAGGCCGCCGCTGGTGCAAGTTGGGAAACCAAGCACTGGAGGAACGTCCGGACTGCACAGGGCAGCGCAGGAGCTAACGGCTCTCCACCGTGAGGTGAGGATCAGAGCAACAGAGACGAGCCGATTGAGTTCGGGTGAAACGGGCAATCTCTGCGCGCAGCAACACCAAGTAGGCCAGCGTTGACTTGACCCGAGGAGCTGGCGGGTAGGTGGCACCGAGCCGGTGGGGCGACCCCCGGCCCAGATTGATGGCGGTCACGTCGCGGGCAACCGCGATGCACAGAATCCGGCGTATCGGCGGGCTTCACACTTTTTTTGGCGCCGCTCCCGCGCTGCGGCTGGGCTTGTCGTCCGACCTCAACCGACTCGTTAAACGTCATCACTCGGCGTCGAAACTGCGCCTGAGTCAATCGCTGGTGACTGCAGAGGCTGGAGACGTTGATCGTTGCCGTATGTTGCAGGCAGACCACTGTAGTAAAAAATTTTCTGGAAAAGAAAACAATTTAGCTACATTTGATGTCGCGAAATTACAGTTCTTGGACTGGTCTAGACGCAAGGACTTGCGAGCGCGAATTCGTAAACGAATTCGTTCTTGTCAGTCGGCAGCTCGCCAGGTAGCTGTTGTAAGAATTCAGTTTTCGCGTTGCAGGCATAGCCATAAATGGATGGCTATGTCGTCCATGACCGACCTGTCCCACAAATAACATGAAATTGCCAACGATCCCCAATTTCGCCGATTCGGCGGGCTTCATGCGCTCGCGAGCGACTACTTCCCGCAGTATAACGCGATGGGCGGTGATCGGATTGCTAGCGGTCTTGGGTGGTGGCATGAACGGTTTGGCTCGCGCGCAAAGCTGCGCTGCCGGTGAAACCTCGGCAACTTTTGCTTTTACCGGGGCTGAACAGACCACCACAGTACCTGCTGGCGTGCAATCGATGACGGTGTACCTGAGCGGCGCCCAGGGTGGTGCGGGCCTCAGCGGCGCTGGCACCTTGGCGGGCAGCCCCACGTCGCCAGGTGGCGCCGGCGGATTGGGCGCAAGAGTGAGCGGTAGCCTGGCGGTCACGCCGGGCGCTACGTTGTCGATCTGGGTGGGCGGGCAGGGTTCCCAGGCCGTCAACCCTGGGGGCTTGGGCAGGGGCACGGCCGGTATTGGCGGTGGCGCCACCGACATCCGTATCGGTGGCAATGCTATTGGCAACCGCGTGGCCATCGCGGGCGGCGGCGGGGGCGGTGGCAATGCGGGTTGGCACACCTCCAATGTCATTGCGGGCGGCGCGGGCGGCGCGGGTGGTGGCGGTTCTGGTGCCGCGGGCGCCGACGTGTCCGGCGGGGCAGGCCCCTTTGGTGGCAGTGGTGGTTCAGTGGGCACAGGGGGCGCAGGTGGGGGCGGCTGTAGCGCATTTGTCGCCACTGCCGGTAACGCCAGCACAGGCAAGGGCGGCGATTCCTTCAATTTCTCTGGATCCTTCGCTGGCGCTGGCTTTGGCGGCGGAGGGGGTGGCGGCGCCACCATCGGCGCGGGCGGTGGTGGTGCTGGAGTGGGTACGACGAGTTGTGACGGTAATTGGAACGGTGGCGGCGGTGGCGGCGCTGGCGGTTTGTCGTCGGCCGGCAGTCTCAGCAACCCGACCCTCACCAGCGGCGTACAGACGGGCAATGGAGCAGCGCTCGTCTGCTTTGCTCCGTCCACATTTACTGTCGGGGGCACCGCCAGTGGCCAGACGGGGTCGGTTACATTGAAGCTGGATGGCACCAGCCCGACCAGCACCCAGCAGGTCACGGTGGCGCAGTCGGCCACGACGTTCGCCTTCCCTACGGCGTTGCCCAAGAACGCCAATTGGAGCGCCAGTGTTGTCGGCGCGCCAGTCGGTCAGTTGTGCACGCTTACGCCAGCCAGCGGCAGCGCCATCGCAGCGAACGTCAGCAACTTGGTGCTGGCATGCCACACAGTCACCATCACGTGAACCGCCCCGGGTTTCGCGGAGGCTCCTTCACTTGAGAATGGAGCCAAGATGAGAAAGTCACCGAAGTTTTCCCCCGAGATGCGCGAGCGCGCCGTGCGCATGGTTCAAGAGCACCGCAGCGAGCATCCGTCGCAGTGGGCAGCCATCGAGTCCATTGCCGCCAAGGTCGGCTGCGTGCCGCAGACCTTGCACATCT
>JAKOYD010000177.1 GCA_029780695.1 Pseudomonadota bacterium
CTCTCGCGCACGCATTCTTCTATGTGTTTCTTGCTCATGCAGCCAATCCCTCTTGTTCTTCTGTGTCGGCATCCACGTCGGTGGCGGCAGGCAACCGGTCCATCTGCTGGCCCAGGGCGTCCAGGTAGTCAGCCACGGCCTGCCACTGCGTGGTGCAGTCTTCGATCGTATTGATGTGTGCCCGCAGGGCCTCGCCGCCGGGCAGCGCGCGCAGGTACCAGGCAATGTGCTTGCGCGCACTGCGCACCCCGGTCAGCTCGCCGTACAGGCTGTAGTGGTCGTGCAGGTGGTCCAGCAGCAGGCGGCGCACCTCGGCCACCAGCGGTGGCGCCAGGTGTTCGCCCGTGGCCAGAAAGTGGCCGATCTCGCGGAAGATCCACGGCCGGCCCTGGGCGGCGCGGCCGATCATGATCGCGTCGGCGCCGGTGGCGGCCAGCACGTCCCGCGCCTTCTCGGGCGAGGTGATGTCGCCGTTGGCGACCACGGGCACTTTCACCGCCGCCTTGACGGCCGCGATGGTGTCGTACTCGGCTTGACCTTTGTAGCCCTGCTCGCGCGTGCGGCCGTGCACGGTGAGCATCTGGATGCCCACGGCCTCGAACTGGCGCGCAAGCTGCACGGCGTTCTTGTGCTCCTGGCACCAGCCGGTGCGCATCTTCAGCGTGACGGGCACGTTGTAGGGGGCGCAGGCCTCGACCACGGCAGCGGCAATTTCCACCGCCAATGCCTCGTTTTGCATCAGCGCAGAGCCCGCCCATTTGTTGCAGACCTTCTTGGCCGGGCAGCCCATGTTGATGTCGATGATCTGCGCGCCGCGTTCCACGTTGTAGACCGCCGCCTCGGCCATCATCGGCGCATCGGTGCCGGCAATCTGCACAGCAATGGGCCCCGGCTCCCCTTCATGGTTGGCCCGGCGCGAGGTCTTGAGGCTGTTCCACAAGTCCTTGCGCGAGGTCACCATCTCGCTCACCGCATAGCCCGCCCCCAGCGCCTTGCACAGCTGGCGGAACGGCCGGTCGGTAACGCCCGCCATCGGGGCGACGAACAACCGGTTCGCCAAAGGAATGTGGCCGATTTGCATGGGCGGGGTAGGAAGCGGGGAGGCAGCAAAAGATGCTGAAAAAGGAGGCGGGATTGTACCTGCTCAAAATTTCAGCAACTGAAATGGGGTGCACGCGCTTTCTATC
>JAKOYD010000178.1 GCA_029780695.1 Pseudomonadota bacterium
TGTCATGAGCCTGGTGCAGTCGGCACGCGTAAACGGGCACGATCCCTATCAGTACCTCAAGGACGTGCTCGCGCGACTGCCGACGCACAAGGCCAGTCGCATCGGCGAACTGCTGCCCCATCGCTGGCAGCCAGGCCAGAGCGCTTGATCGCATCCATCAACGCCGCTCGGCGTCAATGTGGGTTGGCCGCGCGCTTACGCAAGGACTGGCGCCAATCCTCCGCAAAGGGGTTGTCCAGCGTGGCGTCCTGGCGCGTGTAGCGGGTGAGCTTGGACAGTGCCAGCTTCATCGACTTTTCGTATTGGACGATGCGCATGCGCACCTGCAGCGCGCGTGACTGGGCCTGCACCAGTTCGTAGCGGCGACCCTTGTCGTTGGCGACCACCACCTCCAGATCGCCGACGATTTTTTCGTGGCGCGCCAGGTTGTGCCGCTCGACTTCCATCAGTTCCTTGGCGCGCAATGCCTCCAGAAACAGTTGCGCCACGTTCAGGGCCACCACTTCGCGTGTTTCGGCGGTCTTGTGCTTCAGTGACTGCTGCTTCAGCTCGTCGCGCTCGATGGCCGTGTCGATGGAGCCCGCGGCATAAATATTGACGCGGCTTACCAAGCCGCGAAAGGGTTGCGTCAAGCCGTTCGGGTTGGCCACGTAGCTGCCGGCCTGCAGGCCCACGGTGGGGTAATGCTGGGCCCGCGACGCGGCGGCGCGTGAGCCTGCCACGTCTTCGTTGGCGCGCGCTTCGAGGATCGCCGGGTCGGCATGGACGGCTTCGCTGATGAGGGCCGGCAAACCGGCCGCGGCGGCCGCGCCGCCATGCAGCGCCAGCCAAGCGGCCATGAACAGGGCGGAGCGCAGCGGCGCCTTGCCCGCGGCAGGCTGGGGTTGGCCACGAAAAGCGCGTTCAACGCCGGTACGGTGGTCTTGGGTGCTCATAAATCAATAGCTTTTGGCCAATGCGCGAGCGTGCCCTGCGGGCCGCTTCATGGCACGCTGGCGGACGGCAGTGGTCAAGCGCATCAACGTTCGCGCAGTGCCTGCTTCAGCCGCGTGATGGGCTTGGTGAGGTACTGGAACACGGTTTTTTCGCCCGTCTTGATGTCCACCGTGGCGACCATGCCGGGAATGATGGGCAAATTCTTGCCGTTCTTGTCGGTCAGGTGGCTGCTGTCGGTGGTGACGATGACGCGGTAATAGGATTCGTCGGGGTTGAGCTTGAGTTCGCTGGGCCGCCGGTTGTCGTGCAGCGTGTCCGGGCTGATCAGGGTGACCCGGCCCTCCAGCCCGCCATAGAGCGCGTAATCGTAGGCACTGAGCTTGACCAGCGCCTGGTCGGCCGGCTTGATGAAGGCCACGTCCTGCGGGCGGATGTAGGCCTCGACCAGCAGCGGGCCTTCCACCGGCACGATCTCCATGATGTCCTGACCGCCGTTGACGACGCCGCCCAGCGTGTTGATGCGGATGTTCTTGACCAGGCCACGCAAGGGCGACTTGATCTCGGAGCGGCGCACCGGGTCGGCGCGGGCGGCGGCGTTTTCCTCGCTCTGCGCCAGATCGGCCTCGACGCGAACCAGTTCGGTGTTGGCGTCGGACTGGAACTTGTTGCGCCGTTCGGTCACCTGCATGGCCAGTTCGTTGGACTGGCGCTTCATGCGCAGCAGTTCGACCTCCGACACCACGCCGCGACCCACCATGGGTTCGGTGATGGCGATCTCGCGGTCCAGCAGCACCTTGCTCTCGCGCATCCCCTGGATGGATTCGTCGACCGCGCGCAGGCGCGAGCGGTAGGCCGCCGTTTCGCGCGCCACCAGCTCGGGCGGCGTGCCCGGGGCAAAGCGCAGCGGCACGCCATGCGCCTCGGACCGCAGGCGCGCGGCGCTGGCGCGCAGCGCGTCCACCTTGTTGCTGGCTTCGCGGTATACGGCGGAGGAGCGCGCCGTGTCCAGCCGCGCCAACACCTGCCCGGCGTCGACCAGATCGCCTTCCTTGACCAGCATCTCGGACAGGACGCCGGCGTCCAGGCTCTGGATCACCTGCTCGCGGCTGGACGGGATCACGCTGCCCTGGCCGCGCGTGACTTCCTCGATGTTGCTGTAGTACGCCCAGACGACGAACGACGTGAGCAGCAGCGCCAGCAGGCTGATGGTCCAGAACAGGCCGGTGTGCCGCTCGTGCTGCATGGCGGCCTGCAAATCGTTGAGCAGCGGAAGGTCGGCGGCGGCCACGCGCTCGGGAGTGGGAAGGGCGTCACGCGCCATTGGGGGTCTCCTCGGAACTCACGCGCACCCGCAAGGACGGCCCCGCGCGGGCCGCAATCGCGCCATGCACCACCGTTGGCTTGTCGGGCGCGGGCTGCGGCGGCGGCGCCGGGGGTTTGCTGTCGGGGTTCAGTGCGCCCAGATGCTTCAGCACGGCGTCTCGTGGGCCGTCCATGGCGATGCGGCCTTGGTCGATGACGATCACCCGATCAACGAAGGGCAGCACTTGCAGTCGATGGGTAACCATGACCAGGGTACGCCCCTTGGCCCAGTCCACCAGCGCCTTGAGAGCGGCCATTTCGGTCATGTTGTCCAGGCCGCTGGTGGGTTCGTCCAGCAGCACGACCCGGGGGTCGCGCAGCGTCAGCCGGGCCAGGCTGACGATCTGCTTTTGCCCGCCCGACAGGCCCTGGCCGTCTTCGCCCACCGGCATGTTCAGCCCCAGCGGATGGGCGCGAACCAGCTGGTCCAGGCCGAAGCGCCGCAACGCGGCAATCAGTTCCTCGTCGCTCGACAGGCGGTCCATGCGGCCCATGTCGAGGTTTTCGCGCAGCGAACCCATGAAGATGCGCGGCGACTGCCCCAGCAGGCTGATGTGCGCGCGCAGGTCGGCCGGGTCGATCTGGCGCATGTCGACGCCGTCGAGCAGCACGTTGCCCTCGTTGGGCGGATACAGGCCGACCGCCAGGCGCAGGAAAGTCGATTTGCCGCTGCCAATGCGGCCCAGGATGGCGACTTTTTCGCCCGGGCGGATGGTGGTGCTGATCTCGCGCAGCACCAACGGCCCCTGCTGCTGGCCACTGCCATAACGGTAGCCCACGCCGCTGAAGGCGATTTCGCCCGCGGGTTGGGCCAGGCTGATGTAGCTGCGCTCCACGTCGCGCTCGGTCTTGCGCTCGACGATCTGGTTGAGGCCCGACAGCGCGACGCGGGCCTGCTGCAGCCGCAGCATCAGGCTGGCGACTTGCGACAGCGGCGCCAACGCGCGGCCGGACAGAATCACGCAGGCGATCAGCGCACCCATGGTGATGCGTGAAGCCGGGTTTTCGTGATGGATCAGGTAAGTGCCCCACAGCACCAGGCCCACCGTGTTGAGTTGCTGCACCAGCTGGGAAAAATGCAGCACCCCATTGCTCCAGTCGCGCAACTTGATGGACGCCGCGGAGGTGACGGCGGTGTAGCGTTCCCAGCGCTGCTGCGCCCAGTTGGTGGCGTTGTTGGCCTTGAGGGTTTCCAGGCCCTCGATCGCCTCGACGGCCAGGCCCTGGCGCTGCGAACTCTCGCGCATGGACTGCGTGGTGTATTTGGCCAGCGGCACCTGCGCCAGCGCGCCAGCGCCGATGACCAATGGAATGGTGGACAGCGGCACCAGCGCCAGCGGGCCGGCGACCATCCCCATGACGAAGACGAACAGCACCACGAAGGGCAGATCCACCAACGCCAGCAGCGAGGCACTGGTCATGAAATCGCGTACCGACTCGAAATCGCGCAGGTTGTTGGCGTAGGAGCCGGCGGAGGCGGGCTTGGCCGACAGGTCGATCGCCATCACGCGACGAAACAGCGCCGCGCTGATGATCAGGTCGGCCTTTTTGCCGGCCACGTCGGTCAGGCGCGCGCGGATGGTGCGCGCCAGGAATTCAAAGAAAATGGCGCCGATGACCCCGATGGACAACACCCACAAGGTCTCGTAGGCGCGGTTCGGGATCACGCGGTCGTACACGTTCATGACGTACAGAGACCCGATGAGCGCCAGCAGGTTGATCAGCACCGAGGCGATCACCACCTGGTAGTAGTAGCGCCGAAAGCGCCAGATGACCTTCCAGAACCAGGCCTTGCCCATGGTGTATTCGGGCAGCTCTGACCGCATGTCGCGCTGCGGCCGAACCTTCAGGAACCAGCAATAGCCGGTGTAATCGGCTTGCACCTCTTCTTCAAGAACGTGCGTGCGGCTGCCGTCTGGCTGCACCAGCTCGTAGCTGGTCGCGCCGGAGGGCGCCCGATGTATTTGAGACAGCACCATGCCGCTGCCGTCTTGCCGAATCAGCAAGGCCGGCAGCGCCGCCGCCGGAATGTCGGCCAGCGCGCGCTGGCTGAGCTGGTTGTCATAGCCGTGGCTGCGCAGCACCTCGCCCAGGCTGTGCATGTCGACCCGGCCGGCGGCGTTGCGCAACGTCTGCGAAGCCAGCGATCGTGCCGACAACGGCGCGCCCAACAGCCGGGTGAGCAGGGCGAGCTGGTCAAACAGCGCATTCATGGTGTAGCGGTCAAAAGAAATGCCAAGCGGTCGCGCGGCCACGCGCGGCACGGCAAAAAATGTTGCATGAGGTAGGTGTTTGGCCTTGCCCTCGCCACTGCGCTGCGCGCGGGAGGGCGACGACCACGAATCATTTATTTTTGATTCAGTTTTTGGGCAATGAAGCTCATTTTTTAATGATAAAGCGCTCCAATCACGATCCTAGAGACAGATGCCCTGCACAGTGACATTCGTCACGGCAAGGCGTGCTTTTTGGCCGGTGTGCGCCACATTCGAGTGGGGAAGTCGCGGTTTGAAGTCGCCGACGTCAGCGCAATGGGCCGGTTGGACGGGCGCGCAAGACGGAGCGCAGACCGCGCGCTGCGGTTGACCGGTCGGTTGCCCCTAATTTGATAGCGTTAAGCGCTGGCGCACCAAGGCTGCAGCCTTGATTTTTACGAAAAAAGTGGGTGATGCGCACGCTCTCGCCACCTACAATCGGGCGCATGCTTGATCCGCTTCTGCTCCGCAAAGACCTCGAAGGCGTCGTCGCACGCCTGCAAACCCGCAAGAATCCGCAGCCTTTTCTCGACGTGTCGGCATTCCAGGCGCTCGAATCCGAGCGCAAGCAGCTGCAGACGCGCACCGAAGAACTGCAGGCGCAGCGCAACACGGCCAGCAAACAGATCGGCCAGCGCAAGGCCAAGGGCGAATCGGCGGATGACTTGATGGCGCAGGTCGCCAGCATCAAGGATGAACTCGATGCTTCTGCTACGCGGCTGGACGCGCTGCAGGCCGAGATGCAGGCGCTGCTGCTGGCGGTGCCCAACCTGCCGCATGAAAGCGTGCCAGTGGGGGCCGACGAACATGCCAACCAGGAAGTGCGCCGCTGGGCGCCGCATGGGCTGGCGCCGCGTGCATTCGACTTTGCCGTGCGCGACCACGTCGAGTTGGGTGAGCGGCTGGGTCTGGATTTCGAAACCGGCGTGAAGCTGGCCGGCACACGCTTTGCTTTCATGCGCGGCCCGGTGGCGCGGCTGCACCGCGCGCTGGCGCAGTTCATGCTGGACCTGCAGACGCGGCAGCACGGCTACACCGAGTGCTACACGCCCTACATCGTCAACGCCGACACGCTGCGTGGCACGGGGCAGTTGCCCAAGTTCGAAGCCGACCTGTTCGCCGCCAAAAAGGGCGGCCAGGACGGTGAGGGCGATCCGCTGTACCTGATACCCACGTCCGAGGTGTCGCTGACCAACCTGGTGCGCGGCGAAATCGTGGCCGAGGCAGAGCTGCCGATCAAGCTGACCGCGCACACGCCGTGCTTCCGCTCCGAAGCGGGTAGCGCGGGGCGCGACACGCGCGGCATGATCCGCCAGCACCAGTTCGACAAGGTCGAGATGGTGCAGATTACCCACCCCGACAAGAGCTACGACGCGCTGGAGGACATGGTCGGCCATGCCGAAGCCGTGCTGCAAAAGCTTGAGCTGCCGTACCGCGTCGTGCTGCTGAGTACGGGCGACATGGGGTTCGGCGCCAGCAAGACCTACGACCTGGAAGTGTGGGTGCCGGCTCAGGACACCTACCGCGAAATTTCATCGGTCAGCAATTGCGAGGCCTTTCAGGCACGGCGGATGCAAGCGCGCTTCAAGAACGCGGCGGGCAAGAACGAGCTGGTGCATACGCTCAACGGCAGCGGCCTGGCCGTGGGTCGCGCGCTGGTGGCCGTGCTGGAAAACCACCAGAATGCCGACGGCTCCATCCGCATCCCCCAGGCGCTGCAGCCCTACCTGGACGGCAAGCAAACGCTGGCGCCTTGACGCCTGCTATAATTTACTGTTCCACACGGACCTAGGAGAGGTGGCAGAGTGGTCGAATGCGCCGGACTCGAAATCCGGTATACGGTTTACCGTATCGAGGGTTCGAATCCCTCCTTCTCCGCCACAGACAAGCGAAGCCTGCTACGTTTAAAGTAGCAGGCTTTTTTGTTGGCCCACTTCGCGGGCGGCGTTTCGCGGCACGCGGCGGTTATTCACACATGATGATTCCGACCGACAGCGATGGCATGGCGCTTGCCTTGGCGCTGGCGAAGGCCGCGCGGCTGATCTGCCCTCCCAATCCGGCCGTGGGCTGCGTGTTGGTGGCGCCCGATGGCACCTTGATCGGGCAGGGCAACACCCAGCCGGTGGGGCAGGCGCACGCGGAAGTCATGGCGTTGCGCGACGCAGTCCAGCGCGGCCATTCGACGGCGGGCGCGACGGCCTATGTCACGCTGGAGCCGTGTGCGCACCACGGCCGCACGGGGCCTTGCTGTGACGCGTTGATCGCTGCCGGGCTCGCGCGGGTCGTGGCGTCGCTGCAGGATCCCAACCCGTGCGTGGCGGGGCAGGGGTTTGCGCGGCTGCGCGCGGCGGGGGTCGACGTCGAGGTTGGTCCCGGTGCCGACGCGGCGCGCGAATTGAATCTGGGTTTTTTTAGCCGCATGGTGCGCGGCACACCTTGGGTGCGCATGAAGGCGGCCAGTTCGCTGGACGGGCGCACGGCGTTGCCCAATGGGGTCAGCCAATGGATCACGTCGGCGCCCGCGCGCGAGGACGGCCAGCGCTGGCGCGCGCGCGCCGATGCCGTGCTGACGGGCATCGGCACCGTGCTGCAGGATGACCCTCAGCTGAACGTGCGCCTGGCCGGTGCCACACGCCAGCCGGCGCTGGTGGTGGTCGACAGCCGCCTGGAAACACCCTTGGCGGCGCGCCTGTGGTTAGTGCCGCGGCGCCGCGTCATCATCTACACGGCGGCGGATGATGGCGCACGCCAGCAAGCGCTGACTGCGCGAGGTGCCGAGGTCGTCAGGTTGGCCAACGCGCGTGGCAAGGTGGATTTGGCGGCCACGCTGCGCGATTTGGCTCGGCGCGAAGTGAATGAAGTGCACGTCGAAGCCGGGCACAAGCTGAACGGTTCGCTGCTGCGCGAAGGTCTGGTGGACGAGCTGCTGCTCTACCAGGCGCCCAAGTTGCTGGGCGATGGCGCGGGCATCGCGGCGCTGGGCCCGTTCATGCAGCTAGGCGATTCGATTGAACTTGAATGGCGCGAATTGCAACGGGTAGGCGCCGACTTGCGGTTGCGCGCCGTGGTGGCCGGCCGCGACCGGTTCTGACCGCGCGCGCCAGCGGACGGCGCGGCCGTCATGCCGCGGCCTGATTACGATGCGGGTGCCGCCCCTTACTTGTCCTTGGCAGGCTTGTCTTCCTTGGCGGGCTTGTCTTTTTTCTCGCTCTTGTTGCCGTTGCCCGCAGCCGGCGCATCGGGGGGTTGCGCGGCTTCGGCGGGCTTCAGCACGGCCAGTTGCAGCGAAACGTCGAACAGCTTGGACTTGCTGGCGTAGTGGCGGTCCAGTCGCCACTCGTCGAGGATTTCCAGCGCCAGCTTGAAGCGCGCCAGGTCCAGCTTGTAGAGATCGGCGATCGCGAAATCGGCCTCTGATTCCAGCGCCAGCACCAGGCGCGAGAGGGTCTTGGCATGGGCGTCGTCGGGTTTGCGCTCGATGTATCTACGGGCTTCTTTGATGGCGCGCATGGCGAAATGGTCCTTAGGCAATTTTAAAAAGGGGGCGCAACGCAACCTGACGCGCTGGATGGATGTACCACGCGCCGGTCGCACGGATGCGCCCGAGCGCTGACGATGCTAGCGGAAGCCCGGGCCCGCTGCTACCGTGACATGTGACTGTCACCAAAGTGAAATAACGCTTCGGGGCTATGGCCTGCCCGGAGGGACTCGAACCCCCGACCTGCTGCTTAGAAGGCAGCTGCTCTATCCAGTTGAGCTACGGGCAGAAAGAATGAAGGCCCGACGATGCGGGCCTTCATTGTGTATGAAATGGTCGGAGCGGCGGGATTCGAACTCGCGACCCTCTGCTCCCAAAGCAGATGCGCTACCAGGCTGCGCTACGCTCCGACAAGGGGCGCATTCTACCTTGTCCGCTCACCCCATCGGCCGGCGTGGACAGGGCGGTCGCCCGTATGGGCGACAGCTATATTTGTGATAGCTGCCGGCGCTTGCTGGACGGGCGGGAGAGGTCGATTGGATTTGTAGGCTCAGCTGCCGCGCGTGACCGGCATCTCCACCGCCTTGGCGCCCGGCATGTGCTTGGCCAGCTCGAGCTTGGCGATGGCGTTGCGGTGCACCTCGTCGGGGCCGTCGGCCAGGCGCAGGGTGCGCTGGTGCGCGTACATCGAGGCCAGCGGGAAGTCGTTGCTGACGCCGCCGCCGCCATGCGCCTGGATGGCCCAGTCGATGACCTTGGTGGAGACGTTGGGGGCGACGACCTTGATCATGGCGATCTCGGCCTGCGCCACCTTGTTGCCCACGGTGTCCATCATGTAGGCGGCCTTGAGCGTCAGCAGGCGCGCCTGGTCGATCATGCAGCGCGACTCGGCGATGCGCTCGCGCCACACGCCTTGTTCGCTGATGCGCCGGCCAAAGGCGACGCGGTTGTTCAGGCGCTGGCACATCAGCTCCAGCGCACGCTCGGCGGCGCCGATGGAGCGCATGCAGTGGTGGATGCGGCCTGGCCCCAGGCGGCCCTGGGCGATGGCAAAGCCCCGACCCTCGCCCCACAGCAGGTTGCCGGCGGGCACGCGCACGTCCTTCAGCTCGATTTCCATGTGGCCGTGCGGCGCGTCGTCCATGCCGAACACCGTCAGCGGGCGAATCACCTTGACGCCCGGCGTGTTGGCCGGCACCAGAATCATGGCCTGCTGCGAGTGGCGCGGCGCGCTGGGGTCGGTCTTGCCCATCACGATGTAGATGGCGCAGCGTGGGTCGCCCGCGCCGGAGGACCACCACTTGCGGCCGTTGATGACGTAGTCATCGCCATCACGCTGGATGCGGCATTCGATGTTGGTGGCGTCGCTGGAGGCCACGGCCGGCTCGGTCATCAGGAAGGCCGAGCGGATCTCGCCGCGCAGCAGGGGTTCCAGCCACTGGTCCTTGTTGGCCTCGGAGCCGTAGCGCTCGATGGTCTCCATGTTGCCGGTGTCGGGCGCCGAGCAGTTGAACACCTCGGGCGCCCAGGACACGCGGCCCATGATCTCGCACAGCGGCGCGTATTCGAGGTTGGACAGGCCCTCGGGCGCACGCTTGGACTTGGGCAGGAACAGGTTCCACAGGCCCTGCTCGCGCGCCTTGGGCTTGAGCTCCTCGATGATGCGCGTGGGAATCCAGGCGTTGCCCTTGGCGCGGTTGGCCGCCACTTCCTCGTAGAAGCGCGACTCGTTGGGGTAGATGTGCTGGTCCATGAAGGCCAGCAGGCGCGCCTGCATGTCCTTGACCTTGGGGCTGTAGTCGAATTCCATGACGTTCTCCTTTTAGGCAATCAAATCAGGCGCCAGCCCTTGTGTGGCGAGCGCCGGCAGCTATGCTTTTTGAGCAAACGACCAGGCCAGCTCGGCCATCGGCCGGGCACCCGCGCCGCTGGCGCGCGCCTGCGCGCTGCTGGCGGTGCCGGCCTCCACCCGCTTGGCGATGCCCTGCAGGATGGCGGCGATGCGGAACATGTTGTAGGCGAGGTAGAAGTTCCAGTCGGGCGCCAGCTGCTCGGGCGTGGCCAGGCCGGTGCGCTCGCAGTAGCGGTGGATGTAGTCCTGCTCGGACGGGATGCCCAGGCTGGCCAGATCGACGCCGCCGATGCCGCGGAACGTGCCCGGCGGGATGTGCCAGGCCATGCAGTGGTAGCTGAAGTCGGCCAGCGGGCGACCCAGGGTGGACAGTTCCCAGTCCAGCACCGCCAGGATGCGCGGCTCGCTGGGGTGGAAGATGACGTTGTCCAGCCGGTAGTCGCCGTGCACAATGGAGGTCAGGCCCTCGTCGCGCGCGCTGGCCGGGATGTGGGCCGGCAGCCAGTCGATCAGCCGGTCCATCTCGGTGATGGGCTGGGTGACCGAGGCTTGGTACTGCTTGCTCCAGCGGCCGATCTGGCGCTCGAAGTAGTTGCCCGGCTTGCCGTAGTCGGCCAGGCCGCGCGCGGCGTAGTCCACCTTGTGCAGCGCGGCGATGACGCGGTTCATCTCGTCGTAGATGGCGCCGCGCTCGGCGGGCGTCATGCCGGGCAGGGTCTGGTCCCACAGCACGCGGCCCTCGACGTACTCCATGATGTAGAAGGCGCGGCCGATGACGGATTCGTCTTCGCACAGCGCGTGCATGCGCGCCACCGGCACGTCGGTCCCAGCCAGGCCGCGCATGACGGCGAACTCGCGCTCGATGGCGTGCGCCGACGGCAGCAGCTTGGCGACGGGGCCGGGCTTGGCGCGCATCACGTAGGTGCGCCCGGGCGTGATGAGCTTGTAGGTGGGGTTGGACTGGCCGCCCTTGAACATCTCGACGCCAAGCGGGCCGGCAAAGCCCTCCACGTGCTGCGTCATCCAGGCGCCCAGGGCGGCGGTGTCGAAGGCGTGCGCCCCGGAGACCGGCCGGGTGCCGACGAACTGATCGGTGTGGCTCATGTCACTGCTCTCCCTCGCTGATGCGCAGCAGCGCGTGACGGTCGCAGACCACCAGGCCCGTCGGCTCGACGCGGATCACGCCCTCGCGCTCCATGGTTTTCAGCTCCTGGTTGACGCGCTGGCGCGAGGCGCCCAGCAGTTGCGCCAGCTCCTCCTGCGCCAGTTGCAGGGCGATGCGGATTTCGTCGTTGGACGACAGGCTGGGCACGCCGTAGCTGCGCACCAGGTGGCTGAGCTGCTTGGCCAGGTGCGCGCGCAGCGGCAGGGTGTTGAGGTCCTCGACCTGGCCGAACAGCAGCCGGATGCGCCGCGCCTGCAGTTGCAGCAGCGCCTCGTACAGCTCGGTGTGCTGCGCCAGGATCTTGTGGAAGTCGGCGCGCGCCACGCACAGGATGGTGGTGTCGCCATGCGCATAGGCATCGTGCGTGCGCCGGTCGCCGTCGAACATCGCCACGTCGCCGAACCACACGCCCGGCTCCACGTAGGTCAGCGTGATCTGCTTGCCGGTGAGCGTGGTGGAGCTGACGCGCACCGCGCCCTTGGCGCAGGCGATCCACTGCTCGGGGGGTTCGCCACGGGCCGCGATCAGGTCGCCGTCCAGGTAACGTCTGACAAAGGCGCATCGAAGAATGTCGTGCCGCAGTGAGGGGGAAAGGGAGGAAAACCAGCGACCACTGTTGATCGCCTCGCGTTCCTCCATGGTAAGAATGGGCTCGTCCATGGTCTGTCTTTTGGGTGACTGCGAGAAAGCCGATTGTCGCGCCGGGGACTGGCGCGCGGGCATGGGCGCTGGCCGATGAGCGATGGCCGCGCCGCGCAGGAGCGCGACGCTCGGCCACGGCTCATTCGTAGCGCGGCGCCTGCCTGGCCAGGAAGGCGGCGATGCCGATGCCGGCGTTGGGGTGGTGCAGGTTGCGCACGAAGTGCTCGCGCTCCAGCGCCAGCTGGGTGGTCAGGTCGTTGTGATCGGCCTCGCTGAGCAGCTCCTTGATGCTGGCCATCGCGTTGGGCGCGCGCGCGCCCAGCTGGTCGGCCCAGGCCAGCGCCGTGCCCAGCGCCTGGCCGGCATCGCACAGGCGGCCCACCACGCCCAGCTCGTGCAGGCGCTGCGCGCCGACGCGCTCGCCGCCCAGCAGCAGCTCGGCCGCCAGTTGGCGCGGCAGGGCGCGCGCCAGGCTCCAGCTGCCGCCGCCGTCGGGCGACAGGGCCACGCTGCTGTAGGCCATGACGAACACGGCGTTGCGCGCGGCCACGATCAGATCGCAGGCCAGCGCCAGCGAAAAACCGGCGCCGGCGGCCGGTCCCTCGACCGCGGCGATGACGGGCTTGGGAAAGGCGCGGATCGCCTCGACCCAGTTGTGCAGGCTCTCGATGCTCTGCGCCTGCACCTGCGGCGGCTTTTGCCGGTTGGCCTGCAGGCGCTGCAGGTTGCCACCGGCGCAGAACACCTCGCCCTCGCCGGTCAGCACCACGCAGCGCACCTCGGGGTTGGACTCGGCGGCGCTCAGCGCCTCCACGCCGGCGGCGTACATCTCGGGGCCGAGCGCGTTGCGGTGCTCGGGGTTGCTGATGGTCAGCACCATGGTGCTGCCGTCAAAGGTGCTGCGCAGTTCGGCGGTCATGTTGAGTTCTGGTGTGCTGTGGTTGGAACAGCCGGACGCGAAGGGCGCGAAAGGCACGCGAAGGACGCGAAAGATTCAAAAAGCGCTATGGATTGGGTCGTTGTTGGCTCAGGTCCCGCGCTGCGTCAAACACTGGTTTGGTACCAACCAAGACCGCAGACGTTCGTGTTCGCGCAGATCCATTTCAGGTTTTCTTTCGCGTCCTTCGCGCCTCCTTCGCGTTCTTCGCGTCCGGCTGTTCGGCTGTCCGTGTTCACGCTTCCTCGTGCATCAGCGACAGCCCGATGGCGCCGCGGCGGCGCAGCCAGGGGCTGGGGCGGTAGCGCGGGTCGCCGTAGACGGTCTGCAGGTTGAACAGCACTTCCAGGATGTTGGCCGGCCCCCAGCGGTCGCCCATGGCCAGCGGGCCCAGCGGGTAGCCCAGGCCCAGGGTGACGGCGGTCTCCAGGTCCTGCGGGCTGCACACGCGCTGCTGGCAGATGTCGGCCGCGATGTTGACGATGGTGGCCACCACGCGCTGGGTGACGAAGCCGCCCGAGTCGCGGATTACGCTCACCGCCTTGCCGTCGCGCGCGAACAGGGCGTGCGCGGCGTCACGCATGTCGCTGCGCGTGGCGGGGTTGGTGGCCAGCACGCGGCGGTGCGTGGCGGCGTCTTCGACCAGCATATCGATGCCGATGGTGCGCGCCGGGTCCAGCCGCTCCACCACGGCCACCGTGGTGACGTCGAAGCCCAGCGGCGCCACCAGTGTGAGGGCCTGGGGCGAGGGCGACTGGCCGGTTTCGATCTTCGCGCCCAGGTCCTTGAGCAGCTGGTACAGCTCGGCGCGCCGCGCCGCGCGGGGGGATACCCACACGGGCGGGATGTCGTCCACCCGCGGCGCGGCCGGCTCGGGTGCCAGCTGGGCGCTGCCGTCCACGTAGCGGTAAAAGCCCTCGCCGGTCTTGCGGCCCAGCACGCCGCCGGCCAGCCGCTGCGCCGTGATCACGCTCGGGCGGTAGCGCGGCTCGTCGTAGTACTGGCGGAAGATCGACTCCATCACCGGGTGCGACACGTCCAGCGCGGTGAGGTCGAACAGCTCGAAGGGCCCCAGCTTGAAGCCCACCTGGTCGCGCAGGATGCGGTCGATGGTGGCGAAGTCGGCCACGCCTTCGCTGACGATGCGCAGCGCCTCGGTGCCGTAGCCGCGCCCGGCGTGGTTGACGATGAAGCCGGGCGTGTCGGCCGCCTGCACCGGCGTGTGGCCCATCTGACGCGCATAGTCGGTCAGGGCGGCGCAGGTGGCGGCGGCGGTCTTCAGGCCGGCGATGACCTCGACCACCTTCATCAGCGGCACCGGGTTGAAGAAGTGGTAGCCGGCAAAGCGCTCGGGGCGCTTCAGGCCGGCGGCGATCGCCGTCACCGACAGCGATGACGTGTTGGTGGCCAGCACCGCATCGGGGCCGACGACGTCCTCCAGCTCGGCGAACAGGCCTTGCTTGACGTCCAGCCTTTCGACGATGGCCTCGACCACCAGGTCGCAGTCGGCCAGCTCGGCCAGGCGGGCGGCCGGACGCAGGCGTTGCTTGTGTGCGGCGGCATCGGCGGCGTCCAGGCGACCTTTGTCGACCAGTTTGTCCCATTGGGCGCCGAGCGCGTCGCGCGCCTTGGCGATGGCGTCGGCCTGGGTGTCGAACAGCAGCACGGTGCTGCCGGCCTGCGCGGCAATCTGGGCAATGCCGCGCCCCATGGCGCCGGTGCCCACGATGCCGACCGTGTGAAAGCGGGGCGTGTTCATGGCGACACATTATGGCGGCTTGCCGCGCCCGCCTGCCGTCCGCCGTGTCACCTGCAATCGCTACTCAAGTCATAGCTGCCGGCGCTTGTCAGTCGGGCGCCGGGGGCCTGAAATGTCTGAAATCGGGGTGGCTCAACGCCTGACCTGCAGCGCCCCGGGGTTGACGATCTGGGTGGGCGTGCCGCGCAGGTAGTTGATGACGTTGTCGAAGGCGGCGCCGAAGTACAGCTCGTAGCTGTCCTGCTCGACGTAGCCGATGTGCGGCGTGCAGATGCAGTTTTCCAGCCGCAGCAGGGCGTGGCCCTGCAGGATGGGCTCGCTCTCGAACACGTCCACCGCCGCCATGCCGGGGCGGCCGCGGTTGAGCGCGCTGACCAGCGCGTCGTGCTCGATCAGCTCGGCGCGCGAGGTGTTGACCAGCAGGGCGGTGGGCTTCATGCGGCTGAGGTCTTCCAGCCTGACGATGGCGTGCGTGGCCTCGGCCAGCCGCAGGTGCAGCGACAGCACGTCCGACAGGGCGAAGAACTCGGCCCGCGAAGGCGCCACCTGGTGACCGTCCAGGCGCGCGCGCGTCATCGAGTCCGACGAGCCCCACACCAGCACCTGCATGCCGAAGGCGCGGCCATAGCCGGCCACGATCTGGCCGATGCGCCCGTAGCCCCAGATGCCCAGGGTCTTGCCGCGCAGCACCTGGCCCAGGCCGAAGTTGGGCGGCATCGACGCCGACTTCAGCCCCGACTGCTGCCAGGCGCCGTGCTTGAGGTTGCCGATGTACTGCGGCAGCCGCCGCATGGCGGCCATGATCAGCGCCCAGGTCAGCTCGGCCGGCGCCACCGGCGAGCCCACGCCCTCGGCCACGGCGATGCCGCGCTCGGTGCAGGCGGCCACGTCGACGTGGCTGCCCACGCGGCCGGTCTGCGAAATCATCTTCAGCCTGGGGAGCTTTTCGATCAGCTGGCGCGTGATCTGCGTGCGCTCGCGGATCAGCACCAGCACCTCGGCGTCGCGCAGACGCACCGACAACTGGCCCAGGCCCTTGACGGTGTTGGTGTACACCTTGGCCGGGTAGTGCTCCAGCCGGGACGCACAGGCCAGCTTGCGCACGGCGTCCTGGTAGTCGTCGAGGATCACGATGTTCATGCGCGCATTGTGCCGCGCATCGGCACGCACGCTGGCGAGCCGGCGGGGCAGCAAGCCCTGCGGGAGCCGAGTCAGCGCGCGCATCATGGGGGCCCGCAGTCGCGCGCAGGCTGCCGGAAGGCGGGCCAGCGCACCCGCCGCGCAACTGGCGTTCAGGCCCGGTTCAGGCGCGCCTCGGCGGCGGCCAGGCGCTCAAGCTCCGCGCACACATCGGCCAGGCGACCCGAAATGCGCAGGGATCCGGTGGGCTGGCTGGCGTTGGCGGCCTCGGGGTAGTGCGTGACCCGCAAGGCGTCGTGCGGTGTCGTCGCCAGGCTGGCGTGCGCACGCTGACGGGCCTGGCACACCCAGAGGTTGGTGCTGCCCGGCGTTCCTGTCGGGGTCGGCGTGGTCGTTTGGCAGCGGCGCCGGTAGCTGGGTATCCGGTAGTCGTCCAGGCGCAGGACGTTGGCGCCTGCGGGTTGGTTCGTGGTTGGGCTGGCCATGTGAAACCTTTCTGATTGAAGCAGGTTGGACACAGGCGAGATTGCGGTCAAGAGGCGCTGCCGCAGGGTGTGGATGGCCCGGCCATCTGCACGCCCGCCACCTGCGGCGGCGCCGTGACAACGCGCGCTACATGAGCATGCTGTTGCGGATCAGGCCGACGGCCAGGCCCTCGATCTCGAAGGGCTCGCCCGGGTGCACCACGATGGTGGGGTAGTCGGGGTTTTCGGCGTGCAGCTCGATCTGGTGCGGCTGGCGGTGAAAGCGCTTGACGGTGACGTCGTCGCCCAGGCGTGCCACCACGATCTGGCCATTGCGCGCCTCGCGCGTGGCGTGCACGGCCAGCAGGTCGCCGTCGAGGATGCCGGCGCCCTGCATCGACATGCCGCGCACGCGCAGCAGGTAGTCGGGCCGCTGGGTGAACAGGGTGGGCTCGACGTGGTAGGTCTGGTCGATGTGCGCCTGCGCCAGGATGGGCGAGCCGGCGGCCACCCGGCCCACCAGCGGCAGCGCCAGTTGCGCCATGCCGGGCAGCGGCAGGCTGAAGCCGTCACCGCGCAGGGTGCTGCGCCCTGCACCCTTCAGGCGGATGCCGCGCGAGGTGCCGCTGACGAGTTCGATCACGCCCTTGCGCGCCAGGGCCTGCAGGTGCTCCTCGGCCGCGTTGGCCGACTTGAAGCCAAGCTCGGCGGCGATCTCGGCGCGCGTGGGCGGCGCACCGGTGCGGGCGATGGCGTGCTGCACCAGCTGCAGGATCTGCTGCTGGCGGGCGGTGAGCTTGGGGGTATCGGACATGGTGGTCGGCTTCGAGGTCACGCGCTGGATTGATTCACAGTGACTGTAGTTTTGCACAGTTATGACGCCGTGGCAAGACTTGCATGAAAGTAGCTGCGTCGGTGCTGATTTGTTTCAAATGTATGGACAGTAGTGTCCGGTTAAAAGTCGAACAAATTCAATTGGTTAGCGGCATCTTCCGACGCCGTTGTGTAGCGATCGAGCTGCAAGGCGCATGAAATCTGGGTTTTCTCGAGAACCGAGACCGACAAGATCTGTAGACATGAGTAGAGCGAGGCATCCAGGTGAAGCTCCTTCTTGACAATGGCGATGAGCACGTAGGTGGCC
>JAKOYD010000082.1 GCA_029780695.1 Pseudomonadota bacterium
CGAGTGGACGCACGTGGTCGCCACGTATGACGCCGCGCTGCCATCCGGCAATATGCGCGGTTACGTAAACGGCAAATACAGTAGCTCACGCTCGTGTCCTGGTGTGGTACTCAATCCGTCCAATGCGCTAACGGCGTTTGTGGATGAAGGCGCCTACCCCAGACCCTTTAACGGCTTGGTGAAGTATATTCGTCTTTACAATCGCGTCCTCACCCAGGATGAGATTGCCTGGCTCTACGCGGAGCCGTACGCCGGCATTGACTACCAGCCCCGGCGCATCTTCTCCGCCGAGCGCTATTTCCCCCGGCGCAAACAGCAGCTTGATGGCGCGCCCTTTGGAGGAGTGGTCCGATGAGCATTCCACGCGGCCAGGAGTTCACCGCGCATTTCGCCATTCTGCAGCAAGATGGCACGGTGGATACCATTGGCACTCCCACCTGCCTGGTCGCCAAAGACGGCGGCAACTTCTCCACCTGCACCAACGCGCCGGTGCGCAAGCAGATCGGCGAGGAGAAGACGCACGTCTGGGCGATCACGCTCACCGCGACGGAGATGGACGCCTCGGCGGTGACGCTCCTCGTGCGCCAGGATGGCTGCCTGCCCGTGGATATAACGCTCTACCCCGAGGCGGACTACACGGCGGGCAGGGCGGCGAAGCTCGACAACGCGGACGTAGCGGTAAGTAGCCGGCTGGCCGCCGCTGTTTACGCAGCCCCTGATAACGCGGGGATTGCGGCCGCCAAAGCTGCCGCCGAGGCGACTAACGCTCGCCTGCCGGCCAATCCGGCGCAGGAGGAGACGGTGAGTAGCCGCCTCGCGGCGGCGGACTACGTGACGCCGCCGACCGTGGTGCAGGTGCGTAAGGAGTTAGACGCGCACTCAACCAGCCTGGCGACGCTGATGACGCGCCTCTCCGCCGAGCGGGCGGCACTGCTGGATACCCTCGCACGGCTGGATGTGGCGGTAAGCTCGCGGCTGGCGGCGAGCGCCTACACGGCGCCCGACAACGCGAGCATCGCCCAGGCGGCGGCGGACGCGGCGACGGTCGCCAGTCGTCTGACCGCCACCCGGGCAGCTCACCTGGATGCACCCATCTCCGGCATCCCGGCGGCGGTGTGGTCGCACGCCCAACGCACGCTGACCGAACTCGGGCTTACCGGCCTCGGCGCCAACCCGGTAGTGGTGCATGTGCAGGACGACGCCGGCGCGCCGCTCCTCGGGCAGATGGTGACGGTGCTCGACGCGGCGGGCACGCACGTGATCGCGGTGGCAATCACCGATGCCAAGGGCGCTGCCACACTCAACCTGCCCACGGGAGAGGTGCTACTGGCGGCGCTCTCCAGCATCTCGCACGTGGCGCCTGAGCCCGTATCATACGAGGTGGTGCCAGGTGCGCAGGATGGGCCGACAATCACCCTCTCGGCGCGGTTCGTGGCGGTCGCGCCGGAACCTGGGCTTTGCCTGGTGTATGGCCGGCTTATTACCGGCGACGGCAAGCCGGTGGTGGGCGCTACGGCACGCGCCGAGCTGCGGGATACCGTGCCGGTGGCGGAAGGCAACCTGCTCAGCCGAGCCAGCGTTCTATCGGAGCCATCGGATGCGGATGGAGTGTTCCGCGTGTTGCTGCCCTACGGCAAGGCGTATCGGGTGCTATTCGATTCCGACAGGCAGTGGCGCGACGTGGTAGTGCCTTCGGAGCCGGCGCTGGATCTGGGCACGCTGCCCGCGCGGTAGGCGTGGGTGGCGCAATGAGGCCCCTGGGGTCCGGGGCCTTGCGCGTGTACTGGGGAGAGCTGGAGTGAGCGTGGTGACGCGTGGAGCGATTGCGGTAGCGGCCGGGGTGCTGTTTGTGATGTCGGCGGTGTCGGCGGTATCAGCACAGTCGGCGACCGGGGCAGCCACCGCGGGGGATCTGCTTCCGTTTGTAGAGCGGCTCGGGTTTCCGGCGGTGGCGTTTTACTTGATGTGGCGCTTGGTGACGGGTGAACTCCGACGCAACGCGGAAGCCGCAGACGCGGCCGCGAAGGCGCTGCACGGGGTGTGCGCGGAGATAGCGGCGATGCGGGAGCATTGCCGGAGATCGGGAGCAGGAGATGGTTGAGACACTGAACGAGTGGGCGCAACTGGCGCTGACGGTGTGCGGGATTGCGGCGGCAATCGTCGCCGCCGTGCAGGGCACCCGCTGGGGGCAGAGCAAAGCTGTGCAGGTGGCCCGCGACACCCTCGCGGTCCTGGAGGCCGTGGCCACGGCCGCGGTGCGCGCCACAGAGCAAGAGTATCGGAAGGCGCCCGCCAGCCGAACGGTCTCCTCCGACCTGCGGAGCGAGACGGAGGCGCAGACGCTTTCTTCGCGCCAGGAGAAGGCGGAGAGGGCGCTGGGGCGATTCTACCAGCTCCTGCCGCCTGGGATGAGCGTGGGCGTGCCGGAGGCGCGCGCGCTGATTGAGCGGGCGGTGCACGAGATGAACCTGGAGCAGGCCGGTGTGGACGCCCAATAGGCGGGCCCGCCCGGCGTGGGCCAAGATCCGGCTGATCGTGCTGCACAGCACCGGTGGCAGCTTCGCCAGTGCCATCTCCTGGCTGATGAATAAGGCGAGCCAGGTGAGCGCGCACTACGTGGTATCTCGCGCGGGGGCGGTGAAGAAGCTGGCGCCGTTGAGCGACGTGACATGGCACGCGGGGAAGGCCGAGTGGCGCGGCGAGACGCGCGTGAACGACATCTCGGTGGGCATCGAGATGGAGCATATCGATGGCCGGCAGGATTGGCCGGCGAAGCAGGTGGCGGCGGTGGTGGCGCTCATCGGGGCGCTGCGGGCGGTGTACGGTCCGTTACCGGTGACCTCGCACGCTTACGTGGCGCGGCCCAGGGGGCGGAAGGTGGACCCGGTGGGGTGTCCGTGGGCGGAGGTGCCGCCGCCAACGGAGGTATAGCGATGCGGTTTCGTATCGGGCAGGAGGCGAGCCTGGCCGGGCACGAGGGCCGGGTGGTTGCGGTGGAGGGCAACCAGGTGGTGTTGGAGACGGCGCGCGGGCTGGTGCGAGTGACTTGCTATCCGCGGCCGGAGGTGATCCATGAGGATCGAGCTGGTGGAGGAGCTGACCGAGGAG
>JAKOYD010000087.1 GCA_029780695.1 Pseudomonadota bacterium
CGATCGCGGTGGACGCGCTCGGCAAGGACCGCGTGCGCGCGCTGATGATGCCCAGCCCCTACACCGCCGGCATCAGCCTGGAGGACGCGCGCGAGATGGCGCGCCGCCTGGGCGTGCGCTACGACGAGCTGTCCATCGTGCCGGAGTTCGAGAGCTTCAAGGCATCGCTGGCGCCGCTGTTCGAGGGCCGGGCGGAAGACACCACCGAAGAGAACATCCAGGCGCGCATCCGCGGCGTGATGCTGATGGCCATGTCCAACAAGTTCGGCTCGCTGGTGCTCACCACCGGCAACAAGAGCGAGTACGCCACCGGCTACTGCACGCTGTACGGCGACATGTGCGGCGGCTTCGCGCCGATCAAGGACGTTGTGAAGACGGCGGTGTTCCGGCTGTCGTGGTGGCGCAACGCGCACGACCCGTACGGCACCGGCGCCAACCCGATCCCCGAGCGCATCATCACGCGCCCGCCGTCGGCCGAACTGCGCCCCGACCAGACCGACCAGGACAGCCTGCCGCCCTACGAGGTGCTGGACGCCATCGTCGAGCGCTACATGGAAAACGACCTGGGCGTGGCCGAGCTGATTGCCGAGGGCTTTCAGCCCGCAGACGTGGAGAAGGTCACGCGCCTGATCAAGATCAACGAATACAAGCGCCAGCAGTCCGCCGTGGGTACGCGCGTCACGCACCGCAGCTTTGGCAAGGACTGGCGTTATCCTATTACCAACAAGTTCAGAGCCTGACCCGAGGAAAACACATGAAACAGATCACCGCCATCATCAAACCCTTCAAACTGGAAGAGGTGCGCGAAGCGCTGGCCGAAGTGGGCGTCACCGGCCTGACGGTGACCGAGGTCAAGGGCTTTGGCCGCCAGAAAGGGCACACCGAGCTTTACCGCGGCGCCGAATACGTGGTCGACTTCCTGCCCAAGGTCATGATCGAGGTGGTGGTCAACGACGGCGACGTGGACCGCTGTGTCGAAGCCATCGTCAAGGCCGCGCGCACTGGCAAGATCGGCGACGGCAAGATCTTCGTCACCGCCGTCGAGCGCGTGGTGCGCATCCGCACCGGCGAGGAGAACGACGCCGCGGTCTGACCCGCCCGCGGGCCGCATCCCGCTGCAACCCACCTGGCGCCGGCCTGGTGGGTTTTTTTGTGGCCCGCGCGTCGCCGCTGCGACAAAACCGGGGTGCGCAAGGCCGGCGCATGCGGCTAGCATTTGCCCCGACACAACGCACAGGAGACCCGCCCACATGCGCCCGCATTACAAGTTCTGGCCGCCGCGCCTGCCGCACGCCATCACGCCGCCCGCCACGTCGCTGTGGCAGAACCTGGCGGTGAGCGCGATGCGCTATCCGGACAAGTCGGCCATCGTCTTCTTCGGCCAGGTGATGACCTGGGCGCAGCTCAAACAAGCGGCCGAGCGCCTGGCCGCATACCTGCAGTCGCTGGGCGTGCGGAAGGGCGACCGCGTGGTGCTGAACATGCAGAACTGCCCCCAGCTCATCGTGGCGCATTTCGCCATCCTGCGCGCCGACGCCGTGGTGGTGCCGGTCAACCCGATGAACCGCGCGGAAGAGCTCAAGCACTACATCGTCGACCCCGAGGCCAAGGTCGCCATCACCACCGCCGACCTGGCCGGCGAATTGGCCCGTGCCAGCGATGCGCTGCCCGAAGCCCAGCGCCTGCAGCACCTGATCGTCACCCAGTTCACCGATGCCTTCGACGGTCATGTCGAAGGCGAAGACGCGCCGCCGCCCGCGTGGCGCGACTGGCTGCTGACGCACCACGCGCTGCCGTCGCTGGCCGGCGGCCAGGCGCACGCCTGGAAGGCCGCGCTGGCGCATGACGGGCCGCTGGCTGAAACCACCGCCGGCCCGGCCGACCTGGCGATCCTGCCCTACACCAGCGGCACCACCGGGCTGCCCAAGGGCTGCATGCACACGCACGCCAGCGTGATGCACAACGCCGTGGCCTGCGCCATGTGGGGCAACGGCACACCCGAAACCGTGGGCCTGGTGGTGGTGCCCATGTTCCACATCACCGGGCTGGTGGCGGTGATGCAGGCGGCGGTGTACGCCGGCTCCACCATGATCCTGATGCCGCGCTGGGACCGCGAACTGGCGGGCCGGCTGATTTCGCGCTGGCGCGTCACGGCGTGGGCCAACATCCCCACCATGGTCATCGACCTGCTGGCCAGCCCCAATTTCGCCAGTTTCGATCTGTCCAGCCTGAAGACCATCAGCGGCGGCGGCGCGGCCATGCCGCAGGCGGTGGCGCAGCGCCTGCTGGACGTGTACGGCCTGGCCTATTGCGAGGGCTATGGCCTGACCGAAACCGCCGCGCCCTCGCACCAGAACCCGGTCGATCACCCCAAGCAGCAGTGCCTGGGCATCCCGTTCATGAGCACCGACGCGCGCGTGGTCGACCCCGAGACGCTGCAGGAAGTGCCGCAGGGCGAGCAGGGCGAGATCGTGATTCACGGCCCCGAAGTCTTTCAGGGCTACTGGAAGCGCCCGGACGCCACCGAGGCGGTGTTCTTCGAGCTGGACGGCAAGCGCTTCTTCCGCTCGGGCGACCTGGGCCGGGTCGATGAGGATGGCTATTTCTTCATCACCGATCGCTTGAAGCGCATGATCAATGCGTCCGGCTTCAAGGTGTGGCCGGCCGAGGTCGAGGCGCTGATGTTCCGCCACCCGGCGATTCAGGAAGCCTGCGTCATCGCCACGCGGGATGCTTACCGCGGCGAGTCGGTCAAGGCGGTGGTGGTGTTGCGCCCCAGCCACCAGGGCCAGGTCAGCGAGCAGGACATCATCGACTGGTGCCGCGACAACATGGCCGTGTACAAGGTGCCGCGCGTGGTGCAGTTTGTCGACAGCCTGCCCAAGAGCGGGTCAGGCAAGGTGATGTGGCGCCAGCTGCAGGAGGCTGAACGCGTGGACTGACAAACTACCAAAAAAGTAGCTGACGGCGCTTGCCTGTTGCGGGCAAGCGCTTTTTTTTATTGCAATACGCGCTTATTTGCCGCGCGGCGCCTCGTTCATCTTGCGCAGGAAAAAGCGCGTGTACCAGACGCCCATGAAGACGATGAACAACAGGCCGATGATGCTCATCAGGCCGTAGTCGGTGCTGAACAGGTCTTGCCAGAGTTTCATGCGGATGCTCCTCGAGTCGATTCACCCTGATGTTCGGCGGCGGGGGCCAGCCGCGTCTTGACCGCGCTCAAACGCGGCGCCGAACGATGCGCGGAAGTGGGCGCGGCTTGCGCTGCATCAAACCGGGCCGCGCCGCTCAACCCGTGGGCGGCGGCACGTACAGCCGGTCTGACCACGTGGCCAGCCACTGCGGCCGAAAGGCCACAAAGATGGCCGTGAGCATGCCCGTCATGAAGGCGTCGCCCCAGGCGATGAGCCAGCGCGCGACCATGGCCAGTTCGGGCTCGACGGTGGTGGTCAGCGACTGGCCCGTCCACTGCGCCAGCGCGCCGCTGGCAAACATGCACACCGCCGTGCCTAGAAACGCCCGGCCCAGGATGTAGACAAACAGGTTCTTCCACACCCAGCGCCGCAGCGCCATGCCCAGCCCGAACGACAGCGTGACCGGCACGATGCCCAGCCACAGCGCCATGTCCATCTGCTGCTGCAGGGTGAGCGGCGCAATCAGCCCGGCGATGACCGCCACCCCGCACAGCACCGGCACCGCCAGCGGCCAGCCCAGCGCCAGGCCAATGAGGCACGCGCCCGACAGCTGCAGTTGGATCGGCATGCGGTGCAGCCAGGGCAGCGCCCACAGCCAGGGCGTGATGACCAGCGCGGCCAGCAGCGGCGACAGCAGCCCGCCGTTGGCCAGCAGGCGCCAGGGCCGCATCGCCAGCGCCATGGCCAGGGCGGTCAGGAGGACGAGCGGGGTGAGTGTGTCCATGTTGGGGTGCGGGCATGGCGCACCGTTGCCATTGTCGTGCCAGCGGCTGGGGCGCTACACCGCCATGTAGCGCCCTGGCCGGTGGTTGATGGCCAGCGCCAGGTTCAGCATCACCGCGCCCAGCACCGACAGCGCCACGTGCCACGCGTCGGTCACGCCGAAGGCCAGCATCAGGATGGCCACGTCGACCAGCATCTGCACCCGCCCGGCGCGCCAGCCCAGCCGGTCCTGCAAAAACAGCGCCACCACGTTGATGCCGCCCAGGCTGGCGCGGTGCCTGAACAGAATCAGCAGCCCGGCGCCCACCAGCAGCCCGCCCAGCACCGCCGCCAGCCCCGGCGACAGGCGGCCGAAGCTCAGGCCCAGGGGCAGCGCCCACGCCATCAGCGATACCAGGCTCACTGCCACCGCCGTGCGCAGCGTAAAGGCCTTGCCCATGCGCTGCCACGCGAACAGGTAGAAGGGCAGGTTGACGACGAAGAACACCGGCCCGAACGGCCAGCCCGTGACATGGCCGATCAGCAGCGCGATGCCCGCCGTGCCGCCCGTCAGCAGCCCGGCCTGGCTGAACATCAGCGTGCCCAGCGCCACGAACAGGGTGCCGGTCAGCAGCCCCTGCGCGTCTTCGTAGGGGCGATGGGCGAGCGAGGCGGTGGACATCGGCAGAAGCGGCCGCGTGGCCGCACCACGAACCGTCAGGCGGCGGCGGCCTCGTGCTCCGACACATCGTGGGGCGTGCAGGTGGCGCCGCCGCAGCCATGCAGTGCCTCGGCAGGCAACGCGCCGGCGTGGGCGATGGTGCCCGTGGCGGGGTCGAAGCCGACGCGCTGCAGGTGCATGGCCAGCGCCGCGTCCATGCTGTCGGCGTGCTGCGGAAACCACGTGGCCAGCTCGCGCGTCATCTGGCGGATGGGCGCCAAGTCACCCGCCTGGCCCATCGCCAGGCCCTGGCGCAGCACGTCCAGCACCATCTGGTGGTGCGTGGTGTGGCAGTTGGTGGCGGCAAAGCGCGTGGCCAGCATGTAGCGGTCTTCGTTGTCGAAGTGCACCTGCGTGTGGTCGACCAGCGCCTGCCACGCAGGCAGCAACGCGGCGTCGTCGGCCGATTCGACGGCGGCGAGCAGGGCGACGAATTCCTGGTGGGTGGTGTCCATTTCGGCAATGCCGAGGGCGAGGTCGTCGCACCAGTTCAGGGTGGGCATAGGCGTTCTCCAGCGATGCATGGAGCCTAATGGGCTGCACCCGCGAGGGCCTTGACTCAGGTCATGCGCACCGCAGGACTATGCTTGACGCCTTTCCCTGTCTGGAAAGCGCTCCACCGTGTTCTCGCCGCCGTTCTCGACCCCCGACCGCTATCTGCAAGACTTGGCCGCGCGCGGCTTCGCCGTGCTGGACGCATCCGCCATGCAGGCCCTGTCGGGCACGACCGAGGCGGGCCTGGCCGCGCTGCTGCCCGACTGGGACCTGCTGCCGCCCGACGAATACCTGCGCGACGGCGGCCGCTACCGGCAGCGCCGCCACGCGTCGTTCATCGCGCAGGCGGGCGACGTGCGCGACGTGCCGTATCGCCCGCACTGGCAGCCGGTGGACTACAACGCGCTGCACGGCGGCATGCAGCGCTGGTTCGCGCCCGTCGCGCCGGCCACGCTGGCCCAGCCCGACTGGCGCGCGCTGCTGCGCTGGCTGGCGCGGGTGGCAGACATCATCCACCCCGCGCACGTGGCGGGCGAGCCCTGGTACGGCGAGGCGCACCAGTTCCGCATCGACACCGAAGGCGGCATCGGGCGGCCCACGCCCGAGGGCGCGCACCGCGACGGGGTCGATGTGGTGGCGGTGTTTCTGGTGGCGCGCCACGCCATCAAGGGCGGCGAAACCCGCGTGTTTGAACTGGACGGCCCGCAAGGCCAGCGCTTCACGCTCGAGCAGCCGTGGTCGGTGCTGCTGATGGACGACGAACGCGTCATCCACGAATCCACGCCGATCCAGCCGGCCGAGGAGGGCGGCCACGGCCATCGCGACACGCTGGTGGTGACCTTGCGCGCGGGCGGTTTTCTTGACCCGGTGGCTTGACGCCGGCCCAGCCGCGCGGCAAGGTAGGCGCATCACCATGAATCTCTTTTGTTGACCCAGGAGCGCCGCATGTTCAAGCAGATTCTTGTTCCCGTGGACGGCTCGGCCACCTCGCTGGCCGCCATCGACAAGGCCGCCGGCCTGGCCCGCGCCTTTGGCAGCAAGGTCACGGCCATCTTCGTGATCGACCCGTACCCCTTCACCGGCGTGGGCGCCGATTTCGCCTACGGGCAGGACCAGTACCTGAACGCGGCGCGCGCCGAGGCCGGCGCCGCCATTGAAGCGGCCAATGCCCGCCTTTCAGCCGCGGGCGTGGCGGTCGACACCAAGGTGGTCGAATCGCACGCCGTGTGGCGCGGCGTGCTGGAAGCCGCCGACGCCGTCGGCGCCGACCTGATCGTGATGGGATCGCACGGCCGGCGCGGCCTGGAAAAGCTGGTGCTGGGCAGCGTGGCGCAAAGCGTGCTGTCGCACACCCGCATCAACACGCTGGTGGTGCGCGACGACGTGGATTGAACGGGTGCCAGCTGTCGCCGACGCGGCGATTCAGAGGCTATTCGCCTTCTTGCGCGCTTCAGGTAATCATATCAAGCTATCAATAGCGTAGCATCCAGATTCGCTGGGCGCCACCGAATGGGGCGCTGCCGCGCCCGGCCCAGCGCTTGCCGCGGTCAGGCGTTCTGCGCCGGCTTGCCGGATTCGGCCAGCGCTGCCCGCGCGCTGGCCATGTCGTCAAAGCGGCGCAGCAGACTGCCGCACACCAAGTCGCACAGCTGGTGCACCGCCGGGTCGGCAATGCGGTAATAGGCGCTGCTACCGCGGCTTTCGCGCGCCACCAAGCCATGCTGCGCCATCTGTGCCAGGTGGCGCGACACGTTGGCCACGCTCGAATCCACACGCAGAGCGATGTCGCCCACGCTCAACTCGCCCGTGCCCAGCGCGTTGAGGATGCGCAGACGCGTCGGCTCGGACAGAGCGCGGAAGTAGTCCGCCACGTGTTCCAGCGTTTCGGGGGGCAGGTGATGCATCGCTTCCATCTCACCCTGGAGAAGGGCCGGGTGTGCCGACAGTCTAACGGCTGGAATGACTTGTTGGTTATTTGCCATATTGCGCATTTGCGTGATTGCGCAAATAATAACGCAATGACCTTTCTTTGGGAACCCCGCATTCAATGCCGTCGCACGCCCGCCGCGCGTGGCACCGCCCTGACCCTGGCGGCTTTGACGCTGGCTGCGCTGCTGTGGCCCGTCATGGCCCGTGCCGATTGGCCCACGGCCAGCGTGCAGTCCAGCGCGTCAACGGCGTCGGCGTCGTATGAAGGCACGGTCGAAGCGGTGCGGCAGGCCGTGGTGGCCGCGCAGGTGCCGGGTGCGGTGGTGGCGCTGCAGGTCAAGGTGGGCGACACGGTCAGGGCCGGGCAGGTGCTGGCGCGCATCGACGCGCGGGCGGCGGAGCAGGGTGCCGCTGCCAGTGCGGCCGAGGTGGCGGCGGCGCGCGCCGCGCTGGACGTGGCGGCGCAGGACTTGAATCGCAAGCGCGTGCTGTTCCAGAAGAATTACATCGCCAAGGCGGCCCTGGAGCAGGCCGAGGCGCAATACCGCAGCGCCCAGGCGCAGGTCAACGCGCAGGCGGCGCAGGCCGGCGCGGCGCGCACGCAGACCGGCTTTCACACCGTGAACGCCCCGTTCGACGGCGTGGTTTCGGTGCTGTCGGTGGAGCGGGGCGACATGGCCATGCCCGGCCGTGCCTTGATGACCGTGTACGACCCCCGCGCGCTGCGCGTCAGCGCCGCCGTGCCAGCCGAGGCGCTGGGCGAGGGCGCCCGCGGCGCGCGCGTGCAACTGGGCGACAGCGCCCAGCCCATCGAGCCGTCGCGTGTGCAGGTGCTGCCCACGGTGGACGCGGCGTCGCTCACGCGTCAGGTGCGGGCCGACTTGCCGCCGGCCACCGGCGCTGTACCGGGCCAGTTCGCGCGCTTGTGGTTGCCCGGCGCGTCCAACGCGGTGCCGGCGGTGCCACGCCTGTGGGTACCGGCAGCGGCCGTGGTGCGCCGATCCGAGATGACCGGCGTCTACGTGCTGGGCGCGCAGGGCGCGCCGCAACTGCGCCAGGTGCGGCTGGGCCCGACGCAAGGCGATCGCGTCGAGGCGCTGGCTGGCCTGTCGGCGGGGGAGCGCGTCGTGACGCAGCCGCAGGCCGTGCTGCGCCAGGCCGCAGGGCGCCCATGAAGTGAAAGCAGCCGACGTGACATTGCCTTGTTTCATCGTCATTCCCGCGCAGGCGTCCACCGCCAGCGACGCTGGCCGCGCTGCCGTGGATTTCCGTGTGCGCGGGAACGACGCACGTGTTCAGACGCCTCGCCGAGGGAGCGCGCGCGAATGAACGAGCCCTCCACCGCAGCCCAACTGCCGCGCCTGGGTATTTCCGGCCGCATCGCGGCGTACTTTCAGGCCGCACAGATCACGCCGCTGCTGGCCTTGGTGGCCTTTCTGCTGGGCGTGTTCGCCGTGCTGGTGACGCCGCGCGAGGAAGAGCCGCAGATTGACGTCACGATGGCCAACGTCATCGTGCCCTGGCCCGGCGCCAGCGCGAAAGACGTGGAGGCCATGGTCGCCACGCCGGCCGAACATGTGCTGTCGCAGATGAGCGGCGTGGAGCACGTGATGAGCGTGTCGCGCCCCGGCGTGGCGGTGCTCACGGTGCAGTTCAAGGTGGGCGTACCGCGCCAGACGGCGGTGGTGCGGCTGTACGACGCCGTGGGCGCCAACATGGACTGGCTGCCGCAGGGGCTGGGCGTGGGGCAACCGATCGTCAAGCCGCGCGGCGTGGACGACGTGCCCATCGTGGCCCTGACGCTGGCCACGGCGCGCGCCGACAGCGGCGCGTTCGACCTGGAGCGCGTGGCGCACAGCATCGAGACCGAGCTCAAGCGCGTGCCCGGCACGCGCGAGGTGTACACGCTGGGCGGCCCCGGCCGCGCCGTGCTGGTCGACATCGACCCCACTCGCCTGGCCGGCGCCAACCTCACGTTGCACGACGTGCGCGGGGCGCTGCAGTCGGCCAACATGGGCTTGCCGGTGGGCGACCTGGTGGCGGGCAACCAGGCGCTGGCCATCGAAACCGGGCCGTACCTGCACAGCGCACGCGACGTGGCCGAACTGGTGGTCGCCAGCCGCGACGGCCGCCCGGTGGTGCTGCAGGACATCGCCACCGTGCGCGATGGCACGCCGCCGGCGCAGCGCGGTGCGTGGCTGGGCCAGATCGACCGCAGCGGCGCCAAGCCGGCGTTGCAGGAACTGCCCGCCGTCACCCTGGCCATCACCAAGAAGCCGGGCGAAAACGCCATCGACGTGGCCAACGCCGTGGCCGCGCGCGTCGAGCAGTTGAAGAACGTGGTGATCCCCGCCGACGTGCAGGTGGTGGTGAGCCGCAACTACGGCGAAACGGCCAACGAAAAGGCGACGACCCTCATCAAGAAGCTGCTGTTTGCCACCTTGTCGGTGGTGGCACTGGTGTTCGTCGCGCTGGGCCGGCGCGAAGCCGCCATCGTGGGCACGGCGGTCATCCTGACGCTTACCGTGACGCTGTTTGCGTCGTGGGCTTGGGGCTTCACGCTCAACCGCGTGTCATTGTTCGCGCTGATTTTTTCCATCGGCATTCTGGTGGACGACGCCATCGTGGTGGTCGAGAACATCCACCGCCACCAGCAGCTGGAGCCGGGCAAGAGCCTGCGCGAGATCATCCCCGGTGCGGTGGACGAAGTGGGCGGCCCGACGATTTTGGCCACCTTCACCGTGATCGCGGCGCTGCTGCCCATGGCCTTCGTCAGCGGGCTGATGGGGCCGTACATGGCGCCCATCCCCATCAACGCCAGCATGGGCATGCTGCTGTCGCTGGCCATCGCCTTTGTGGTGACACCCTGGCTGGCGCGGCTGTGGATGAAGGCGGCGCACGTGCAAGACCATGGCAAGGCGGCGGGGCATGGTCTGGCGGGCAAGCTCGCGACGCTGTTCGAGCGCATCTTCCGCCCGCTGCTGGATGCGCGGCGCGGCCGCCGCAACCGCTGGCTGCTGGGCGCGCTGGTGGGCGGGCTGATCGCCGTGTCGGTACTGCTGCCCGTGCTGGGCCTGGTGGTGCTGAAGATGCTGCCGTTCGACAACAAGAGCGAGTTTCAGGTGGTGGTGGACATGCCCGCCGGCACGCCGATGGAAAAAACCGCTGCCGTGCTGCAGGAGCTGGGTGCGCATCTGGCCACCGTGCCCGAAGTCACAAACTACCAGGCCTATGCCGGCACGGCTGCACCGATCAACTTCAACGGCCTGGTGCGCCAGTACTACCTGCGCTCCGGCGGCGAGGTGGGCGACCTGCAGGTCAACCTGGTGGACAAGGCGCACCGACACGACCAGAGCCATGCCATCGCGATGCGCGTGCGGCCCGCGCTGCACGCCATTGGCCAGCGCCACGGTGCGCGGGTGAAGGTGGTCGAAGTGCCGCCCGGCCCGCCCGTGATGGCGCCCATCGTGGCCGAGATCTACGGCCCCGATGCCGACGGCCGCCGCGCGCTGGCGCAGGCGGTGCGCGGCGTGTTCGAGCGCCAGCCGGGCGTGGTGGACGTGGACGACACCACCATTGCCGCCGCGCCCAAGGTCGAGCTGCTGGTGGACCGGCGCAAGGCCGCCCAGCTGGGCGTGTCGCAGCAGGCCATTGCCAGCACGCTGCGAATGGGGCTGGCGGGCGATGCCGTGACCTACCTGCACGACCAGAGCCGCATCGCCGCGCCGGCCTGGCTGCAGATCGCGCCCGAGTTGCAGGGCAGCCTGGATACCTTGCTGCAGCTCACGGTGCGGGCGCAGACCGGCGCGCTGGTGCCCATCCGCGAACTGGTGCGCGTGAGCGACACGCGGCGCGAGGAACCGATCATTCACAAAGACTTGTTACCCGTTCACTTCGTCATGGGCGACATGGCCGGCGGATGGACGCCCCCACGCTCCCCCGCGTCGCGTGGTGCGCTGCCCCCCGAGGGGGCTGCCGCCGCTCGGGAGCGGCCCAGCGCCGCGGCGCCCGGTGACCTGGACAGCCCCCTGTATGGCATGTTCAAGATGCGCAGCGCGCTGGCCGAACTGAAAACGCCTGACGGCGGCCCGCTGCAGGAATTCTTCATCCACCAGCCGTCCGACCCGTACCGCGGCTACGCGCTCAAGTGGGATGGCGAATCGCAGATCACCTACGACACCTTCCGCGACATGGGTGCCGCCTACGCCGTGGGCCTGATCCTGATCTACCTGCTGGTGGTGGCGCAGTTCGGCTCGTACCTGACGCCGCTCATCATCATGGCGCCCATCCCGCTCACGGTGATCGGCGTCATGCCCGGCCACGCGCTGCTGGGCGCGCAGTTCACGGCCACCAGCATGATCGGGATGATCGCGCTGGCCGGCATCATCGTGCGCAACTCGATCCTGCTGGTGGATTTCATCAACCTGCAATTGGCGGACGGCGTCCCGTTTGAGCGTGCCATTGTGCAAAGCGCCATCACGCGCGCGCAGCCGATCTTGCTGACGGGCCTGGCCGCCATGATCGGTGCGCTATTCATCCTGAGCGACCCGATCTTCAACGGGCTGGCCATCGCACTCATCTTCGGGATCCTGGTGTCGACGGTGCTGACGCTGGTGGTGATCCCGCTGCTGTACTACGTCGCCTATCGCCGCACGCACCCGTCAAATCAAGCGTCCGCGCTTGTCCCATCTGCGTAAACAGCTATTCAAAAAGGAGCAAACAGCATGACATCCTGGCAACTCGTTCGCATCATCGGCGGCAGCTTCATCCTGCTGTCCCTGGCCCTGGGCGTGCCTGGCAGCCCCATCTTCCACAGCACGAACTGGCTGTGGTTCACCGCCTTCGTGGGCGCCAACCTTTTGCAAAGTGGTTTTACCAAGTGGTGCCTGATGGAGAGCATCATGCGCAAGCTGGGTGCACGCGCGGGTGCGTGACGGTATAGACCAGAAGCGGAACATTCAAGGAGCTGACCCATGGCCAAAAGCTACAAGGACATCATCGCCGACACCTCGTCCAACATTGCCAAGCTGCGCAAGGGCATCCCTGAAACCATGCAAGGCTTCTACGCGCTGTCGGGCGCGGCCGGCAAGGCGGGCGTGCTGGACGAAAAGACCAAGGAACTGATCGCCATGGCGCTGTCGGTGGCCGCGCGCTGCGACCCGTGCGTGGGCTACCACGCCAAGGCGCTGGTCAAGTTGGGCGCCACGCGCGCCGAAGTCGAGGAAATGCTCGGCATGTGCGTCTACATGGGCGGCGGCCCGTCGCTGATGTACGCCGCCGCAGCCATCGCTGCCTACGAAGAATTCGGCGGCGAGAAAGCCCCCGCATGACGCTGTTGCGCACGCGTGAAGGGCGCCTGGGCGCGGTGGTGCTGGCACTGTTGCCCACGCTCGCGCTGGCACAGGACCTTCCGGCCGTGTGGCGTGCCGCCGAGCAGAACGACCGCACCCTGGCCGTCGCGCGCGCGGAACACGCGGCGGCGCAAACTCGGCGCGAGCAGGCGGCCGCGCTGTGGCGCCCCAACGTCATGCTGGGCCTGGCCGGCGGTTTGGGCGCCAGCGACACGCGCATGAAAGGCGCGCAGTTTTCGGCGCCTGGTTTGGGCACCTCCGAAGGGGTCAACTTCGCCACCTCGGTCTACGGCGGCCTGGCCACGCGCGCTTCGGTGACGGCGCAACAGCCGCTGGTCAACCCGGTGCGCGAGGCAGCGCGCGCCGAACTGGAACTGAATGCCGACATGGCCGACACGGCCTGGCGCGCCGCCCGCAGTGAGCTGGTGCTGCGCACGGCCGAGCGCTATGTCGCCCTGGCGGTCGCGCAAGAACAATTGCGCGTGGCCGAGCGCCAGGCCCAGTCCGTGGCCCGTGCCACCACCGAGGCGCACGACCGGTTTCAGCTGGGTGAATCACCCATCACCGACGCGCACGAGGCCGACGCAGCCCTGGCTGCCGTTCGCGCGCGGGTCGAGGCCGCCCGTCTGCAGCGCGATCTGGCGCAGCAGACGCTGGCAGACAGTACCGGCCTGCGCGAGCCCGTGGCGCGCTTGCCCGACGCCGTGTCGGCGCCCGGCGAGTCACTGCAAGCCTGGATGGTCACCGCACAGTCCGCCAACCCGCAGGTGCAACTGGCGTCGCAAGGCGTGGCGATGGCGGAGCAGCAGTGGCGCAAGCGCCGGGCCGGCGACAGCGTCTCGGTCGATCTGGTGGCACAGGCCGGGTTCGATCGCCTGGGCGGGCGCGGCGATTTTGGCTCGGCCAGCAACCGCAGTGCCAACGCCATTGTCGGCGTGCAAGTCACTTGGCCGTTGTACGACGGCGGCATGAGCCGCGCGCAAAGCAGCGAGGGCGCGCGCCTCATTGAAAAGGCGCAGGCCCAGTTGGACCAGGCGCGCCAACAGGTCGCTGAGCAGGTTCGCGCTGCCTGGCTGGGCTGGCAGGCCAGCCAGGCGCGCATCGCGGCGCTGCAGGACGGCCTGAAGGCCAGCGCCGCGCGGCTGGATGCCACCCGCCTGGGCCGGTCGGTGGGCGACCGCACGTTAATGGACGTGCTGAATGCCGAGAACGATCTTGCGCACGCCGCGCTGGCGCTGGACGAGGCGCGCGCCGACCAGTTGCGCCAGCGCCTGCGCCTGGCGGTGCTGGCCGACCGGCTCGACGATGGCTTGCAGGCCCAACTGAGCGCCGCGCCATCGCCTTCGACAAGCCCGACCGCGGCAGCGACTTCGACGAAGCCCGGCGCCAATGCGGGCGCGCCCGCACCCACGTCAACGCTGCCCGCCCGGGGCGATCGCCAATGAACACCCAAGCGTGCGCCCCGGGGACTGCCGAGAATGGCGGGCCGCGCGCAAAAATTCCGTCCGGCACGCGCGGTGGCGCGCCCCTGACCTTCTGGTATGTTTGTCAACCACCCAAGGAGAAAGCCATGAAACTCAACGTAGGCGGCATCGACCGCATCCTTCGCATCGTCGTCGGCCTGATGCTGATCGCACTGGCCGCCATGGGCAAGATCGGCTGGTGGGGCTGGTTGGGCGTGATCCCGCTCGCCACCGGCCTGTTTCGCTTTTGTCCCGCTTACACGCTGCTGGGCATGAACACTTGCCCCATGAACCGCAAGGCCTGAACCAAGAAAAAACGCCCGCAAACGCGGGCGTTTTTCTATCCAACGGCCGCGGAGCAGGCCATGTCAGGGCCGCCCGAGCCGGGGTTTCCCTGGCGACCAGCGGCGCTGCCCTCGCGCAGCAGCGGTGAAGCGCCGTCAGGCGCTCAGGGGGTGTCACTCAATCTTTACCCCGGCATCCCGCACGATCTTCTCCATGCCCTGGTAGTCGCGCTGCAGTTGCTGGCTGAAGGCGGCGGGTGCCATGGCCAGCGGCTCCGCGCCCTGGTCGTGAATGGCTTTCTGCATTTCGGCCGTGGCCAGCAGCTTGTTCACCGCGCCATTCATCTGCGTCACGATAGCGGCGGGCGTGCCGGCCGGCATCATCAGGCCGTACCAGGTGCTCATGTCGAAGCCTTTGTAGCCGCTTTCGGCCACGGTGGGCACGTCGGGCAGCGAGGTGCTGCGCTTGGCCGAGGTGACGGCCAGCGGCCGCAGCTTGCCTGCCTTGACCTGCGCCATGGCCGACGGCACGCTCGACACCAGCAGGTCGACGTTGCCCGCCAGCGCATCCATCAGCGCCGGGTTGGAGCCTTTGTACGGGATGTGGCGCATCTTGACGCCGGCCGCCTTCTCAAACTGGTCGCCTGCCAGGTGGATGGTGGTGCCGTTGCCCGGCGAGCCGTAGGTGATGGTGTCGGGCGCGGCCTTGGCGGCGGCCACCACGTCGGCCAGCGTCTTGTACTTGGATGTGGCGCTGGTGGCGATGATCACCGGCGACCAGGCCACGTGCGCCACGGGCGTGAAGTCCTTCACCGGGTTCCAGGGCAGGTTCTTGTAGATCCACGGCCCGACGACCAGGTTGTCTTTCTGGCCCATCACCATGTCGTAGCCGTCGGGCTTGCCCTTGGCGGCTTCGGTGATGCCCAGCGTGCCGCCGGCGCCGGCCTTGTTGTCGGGCACGATGGTCCACTTGTTGGCCTCGGTCAGCTTTTGCGCCACCAGCCGGCCCAGGATGTCGGTGCCGCCGCCGGGCGGGAAGGGGATCACCATGCGGATCGGCTTGTCGGGGTAGGTCTGCGCGTGGGCGGCGCCAGCCAGCAGGCCGATGGCGAGAAACGGGGCGAGGGTGCGAATCATGGGCGGAACAATGCTTGGGTAAATAAAACCGCCGCATCGTAGCGCGTTCCGCCTGCTGGCGCGCCGCGCCGCCAATTTGCATGAAAAAAGCGCTTGCTAGCCCAAGGCCAGCAAGCGCGTGCAGCTATCAATTTGGTAGTTCGGGCGCTGGTGCCCGCGCGGGCGCTTCGGCGGGCACCAGTGCCCGCTGTACGCTTCTTACAGACGCTCGAAGATCGCGGCAATACCCTGGCCGCCGCCAATGCACATGGTGACCAGCGCGTAGCGGCCGCCGGTGCGCTGCAGTTCGTAGATGGCCTTCACCGTGATGATGGCGCCGGTGGCGCCGATCGGGTGGCCCAGCGAAATGCCCGAGCCGTTGGGGTTGACCTTGGCCGGGTCCAGCCCCAGGTCCTTGGTGACGGCACAGGCCTGCGCGGCAAAGGCCTCGTTGGCCTCGATCACGTCCAGGTCGTTGACGGTGAGGCCGGCCTTTTTCAGTGCCAGCTGCGTGGCCGGCACGGGGCCGATGCCCATGTATTTGGGGTCCACGCCGGCGTGGGCGTAGGCCACCAGGCGGGCCAGCGGCTTGGCGCCACGGGCCTTGGCGGCGCCGGCTTCCATCAGCACCACGGCGGCGGCGGCATCGTTGATGCCCGAGGCGTTGCCGGCGGTGACGGTGCCGTTTTCCTTGAGGAAGGCGGGCTTGAGCTTGGCCATGTCGGCCAGGGTGGCCCCAGGGCGGAAATGCTCGTCGGTGGCGTACTGCACGTCACCTTTTCGGCTCTTGAGCGTGACGGGCACGATCTGGTCCTTGAACACACCGTTTTGCGTGGCGCGTTCGGCTCTGTTGTGGCTTTCCACGGCCAGCTTGTCCTGGTCTTCGCGGGTGATGCCCCACTTGGCGGCGATGTTCTCGGCCGTCACACCCATGTGGATGGCGTGGAAGGGGTCGTGCAGCGCGCCGATCATCATGTCCACCATCTTGGTGTCGCCCATGCGGGCGCCCCAGCGCATGTTCAGGCTGGCAAAGGGCACGCGGCTCATGTTCTCGGCACCCCCGCCAATGGCCACGTCGGTGTCGCCCAGCAAGATGGACTGGCTGGCGTTCACGATGGCCTGCAGGCCCGAGCCACACAGGCGGTTGACGTTGAAGGCGGGCGTGCCTTCGCCGCACCCGCCGTTGATGGTGGCCACGCGCGACAGGTACATGTCCTTGGGTTCGGTATTCACCACATGGCCGAACACCACATGGCCCACGTCCTTGCCTTCCACGTTGGCACGCGCGAGCGATTCGCGCACGACCAGGGCGCCCAGCTCGGTGGGCGGTACGTCCTTGAGGCTGCCACCAAAGGTGCCGATGGCGGTGCGCACGGCGCTGACGACGACGACTTCACGGGTCATGGGAATGTCCTTTCAGAGTGATTTCAGGTCAAATATGTTGCAACTGCTTATAGGTAAAGCACATGTTGCTATAAAAATTGAGTCAATAGGCTCACGCATCCCGGACGTCGGCGACCGGGTGGGTGCCGAAGTCTGCGCGTTCCAGCCAGGCCAGCACGCGGGTAGCGGCGTCGGCAGGCTGTGTGAGCTGGCCACCCGTCTTGAGGTTGGCGAAATTCTGGCGGTCCGGGAACGCCTCGGATGGGGCGCCGCGCAATTGCACCTGCATGTCGGTGTCGATCACGCCCGGAGCCAGCGAGCATACCTTGGCGCCTTGCGGCTTCAAGGCCTCGTCCAGCGCCACGCAGCGCGTGAAATGGTCCATGCCCGCCTTGGCGGCGCAGTAGGCCGCCTGCGAGGCCATGGCGCGGCGGCCCAGGCCGGACGAAATGTTGAGCACCTTGCGCGGCAGGTTCCAGCCTTCGGTGGCGCCCAGAAAGGCGGCCGTGAGCAGCATGGGCGCCTCCAGCCCCACGCGCAGGGCGTTGGCCAGGTCGGCAGGGTCGCTGGCCGACAGGGGGGCGATGCGCGGGATGACGCCCGCGTTGTTGATCAGCGTGGCGCTGGCGAACCGGCCCACCGGCTGCGCCGCCAGCCATGCGCGCAGCTGTTCGGCCACTGCAGGGCCTTGGGACAGGTCTTGCTCCCATTGCTCCAGCGCGGCGCCGGCCTGGGTTGCCGCGTTGGCGAGCTCGGCGCTGGCGTGGCGTGAAATGCAGACCAGCAGGTGGCCGGGGCGCAGCAGCTGGTGCGCCATGGCCAGGCCCATGCCGCGCGATGCGCCGGTAAGGAGGGTGAGGTGGGTGGGTGGGTTTGTAGCCATGCTGCCATGGTAGCGCGTGATGCCGGCCGCCTTTGGTGGCCCGGGCCAGGCGGCCGGCGATTAATCAATTTGCTATTGAATAAATAGCTAATAGTGCAATATTTAAATGGGCTTGCGGCTTATTTGATTAAAAATCGGAAGCGCTTTCCAGGGTGATCGGCGCACCCGTCATGGGGTGCATGAATGCCAGCTGGCTGGCATGCAGCAGCAGGCGCGGGGCCTGTGCCTGCGTGGCGGCATCGGCATAGAGCGCATCGCCCAGAATGGCGTGGCCGATGGCGGCCAGGTGCACGCGCAGCTGGTGGGTGCGGCCGGTCACGGGCTCGAGCTCGAGGCGCGTGGTCCGTGCCGCCGTGTCATGGGCCAGGGCGCGCCAGCGCGTCAGGCTGGGCTTGCCCAGGGCGTGGTCGATCACGCGCAGCGGGCGGCGTGCCCAGTCGGCCGCAATCGGCAGGTCGATGTCGTGCCAGGCGCCGTCGTTACCGCCGAGCTGCCCCTGCACCACGGCCTGGTAGCGTTTGTGCACCTGGCGCTCGGCAAAGGCGTGGCCCAGGCGCCGCTGCGCATCAATATGCCGGGCCATGAGCACCAGCCCCGAGGTAGCCTGGTCCAGCCGGTGCACGATCAATGCACCGGGCCAGCGCTGTTGCGCGCGCGCGCTCAGGCAATCCTGCTTGTCAGGGCCCCGGCCGGGCACACACAGCAGGCCCGAGGGTTTGCACAGCACCAGCAGGTCGTCGTCTTCGTACACCGGCTGCACGCCGCCCGCCAGGGGCTCAGGCAGGGTCATTGCCGGCAACCAGCCGCTGCACGGTGGCGCACAGCTCTTCCACATCGTTGGGTTTGTGGATGAGGGCGCGCGCGCCTTCCGCCATGGCCGCCTGCTCGATCTCGGCCGTGACGTAGCCCGAAGCCAGCGCCACGGGCAGGTCGGGGCGGATGTGGCGGGCCTCACGCACCAGGTCCACGCCGCAAAAGCCGGGCATGTTGTAGTCGGTCACCAGCAGGTCATAGCGCTGCGGGTCGGCACGCAGCGCGGCCGTGGCCGCGTGGGGGTCGGTGAAGCCGCTGACCTGGTAGCCCCGGCGGCGCAGCAGGCGCTGCACCAGAAAAACCAGTGCCTCGTCGTCATCCACATACATGACATGGTGGCTGCGCTGCGCCTCCTGGGGGGCGGCGGGCGCGGGCGCTGTGGGTTGTTGCGTGGGTGGTGTGGGTGATGGGGGTGAGGGCGGGGCGGCTGGTGCGGTGGCCTCGTCCATGGCCGCGGGAAAATACAGCGTGAACCGGCTGCCCTGGCCTGGCGCACTGTGCACATCCACGGCCCCCTCGTGGGTGCGCATCACGCCATGCACCACTGCCAGGCCCAGGCCCGTGCCCTGGCCGACGGGCTTGGTGGTGAAAAAAGGCTCAAAAATGCGCTCGACCGTGGCGGCGTCCATGCCCGGGCCGTTGTCGCGCACCGTCAGTGCCACATAGTCCATCGGGGCCAAGCCCAGTTGCTCGCACAGGCGCTGGTCGGGCCGCACCCGGGTGGCCTCTACCTCGATGCTGCCGCGCTCGGTGCCAATGGCATGCACGGCGTTGGTGCACAGGTTCAGCAGCGCCTGCTCGACCTGCGTGGCATCGGCCAGCAAGGCGGGCAAACCCTGCGGAAAATGCATGTGCAGTTCAATGGCGGGCGGCAGGGTCACGCGCAGCAGCCGCTCGGTGTCATGCGCCACTTCGGCCAAGTTCACACGGGTGCGCTGGGGCGGTTCGTTGCGGCTGAAGGTGAGGATCTGGCGCACCAGATCGCGGGCGCGCCGCCCGGCCTTGTTGATTTCTTGCAGGCTTTCCAGCGCCGGCGATGCCGGTCCGCAGTCGGCCTTGGCCAGTTCCACATTGCCCAGGATGGCGCCCAAAATGTTGTTGAAATCGTGCGCGATGCCGCCCGCCATGGTGCCCACCGCCTGCATTTTTTGCGATTCGCGCAGCTGGGCTTCGAGCGCGCTGCGGTGCGCCTCGGCTTTCTTGCGGCCGGTGAGGTCGCGGGCGAAGACGGTGGTGGTCTCGCCCTCGGCATGGCGCTCGAACGACACGCTCACTTCCACCGCCAATTCCTTGCCGCTGGCGGTCCTGGCGGTCATTTCGCCCAGCAGGGCCTGGGTGGCCAGTTGGGCAAACGCCAGCGCCTGCGCCGCATCGGGCAAAAAGCGCTCCAGCGGGCTGCCCAGCGCGTCGCTGGCGCCGCATTGGAACAGCGCGGCCGCTGTGGGGTTGAACACCGTGATGCGCTGGTCCTGGTCCACGCAGACGATGGCATCGAGCGCCGAATTGATGATGGCTTCGAGCCGCTTTTCGCTGGCGTGCAGCTGCTGGTTGCGCTGCTGCAGTGCCTGGCGTTCGGCCAGCAGCGGGCCCTGGTCGATCACGGCGCACAGGAACTGGAGCACCGGTGCAGCGCCATCCTGGGCCATCTCGATGCAGGCGATGTGCAGGTCGCCCGTGATGCGCCCGGCCTCACCGATCTGAAAGACGACTTCGGTGGTTTCGCTGTGTCCCTGCTCCCGCGCTGCGCGAAAGGCCTGCTGCACGCGTTCGGTGTCGTCCTCGCACACAAAGGGCATCAGCGCCGTCAGGGGGCGGTCCTGCTCGGTGGGCTGAAAGGAGCGCTGCGCCATCGAGTTGGCTTGCACCACCACGTCGTATTCATCGAGCACCATGAGGGCCAGCGGCACGCTGGAAAACAAGGCCTCAAAGCGCTCCGAGGCGCTCTCGGCGGCCGTCTGGCTGTACTGCAGAACCTTGTTCTGGGCCTCCAGCTCGGCCTGGTAGGCGCGCAGTTCTGCGATCAGTGCCGGCACGGGTTCCTGGGACGGCGGCAGGGCGCCGGCAGGGGGTGGTGGTGCGGGGGCCGCAGCACAGTCGCCCGCCGGTACGGCATCGGGGGACTGGGCGTGCAGCAGAAAGGACAGGTCTGGAAGGCTCATGGGCGGCGGTCGCGGTCAGATGCCGCGCCCCTGCGCAGCAAGGCCGTGGCCTGTGCGAAGGAGTGTAAGCCCGCGCGGGAGCGCCGCTGCCGCCGGTCAGCGGCGCACGGACACCAGTTCCACCTCGAAATTCAGCGTAGCGTTGGGGGGGATCACGCCGCCGGCGCCATTGGCACCGTAGGCAATGCCGGGCGGGCAGGTCAGCCGGGCCTTGCCGCCGGGCTTCATGCGCTGCACGCCCTCGGTCCAGCAGGCGATCACGCGGTTGAGCGGGAACTCGGTGGGTTCGCCGCGCTTGTAGGAGCTGTCGAACTCCTTGCCATCCAGGAACATGCCACGGTAGTGCACCTTGACGGTGTCGGTGGCTGCGGGCGATGCGCCCGCGCCTTCCTTGAGCGACTCGTAGACCAGGCCGCTAGCGGTGGTGACGGGCTTGGTTTGTGCCATGGCGGCGGGGGCGATGGCCAGCGAAGTGAGCAGGGCGAAAAGAACGCGCATGAAGAAAGCTCCGAAAAAAACAAAGGCCGATGGTAGGGCCTTGGGGGTGGGGTCGGGGATGCAAGGCGATGCGGGTTGGGGCGCTACCTGCCTGCAGGGTTGGGCAACCGGTGCTGCTGAAGCGGCGCGATACTTGCAAAATGATAGCTGCTAGCGCTTGCTGCAAAAGCGCTGGAGGCCAAAAAGACCGCGAACCTGCGCAGCACACCAGGCGAAGCCCGGAGAAACGGCAATCTCAGCACCGAACGGCGCCTGAGAAGGGAAATGCCGTTTGGATAGACATGGGCCTGACTAAAGCGGTTTTTCCGCGGGACTAACGAACCTAGCTAAGCGGCGGCAGGAAGCCGTCCGCTTGAGCGCCTTGTTAGGCTTGCCCTATGGCTTGCTAACTTCATACGGAACCTCTAATGCCTCACAAATTCTAGATATAGAGTCATATGCATAAAGCTGAGCATGAATCTGTAGAATTTTTCGGTTTTCTATGGAAGCAGCACTATTGTAATCATTTACTAAATACGAACTAGGATGAACTAACTTAGAGTACAGCTTGAACAGTGAATTATGTTCATTTTCTAACCCTACGGTTTTAGCAAGATTCCCAGTGCTAATCGGCTGTTTAATTGTGGGGAGCCCGTACTTGGTTATGAGACCATTCAGGCGTTCTATTTCTTGCTTGAGTATATTTTTCTCCGTTGTGTTATCTGAATCATTGGCAAGTAATAAAATCCCATCTAGTGCCTGAAATTTATCCGTGACTGCTTCAGATTGCCATTTTCTTAGGTTCTCTTGATCTGCTATTAGAGATCTAAGCCTGACATTTATTTCATAAATGCTTCTTGTTGAAACGGCGATGGCTGAAATATGAAAATTTAATGAAGATTTAGTTAGCTCCAAATAATCTGCTGTGGCGATCAGTAGATTGCATAAAACAACACTTTTCTCCGTTCTATTAATGTTTTTCTCAATCCAGATTATTGCGAATCTGCATTTTTCAACAGCATTGTCTAGATTGGTTTTAAGTTCAACTTGAGTGCTCTCAATCACATGATCTCTTAATTTTTTACTCATGCGATGAAGTATATTATAAGTCTAACGAACCGAGGTAAGTGGCAGCTGGAAGCTGTCCGCCTGACCTCCGGTTTAGAGCACACTCACGCAAAAATAATTCGAGCCTGGCCACTTTATTCATTACTTATAAAAAGGATTAGAACTACAAGCCGTTGCATCTAGTCTCGCGCGCCAAATTTCAAATTCCAAGTTTGCATCCTTATCCATTCCCGTTCCAGTGGCGAATGTTTCTTTAGATGAATCGATTCGAATAACCTCTGTTGATGCCAGATTCGTTAGACACGATAGCGAAAGTACAGGAAATTTTATCTGCCCACCTGATGTGCCATAAACACCGACGCGCACATCATGGTACAGTTGAGTGGATCCTTGATGATATGTTTCGATTTTCGAAAAACCTATACGTCGGTTGTTAAGCTCCAAATCGACCTGCTTTTGGCATAAATTTTTCGCAGTTTGAATCTCAGTGTAAGGGGATTTTGCTCGTTGCGCTTCCAGCGATACCCGATATTCGTCGGCTGCGCGACATCCCTGAGCTTCTTGATAAAAAATTGTTCCTATGCCCACCGCAACTAACGCTAGGATTCCCTTTAAAATATTCATCAGCATTATGTCGCTCTTTATGATTAAACTATCTTAAATTAAGCAAGTAGGACTTACGCAAAACGGGGCTTCCGTTCCGAATTGTGAAAAAATCTCAGATGCCTAACGAATGAAATTTCTGCAAGTTGTTGATTTTTATAGGATTTGATAATATTTTAAATTTTCTTTGCGCAAGTCCTACTTTTATTGCGACAAAAAGGCGTTGCCGCGTCACCTAACGTT
>JAKOYD010000102.1 GCA_029780695.1 Pseudomonadota bacterium
GCTGAGCGCCACCGACTCGATGCGGTACGGCAGGATGCCCACGCGCCGCGCCTCGACCTTGAACGTCACGCGCTCGTTCTCGTCGGCGTCCTCCCATTCGTCGCGCACGGTGCGGCCCTCGACCAGCACCCGCATACCTTTCTGGTACAGCGTCTTCCAGTGCTCGGCGTCGCGGTGCCACAGCTCCACGGGCGCCCAGAAGCCGCCGCGATCTTCGTACTCGCCGTCCTTCTTCGGGATCGGGTTGTCGAAGTAGACGTTCAGGCGAAGCAGCCGGCGCGGCTCGTCGTTGCCGTTCGGAAACTCGCGGTAGTCCGGCGCAGAACCGATGTTGCCCTCGCCGACGAAGTGCGTGCTCATGGTGACTCCTTGGTGGTGGGTGGAACGGCCGCGGTATGCCCGTGGACACGCCGCAGGTAAGCCGCTTCGGCCTGGGCGGCCTTGCTGGCGCATTCCAGGGCTTGGCGAGCGATGCTGTGGGTCAGGCTGATCTGCATGTTCAGCACGATGCGCTGCATTTCGATCGCGTACAGCTCGTCGATCAGCGAGGTCGGCGTCGCGGGGTTGGCCAGCAGGGCCTCCCAGAACGCCACGCCCATGGAGGAACGGTCGAGGTTGCGCCAGCGCAGGAAGGTCGTCCCTGCGCCAGTGGCCTGCTGGGCCAGTTGCACGTCGAGCAGGCTGAAGGGGTAGGCGCGTGCCTGGGGCAGCACACGCCGCTGCGCCAGGCCAATCACGTCGTCGCGCAGCGCTGCGCACTGGCTGGCCCAGGTCTCCAGACTCCCCTTACCCTTAAAAGGCTGTAAAAGGCCTTTTAGGTAGCCTGCGTGTTCCAGCCGCTGGAAGTCCGCCTGTTCCAGCGTCACGAAGCGCGTGGAGTGACTGATGGGGGGCGATGCCGTCATGCGTCAGCACCCTCATTACCCGTCGCTGGATTGGCTGCGCCATCCGTGTGAGCCGGCGCATCGGGCTCAATGGCGGGCGCAGCAGGCGGCGTGCCGGGCTTGGTCGTCCGCCGCGCGATCGGTGGCGCGAAGCGCGAGCGGCGCGTGCCTTCCAGCACGTCTTGCGGCAGCTCGCCGAACTTCTCCAGCGCCGCTCGCGCCGCGGCGTTCTTCGCCGCGAAGTCGTCGCGCGTCGTGCCCGAGTAGCGGTACTGCTGGGCCAGCGAGAACAGGCTGCGCAGCGCGTGCGCGCCATCATTGAGCCAGCGCTCCAAGGTGCTGCGGTCGATCAGCGCCGTGTGGTGCGCCAGGATGAGTTTGCGCGCCAGGTCGTCGTAGTCAGCCAGCAGGTACACCGCCATGAAGCCGAGCTGTGCATTCACGAACAGCGGCAGCTTCACCGGCTGCACATTCATGTTCTCGCCCAGCGACAGCGCCGGTGGCACGTCGGCCAGGGCCTGGTCGACCTGTTCGCGCAGGGTCTGCAGGCGGGTCTTGGTGTCGGCGAGCTTGTCCTCGATCCGCAACATCCACCAATCCGAGTACGGGTCGTCCTGCTCGGCGCCGCGCTTCATCTTGTTCATGGCGCCGATGAAGCCGTTGAGACCGATGATGCCGGGGCGCCCCTCGGTCGGCGCGCGGCCGTGCCAGATGCGCGAAGCGTGGTGCGTGTGCAGCGTCAGCGACATCGCGCTGCGCAGCGATCCGAGATTCAGTTGCAGGGGTTCTGTGCGTTCGTTGGCCATTGGAGCGACTCGCGGTGAAGGGGCGAGTCGCCAGCATCGGCATCGGCCGGAAGGCTGTCAGTCAACAAACCGCAGCCCATGCGCGCCCGGTTTGTTCCGCACGGAAGGCTGTGTGTGCCGGCTATCCCCTGGGGATAGCTCGGCGGAGTTGTTCGCGGCTCGCGCGGAGGTGAGACCGCGTTGCGGGGCTATGCCTCGCGAGGTCTGTACCAGGCGGCCCGTTGCCCCTCCACCTCACGGTAGCGAAGCTCGAACAGGCGGCACTCGTGCACCACCTGCCGCCAACTGCTGCAGCCGTACTTGGCTGGAAGCTGCTCGGGATGCTGGTCCGCGATCCAGCGGCCAGCGGCGGCAATGGGTGTCCAGCCCTCGACGGCCAACTGCGCGGCGGCCTCGCGCAGCGCGCGAACGATGCCGGCGGCCGGCCAGTCCACCGTGCCGTCCGGCGCGATGCCATTGACCACCAGGTCGTGGAACACATCCGACTGGACGAACTCCGCTGCCAGGCGCCGCGCCTGATCCATGTGCTCGGCCCAGCCGCGCAGCTGCTCAAAGTGTTGATCGATGCGCGTGTAGGCGGAACCGAGTTCGTCCTGTGCAGCGCGACACCCGTCCACGGTCCATAGATCGTGCTGGTCGATGAAGTGGTGCACCAGGGTGTTGCGCAGCGATACCAGGTCTTTGAGGTCGGCCTGGGTTTTGGCGTAGTCCTGCGCAGACAGGCTCAGTTGCACGCGCGTGCGAAAGGAAATCACGTCGCCGGGAAGATCGTTGTCGCGTTCCTTGCCACCATTTCCATCGGTGACCACATACGAACCAAACAGTTGTCCGACCAACGTGCCCAGGGTCTTGGTCGCGGCATCTTCGATCCGCGCTGTGCGAATGGCCTCCAGCGAATGCGCCGGGCCTGAAATCTCGTGGTGCGCCACGATGGCTTTCATGAGGCGCTCGTATTGTTGAAGGCGCAACAGGCATCTGCCCAGCAAGCGCTGAACGTCTCGCTGCAGTGGTTGCAGTACGTTTGTGACGGGGGAAGTCGTCATGTCCATCATCGGCCGGGCTCGTGCGTGGCTGTCCTCTTCTGATTCACAGGCGACAGTTTCGCCTGTCGTTCGGCGGACGACAATTGAGTGCGGCGGAAAGGTGTCTGTTCCAGCTATCCCCTGGGGATAGTCAACATCAGCGATCACGCAAGGCTTCTCGGAGCTGTGCCAGGTAGGCACGCGCCACCTCGGGGTCAGCCGCACGGGATGCCGGTGGTGACGACGGCGGGGACGCTGGCGCCGCCGATGCACTTTCTCCGGCCCAGGCCTTGAACTCCCCGCGGATCGCCTTCTGGATGATGCCAAACAGGTAGCCGGCCGGGTTGCGTACCGCGCTGTTGTGGCAGCGTGCCGCCCACTCGTCGAGAACGGCCTGCCTCTGCGCCTCGTCCACCTGCTGCAGCGCCACCAGCGCGCCGGCCTGCTGCTCGTCCTTCAAGCGCAGGAAACGCTCGGGCAGCCGCAGGTTCTGCAAGGCCCTCGCGCGCGGTACTGTACGTACTTCATTTATACGATCATTACGTACTGTACGGTCCTCCTTCGGAATCCGAAGAGAGCCGTCCGGCGCGGGTTTCGGCCCTGCTTCGGATTCCGAAGACGGGCGCGCGCCATTCCGAAGCAGGGCTTCCTGGCCTTCTTCGGATTCGTGGTCCGCACCCTCCTGTGGATAACCTGGCGTCGTCCAGCCATGCCGTGCCATGCGCTGCGCGAGCACCTGCAGGCGGGTCGGCAGCGTGCGCCCGCTGAGCAGCGGGTCTTCGGCGATCTCCCGCAGCGTGTTCATGCCCACGACCTGCACCGCCTTCGCCGCGTGCGTGAGCGCTTGGCTCACCAGGCCCAGATAGTCGGGGTCGAGCTGCATCGCCTCGAAGGGCGACAGCGGTTCGTCGTGCAGCACGTAGAGGTTCCCCTGGATGCGGCCGGTCTTGGGATCGCGCCGCCGCCGCACCAGGCTGAGCCAGCGCGTCAGCCGCAGCAGCGTCAAGGCGCGCGCCACGGTCTCGTGCGAGGCTTGCGCCGCACAGGGCATGGACGCCAGATATGGGCGGAGCTGGTCGTAGGTGGGAAAGGCGGTCACGCCGTCGTCGTTGAGCTGCAGGCGGAACACCTGCCAGGCGTTGCGTTCCAGCGGGGTCAGGCGCCGGTCGAGGAACAGTCGGCGCGGCACGCTCTCATGGCGGTTGCCGCTGTAGAGAAAGCCGTCCTGGCTCGGCGCCGTGCCCTGCGCCGGTTCCTTCGGCTCAAGGTGCCGCAGCGCCTCGTCGAACAACGCCGACAGCGCAACCGGGCCTTCGCGCCGTGGTGCGCCACCCGTGGTCATGGCCTACACCAGCCCCTGGTCGATCCAGTTGCGTATCGCCGCCCACACCACCGACATCGGCAGGCTCAGCGCCTCGGCCAGATCCATGGTCAGCGCCAGCATCGCCATGTCGTCGGTCAGGGCGATATGGCGCTCGGAGACGCCGGCCTTCCAGCGCTCCCACAAGGCCACGTCCTGCGCCTCGTCGAGCACCGGATGCCGGCCCTTGCGCTTGGGCAGCCCGAGGATGTCGCGGCGCAGCGCCACTTCCTGATGCGTGAGGCCGTAGAACTTGCTGACCATCTCCGTGCTCGCCCCCAGGCGCAGCATGCGGTCCACCGTGGCGATCTCCCGCTCCACGTCGTGCACCTGGCTCAGCAGCCGCTTCAACACTTCCCGGTTCACCGACACCGAACACCACGACACCGTGGCATTCACCAGCATGCTCACGAGTTCGGGGTGCTTCAGCGCATCCAGCTCCTCCTCGCCGAAGCCCATGGCCTTGCAGCGGCGCAACTGGCCGTTGCGCAGGTCATGCAGGGCCTGGGCGATCACGGCCTGGTTGAGTGGGTGCGGTGCCGACATGCGGGAGCCTCCTGCGCTCAGGAATCCTGGCTCGCTACGCCGGCTTCCAGATCCAGCAGCCGGCGCGCCAGGCGCAGCAGACGGAACAGCTTCACCAGCGCAGCATCGCTCAGGCGTGTGGCCGAGCCGCCGTGGCCATGCAGCAGCGCCGCCAGCTCGTCGGCCAGCCGCGCGCGGTCCAATCCGTTCGCGGAGGGCGGAGCCGCACTCAGCACATGCAGCAGGGTCAGCACCGCCCGCGCGAACGCCGGCAGCGCCTTCGCCTGGCCCACGGCCGGTGCCACGCAGACGAAGCCGATGCCGCCGACGCTGGCCTCGATGTGGTCGGCGACCGCCGCTTCCTCGCCGATCTCGCGCGCGAACTGCGCGATGTGCACGCGCAGGCGATCCGGCACGTCCAGCCCCGGCTCGACGTACCAGACGTCCGAGATGGGATAGAGCCCGCCCGCCTGCACGGGGATCGCACGCAGCGCATCGGCCTCGAAGTCGGGCAGCTTGTCGCCGAGCTGGTCCGCGACCATCCGCTGGATGGACTGCAGGCGCTCGGTGGTCGGTGCCGGTGTCACGATGTGCCCTTGCAGGCGCTCGTCGCGTTGCCCGTGCTGGTCCTCCGGCGCTTCGCGCGGTGCAGGCGGTGTCGCTGCTGGCGCCGAAGGCGCGACCGGCGTGGTGTCGCGCGGCACGGACGAGGCGGGTGGCTGCTGAGGCGCGGAGACCGGCGGGGGAGGACCAGCAGGCACGACAGGCGCTGCCGGTGGCGTCGGCGCCGCCGGTTCGCTGGTCAGCGCACGCTGGCGGTTTTCGCTGTCGTTGATCTCCAGCGCCAGCGTGTCGTAGTCCGCCTCCAGCAGCTCGGCCATCTGGCCGACCAGCTCGTCCTGCACCCGCTGCGGCGAGAAGTCGTCCGGCTGTGTGTCGAACTGCGTCAGCACGTCCTGAAACAACGAGGCGAAGTCCACGGCCACGGTGCGGCCCAGCGCACGCCGCTCCCAGGTGCGCTCGCACGCCTTGCGCAGCACTGCGAGCCGGTCCACCTGATGCCGGCCCAATCCGCCGTACAGCAGCGTCGGGATCGCCGGCAGCAGATAGCGCACCGCATCGTTCATGCGGCTGATGTGTGACTGCGGCACCGGATAGCCGTCGGCCGTCAGCCGCCGCGCGAGTTCGCTCTGCGACAGCGCCTGGCCGCTTTCCTGCTCGTAGAACTCGCGCGCCTTCTCGATGCCCAAGGCCCGCTCGATGAAGGTCAGCCCGCCGCGCAGCTCGTTCTCGGCCAGATGCCCGGTCAGCGCCACGATTTCGCCGCGCGCCGGCCACGGGCGGAACAGGCACGCAATGCGGAAGAAG
>JAKOYD010000115.1 GCA_029780695.1 Pseudomonadota bacterium
ATACGCCGAGCGAGGTACAGACACTGGACGCCGATGCGCTCGACGAAGACCAGACCGATGCCGGCAGGGCAGTGGAGGGCGACGAGCAGCGCGACGTGCTCGGCGAGCTGGAGATCACGGCACGGCTGATGATCACCGGCGGCGAGGACAAGGAAGAAGCGCGCCTGACCCGCGCCGACCGCAGCCTGATCCGCCAGTGCATTCTCGATGCGGCACAGTGCTGCGCAACGGAGAGGCGCACGGTGCTCACCCGCGATGTGCGCGACGCGCTGCGCGAGCGCGCCCGCGATGCCACGCTGCCCGAGGTGCGGCGCGCACGGCTGCTGGAGATGGCCGACGCCATGGAGATGTTCTGCCAGGGCGTGGACGGCGAGATGTTCGACCGGGCCGGCACGCCGTGGCCCGAGGCGGACATCACCATCGTGGACCTGGCCACCTTCGCGCGCGAGGGCTACAACGCCCAGCTCTCGATCGCCTACATCTCGCTCATCAACACCGTCAACAACATCGCCGAGCGCGACCAGTTTCTGGGCCGCCCGATCATCAACGTGACGGACGAAGGCCACATCATCACGAGGAACCCACTGCTCGCGCCCTACGTGGTCAAGATCACCAAGATGTGGCGCAAGCTCGGCGCGTGGTTCTGGCTCGCCACGCAGAACCTGGACGACTTGCCGAAAGCGGCCGAGCCCATGCTCAACATGATCGAGTGGTGGATCTGCCTGTCGATGCCGCCCGATGAAGTCGAGAAGATCGCGCGCTTCCGCGAACTCAACGCTTCGCAGAAGGCGCTGATGCTCTCGGCACGCAAGGAGGCCGGCAAGTTCAGCGAGGGCGTCATCCTGTCCAAGTCGATGGAAGTGCTGTTCCGCGCCGTGCCGCCCAGCCTCTACCTGGCGATGGCGATGACCGAGCCCGAGGAGAAGGCCGAACGCTTCCAGTTGATGCAGCAGCACGGCATCAGCGAGCTGGATGCCGCCTTCCGCGTGGCCGAGAAGATCGACCGTGCGCGGGGCATCGAACCTCTGGCGCTGGACGCGTTGGCCTGACGGGAGCAACACGATGCGCATGCCTTCATTCGCCCGCCGTCATCCCTGGATCGGCCTGCTGATCGTGGTGACGATTGGGGTTGCCTCGTGGATGCTGCTGCGCGCGCCGCATCCGGCAACCGAGCCCATGTCTTTGGCCGCCGCCGGGTCCGAAGCGTCGAAACCGGCCGGCCCGCCCTGGCTGTATGGCCGTGCCGATGCGCGCTTCACGGTGGTCGGGTACGCCGACCTGGAGTGTCCGTACTGCCGGGCCTACTTCCCCGCGCTCAAGCGCTGGATCGACGCCCATCCCGAGGTGAACTGGCAGTGGCACCACCTGCCGCTGTCCATGCACGAGCCGGCCGCGACTGCCGAGGCACGCCTGGCCGAGTGCGCGGGCGAGACGGGCGGACATGCCACGTTCTGGCAGGCCGTGGCGTGGCTCTACTCGAACACCCGCGGCGACGGCCACGGCCTGCCGGAGGGCCTGCGCTATCCCGACCTCACACCAACCATGCAGGGTTGTCTCGACAGCGAGCGCCCCGATGCGGTCATCCGTGCCCAGGCGGTGGAAGCAGCACAGCAGGGCATCGCGGCCACGCCGGCCCTGCAACTGCGCGACCGCGAGTCCGGCAAGACCCTCCTGCTGCACGGTCCCGTCGAAGGCGATGCCTTGCTGTCGGCCATCGACCTGCTCGCCGCCGGCAACACGACCGTGGCCGAACCCGCCCATCCCCCAGACATGCCCGCCGGCGTTGCCGGTGACATGCCCAGGTAGCCATCGATCTTCAAGGCTGCGGCGCGGCTCGTCCGCGTTGATCGAAACCCGTTCGCATCGCATCCCTTGACGCGAACAGCCACCGCATCCGCGGTGGCGGATGCCCGCTCGTCACCTGTTCCATCCCCAACGTCCCCAGGAGGGTTTGCCCTCCAGGGGCAGGCGCCCTCCGATCTCATCCATTGGAGGTTCGCCATGTCTCTTGTCATCGCCGACTCCCGCCCGGAGTCGCTCACCCTGATCGCCGCCCAGCACGAAGACTGGATCATCCGGCAGGCCATCACCCTGCTGGAGAACCGCGTATTCAAGGCCGGTCCGGCGCTGGGCAGTCCCGCCGCCGTGCGCGACTACCTGCGCCTGAAACTGGTCGCGGAGCCGAACGAAATCTTCGCCGTCGTGTTTCTCGACAACCAGCACCAGGTGCTCGCCTACGAACCGCTGTTCCAGGGCACGGTCGACCAGACTTCGGTGTATCCGAGGGTGGTGGTCCAGCGTGCGCTGGCGCTCAACGCTTCGGCGCTGATCCTGGCGCATCAGCATCCCTCGGGGAACACCGAGCCCTCGGCCGCTGATCGTGCGATCACCGAGCGGCTGAAGAGCGCCCTGGCCACCGTCGATGTCCGGGTGCTGGATCACTTCATCGTCGGCAAGGGCAGCCCGTACTCGTTCGCGGAAGCCGGCTTGTTGTAGTCCGCACCGCAGGCGTCCCTTCCGGGGGGCGCCTGTGCCTCTTGCCCCTCTCCACAAGAACTGCCATGGAAAGTTCCGGTTGCCACGTTCGCGATGCGCTCTGTCTGATGGTCACGATTTTCGGAAGCGCGCCATGTGCTTGCGCGCGAGCGCTCTCAAGAGGAGGGTTCCTCGTACTTCCGAAACGCGCGCCAAAGTGCAACGTCATACGCGATCTTGAGCAGGCCGCAGGCCACTAGCGGCAGCGCCAGCCAGCCAGCGGCGAATAGGGCGCCGCCGATGGCGGGGCTCGCTGCGGCGGCGAGGCTCCTGGGAACGGCGGTGAAGCTCGCCGCCGCGGCGCGCTCGGCCGGCGTCACCACCGCCATGACGAAGGCCGATCGCGTCGGCACGTCCATCTGCGACAGGGCGCTGCGCAGGAACAGCAGCGCGAGCGCCACCGGCAGGCTGTCGGCGAAGGCGGCGAGGACCAGACAGACGCTCGACGGGATGTGGGTGAACACCATCGTGTTGATCAGGCCAATATGGCGCGCTACCCAGGGGGCGGCGAGCTGGGAGCCGGCCGACAGCAGCCCGGCCCAGAAAAAGAACTGGCCGGCAGCGGCGAGCGAGAGGTCGAAACGCTCGAACAGCCAGAGCGCGAGCAAGGTATTGACGATCAACCCGCCAGCGAAGGCATCGACCGAGAACAGCGCCGCCAGTTTGATCACGATGCCGCGCGAAGGCCCCAGCGGTTCGGGCGACGCTGCCTGCTCGTGCATACGGTGGTCCGGCAAGGCGCGATACAGGACGAAGATCAAGACGCCGGTCAGCCCGTAGGCGACGAACATCAGGCGCAACGCGTCGAGCTGGGCCAGGCCGGCATCCGTCAGCACTTGCGGGATGGCCGTCGCCAGCGAACCGGTCGCGGCACACAAGGCGCCGACGAAGGTGTAGCGCGCGAACAGGAAAGTGCGCGCCTCGCCGTGCGCCGATTCGGCCAGCCGCGCATGCTCCAGCGGCAGGAATACGCTGACGTCGCCGGAGCTGGGGTTCATCGTACCGACGAAGGCGACGATCAGCAGCGGCCAGAAGGCGCCGATGCCGCCCAGGCCGGCCAGCAGAAGACCGGTGGCGGCCATCAGCCAGGCGGCGGCGAGGAGTAGCCGGCGCTGCGGGAAGCGATGTCCCCACTGCCCGACCGCCACGGTCGCCAGCGCCGATCCGAGCAGGGTGGCGGTGCTGATCAAGCCGACTTCCCACTTGCCGAGCCCGAGCGTGAGCAGGTAAACCGGTAGCAGAATGGCGACAAAGCCGTCGGTGAAGGCTCGCAGTGCCCGGCCGATCAGCAGCAGACGTGCATCGGGCGCGGCTCCGGCGGGCAGCAGCATCACTTCAAGCCAAGCAGGCGGGCAACCTTCTTCAGTGGCGTGTCGGCGCACCAGGCGTAGAGCGCGTCGTACATCACCATGCCGTGCCGGAGCATCTCGTGGTCGTCGGCGAAGTTGAGCGACAGCCCTTTCGAGATGGCGAGCAGGCCGGCCGCTTCCTTCGCCAGTTGCGGCTGGGCGCAGTCGGCGGCGCGTACGATCAGCGCCAGCGTGTTCAAGGCCGGGTCGTCGAGTTTGTACTGCGCGATGAAGGCATCGAAGCTGCAGCGGTCGCCATGGTGGCCGAGCTCGACATTCGGCACGTCATAGGGAATCGCGCCGGTGTCGGCGGCGACCTTCAGGACCTCGCCCGAAGGCACGTAGAGGAACTCCGGGTTCTCGTCGATGAAGCGGGCGATCAACCAGGGGCAGGCGATGCGGTCGATTTTCGGGCGTTCACGGGTGATCCATTGCATGATGATCTCCTGTTGCCGTTTCGGAACATGTCGCGGTTCTTCGACCTTGAGGTCATAAAGGGGGGCGTCTCAGAAAACGGAAAAGGCACTACGAGGCGTCATTTCACGGCTTTCTGCGCGTCCAAAGTCCTTTTCAACGACTGCGCCAGCGCCGCTGCTTTGCCTTTGCCCCAGAAGTGCAGAAAGACGTAGCGCGGCTCCTCGTGCGTCATGTGGTTGTGGATCGCCACGATGTTGATGCCTTCTCGCCGCAGCACCTTGAGCACCGTCTGGAGTTCGTCCTCACGCATCGCGAAGTCGCCGTCCACCACGGCCTGCTCGTCGGTCCCTGCAAACGCAGCCCAGGTGTTGACGCCCATGGCATTGCCGACGGGCGTGCCATGCATCTTCGCCTCGCGCCCGAAGCTCACCTTGACCATGCCGTCCTTCACCTGCGCCTTGGCGCCGAGGACTTCCTCGATGCGCGCCGCGGTGAGGCTGCTGGGTGTGGCAATGGTGCCGCCAAAGGCATCTGCGGGTTTGGGTTGGCTGGCGCGCACCTGCGCGACCCGGTCATACACAGCCTTGACCCCAGTGGCGAGATGACGCGCATCGCCCATCCCGCCGATGTGCATGAAGTAGACCTTGGGTCGGTCGAAGAAGAAGTGGTTATGCAGCGCCGTCACTTCCAGGCCGGCCTCAAGAGCGGCGCTCATGGCCGGATTGACCTCGTCCTCGAACAGCACCGTGTCGCCCATCATCATCGTGCTGCCAGCCATCGGAGTGAACGCGGCCCACGAAGTCAGGCCCATGAAGGGGGGCATCGTCCAGCGATCCACGCTGATCGTCACGTCATCGCGCGGCTTGCTGATCTTGAAGACGTTCTCGGCCTTGTTGTAGTCGCCCTTGAGTCCCGTCACGGACTCGATCGCTGCGGTATCTACCGTCGGTCCGGCCGCAACGGCCATTTGCATGCAGACCGCTGTCGCTGCGGCGAAAAGGACTCGGGTTTTACGGGACATGCTGCCTCCTTGATTGGATCTCACGGTTTCGGGTTTGATGGCGCAGTCCATGTTCAGGCGCCAAGCCGGGTGAAAGCCGCCTCGGCGACGGTCCAGGACAGGTTCTGCATGAAGGCGTCCACATAGGCTGCGGACTTGGCGCCGAAGTCCATGTGGTAGCTGTGCTCGTACATGTCGAGGGCGACGAGCGGCATGGCCCCAGCCAGGTTGTGGGCGTGGTCGGCGGCCCAGGTGTTCACGAGACGCTCGCGGCGCGGGCTCCAAACCAGCAGGGTCCAGCCGGAGCCGCCGCCCTGGGCCTTGCCCATGGCCGTGAATTCGGTGCGCCAGGCATCCGCGGAGCCGAAGTCCCGCTCGATGGCCGCCTTCAGCGCGCCGTCGGGGTCGCCCCCCGTGCCGCCGAGGGAATCGAAGTACACCTCATGCAGGATCATGGAACCGCTGGCGATCATCTCCTCGCGCTTGAGGCCGTTGATCTCGAACACCGGCGCCGCTCCCCAGTTCAATTGCGCCAGCTGTTGCTCGATGGCGTTGAGACGCTTGACCGCGCCGCCGTAGTTGTTCTCCCAGTGGCTGACGATGAGCTTCTCGGACAGGCCGGTGAGCTTGGCTGGATCGCACGAAAGGGGCTTCAGTTCGTAAGGCATCTTGGCTTCCTCAGCAAGGTGGATCGGAAACGGCGCGACGAAGGCTGACTCGATCAGGTTCAGCCTTGGTTCGGAAACACCAGCCAGCCCGCCAATCCCGCCGCGAGGATCACGACGACGACGTTGAGCTTGTTCTTCCAGGCATAAAGGAACGCCAAGCCTGCGGCGAAGATCGACATGCCCATCGCCAGCGATGGGACACGTTCAGCCGTGACCTGCGCCAAGTCGAGGGTAGTTGCGCCGATCAGGCCGACTACGCCGGCCGCGACGCCGTCCAGGAACGCGTGCAGCCGTTTGTTCTCCACGACAGCCTCCAGCCGGTCGTAGAAAATCAACGAGAACGCAAAGGCCGGAAGAAAGACACCCACCGTCATGGCCACCGCCCCGATCGGCCCCCCTGCCACATAGCCGACGAACGTGGCGAAGATGATGAGGGGTGCCGGCAGCACACCGGACAGCGCCAGGCCGTCCAGGAACTGCCCATCCGTCATCCATCCGCGCCCGACGGCGTCATTGCGAACGAACGGGATCGCCGTGTAGGCACCACCGAAGGTGAGCAAGCCGGCCTTCAGGCCCGAGGCGAAGATGAGCAGCACCGAGGCTTGGCCCTGAACGACCGTTTCCACCAGCTTCGCCGCCGGCGCATCCCACCAAGCCACGGCCGCAGCCAGCGCCACCGCGCCCAGTGTCACCAAGAGCGCCAAGGCCCGATGCTTCAGCACGAGCAGCGCGTACACCAGGCCGCTCGCCGGCAGGGTGATCCAGAAGTCGACACGAGCCATGGCGGCCAGCGCGCAAACGATGGCAATGGCCCACAACCAGCGATCGAGCAGGATGTGCTCGCCGATACGGTGCACGGCGCGCACAATCAGGGCGATCACGGCCGCCTGGATGCCAAGGAACGCCGCGCCCAGCGAGGTGCCAACGAATTCGATCTGGAAGTACAGCCAGGACAGCGCGAACATCAGCAAGAACCCGGGAAGCATGAACCCGAGTCCCGCCAGTACGCCCCCCAGCCGCCCCTTCGCCCGGATGCCCAAATGAACGCATATTTCGTGCGCTTCGGGTCCGGGCAGCACCTGCATCACCGCAAGCAGCTTGTTGAAGCGTCTGCTGGAGATCCAGCGTTCCTCGTCCACGAGCTCGCGGCGCAACATGCCGATCTGAGCCACAGGCCCGCCCCATGCGAGCAAGCCGAACTTGAGGAAGCGCGCGAAGAGCTGCAGGTAGCTCATCGCTGGAGGGACCGCTTCAGTCGTGGCAGCGGTCTGAGGACTGGTCGGGGCGTTCACGTTGTTTTTTCCTCGTAACTCTTCAATAGCCAGTCAAAGACTTCGCATGCGCGGGCAAGCAGCGCGTCGTCGTCGGGTTCGGATGCCCGCAGGCCGGCGAGCAGCGATTCGATGCCCAGCGCTTCCGCGACCGGGAGTCCCCCAACATCCAGGCAATGCACGAGTTCGCCCAGACGTACCAGTGCAGGGGCGGAATCAAGTCCGAAACTTGCCAGCAGCGTCTCGAAGGTGACCTTGGTGCCTACGTGGCTGAAGGCCGCGCCGTCGAAATCGAAGCCGAGCCAGCCATTGCGGCAGTCGGCGGGACTCGCCAGCCAGACGATGCGAGCGCTTGGGTCGATGAACCGCCGGATCAGCCAGGCCGAAGCGAGTCGGTCCACCCATGGTCGCGCCCGCGTGGCCCAGGTCCGGCCCTGATAGTCGGCGCGGTCCAGCCGCGGAACATCCGCTTGCCGGGCGGTCGGCTCGTCGGGAGACATGCGGCGGGTGATCGCGTCGCGCAGGTCGTCCAGTAGGCTCAGGGTCTGCCGCTGCGCCTCACCGGGAAAGAAATCGATGCGCACCACCTGCTCGAAGCGGCGCACGAGCGGCTGGAGCTTGCGCGCGGCGGCAGCGCCATCCAGGGATGCCAAGCTCCGCCCGAGTTCCTTGATCTCCTCGGCGATGCCGGCGTACTCCTCGCCCCGGTCGAACAGGGCGCGCAGCGCGCCCTCCTGGGCTTCCTCACACCCCGAGAGTCGATAGACCTCGCCGCTGCCCCCGACTTCCACCGCCTGCGCCGCCACTTCGTCCAGCGCCGCCGCACTGTCGGCCGAGTCAGGCAGCAGGTAGACCCCATCGCGCAGCGTCGCGCAGCCCAGCGCCTTGACGGAGCGCCAGACGCGCATGCGGCCGGTCGATGCCTTGGTGGGCAGGCTGACGAATAGGGCAATAAAGCTCAAGCACGGGCTCCTTGGTCAGCAAGCAGTGATGAATGTAATAGATTCTACATCGCGTTATAGTTAAAACTCAATTGAAGCTGAAGCGTCAATTCAAGGCATCGAATGCAAACGCTCCCAGCCGTCGATGCCGATTCGCTTGCATCGCGTTTCTTGGGTTCGCGGGCACCTCAGAGCCACGCACCTGACCTCCGCCTCCGACAGGGGGCAAACACAACGCCCACAGCGGCGTAGCGCATGAAACCGGCAGGGGCCGAATGCGGTTTCCTTGTCGCGTCAGATCGGCACTTGAAGTCGACTGTGACCTTGATCGACTCCAAGGACGCCCGATATGCCGCCCCCCTTCTTCAAGGCTTCGCCCCGGCTGCCGACCATCCGCATTGCCCCCGGACTGTGGGTAGTGCTGTTCATGTTCACCCAGGCTGCGGCCGCCGATGTGCTCGTCGTCACCGACAGCCGTCATCCGGTGCAGGCCCCGGCCGGCGTGCGGATCATCGAACTGGACCAGGCCACGCGCATCGAGGTCGAACTCGCCGCGCACCTACCGGCCGACCCGCAACAGGCTGCAGCCCTGGTGCGGCAGCGGTTGCATGACGGTGGCGAGGCCCTTCAACGCCGCATCGGCCACGCCTACCAAGGTGTCGCGGATGCCTGGGGACTGGGCATCGCCAAGATTCCCGCCGTGGTGGTCGATCGACGCTATGTGGTCTACGGCGAGCCCGACGTGTCCCGCGGCGTCGCGCGCATCAACGCCTACCGGAGCACGCAGCCATGAGCCTCCTGCTGGCGTCCCGGCGTCTGCGCGCCACCGCCGCCTCGCTGCTGCTGGGCGCGGCCACATCGACGTTCGCCCTGGACACCGCCACCATCGTCTCGTCTGCGCTGTCCCCCGACTGCCTGGAATACCGCGTGGTCGGTATTTGCTACTGGCTGTACTGCACGCCCTTCGGCTGCTCGGTTCGCACCTCCGTCAAGGTGCGCCACTACGTCCCCGATGCGGTGGTGTCGAGCTACTCGAACACCGGCGAAAACCCGTGGCTGGAAGTCAGGGCGATGAGCATGCCCAACCCGACCGCGAAGGCTGGCGGTGACGGCACGACCAATCACGACAACGAGAACAACCTCGCCAAGTTCAAGAACGCCGATGTCATCGGCCATCCGGCCGGGACGGTGTTCAGCCAGTTCGCCAGCGCCTCCGGCTACACCTGCGAAGGCGCTGGCACGGCCTTCATGCCGTATCTGCTGAGCACGCTCGACACGATGGCCTGGCGCTACAACATCCCGGAAGCGTTCTACCCCGAAGCGCTCATCCCCGGCCGGCGCGAAATCGGTACGCGCACCGGCCTGAACCTCTGGGGCAACGTGTATCCCCGCGGTGGCTTCCTGCACCAGACCGACGACCACAAGAGCGGCGCCGTGGTCGCGCAGCGCGCGGGCGACATCGTGACGCGCCGCAACCAGATTCACGTGTACCAGCCTCTGCTGGCCAACGCCCGCGACGGCTACTGGCCGGCCGGCGCGCTGATGGAGACCGGCGCCTCGACGGGCAAGTGGCAGGAGCTGACGCCCACGCTCTCGAACAGTTGCGTGGTCTTCCCGCACAGCCGCACCCGCGTGCAGGCCCAGCAAGGCGACTACGCCTGGGCCTTGTGGCGGCCGTACTCCTGCTGCCGGCGCCGTGGCCAGGTCTTCCTCGGCAGCGTCGATTTCATGTGAGGAACCCACGATGAACGCCTCCCTCCCTGACTTTCTGCACCGCGCGAAATCGCCCTTGCGGGCCACGCTGCTCGTGGCGGCCATCACGCTGGTCGTCGGCGTCGCCTGGGCGCAGACCCGCATCGACCCCAATGGCGTGAACGTCAGCGGCAGCGTGATCGGCGACGACGTGCTCTACAGCATCGGCGGCGGCCGGGCCGTGTCGATGGGTGGTGCCGGCAACATGCAGAGCATCGGCGTCGGCGTCGGCTGGAACAGCAACCTGATCTGCGGCGACATGAGCATCACCACGACACTGCAGAACCAGCTCAACGGCATCACCAACGGCTTCCAGACGATCATGAGCAACGTGATCCAGAACGCCACCAGCGCCGTGGCCTCGCTGCCGGCGCTGATCATCCAGCGCGCCGACCCGGGGCTCTACAACCTGCTGACCAACGGCATCCTCCAGGCGCGCCTGGACTTCGACCGCTCGAAGATGACCTGCCGGGCCATCGCCAATCGCATGGCGGACATGGCCGGAGGCCAGGCCGGCTGGGACCAGCTCGCCGAAGGGATGGCGCTGCGGGATGCGGTCAGCAGCACCGATGCCGTCTCCGCCATCGAGCAGGCCGAGTCCAACAAAGGGAACAACGGCGTGCCATGGGTCGGCGGCGGCAACGCGGGCGGCTCCGGTCAGAGTTCGATCAAGGTGGTCGGCGATGTGACGCGCGCGGGCTACAACCTGCTCAACGGGCGCAGCGCCACCGATACCTCGTCGATCGCGCGCAGCGCCTGCGGCAACCGCCTGACCTGCCAAACTTGGTCCTCGCCCCAGGCGGCCGCGGACTGGGCGACCCGCGTGTTGGGCGAACGCGAGCAGCGCACCTGCGAAAACTGCACGAAGACCCAGACCACGCCTGGCGTCGGGCTGACGCCAATGATCCAGGAAGAGTACGAGACCAAGCTGCAGGCGCTGCAGGAACTGGTGACGGGCACCCGGCCGACGACGCTGGCCAATCTCGACGCGGCCGGCAGCAGCTCGCTGCCGATCACCCGCGGCGTGATCGAGGCCCTGCGTGACGAACCCGACCAGGACGTGCTGGGCAAGCGCCTGGCGTCGGAGGCGGCGCTGTCCAGCGTGCTGGAGAAGGCCCTGCTGCTGCAACGCACGTTGCTCACTGGCAAGAAGGAGCCGAACGTCGCCGCCAACGAACTGGCCGTGCAGGCGGTAGACCAGGAGAACAGCGCGCTGGAGCAGGAGATCAACAACCTCAAGACTGAGCTGGAGCTGCGGCGCACGCTGGCCGGCAACTCGGCGATGGCGATCATCCAGCGCCACAGCACCCGCGCTGCCGGTTCGCGCGGCGTCTTCGAGGGCGACACCACGCGCGACCGTCTGCGGGAAGTCCAGAGGCCGCGGAGCGGTACGCCATGAGCCGGCTGGCCTGGCTGCGGCTGCCATGGCTGTTCAACCGCCGCGTCGGTGTGGCGCTGCTGTGGACCTTGCTCGTGGTCGCCGCCGCGGTGGCGGTGAACATCGTCGGCATCCACGTGGTCGGCGGCGTCGAGGGCTGGCAGCACTGGCTGCAGGCGCACGCCGGCCACTTCTTCGTGTGGCGGCTGTGCCTCTACGGAGCGACGGCTTACGGCTGGTGGTGGATGCGTCGGCGCCTGTTGCGGCGGGAGCCGTCCCGCGAGACGCATCAGCGCCTGCTGCGCACGGAGATCGCGGCCGTGATCTCCGTGGTCGCGCTGGAAGCCAGCCAACTGCTGCGGCACGGCTGAGACCGGGAGGCAGGCATGACGCTCTACACCACGGACTACCTGGAGTATTACCTGACCCTGGTAGCTTGGGTGGTCAACAACGGCATCTGGAGCATTCTCGTGGCCAGCGGCGTGTTCGCGCTGCCGTTCGTGGCCATCGTGATCCAGGAGTGGCTCAAGGCCCGCAGCGAAGGTGCGGACGAAGGCAACAAGGGCGTGCTGTCGTCGATGCGCATCGAGAACCGGGTGTGGGTGGCGATCGTGGTCATCATGTTCGCCGGCATCCCGTTCATCCCGGTGGATCTCGCCACGATCAGGTTCGACACCACGCGCTCCGCGCAATGCCAGGTCAGTGTCCCGCTGCCCAACGACACGGGCTGGTCCAACGTCTACACGGCGCTCAACGACCAGAGCGCGCTGGTGCCGGTGTGGTGGTTCTTCATGCACGCGCTGTCGAAAGCCGTGACGGGCTCCGCGGTGGCGGCGATTCCCTGCGGCACGGACCTGCGTCAGATTCGCATGGATGTGGATGCCACGCGCATCGACGATCCGGTGCTGGCACAGGAGGTCGCCGACTTCACGCACGACTGCTACGGGCCGTCGCGCGCCAAGCTGTTCATGAACCGGCCGACGCTCTCCGACGAGCAGATGAACGACGTCACCTGGATCGGGTCGAGTTACTTCCTCGACACGCCCGGCTTCTATGACACCTATCGCGCCAGGACCCCACGCACGGCCTGGCCCTACGACGCGACCCGCGATGCGGGGCTGGCACAGGTGGACAGCGGCGGCGGCTATCCGTCCTGCCGGCAGTGGTGGGCCGATGGCGGCCAGGGACTGCGCAGCCGGCTGCTGGCACAGGTCGACCCGGACCTGCTGACCCGCATCGGGCGCTGGGTGGGCTTCCTGTCGCAGAGCGAGGTCAATGACTCGGTGATCCGCGCCGTCGTCTCACCGCGGCAGCAGAAGATGAACCAGGGCGCCGTCTACACCGATTACGGCGGCCAGATCGACAAGACGCTGCCGAACATCGTCACGCGCGGCGCGAGCGACCTGGGGCTGACCGTCGGCTCGCTGGGCTTCTTTCCGGCGATGGACGTGGTGCGCCAGGCGCTGCCGATGGTGCTGACCATGCTCAAGATGGCGCTCGTCATCTGCATCCCGCTGGTGCTGCTGATCGGCACCTACGACCTGAAGACGGTGGTGACGGTGAGCTGTGTCCAGTTCGCGCTGTTCTTCGTGGACTTCTGGTTCCAGCTCGCGCGCTGGATAGACAGCACGATCCTGGATGCGCTCTACGGCTGGGGGTTTGGCGCGGACAGGCCGCACACGAACTTCGATCCGCTGATCGGCTTGAACAACGCCTTTGGCGACATGCTGCTCAACTTCGTCATGGCGATGATGTTCATCGTGCTGCCGGGTTTCTGGGTAGCTGCGCTCGCGTGGGTTGGTGTCCGCGTAGGCAACATTTCGCAGATGCTCTCAGCAGCCACCGATGGCGCCAAATCTGCGGGAGGCAAAGGCGCTGACCTTGCAATCAAAGCAGCGAAGGCGAAGTAGCGCCGAGAGTGGCGAGCTACTCGTCGTCCGCGCTGCCGCCGTCGATGCGTACCTCGCCCCGGTAGAGACCGTATCCGTCCAGGCCGTTTCGCCATTGAGGCTCGTCATCATCACTGCTTTCGTCGGCATCAGCGTTGCGTACCATCCAGGCAGAGATCGCCGCAAAGACCAGCAGCAAGGCCAGCCAGAACGCGGAATAGAGCAGCACACCGAGCACGGCCAGCTTGACGATCCAGAGCACCGCCGTCGCCGCGCCCGCGGGCACCCCGCGCGTCACCAGCCAGCCGGCGACACGCTGCTCGCGGCGCAGGTATCCACGCCAGGCACGGCCAGCCCCCCGGCCCAGCCGGTGGCTCCAGCGCCCGTTGTGCGTGTTGGTGGTCATGCTCATATGCCTCGGCTTCAGTGGTGCCTCACCTCATGGAGCGGCCGGTTGGGGCCTGCCCTCCAGCATAGACCGCGATCAGGAGGGCGGGTTGCGGCTGGCAGAGCCGGTCGGCCTGGGTCGCAGGTCGATTAGATTCTGCGCTGGAAATCAAACTTTATGCTACTTTCCCTGCACGTTCTTGCGATAGCTCTAGGGATTGATTGGATTCCGTGCTATTTTTATAGCATGGATGGAAATTCTAGGCACCAGGTAATCAAGCGGCTGCAGGCGGGACTCCCCCGCGGGGCGCCGTTCGACCTTGCCACCCTGAGCCAGTTTGGGGTGTCGCCCCAGCTCGCCGCCCACTATGCCGACGGCGGGTGGCTCGTGCGCTTGGCCCATGGCGTCTATGCCTTCCCGAACGATGAATTCGGGGTCTACGGTGCGCTGAAGTTCCTGCAACAGCGCGTGCCCGGTCTGCACGTCGGCGGCAAGAGCGCCCTGGCCCTGCAGGGTGTGCGGCACAACCTGGGCAGCCGGGAGGCGCTGGTGCTGTGGGGCGACGGCCGTTTCGCGTTGCCGGCCTGGTTCACTTCGCGCTTTCCGGCCCGCTATGTCCACGCCCGCCTATTCGACTGGCCGGACACGGCGCTGGCCGGCAAGACCCTGATCACGCCGCCTGGCCTGCCCGAGGATCTGCGGGTGGCTGTCTCCGAGCGTGCCGTTCTGGAGCTGCTGTACGAAGCCGGCGTCAAGCAGAGCCTCGAAGAGGCCCGCAACCTCTTTGATGGACTGCGTTCCCCCCGCAAGGACTTGCTCGGACAACTGCTGTCCTGCTGCACCAGCGTGAAGGCCGTGCGCCTGTTCCTCACCTGGGCGCGCGAGACCAGCCTCGTGGATGTCGATGCCCTGCTGGAGCAGTACCCCGTTCGCACCGGCAGCAACACGCGCTGGATGAGCCGGCTCGATGACGGCACCTTGCTGAGCCTGAGACCTCATGGATAAGACCTACGCGGACACCGTTCGCCTGCTGCTGGCCGTCGCGCCCGACGTGTTCGCCAACGACATCTTCGCCATGAAGGGCGGCACGGCCATCAACCTCTTCGTGCGGGACATGCCGCGCCTGTCGGTGGACATCGACGTGGTGTACCTCCCATGGCAGACGCCGCGCGACGAAGCGCTGCAAGCCATCAATCAGGAGCTGGCCGCCATCGCCACGCGCGTTGCACCACTGGGCGTGCAGACACGCCTGGTTCGCGCCAAGGACCTGGGGGACACCAAGCTGATCGTCGAGAACGATGCCAGCCAGGTGAAGATCGAGGTCAACGTCGTGTTCCGAGGCAGCGTGCTGCCCGTCGAGCGGCGGCCGCTGAGCGCCAGGACCAGTGATCTGTTCGGCGTTGAGTTCGAGCTGCCGGTTCTGGCATCGGACGAGCTGTACGCCAGCAAGCTGGTGGCCGCGCTGGATCGGCAGCACCCCCGCGACCTGTTCGACGTGTGGCAGCTCTTTGAGTCGGGCGACATCAGCGACGGCATGGTCGAGTGCTTCGTGATCTATCTGGCGGGCCACAACCGGCCGCCCCACGAAGTGCTGTTCGGCAACGACAAGAACATCGCCGGCGAGTACGAGCGGGCCTTTGTCGGCATGACCGAAGTGGGTTGCTCCCTTGAGACACTGCTCGAGGCTCGCGCCAGGCTGCGGCGCGAGCTGCCACAGCGACTGAGCACCGCGCACAAGCAGTTTCTGAGCGGGCTGGCGCGCGCAGAACCGGACTGGTCGCTGGTGCAATGCCAGCACGCCGCGCAACTGCCGGCACTGCGCTGGAAGCTCGCCAATCTCGAAACCTTCCGCAAGCGCCGTCCCGACGACTTCGCAGCGCAATCCGCCGCCCTCGAGACCGGCTTGGGCCAGAGCTGACGAACATCCCGCAGATTCCGGCTTGCCGGGATTGCCCCATGCCGCATTCATCGTGGCACCCGCGAAGCAGCGGCCCTATACCCAAAGGCTTCCGACAAAGGCCAAAGGGCTGGGAAGGGGCAAAGGAAGGGCGCCAAGGGGAAAGGCCCTATCCTGAAAAGGCCAAAAGGCGCCCCGAGCAGCCCGTCATCCGGGGTTCGCCATGCTCTCGCTGTTCCAGCGCAAACGGGTGCCACCCACCGCCGGCACACCGCCCACCTCCGCCATCGAAACTCCGAAAGGGTTGACGCGGCCGGAGTCGGCCGCATCGCTGCTGGCCACGCCGCGTCGGCAGAAACTGCTGGAACACATCTGGCAGCGCACCTCGCTCTCGCGCCGGCAGTTCGCCACGCTCTACCTCGCCCCACTGGAGCGCTACGCCGAGCTGGTCCAGCAGTTCCCGGCCTCCGAGAACCACCACCACGCCTATCCGGGCGGCATGCTGGACCACGGCCTCGAAATCACGGCCTATGCGCTCAAGCTGCGGCAGTCGCACCTGCTGCCTGCCGGCGCCACGCCGGAAGCGCAGGCCGCCCAAGCCGAAGCGTGGACGGCCGGCACGGCCTACGCCGCACTGCTGCACGATGTCGGCAAGGTCGCCGTGGATCTGCATGTCGAGCACGCCGACGGCAGCGTCTGGCACCCTTGGCACGGCCCGTTGCAGCGGCCGTACCGCTTCCGCTACCGCCCCGGCCGCGAATACCGTCTGCACAGTGCGGCGACGGGCCTGCTGTATCGGCAGGTGCTCGATCAGCAAATCTTCGACTGGCTCGTTGGCTATCCCGACCTGTGGGCCGCGCTGTTGTACGTGCTGGCCGGCCAGTACGAGCACGCCGGCATGCTCGGCGAACTGGTCGTGCGGGCCGATCAGGCCTCGGTCGCCCAGGAACTCGGCGGCGATCCCGCGAAAGCGATGACCGCCCCGAAACATGCCCTGCAACGCAAGCTGCTGGATGGGCTGCGCTACCTGCTCAAGGAGGAGTTCAAGCTGAACCAGTCCGGTCCCTCGGACGGCTGGCTGACCCAGGATTCGCTCTGGCTGGTGAGCAAGACGGTCTCGGACAAGCTGCGTGCACACCTGCTGTCGCGGGGCATCGACGGCATTCCGTCGAGTAACACGGCCGTGTTCAACGTGCTGCAGGATCACGGCATCGCCTTGACCACATCGGACGGCAAAGCGATCTGGAAGGCCACCGTCACCAGCGACACCGGCTGGTCGCACGCCTTCACCTTCCTGAAACTCTCGCCCGCGATGATCTGGGAAACGGCCGACCGGCCGGCGCCGTTCGCGGGGTGCGTGCAAGTCGAGCAGGAGGAACAAGGAGAGCCGGCACCCCAGGCGCCCGCAGTGACAGAGACCCAGCGCGCGGAAGTCGACGAAGCTGCTCCAGCAAGCATGACCGTGATCGCACCCGTGGCCACGGACAACGGCGTGGCCGCGCTACTCGATTTGCTGGATGCGCCTACCGCACCTTCGGCTCCGGCCGTCCCATCCGAACCCGAGGCCGCGCCGGTGTCGCCGCCGGCTCCCGCGACGGCGACCCAAGAACCGCCCGAACCGTCGGGCGCACACTTCATGGCCTGGCTGCGTCAGGGTATCCAGTCACGCAAACTCATCATCAACGACGCCAAGGCTCTGGTGCATACCGTCGCCGGCACGGCCTACCTCGTCAGCCCCGGCGTATTCCAGCGCTACGCGCAGGAGTACCTTCAAGTCGCCGCGCTGGCCAAGCAGGAGAAGCTGGAGGGGTGGCAGTGGGTGCAGAAGCGCTTCGAGAAGCTGGGGCAGCACCGCAAGCAGCCCAGCGGGCTGAACATCTGGACCTGCGAAGTCACGGGGCCGCGCAAGTCGCGCCGGCTGCACGGCTATCTGCTCGCCAGCCCGGATGCGCTGTTCCAGGAGACGCCGCCAGACAACCCATACCTGCGGCTCCTCAACGAGGCCGTAAAGCGCGAAGATTCAGCCCGTGGCGGCAAGGACAACGACGATCAGGGGTAGGCATGCGGCCGCTGCGCAGGCCGGCTTCAATCCGCGGATGGGGCCGACACTGCCAGCTTGGCTTCGGTCATAGTCATCAAGTGGGCGGAACTGCATTTCAGCGCACGGGCGATCTTGAGGATGAGAGGGAGCGTGGGGACATGCTCGCCGCGCTCGATCTTGCCCATGTGCGACCGTTCGATGCCGGCCATGTGGGCCAGCGTTTCCTGAGCGATGCCCTGGTTGGTTCTTTCTTCCCGCACGGCAGCCCCAAACGCGATGGCTGGTTCCGCTTCGTAGGTAGTGGTGCCGGTGGGGCGGCCCCTTTGGATCGAACGCTTTGGCATTGCCAAGAGCGTCGAACACGGTCACGATTTAAACCACGTTAAACTTAACTCATCCAACGGCTTCGAGATCAGTTGCCACGAGTTCACCGCCTGGGGGAGCTGGACGTGGAATCGAGTGACATCACCGCCGAAATTCGCATGGCCGTCCTCGGCGAATGGGTGCCTCCCCAGCTCGCCGACGTGCTCGCCCTGCAGCGTGCCGAAGAGCCGGAGACCCATGCCGTCCTGGCCGGCTGGACAGATCCCGGTCGAGGCGCGGAGCTGCCGGACGACAGCTTCGACTTCGCCTTGTCTGCGGTTGCCCGGCAGTGGCTTGGCTGGGCATGCGAACCGCTGTGGCATGACACGCTGGCGGTCGCCGTGGCCAAGCGCTCCCACCTGCTGGCCTACCGCGAAGTGCCGTGCGGGGAAGTGCTCAAGCAGCCCTTGATCTGCTCGCAGTCCACGGCCGATGAACCATGGCGCATGACCGTGCAGGGCGTGTTTGAGAACGCGCTGCAGGAGCGGGAGCAAACGGTGGAGACATTCGATGTGGCGATGACACTGGTTGCCGCCGGGTACGGGATCGCCATTGCGCCTGCCGCGAGACTGGCGAGCTACCTACGCCGAGGCATCGCCATGCGGCCGCTGGCCGGCGCACCAACGATCGTGATGGCTTACCTGTTGCGCCGCAACGCTACCTTGTCGGACACCCAGGCAAGATTCGCCCGCCGCGCGCGCTTGGTGTCCTGACAGACGCGCGGGAATCGCGGTTCGCCACGATCCCGCATTCCTGCTGCTAGGCGACTCCGACTCGCGGCAGGGTCCATTCGCTTTCCTTCACGGCCGTGCTCACTGCCATGACGAGCTTGTCGAGATTGCCGGCAGTCAAGCCCTCCAGTGCCGAACGCCCCCGCAGCATCGAGCGCGGTTGCAGCAGTGCATGGTAGATCTGCCAAGGGTCCGCACCCCTGGTCAGCTTCAGGACGGACTGGATCAGCTCGTGCTTGAGTGGGTCGAGGTGCCAGTCCGGCACACGCTGGCCGCGGTTGCCTACGTTCAAGGCCAGCAAGTTGCCGGCCTTGATCTCGTAGCTGATCCACCGGCGGGATTTGCCCGCCATCTTGGCAAACGCAGCGACGGGAAGGTTGTGCGGCGCTTCGAAGACATCGAACAGCTCCATCCTCTCGCGCTGAATGTCCGAAGGCACCAGCGGCGCGGCCGATCGAGGGGGCGGAACTGCCGGCAGCCGATGTGCGGCGGCAGAAACCAACGGCATGGCGTCCCCGGGCTTCGTCACGAGCAGGATTGGCGAAGCGGCAACCGGCGTGGAGGGTGCGCTTGCGGTTTGCTCTTTCGGGAACGCGGGCACGCCTTCCAAGTGCACGGTGAGCGGCATGCTGGCCGCCTCGACCTGGTTCTGCTCGAAGAGGTCGAGCCGATCGGCCCAGTCCTGCATCATGCGGCGACGCTGCTCCACGTACTCGGCATGGTTGTAGGTCGCGCTGACCTTGTTGGGATCGACATGCGAGAGCTGTGCATCCACCCAGACCTTCGGGTAGCCGATCTCGTTGAGCGCAGTGGACATCGTGCCGCGGATGCCGTGTCCGGTCAGGCGTTCCTGATAGCCCATGCGTTTGAGCGCACCATTGAGCGTGTTCTCGCTGATGCGCTTCTTCAAGTCGCTGTCGTGCCGGAACAGGTAGCGCTGGGCCGGCTTGAACTCCTCCAGCAGGTGCCGGACGATCTCCATGGCCTGAATCGACAGCGGCACGATGTAGGGCGGGATGTCCTTCGGCTGCTGCCGCTTCTTGCGCATATCCAACTGGAGTTGCTTCACGACGTCGGGCGGGATGATCCACAGCCCCCGGTCCAGATCGAATTGATCTGGCATCGCCTGTCGCAGCTCTCCGGTTCGCACGCCGGTCAGCAGCAATAGCCGCAGCCCGAGCTGGGTCTGCCGCCTGCCGCGATAGCTGCGCAGCCTCTGCAACAGCTTTGGCAGCTCGGCCATACGTAGGAACGGGTTGTGGTTGACGGGTGGCAGTGGCAGCGCCACCACATCGAGATCGGAGGCAGGGTTCTGCTCCAGGCCCGGCACGATCACCAGCGCGTAGCGGAACAGTTGGTTGAACCACGTCCTGACTTTCTCGGCGACGGAGAGCGCCCTGCGCTTCTCGATCTTGGCGATCACCTCCAAGAGGTCGGGACGCTTGATCTCATAGATCGACCGCTTGCCCAAGGTGGGCAGCACGTCCTTGTCGAAGATGCGTGGAAGTATCGAGAGGGTCGTCTGCCGGCCTTCCTTGAGGCTGAGCCCGCGATGCTTGAGCCACTTGCGATACACCGCATCGAAGGTGTTTTCGTCGGCGAGCCGGACAGCAGTGCGCTTCTGCTTGCGGTGAACGCGAGGATTGGTGCCTTTGGCCAGAAGGGCGCGCGCTTCGTCGCGTAGGCTGCGGGCCTCGCGAAGCGTCACCTCCGGGTAGGTGCCGAGCGACATCCGCTTCTGCTTGCCCGCCCAGTAGTAGCGGAAGTGCCAAGTCCTGCCCCCTGCAGCGGTGACGGCCAGGGAGAGGCCATCCAAGTCAGGGAGGGTGTATGCCTTGCCGGTTGCCTTGGCCTGTCGAACGGCCAGGTCTGAGAGTGCCATGCTCTTGCTCCTGAACATGAGTCAGGAACCAGATGCTGGTCACGTCGACCTCGCCCCTCCATCAACAATCCGGAATCAGCCGCGCCCGCAAAAATGGACTTGTTTGTGGACTTAAAAGTCCCGGCTGTAGGCGGATCGCAGTGGACTACGGCAGAACATCAAAGAGAGGAAAAGTCTTTGTGCGGCAACGACTTGCAGACTCTCTTGGACTTCTGCGGAAGTCCGCAGATTGATACAGTGGAGCGGGCGATGGGAATCGAACCCACGTCTTGAGCTTGGGAAGCTCAGGTCCTGCCATTGAACGACGCCCGCCGATGGTTGAGCAGGGATTCTAGCGGAGCGCTTCTGCGGCCTGCAGGCCGCTGCGCACGGCGCCTTCCAGTGTGGCGGGGTACGGGCCGGCGACGTAGTCGCCGCACACCGACAGGCCGGGCGCCACGTCGGCCGGCGGGCGCTTCAGGGCGGGGGTGCAGCTGAACGTGGCGCGCTTTTCGGTCACGGTGAGCAGCGGCGTCACACGCAGGCCCAGCTGCAGCGCAGCCTGCGCGGTGACGGCGGCTTCGAGCGACGCGGCGTCACCGTGGCTGTGGCTGACCACGAAGGCGTACAGCCGTGTGGGCGTGGCGGCGGGCGCGATGGCGTCGCGCCGGAACACGAACTGGGCCGGCGCTGGGGCGCTGGAGCGCAGGGCCAGCATGGGCGATGGCAGCGGCGCGTCGGTGTCGGCCGCCTGGGCGTACACCGTGGTGATGGGACGGTGCGGTAATTGGGCGCTGGCGCACCACTCGTCCGCCTTGGTTGCTATGACTTGTGTAGCGACATGGGCTGTCTGGGCCAACAGTCGTACGGCACCGAACGACGACGTGGCGAGGATGACGCGGTCGAATGGCTCACCGTCGACGTGCCAATGCGGCGCCGACCAGCGCAGCGCCTCGACGCGCCGACCTGTCAGCACGCGGCCGCCTCGGCCGACCAGCCAGCGCGCCGCCGCGTCGGGCAGCAGGGCGCTCAGATCGACGCGCGGGATCAGCAGGTGCGAGCCGCCGCGTTCGCTGAACATCGCGTCGTGCAGCACGCGCAGAAACACCTGCGCGCTGGCCTCGGCCATCGGCGTGTTGAGCGCCGAAATGCACAGCGGCTCGATGAATTCGCCAAGCAGGCGCGGCGACAGCGCGTGGCACAACTGCGCCACCGTGAGCTGCGGATTGCATGCAAACCCCGCAGCGCGCCAGGCCTGCGCGGTGCGCAGCAGCGCCAGCTTGTCGCGCCACGGCCAGCCCCGCGCCGCCAGAATGCCGGCCAGCGCGTCCAGCGGCGGCGGCAGGTCGGGCAGCGCCAGGCCGCTGCCGTCGGGGTAGCGCAGCGTCAAGGGCAGGCGCAGCAGCGCGGCGTCGGGGTCGACGCCCACGGTGCGCATCAGCGCCAGGCTGTCGCGGTAGGCGCCGATCAGCACGTGCTGGCCGTTGTCTGCCATCACCGTGCGGCCGTCGGGCAGCGCCAGCGGCACGCCCCGCGCGCGGCCGCCCAGCGTGCGGGCGGCTTCGAACACGGTGACGTCGTGCCCCCGTTCGGTGGCGCGCACCGCCGCCGCCATGCCGGCCCAGCCCGCGCCGATGATGGCGACTTTCATCGAACAACTTTCTTCTGAACGCAAAAGACGCAAAACGCAAGCCTTCATGTCTTTTGATTCGGCGACTTTTGCGCGTCTTTTACGCCCTTTGCGTTCAAGAAAAGCCTCAAAAACGGCCAAGCGCCTGCATCTTCCACGCCAGCCACAGCTTGCGCAGCGGCGTCAGTGCGATGCGCTGGTGCAGCACCTGGAAGTTGTCGGCCTCGATTTCGCGCAGCAGCGTGCGGTAGATGCTGGCCATCATCAGCCCCGGTTTCTGGCTGCGACGGTCGGCTTCGGGCAGCAGCGCCAGGGCCTTGTCGTATGTGTCCTGTGCGCGCTGGGCCTGGAATTTCATCAACTGGACGAAGCGGTCGGAGTACTGGCGGTCGAGGATTTCGTGCGCCTTGACATCAAAGCGCTTCAGTTCGTCGACCGGCAGGTAGATGCGGCCGCGCCGCGCGTCCTCGCCCACGTCGCGGATGATGTTGGTCAGCTGAAACGCCAGGCCCAGCGTGTGGGCGTATTCGGTGGTTTGCGGCTGCGTCTGGCCGAAGATGCGGGCCGACACTTCGCCCACCACGCCCGCGACCAGGTGGCAGTATTTCTCCAGCGCGACAAAGTCGAGGTAGCGCGTCTGCGTCAGGTCCATCTGGCAGCCGGCGATCACGTCCTGCAGGTGTCGCTGCTCGATGCCGAATTCGGGCACCCAGGGCATCAGCGCCTGCATCACGGGGTGGCTGGGTTGGCCCTGGAAGGCCTTTGCCACCTCGGTGTGCCACCACGCCAGCTTGGTGGCGGCCACGCCGGGGTCGCTGACTTCGTCCACCACGTCGTCTACCTCGCGGCAGAAGGCGTAGAACGCCGTGATGGCGGCGCGGCGCGGTGGCGGCAGAAACAAAAAGGCGTAGTAAAAGCTGCTGCCCGAGGCGGCGGCTTTCTGCTGGACGTAGTCCTGCGGCGATGCGGGGGTGACGGCGCTCACGGGCTGCATTGTCCCATCGGGGCGCGGCGCCGCCGATCAGGCCGCCAGGCCCTGGTACGCGAGCTGCTTGAATGCCACCGTGTAGGCGTTGCCGAAGCCCAGGTAGCGCTGGGTCATCAGCACGCCGGCGGTGCCCAGGCGCGGGTTGATCCACCACATCGTGCCGGCCATGCCGCCCCAGCTGACTTCGCCCGCCGCGGTGGGCGGATCGAGCGGGCCGGGGTGGTCGAGCACCGCGGAGCCGAGGCCGAACACGCGGCCCGGGTGCACCGGCGCATCCGGAAAGCGCACGCACAGGCCGGGCGGCAGGTGGTTGCGGCCCATGTCGGCCACGGTCTCGGGCTTCAGCAGCATGGGGCCGCCCGGCATCAGCGCCTGCAGCAGCCGCACCGTGTCGTCCAGCGACGAGATCAGGCCGCCGCCGCCGGCTTCGCGTAGGCCGGGCGTGCGGTAGGCGCCGGGGTAGGGCACGTCGTCCAGCCGCATCAGACCGGGCACGGTGGGGTCGGTGCGGTCGGCGCCCACATACAGCGCGGCCAGCCGCGCGGCCTGGCGGTCGTCCAGGACGAAGGCGGTGTCGGCCATGTCCAGCGGCTCGAAGATGTGGCGCGAGAAGAAGCGACCCAGCGACGCGCCCGAAACCACCTCGACCAGCCGGCCCAGCACGTCGGTGGCCAGCGAATATTCCCACTGCTCGCCGGGGTGAAACGCCAGCGGCAGGGCGGCCATCTCGGCCACCAGCTGTGCATTGGACAAGCTGGGCCGGTGCACGCGCGCCTGCCGGTAGGCGTCGTTCAGCAGCGCGCCGGGGTTGAACAGGCCGTAGGACAGCCCGGCCGTGTGCGTCATCAGGTGGCGCACCGTGATGGGCCGCCGCGCCGGCTCCACGTCGCTCAGGCTCGTCGCGCCGGGGCGCAGCACCTGGCGCCGGGCCAGATCGGGCAGGTAGCGCTCGATGGGGTCGTCCAGCCCCAGCTGGCTTTGCTCTACCAGCAGCAGGATGGCGCAGGACGTTACCAACTTGGTGTTGGAGAACACGCGAAACAGGTGGTCGCCCCGCAGCGGCACGTTGGCCTCGATGTCGGCATGGCCGCAGACGAAGCGGTCGACCACGTGGCGGCCGCGCAGCAGGGCCGTCGACACGCCGGGCAGAAAGCCCGCGTCTACCTGCTGTTGCAGGGCGGCGTGCAAGGGGGCGAAAGCGCTGGATGTCATGGCTTATCCGGTCACGAAACGGCGTACGGGGCATTGTGCTGCCGCGGTGCCGGCGCGGCTGTCACATCCACAGCATGCGCCACAGGATGCGTGGCGCGTCGGCCTTGCCCACGGTGGGGCGCTGGCGCAAGACGGCCGCGCCCAGCGTGTCGACCTGGTCCAGCACACGCAGCGCGCCCTGCACCACGGCCCGCAGTTCCCACCCCGCGCGGCCGGGAATGCGGTGCACCAGTTTCAAGCCTTTTTGCATGCTGGCGCTGGCGTGGTGTGCGCAGGCAGCTATCAAAGTTGTAGTACTCTGGTCTGGCTGCAGGGCGGCGAACTGGCGGGCGGCATCGGTGATGACGATGCCGTGCGCGGCGCATTCGGCCAGGGGCAGGTAGTAGCGGCCGCGCGGTATGTCCACGCTCAGGTCCTGCCAGAAGTTGATGAGCTGCAGCGCGGTGCAGATGGCGTCGCTTTCGGCCAGCGCTTCATCGCCCGTCACGCCGTACAGGTGCAGCAGCAGGCGGCCCACCGGATTGGCGGAGCGGCGGCAATAGTCCAGCAGTTCGGGCCAGTCGGCGTAGGTGCCGCCCACGGCCGTCTTGCGCACGTCCTGCTCGAAGGCCGAGAGCAGATCGTCCAGCGGCTGCACCGGCAGGTCGAACGCGCGCATCTGCACCGCCAGCGGCGCGAACACGGGCGCCCAGCGGGGCGAGGGTGCGTGGCCAGTTGCCACCGCGTGCAGGTCGGCGCGGTAGGCCACCAAGTCAGCCAGGCGCTGGTCGGGCGAGGCATCGCCTTCGTCGGCCAGGTCGTCCGCGGTGCGGGCGAAGTGGTAGATGGCCGCGATGGGCGGGCGCAGGCGGGGCGGGCACAGCCACGACGCCACCGGAAAGTTCTCGTAGTGGTCGATGGCGGCAGAGGGTGCGGCGCGTGGCATGGGCGCATCGATTGTGCCCGGGCGCCGCCTGGCAGCGCGGCATCTGCTCAATCCGAACTTGACACGCCCACGGCGCCTCATTTAGATTACTAACCAGTCAGTCATTAATTATTTCGGGATGAGGGTCATGCTGCCATCGCTGCGGATTGCCCAGGTGGGCGGGGTCGTGCTCGCCACCTTGTTGTTGGCCGCATGCGGCAAGCCGCCCGCGGTCGAGGAGCCGGTGCGGGCGGTCAAGCTCATCACCGTGGGCGAAGGGCGCTACCAGGCGGGCTACGAATATGCGGCCGACGTGCGCGCGCGGGTCGAGTCGCGGCTGGGCTTTCGCGTGGCGGGCAAGATCGTGCGCCGGGCGGTGGAGCCGGGCCAGCGTGTGCAGGCCGGCCAGTTGCTGGCCCAGTTGGACGCGCGCGACTACCAGCTGGCGGCCGATGCGGCGCGTGCGCAGGTCACGGCCGCCACCACGCAGCGCGACCTGGCCGCGGCCGACCTGAAGCGCTACCAGTCGCTGCGCGACCAGGGCTTCATCAGCGGGGCCGAGATCGAACGCCGCAGCGCCACACTGAAGGCGGCGCAGGCCACGCTGGACCAGGCGCGCGCGCAGCTCAGCAGCCAGGGCAACCAGGCCGCCTACACCCACCTGCTGGCCGACGCCAACGGCGTGGTCACGGGCATCGACGCCGAGGTGGGCCAGGTGGTGGCCGCCGGCACGCCCGTGGTGCGCGTGGCGCAGGACGGCCCGCGCGACGCCGTGTTCAGCGTGCCCGAAGACCGCGTGGCTGCCATGCGGCTGGGCCAGCAGGCCACGGTGCACGCCTGGGCCAGTGACGAGCAATGGTCGGGCACGGTGCGCGAAGTGGCGGCCGCCGCCGATCCGGTGACGCGCACCTACGCCGTCAAGCTGGCGCTGGCGGGCGCTGCGCCGCCGCTGGGCGCCACCGTCACCGTGGTGCCGCAGCAAAGCGGTGCGCAGGGCGCCGAAGTGATCAAGCTGCCGACCAGCGCGCTGTGGCAGCAGGGGCAGGGCAGCGCCGTGTGGGTGTATGACCCGGCCAGCAGCACCGTGCGCGCCCAGGCCGTGCAGGTGGCCGGCGCCGACGGCAACGACGCCGTGATCGCCGCCGGCCTGACGCCCGGCATGCGCGTGGTGGCGACCGGCGTGCACGTGCTGAACCCTGGCCAGAAAGTCACGGTGTATCAGCCAAAATACGGTCCAGCGCCCGCTGCATCAGCAGCTGATGCTTCTAAAAGCATAGCTGACAACGCTGCGGCCCCCGCCGCGCCCGGATCGCGCTGAAGGCCACGCATGAGCGAACACGCATCGCCCGTCGCCGGCGCCGCTGCGCGCAGCGAGCCCAAAGCCGGTTTCAACCTGTCGCGCTGGGCGCTGCAGCACGCATCGCTGGTGCGCTACCTGATGGTGGTGCTGATGCTGCTGGGCGTGGCGGCGTACTTCCAGCTGGGGCAGGACGAAGACCCGCCCTTTACTTTCCGCGTCATGGTGGTGCGCACCTTCTGGCCCGGCGCCACCGCGCGGCAGGTGGCCGACCAGGTCACCGACAAGATTGAGCGCACGCTGCAGGAAGTGCCGTACGCGGACAAGATTCGCAGCTATTCCAAGCCGGGCGAGTCGCTGATCATCTTCCAGCTGAAGGATTCGTCGCCGCCGCGTGACGTGCCGCAGATCTGGTACACGGTGCGCAAGAAGGTGGGCGACATCCGCTACACGCTGCCGCAGGGCGTGCAGGGGCCGTTCTTCAACGACGACTTCGGCGATGTGTACGGCGTGATCTACGCGCTGTCGGGCGACGGCTTTAGCCCGGCCGAGATGAAGGCCTTTGCCGACGACGCGCGCCAGCGCCTGCTGCGCGTGAAGGACGTCGCCAAGGTCGAGCTGTTCGGCGTGCAGGACGAGAAGATCTACATCGAGGCTTCGCAGCGGCGCCTGGCCAAGCTGGGGCTGGACATGAACCAGGTGCTGGGCCAGCTGGGCGCGCAGAACGCCGTCGAATCGGCCGGCGCGGTGCAGACACCGCTGGACGTGGTGCAGGTGCGCGTGGGCGGGCAGTTCAACGACGTCTCGCAGTTGCGCGCCATGCCCATCCGCGCCCCCGACGGGCGCCAGCTGCGGCTGGGTGACATTGCCGACATCCAGCGCGGCTACATCGACCCGCCGCAGGTGAAGGTACGGCACGACGGCCAGGAAGTCATTGCGCTGGGCGTGTCGATGGCCAAGGGCGGCGACATCATTGCGCTGGGCAAGGCGCTGCGCGAAGCCTCGGCGCAGATCGAGAAAACGCTGCCGGTGGGCGTGAAGCTGGCGCAGGTGCAGGACCAGCCCCGTGCCGTGGCCGATTCGGTCAACGAATTCGTCAAGGTGCTGATCGAGGCGGTGGTGATCGTGCTGGCGGTGAGCTTTCTGTCGCTGGGGCTGCACAAGCGGCCGGGCAGCCACTCGCTGTGGCGCCGCTGGACGCTGGACATGCGCCCCGGCCTGGTGGTGGGCATCACCATCCCGCTGGTGCTGGCCGTGACCTTTCTGGCCATGCAGTACTGGGGCATCGGGCTGCACAAGGTATCGCTCGGCTCGCTGATCATCGCGCTGGGCCTGCTGGTGGACGACGCCATCATTGCCGTCGAAATGATGGTGCGCAAGATGGAGGAGGGCTACGACAAGTTTCGCGCCGCCACCTTTGCCTACGAGATCACCGCCATCCCCATGCTGACCGGCACGCTTATCACGGCGGTGGGCTTTCTGCCGATTGGCCTGGCCCGGTCGATGACGGGTGAATACACCTTCGCCATCTTCGCCGTGACGGTGATCGCGCTGCTGGTCAGCTGGGTGGCGTCGGTGGTGTTCATGCCGCTGCAGCGGGCGCCAGGCCCGCTTCAGTGTCTTTTCTCCGCATAGAGCACCGCCAACAGCAGCTCACCTGTCGCGGTAAAACAGGCTGCCGCACCGCGTACACTGCCAGATACGCATACCTGTGGCCGGGTCGTACTGCGGTGGTTCCACTGGAACGACGTCATGTTCCCTTTCGTCCGTACACAGCTCTCCATATTCATGTCCCTTGTCCGCCCCTGTAACCGCCTCCAGTTCACTCTCTGACAGCTCAGCCCCTGGAGAAGCCAGCAGAGTCAGCA
>JAKOYD010000126.1 GCA_029780695.1 Pseudomonadota bacterium
GACTTTCCTGTTTGCTCCACGCCTGCGCTTTACTCTCAAAACAATAGCTGCCAGCGCAATACTTACCTGCGCCAGCGGCCAAATTGGCGCCCAAACGGCGGTGGACACCCGCACCGGCAGCGTGCGCCCCAGCGAACCCGTCACGCTCAACTTTGCCAACGCCGAGATCGAGGCCGTGGCCCGCACCATGGCCACCATCACTGGCCGCAACGTGGTGGTGGACCCGCGCGTCAAAGGCCAGCTCAACCTGGTGACAGAGCGCGCCGTGACACCCGCCGCCGCGTTCCAGCAGTTCCTGGCCGCGCTGCGGCTGCAGGGCTTCACGGTGGTGGAGGCAGCCGGCCTGTACAAGGTGGTGCCCGAGGCAGACGCCAAGCTGCAGGGCGGCAGCGTGAGCGTCGTGCAGGGCAACGCGGGCAGCGCGCCCGGCGGCGGGCAGATCGTCACGCAGATCTTCAAGCTCAACTTCGAGAACGCGGCCAACCTGGTGCCGGTGCTGCGCCCGCTCATCAGCCCCAACAACACCATCAACGTGAACCCTGGCAACAACTCGCTGGTGATCACCGACTACGCCGACAACCTGCAGCGCCTGGCGCGCATCGTGGCGGCCATGGATGTGTCCAACGCCAGCGATGTGGAAGTGATTCCGCTCAAGAACGCGATTGCCAGCGACCTGGCGCCACTGGTGTCGCGCCTGATCGACGGCGGCAGCGCCAACGGGGGCTCCGCCGCTGCGGCCGCGCCCGGTCAGGCCGACACATCGTTCAAGACCACCCTGATTGCCGAGCCGCGCAGCAACTCGCTGATCCTGCGCGCCGCCAACCCAGCCCGCGTGGCCCAGGTGCGCGCCCTGGTGGCACAGCTGGACCAGGCGCCTGCGCCCGGCAGCAGCGCCGCCAGCGGCAACATCCATGTGGTCTACCTCAAGAACGCCGACGCCACCAAGCTGGCGACCACCCTGCGCGCCGCCATGGCGGCCATGGGCGGCAACAATGGCGGCGCGGCCAGCGGCGGTGGCGGTGCCAGCTCGCCCGCCCCCAGCACGGGGCTGAGCACAGGCGGCATGCTGTCCACCAACGGCAGCTCGTCCGGCAGCAGCAGCACCGGCGGCCTGGGCTCCAGCGCGAGCGCCATGGGCACCAGCAGTACCAACAACAACCAGCCCTCCACCGGCGGGCAGATCCAGGCCGACCCCACCACCAACTCGCTCATCATCACCGCGCCCGAGCCGCTGTACCGCCAGCTGCGCGACGTGATCGACAAGCTCGACGGCCGCCGCGCGCAGGTGCTGGTCGAGAGCCTGATCGTCGAGGTCTCCGCCAACAAGGTGGCCGAGTTCGGCATCCAGTGGCAAGGCGTTCTGGGCAAGAACGGTGATGGTACCGTGGGCGTGATCGGTACCAACTCCGGCCAGGCGGGCGCCAACATCCTGGGAGTCACGGCCGCGCTGGCCTCGGGCTCCACCACCTCCATCGCCTCGGCGGCCAGCGCGCTGGGCAAGGGGCTGAACCTGGCGCTGGCGCCACGCGTCAACGGCCAGTACTACCTGGGCGCGCTGGCGAACTTCCTGCAGAACAGCGGCGACGCCAATGTGCTCTCCACCCCCAACCTGATGACGCTGGACAACGAAGAGGCGCGCATCATCATCGGCAACAACGTGCCCTTCGTGACCGGCTCGTACGCCAACAGCA
>JAKOYD010000128.1 GCA_029780695.1 Pseudomonadota bacterium
GTAAGCGTGGCCCGAAGGCCCTCTTGACCGCGGGCCGTGGCTCAGATATCGACGACGTGTCGCAGCAGTCCGAATCCCACACGCCATGAGGTGCCGTTGCCAGGGTCAATGGTGGCGGTGCGCTGGTTGATGCGCACGATGGTGCCCACCACGGTGTTGAGGTACTTGTCCTCGAAGGCCACCTTTTCGCCGCAGCGGAAGTCATTGCGCGTGGCCCGTGGAGCTGGCGGGGGTTCGGGCGCAGGCGCGGGTTTGGCTGCACCCGGCGCAGGCGGCTCCACTGCCGTGTAGGGCACTGCCCAGGAACTGCGCGTGCCGTCCTCGTGGATGGTCAGCTGCGTGTCCTTCATCGCGATGATCTTGCCAGTGCGCATCTGGCCGTCGCGCCAGTCCATGAAGCGCACCGTCTGGCCCATGTGCAGGTCCTTGCGCACCTGCAGGATGCGCCGGGGGTCGGCGAGCATCCGCTCGATCACGGCGTTCAGCTGGAACAGCTGCAGGTTGCTGGCCTGGTTGAGCACTTCCAGCATTCGAGGGTCGATTCCCGGTGGGATCACGCGGCCTTCCTCTGGTCTTGTGGCCGTGTGATGTTCCACGGCAGCAACTCATCGATGCGGTCGATCCGGTGCTCGGCAATGCGCGCGAGCACCTCGCGCAGGTAGGCCTCAGGGTCCAGGCCATTGAGCTTTGCCGTCTCTACCAGGCTGTACAGGCTGGCCGCTCGCTGGCCACCTTCGTCGGAGCCCATGAACAGATAGTTGTTGCGTCCCAGGGCCACGCCTCTGAGGGCCCGCTCGGCCGCCGAGTTGTCGATCTCGATGCGCCCATCGTCCACGTAGCGCGTCAGCGCGGCCCAGCGCACCAGGCTGTAGCGCGCGGCCTTGGCCAGGTCGGACTTGCGGGAGACCTTGCTCAGCACGCCGTGCAGCCACTGGTGGAACTCGGCCAGCAACGGGCCGGCCCGGGCCTGGCGCTGCTGCCTTCGGATGTCGGGCGGCTTGCCGCGCACCTCGGCCTCGATGGCGTACAGCGCCTGGATGCGCCGCAGGGCCTGTGCTGCCAGACCTTGCTCGTCACCGCGCTGCGTGCGCTGATGCTGTTCGTACAGGTCCCACCAAGGTCGTCGGGCGTGGGCCCAGCAAGCAGCCTCAGCAACCCGGCCGCTGCCGTACACGCCGCCCCAGCCGGCGTAGGCGTCGGCCTGCAGGATGCCGCTGAACTTGCGCAGGTGTTCGTCGGGATGCTCGCCCTTGCGGTCGGGCGTGTAGCGGTACCAAGCCGCCGGCGCTGCCTTGCTGCCTGCTGGTCGGTCGTCGCGCACATACACCCACAGCCTGCCGGTTCGGGTCTTGCCGCGGCCCGGCTCCAGCACCTTCACCGGCGTGTCGTCGGCGTGCACCTTGGCTGCCTGCAGCACGTAGCGGCCCAGGCTCGCCACCAGCGGCTGCAGCAGCGCATGCACCTGCGCCACCCAGCCGGCCAGCGTGCCGCGGTCCAACTCCACCCCGTCGCGGGCGTAGATGCCGCTCTGGCGGTGCAGCGGGATATGGTCACAGAACTTGCCCACCATCACGTGCGCCAGCAACGCCGGGCCGGCCAGGCCGCGCGGGATGGGACGGCTGGGCGCAAGGGCTTGGAAGATGGACTCGCACTGGGTGCAGGCCAGCTTCGGGCGCACCGTGCGGATGACCTTGAAGCGACCCGGCACGTACTCCAGCTGGTGCGACACGTCCGCGCCCAGGCTGCGCAGGCGGCCGCCGCAGGCCGTGCAGCCACAGGCCTGGCCTTGTGCGTCCTGGTGCGCTGTCGTGGCCTCGGGGCGGATCACCTGCTGCTCGCGCGGCAGGTGCTCAGGCAGGCTGCGGTCCAGCGTGCCGGCGTTGGCCGCCGGCGGCGCGGGCTTGCGGGCCGGCAGTTCATCCAGTACTGCGGGCTCCAGAAGGCTGGTCTGCGGGTCCTCGAAGCGCTCGCTGCTGGCGCCGAACTGCGCGCGCAGCCGCCGCGCCAGCTGCAGCGTGAGCTTGTCCACCATCAGCTTCAGGCGCCGCACTTCCCCCTGGCTGGCACGCAGGTGCTGCTTGAGCAAGCCCGCATCGTCGGGCAGTTGGCTGATGGGGTCGGTGTCGTGCGGCACGAACACCACTGTGCCCGAGCCTCAAGCGCTCGTCATCGGTGCTGCACCGGAGCGCAGTTCATACAGTGTTCAGGCCGCAAGTTCAGGCACGTGGGTACGCGCCGGCATGCGCCAGTCGATGCCCTCCAACAGCATCGACAGCTGCGCAGGGCTGAGCACTGCGCGACCGTCGCTGGCCTGCGGCCACACGAAACGACCACGTTCCAGGCGCTTGGCCAGCAGCAACAGGCCCTGGCCGTCGAACCACAGCACCTTGATCAAGTCCCCACGCCGGCCGCGGAAGACGAACACATGGCCATCGAAGGGGTTGGCCGCCAGCGCAGACTGCACCACCGCCGCCAGGCCGTCGAAGCCCTTGCGCATGTCGGTGTGACCCGCCACCAGCCAGACCCGCGTGCCTGAAGGAAGTCCGATCACGGCAGGCCGATCATCCGCGCAGCGCCGCCAGCACGCTGCGCAGGCTGGCCTCGTCCACGGAACCGCGCACGCGAACGCGCGCACCGGCCACCTCGATCTCGATGCTGCCGGGCGGGCTCGCGCCGCGGTGGGCTGCCACCGCGGGCACTGCACCCGGCGGGGACGCTGCTACAACCTCCACGGGCAGCAAGGTCGCAGGCGCCGTAACGTCCCTGCGGTCAGCTTGACTCCCTGGGCATGACTTCAGGTGCGCCTTGCGCCAGCCGAACAACAGGTTCGCGTTGATCCCATGTTCCAGCGCGATGGCGGCCACCGACACACCCGGCACCAGGCTCAGTTCCACCACCTTGCGCTTGAAGGCTTCGCTGTGAACCCGCCTCCTCGGCTTGGATACGGTCTGCATCGCTACGGACATGATGTGCATGATCGGTCTTGATGCACACCATCGCAGCGCGCATCCTCACGCGAGCATGCCGACAGTCCAGGTCAAAGGACAGAGGGTGGTAAGACCACGCTTAC
>JAKOYD010000130.1 GCA_029780695.1 Pseudomonadota bacterium
GTATGCGCGCGGCGAACCCATCTTGAATCTGCTGCAGTAGGCTGTAACGATCCTGTCCAGTAAGGAGAAGCTGGACACGATGGCAACGCAGATAGTCAGAAGGCGCAGGCACTACAGCGCCGAATTGAAAGAGCAGATCCTGCTCGAATGCGCACAGCCGGGCGCGTCAGTAGCCAAGATCGCAATGGCGCATGGCATCAACGCCAACATCGTGCACGGCTGGCGCAAGCTGGCGCGCGAGGCAAACGCACTGATGTTGCCGGCGCCGTCCTTCATCCCGGTAACCGTCGCCACTGAAGATCGGCCCGCCGCACCGGAGCGCCAGATCGATCTGGAACTGCGCCGCGGTCCTTTGACGGTCAAACTGAATTGGCCGAGGACCGAGGTGGCCGATCTGGGCACTTGGCTGCGCGAGCTGCTGCGTTGATCCGCATCGATGCCCTCTGGCTGTCCGTCGAGCCCTTGGACATGCGTGCCGGCACCGACACCGCACTGGCGCGCGTGGTCCAGGTCTTCGGCGCCGCCCGCCCGCACCATGCATATCTGTTTGCCAATAAGCGGGCCAACCGCATGAAGGTTCTGGTGCACGATGGCATCGGCGTTTGGCTGGCGGCACGCCGGCTGAACAGCGGCAAGTTCATCTGGCCGCGCAACATGACCGGCACGCTCACCTTGAGTCGCGAGCAACTGGATGCACTGGCTTTGGGCCTGCCCTGGCAGCGCATCGGCGAAGCCGGCGTCATCACCGTCCTGTAGGGCAATTGCGGCATCCCCCGATGGTGCGTACACCATTGGACCGGCAAGATGCCAGCCTGTGATCGATCTGCCAGACCTCGAAACGCTCGACGCCGAGCAACTGCGCCATGCCGTGCGGCAACTGGCGCAGCAGGCCAAGTTCAACCAAGCCCTGATCGACAAACTCACGCACGAGAACGCGCTCTTGAAGCGCTTGAAGTTCGCCGCCCAGTCGGAGCGCTACACACCCGAGCAGCGCAGCCTGCTGGAAGACGAAATCGAGGCTGACCTGGCTGCTGTGGCGCTGGAGATTGACCAACTGGCGCCCGGCCAAGCGCTCCCGGAACGCAAGCAGGCGAAGCGCCTGCCCTTGCCATCGAGTCTCCCGCGACGCGAGATTCGTCACGAGCCTGAGTCCACCACCTGCCGCTGTGGCTGCCAGATGAAGCGCATCGGAGAGGACGTGGCCGAGAAACTGGACTACGAACCTGGCGTCTTCAGCGTCGAGCGTCACATCCGAGGCAAATGGGCCTGCAATCGTTGCGATACCATCATCCAGGCACCTGTTGCTCCGCACATCATCGACAAGGGCATGCCCACCGTCAGCCTGCTGGCGCAGGTGCTGGTAGCCAAGTACGCCGATCACCTGCCTCTGTACCGCCAGGAGGCGATCTTCGCCCGGGCCGGCCTGGCCATTCCAAGATCAACGCTGGCGCAGTGGGTGGGCACCTGCGGAGTTCGGCTGCAGCCACTGGTGGATGCCTTGCGAGCAGAGCTACTCACTCACCGGGTGCTGCACGCCGATGAAACCCCAGTAGCGATGCTCAAGCCCGGTGCTGGCAAGACGCACCGGGCCTACCTGTGGGCTTATGCGCCGGGAGCGTTCGAGGACATGAAAGCAGTGGTCTACGACTTCTGCGAGTCCAGATCGGGCGGGCATGCGCGCCAGTTCCTGGGTGAGTGGACAGGCAGCTTGGTCTGCGATGACTTCAGCGGCTACAAAGCCTTGATGACCGCCGGCGTGACCGAGGTCGGCTGCCTGGCACACGCGCGGCGCAAGTTCTTTGATCTGCATGTCAGCGGGAAAAGCCAGATTGCCGAGACAGCGCTGGCGCACTTTGGCAAGGTCTACGACATTGAGCGGGAGATCAAGGATGCCGCTGTCGATGAACGCAGGACAGTCCGGCAGCAAAGAACCAGACCCATCGTCGATGCGCTGCACAAATGGATGACATTGCAGCGGCAGATGGTGCCTGGCAGTTCGGCCACAGCCAAGGCGCTCGATTACAGCTTGCGCAGGTGGCAGGCGCTGACCCGGTTCGTCGATGATGGGCAGCTTCCGGTCGATAACAACTGGATCGAGAACCAGATCCGGCCGATTGCCATTGGCAGAAACAACTGGCTGTTTGCTGGGAGTTTGCGTGCTGGGCAACGCGCTGCCGCTGTCATGAGCCTGGTGCAGTCGGCACGCGTAAACGGGCACGATCCCTATCAGTACCTCAAGGACGTGCTCGCGCGACTGCCGACGCACAAGGCCAGTCGCATCGGCGAACTGCTGCCCCATCGCTGGCAGCCAGGCCAGAGCGCTTGATCGCATCCATCAACGCCGCTCGGCGTCAATGTGGGTTGGCCGCGCGCTTACTCTTTTTGCACTGCTTGACCAGATCAATCAGCGCTGTGGTCTTACCCGTGCCTTTGGGTGATTTGACGAAGGTCACGCCCTCTTGAAGGGTGATGGGTGGAAGGTACTGCTCACGAAGTCGATGAATGTCGGGCTCCTGCGCCATCAGCCCCTCCACCACAGCGCCCTCCTTAAACACGGGCTGGTCAGCGCCCGCAGCGGCCAACGAGCCGATCACGCGCTCAAATTGGTCGAAGTCGTATTGGTTACGCGCGCGTGGGGTCGCGTAGGTGCATTTGCAGTGTGAACACTGGACGCCCACCGAACCACCTCCGTACCGACGCACGATGCCCGTGGCTTTGTCGTCCACGTGAACGGGACAGAACACCCGCATTCCGTCCTCCAAATCACCCAGCAGACAAGACCGCTGCCCGTGATCCAGCACGATTGCCGTGGTGATGCCCAAGTGGATGTGTGAGCGCAGATACGCGCCTTGAAGCGCCGCCACCTTGGTTGACTGCTCGCCCAGACGAACCAAGTGGTCGCAGCCCTCGTCGTCCAGAACGTTTTGCCAAGTGACCGAACGAAGGTCAGTGCCGGAGATTCCGTAATCCTGATCTGCACGCATCGCCACCGACCCCGCGTAGAGTGCCTGCAAACCCTTGAGCAACTGCTGATACTCACGTCCGACCGTCACCGGCCGGGGCAGCGCAAACGCGAGTAAGAGCATTCCGCCGCCTTCGTTACCGCCCCAATAGATCGCTGCACTCGCGTACTTCCGCGTGAACGAGGCCGAAAGCATTGCTTCCAATTTCACGCTGCGAAGGTCAATGCACGCGATCAGCGTATCCGCCTCCACGAATCGCGCCTTGTCCCGTTCCGTTGCCGTAATCGCTGGTTGAACGCGCGCCCCTGATTGCCAGAGCGCAGCCAACTCGACTGAGGTCACGTCCATGACTCCCTCAAACTCACCGCCATCACCGCTTTTGATTTCTACCTTCATCACTAACCCTCCTTTGTTTGCCATGCAGCGCACACCGTGTCCGCTGCCCACCGTCTGCCGGTGGAAGCCCGTTATCGAGCCCGTAGGGTGAAGATAGTGAAGTGGGCGGAAAAAAGATATTTTTCTGGTCAGCCCAAGCGCGAAAAATTTAAATTGACAATGTGCGCAAATACCCCCTTGAAAACACGAACACTGTAGGTCGATTGCCATCCGTTGCAAACAAACTACATTTACTGGATGCAGTTGAACGCAGCCTGCGCGCTTCAGACAAAACGCTGCATAATCCACCTCACTCAGTTGCACCCCCAAACCCCGATCCGGGCGATGCTGCTGATGAATCCTCTGCTAGCCGGTTGCAATGACTGAGGCGGCCCTCAAAGGCCAATAGCAGACCTTCTTGAAGCGCGCGAACCATATGCCGCGCTTTTGGAACCCCTCGCCATCCGGCGAAGGTGCCACCAACCAAGGAGGTTTTTCCGTGAAATCAGCAACTTTCCCCACCCATTCCAAATCCTCGCCACAGTCCGTCGAAGCTTGCTTGAGCCGACAAGCTGCGTACCGCGTTCAAATGCGCGAGGAGTCATTCAGTGCACTGCGTTGTCTAGCTATTCGAGCAGAAACCAAATACAACGACCGGGACGAAAATGACACGAGTTTGGGTATTCACGACCTGCAATACAAGCAGCTCAAGATTGAACAGGCTGCCAAGCACGCAGTTTTTGAAGAGTTCGACTTCTCCATAAAAAGCGCGCACTATGTCGAGTGCCCATTATTCCTAGCACGCCTTGCAAAAGAGTTCATATGCAAAGAGCCAAGTGAGAATTTCGAAAGGGAGCTTTGGGCATTGAAATGGATATTCAACTACCTGAATTCAGAGTTTTCAATAGACGCCCTTCGTAATCAAATTTGATTCCGTAGATATAGAAAAAATTGGCACCTTCGGGTGCCATATTTTTTTTTGACAGAGCAAGCCTATTAGGTAAACATTGTCACAAGCCAAAAATTGCGACGTGTTCAGCGATGTGTTATGCACCAAGGCAATGTTTTCTAATTGAAAAACCAAAACATTTCGCGCTCAACAATAAATATGCAAGTCCGAGACAACTGGGTAGGATCGATCCTCGATCCGACTGAGAAGTCAGGTCACGCACCACGTCTGCACTCAGGTGGCGCGTCGCGTTAAAGGCTGGTCAGTTGATCCGCATTAGCTTCTCTTTGCCCGAAGACTTTTCGCTCACAATTTTTTGTGGAGCACGAAAAATCTTCTCAAAGAAAACCGAATCGCTTCATTAATCTGCTGAATACGCAAACTGAACCAAGGTGAATCAAACACACCTTGTACCTCTCCGAACCACAAAGACCGGAGAGTCATTCAAACCGATCCAATTGATGTATACCTATACCTCAGCCGAAAAACAAGCACTGAGATACCGCCAAGAACTGATTGCCTTTGGACAGCGGATTGCTGCCACGCACTTTGTCACGCTCAATACCAACCGTGATTTCACGCTCGAAGTCGCCCAGCGACTGCTGAAGCTCTGGACGATTGAGGTCGAGCGTCAAGTGTGTGGAAAGAACTACAAGAAGCGCCCGTCTGAAGAGCGCATCGAGTTCTTGGGGGTGCCAGAGTTCACCTTGGCCGGATGTCCGCACTTCCACCTGTACGTCAAGGTGCCTGCCGCCAAGTGGGACAAGTACGAACGCATCGCCACCAAGAGGTGGGACGCTATCGTCAACTCTGGCTCGATCGACGTTCAGCGCCTAAGCGATGACGCTCGATCGCCGGAGCGCGTCTTGGGCTATATGACCAAACGCGTAAGCCAGAACGCCAGCTTGCCGTTTGTCCACAGCGCGCTTTACGCCTGATCAGGGGCCGGTTCGACACCCAACAGACGAACTGCCTTTGTCAGGTAGCAATCTTCGAGCGCTGTCGCAACCAGCTTGTCGGCCAGATAGGGTCTTGCTGCCGGATGCATGAATTTGCGCGCGTATTGCAGCGCACTTTCGAGGTCAGTAGCAGGACGACCTTCGCCGAGATAGGTCAGCGCCAGCAGTTCGACCAGCTTCTCGTCGCCGAAGTGGTCAAGGAGATCCAGGAGGCCTTCCGTGTTGTGGGCCTGAAGCGCGCCGTTTCGCGCGGCCTGGATAACCGAGGTGATGTCGTGTGAGGTGAGGTGTCGCAAAGCCAAGGCTGTTCTCCTTTGAGGATCATGGAGTCTGCCTGAACTGCTCAAAAAACGCGATTTGATTTTCGCTCCTATTCTCCGCGTAGCACCACCTCTACTGCCGACCACTCTTCAGCTTCACGCCTTCAAGGTTGTGTAGCACCTTGCCGTTAGGCGAACACAGCACCTGAGCAACCTGCTTTCCGTTCGTTTCGACGTTGACGCCTGCCTCAATCGTGTGGTTGCTGGACAGCTTGTCCACGCCCCAAAACACGCTGTACGTCGTATCACCGTTGGGAACGTCAACCGAGTAGGACTCCCAGCGCCCAATCCCTTCGTATTGCGTGGTACTCGCATCACCGCGCACCGCGCGTACCACGATCTCGGGCTTCTCTCTTGGCTTGCCAAATGAGTAATCAATGGTCTTGCCGGAATCGCAAAGTTCGATGACTTTCCCCTTTGCTGTAGTGCATTGGAAAAGTTGCTTGCTGTCTTTGCCGCAATCAGCCATAGCACTCAACGAAATCAGTCCGAGCGCGAACGACACAAAAATTCTCATATTAATTTTTTCCTTGGAATATGACGAATAAAAAAATTAATTGAAGGATCGCTGAAACCAATACGAAACAATCAATATTATCTGCTCGGAGCTTGAGCTCTTTGATCAACCATCATCTGCTTAATATTCGCTGGCGCACTTTTACAGCGGATAGAAGGACTGCTGGAGCGATCAACAGCATCGGATTTGTTCCAATTTTCAAATTTCACATAGCCCAAATCCCATTCGTCAGGACTTGTTTTTTTCATCCTGAAGGTCTTGATAAGATAGTTGCTTGATGAAACAGCATTCGACTTAGTGTTGTTAAGCCAACCCTTAGGAACAGATGGGTTGGGGTTAGACAAAAATTTTCCCATTTTTTCCGTTATAACCAAAAAAGGGGGCTTTGATTCATAAGATCCCGCAAGCAGCAAGTCAAATCCATCCTTTGGCTCAATCACTCTCGATAGATAGTATTTGTCGTCGAAGAGCGCCACAATTTGCTTGGCTGTCGTGCTGCCATTGACTGTGCATACGAGAAAAATATCAGCATCGGAGGCTACAGGATTTTTTTTCGCTGAATTTTCTTGCCCAAGTCGCAAATCTGCCTGCGAAACGATTGCAGCATAAGATTCGCAGCTTATTTTGAAAACGTGTGGCTTGAAGCTTGCTCCCTGTTCTCGCTGCTTCAAAAGTGTTTCAAGCTGCTGATCATAGGATTTCAACATGATGAAATACGTGCTGGCAGTACGTACATTTTCTGGATCGTTGGAATTCTTGAGCATTGAAATTGAACGTTCTGCTGAACTGCGCATGTTGATCGCTCGATTTATCGCATCTTCTTCACTGCTAGCGCCGCAAAAATCACCCGAATGATTTCCCTGGCCAAACGCAAAGCCTGCATGTAAAAATATAACTAAGCAAATAATTTTTTTAATCATGATGTCTCAATATTCTATTGTTAATCGAAAATTTTTTAATGATTGCGCCCAAAGCGCAATTGAAATAATGGCCTCAGAACCACGCAGTAGAGATGCGATTTATTGCGAATAATCCTAGCCAACCTCATAATCAAAAGGGTTGCAAGGTCATTTTGCGTATGGGGACGAACCACCGAACGCAGCATCTGCCCACCCTTTGAACTGCGAACAAATGCAATCAGCGGTACTACAGCTATTCAGCATCTTGTTTAGCCAGTAACGCCTCTGGGTTTCCTGTGGTCTAGTTCAGTTTTTGTCGCATTTTCATACGCGTAGATCGCTCCCATGTGATCCAGCTTTTCCATGAAACGAAGAACGTCGCTACCACATACCATCTTCTGGTTTCCAATCGGCTTGGAGCAATCGATTCTGCTTGGAAGGTCACCATATGAACCCGAGTGATCACTGATTGACTGCCTCAGCTTAGCCATGTTCACGGAGGCTAGACAACTTTCCGCCGCATGGACAGAGTTCGCCATTAAAAAGGAAAAAATGATGCCTGCGGAAATTAATTTTGATGACATTCAATCAACCCCAAATCAACTTTATTGAATAAACAAACTTTAGTCTCATTTCACTCGCATCCAGTCCCGCGCTACCTCATAAACTTCGGGCATCCAGTTTTCTATATTGCTAAAAGTGATGAGCATCCGATTGTTTGCAGGATCGGTATTCCAGCCAATGCGCTGACCACCCCAGCCAGAAGCCCATGCCGTATTTGGAGCTATGCTATTTTCAGTCCAAGTGAAGTAACCATAACCAGCAAAGAGTTTGCCCATCTTGCGAGTGTTAGGGCTAGTGCCGTTGCTGATCTGCGTGCTCAGTGCAGCACGCACGTAGTCACCAAAGCAGCTCTGTTCTCTGGAACTACGTTTTACCCAAACTGCGAACCGCATCCAGTCATCAAGGTGTAAGCGCATACCGCCGTCAGCTAATCCATTATTTTGACGATCTTGAACATACAGCCCCGACCTAGCGGCACCCATCGGATTGAGAACTTGTTCTTGAAGCCACTGGCTCCAAGGGGTGCCAGTTGAACGGCTAACCATGATACCCAACAGAATAGGATCAGTGCTCTTGTATGAAATTATTTCGCCAGGCTTATAGTCAGAAAGCATGCCGCGCGCAGCCTTCGCAATACGATCTTCTGTCACCAGATTGACCAGATTCAAGTTTCCGCGCCCCCACTCTTTGAACTGCTCCGGCGTCCAAATAGAGCTATCTTGGTTGGGATCAGCCGCACCCGATGCCATGCGCAGCAAATCGCGTACCGTGGCGTTGCCCAACGCTTTGCCGCTCAGCTCCGGAACAACTTCGCTTGCCTTCGTTTCCAACTTCATCTTTCCGGCGCAGATAGCCTGACCCACTGCCATTGAAGTCACTGTTTTTCCCATAGAAAAACCAAAGAAAACGGAGTTTGCATCCGCTGGCGCTTTGGTCTCGGAGTACACCACCGAGTCACCATCCATTAAGACGAATGCTTTTGCTGGCCGATTTGCAACCAATGTTCGCGCTTTATCAATGATGATTTGCTCTGCCGTCGAGGGTGGTCGCTTTTGCAGTTGCGAGGGCATTGGGCTTGGCTTGGTTTCGTACCACCATGGACTACCTTTCCGAACCAATAGCCATTCGTCTGGAGCAACGTTACTGCCATTTGCGGAAGGGTTATTTTGTGCAAATGTTAAACTACAAGAGCAGATGATACCTGTAAAAATCAAATATAGCGTCTTTTTCATAAGTTTACTCTGCGCACCTAATTAAATGAGATGGAATTGTTGCTTTAACATCAGCTAATGATGCGCCAATCAATATGCGCGTGATTTATACCAGATTAACCACTCACGCAGAATCACATGACACCCTTGCACCAATTTGCACCTCGCAATGCTAACCTGTAGATTATAATCCGTGGATCGACAGTCGCAACACTGCGATGCTGTGAGGTGTGTCAGATGAGTACAACACCCTCCGCCAAAACATCGCTGCCAACGTTCGCGCTGGCCGTGCGAGGCTAGGTATCTCTCAAGAAGAGCTTGCCTACCGGGCTGACATTGACCGTACCTACGTCAGCCAGATCGAGCGCTGCGTCAACAATCCTTCTCTCCAAGTTCTTTGCAAGGTAGGCCATGCGCTAGGGGTAAGCACAATCAGTTTGTTGACTGTTTCTGATCTTTCTTCGCAGGATTGATCTTTCGTCTGTTGCCTCCCACTTTTTCCATGTATGTGCGTACATCATGGAACGACTCTGCGCCACCGAAGTTTTCTTGATAGAAGACGACTACTCCTGGCCTTTTACCCTCTGCATCAGGCCAAAAATGAACTTCCCTAATTATTTTCCGTAGTTCAGTTTGCAGCTTTAACCGTGTCTCGTGGGGAACTTGATATCCAGCTTCCCATTTCAATTGGTCGAAGAGTTCTGCAACCTCAGTCGCCGATCTTATTCGCTCTGAAGGCGGAACCATCTTTAACATACTTTGCTCAATTTTTTGTATTTGTTCCTGCAACTCATTAATTCGATCCACCAGGATGGGCGATCTTACTTCGGACAGGCTGTCTACCAGATTTTTGACTTTGGCTTCTAATGCATTCTTTTTATTCTGAAGTTCAATTCGCGGATCGGAGGGTTGTTCGTCGAGTTTGCTATTTTGTGCAATGAATTCACTCAAGTCATCTGCCAAGTGTCTTAGAATAGCTCGTTCCGCGGCCAAATAGGGAAATCGGCCCTCCGTACATCCACCCTTTGAGTAGGAGTTTAGGCACTTCAAGTAGATGTGCTTATTGTTGCTGCCAACAACGCGCATGAGGCTTTTGCATTCGTAGCAAAATGAATATCCTGCAAAAAGATTTGTAACGCGCTCGCGACTTCTGCCGCCGACCCATCTTCGCTGACTCATTACTTCTTGAACAATAGCGAATTCCGCATCGGTCACAATCTTTGGGAAATATTCAGAAATTGGACTGGCGATCGCTTTCTTGGGAGTATAAATACCTACTACTGCTGAGTTTTTCAAAATTGCTGCGACCGTTCCGAAGGTCCACATCGCTGCTGACTTCATCGTTGGAATTTGCTTCTCATTCAGAATTCTGGCGATAGTGGGGGCCCCATTTCCATCTATTGCAAGACGGAATATTTCTCTGACAACATTGGCCTTATATTCGTCAACGATCCAACCGGTTCGATCTTCAGAAGGCTTCAGCCACGCCGGAGCCATTGAAGTGATAATTTTTGCTGTCTTCCGCTTTTGATCCCATGCCTGTTTCACCCGCTGTGACTTCATGACGGATTCATCATGGGCGCGTCCCATATAGATGATGGACGCCATTAACGACGCTGTACTTTTTCGTATTGCTTCTTTGTCGTATTTTTGATCATCCTTCAGCGTCACGATGGCGATGCCTGCATGAATGATCTGAAGAAATAGCATTAGGGCTTCGTCAATCTCGTTTCGAGATAGTCGATCGAAGTCCTCAATCAGGAGTGTTGAGCCCTTGGGTATGAGCCCCTGCTTAATGGCGGTCAGGAATGCGCCGAGTTTGCCTTCAGCAGCATTGTTGCCGTGGAACGCGGAAACTCCGAGGTCTCTATAGCTCTGATGGTCGAGCGTCAGGCCATGTAGCTGAGCGTACCGTTCAGCTTTCTCAACTTGCCTCCGCAGTGAGTCACCGAGTTGCTGCTTCTCGGTGCTGAAACGAATGTAGCTGTACGCGAGAGCCATTGAATAGCCCTTTCAAAGATACATTCATTTTAAACCATCTTAATGGCGTTGAATTCGATGTGGCAGATGGCGTGCACAAGGGCGGCGCGGCCTTCGGGCGTGTGCACGCTGCGTTGCGGCACTTGGGCGGGGTCGATCAGTTCAGGCCGCGCGGGGCGGCCGGGCAGGTGGGCGGGCGCCGGGGGTGCTGCCTCGGAAGCTATCGAAACAGTAGCTGGCGGCGCTTGCAGGGCCAGCGTCAGGGCCAGTTTTTGTTCAACATCGGGCTCGCAGAGAGCCTGCAGGGCAAGAGAGCGCAGCGCCATCCCTAGAATTGTAGGCAGCGCGCCCGCCCGTCCGGGCGCACCCATTGGACGCAGCAACCGCAGGAGACATCAGCACATGGCCGTATACGAAGTGGATGGCAAGGCACCGCAGGTCGATTCCACCGCCTGGATCGCCGATTCGGCGCAGGTAATGGGCAACGTCACGCTGGGGCCCGACGCCAGCGTGTGGTTTGGTTGCGTGCTGCGCGGCGACACCGAGAGCATGACCATCGGCGAGGGCAGCAACATCCAGGACCTGACCGTGATGCACGCCGACGTCGGCATGCCGCTCACCGTGGGCAAGCACGTGACGGTGGGGCACAAGGTGATGCTGCACGGCTGCACCATCGGCGATGAGTCGCTGATCGGCATCGGTGCCGTGGTGCTGAACGGCGCGAAGATCGGCAAGCACTGCCTGGTGGGCGCTGGCTCGCTGGTGACCGAGGGCAAGGAATTCCCGGACGGCAGCATGATCATGGGCACGCCGGCCAAGGTGGTGCGACAGTTGACGCCCGAGCAGATCGAGGGTCTGCGCATGAGCGCGCAGCACTACATCGACAACGCGCGCAAGTTCCGCGCCACCTTGAACAAGCTGGGCTGAGCCTCCATCTGCGCAGGATGTCCGAACTCCACAAATTCATCTTCGACGGCCTGCCGGTGCGCGGCCAGCTGGTGCGCCTGACCGACGCCTGGCAGGAAGTGCTGCGCCGCCGCGCCGCCAACACCCAGACCGGCGCCTACCCGCCGCCCGTGGCCGAGATGCTGGGCGAAATGGCCGCCGCCGCGGTGCTGATGCAGGGCAACATCAAGTTCGACGGCGCGCTGGTGATGCAGATCTTCGGCGACGGCCCGGTGAAGGTGGCGGTGGCCGAAGTGCAAAACGACCTGCGCCTGCGCGCCACGGCGACCGTGGTCGGCGCCGTGCCGCCCGGCATGCAGTTGCCCGACATGGTCAACGCGCGTGGCAAGGGCCGCTGCGCCATCACGCTCGATCCGCGCGCGCGGCAGGAAGGCCAGCAGCCGTATCAGGGCGTGGTGCCGCTGGCCGACGAGGGCGGCGCGCCGCTGATGGACATGGCGGCCGTGGTCGAGCACTACATGCGCCAATCGGAGCAGCTGGACACCACGCTGGTGCTGGCCGCCGACGAGCAGGTGGCCGCGGGCCTGCTGATCCAGCGGCTGCCGGTGCAGGGGCAGGACAACCTGTCGCAAAGCAGCGTGGCGCGCGAGGACGACGCCGGCGACGCGGCCGAAGACGACTACCAGCGCATCGCCATCCTGGCCAAGAGCCTGAAGCGTGACGAGTTGCTGGGGCTGGACGTCGACACCATCCTGCGCCGCCTGTTCTGGGAAGAAAGCGTGATGCGCTTCGAGCCGCAAGCCGGTGCGCAGGGGCCGCGCTTTGCCTGCTCGTGCAGCCGTGAGCGCGTGGGCGCCATGCTGAAGGGCCTGGGCCAGCACGAGGCCGAGGACATCCTGCAGGAGCAGGGCCAGATCGAAGTAGGCTGCGACTTCTGCGGCCAGCAGGAACGCTTTGACGCCGTCGATGTCGGCCGCCTGTTCACGCCCGCCGCGCAGCAGCTGCCGCAGCCGGGTTCGGTGCAGTAGCAGGGTGGGGGAGTATGTGGCTCTGGCGCTTGACTGGCGTGCGCTGGCGGCCACTTGCTGGGGGAGTATGTGTTGATGAGCGCTGATCAGGCCTTCGCCCCCACGCGCGCGCTGCGCTTCGATGTGCTGACGCTGTTCCCTGAACTGTTTGCTCCGTTTATTGAAGCGGGCATTGCTCGCCGCGCCTACGCCAGCGGCCAGATCGTGCTGAAGCTGTGGAATCCGCGCGATTTTGCCGAGGGCAATTACCGCCGGGTGGACGACCGCCCCTTTGGCGGCGGCCCCGGCATGGTCATGATGGCCGAGCCGCTGGCGCGCTGCCTGCAGGCGGCGCAGGCCGATCGCGCGCAGGCGCAGGCCGGCGAAGCGCCCGTGCTGCTGTTTTCGCCCATCGGGGCGGCACTGAACCACGCCGCCGTCGAACGCTGGTCGGCCGGCGCAGGCGCCATCCTCATCTGCGGCCGCTACGAGGGCATTGACCAGCGCTTCATCGACCGCCACGTCACGCACCAGGTCAGCTTGGGCGACTTCGTGCTGTCGGGCGGCGAAATCGCCGCGCTGGCGCTGCTGGACGCCGTGGCGCGGCTGCAGCCCGGCGTGCTTCATGATGAGGGCAGCCACCAGCTGGACAGCTTCAACCCCGCCGTCGACGGTCTGCTGGACTGCCCGCACTACACCCGCCCCGAGGACTGGGACGGTCAGCGCGTGCCGGCCGAATTGCTGAGCGGCCACCACGCGCAGATTGAGCGCTGGCGGCGCGGGCAGCGGTTACGACTGACCGCCACCCACCGACCGGACTTGATCGCGGCCGCCCGCGCCGCCGGTCTGCTGACGGCGCAGGACGAGACGCTGCTAGCGCGTCTGACCGACACCGCCGCACCCTGACCGCACGCGGCCAGGGTCATCGTTCGGGCATCGCAAGCGCCGCGCGTTGGCCGGCTGCGTGGCCCCATGCCGAGGTGCTGGCGCGCTTGCCACGCAGTGGGCCGCGGACCGGAGCTGGCCCATGCCCGCCTCCAAGACGGTGATTTGCACTGCGGCCCCTTGCTTATCCGTGGTTCCTGGTAATGCGCCGATGCTTGTGCCCAATGCTTACGTCGGAGGAGGGAGCGCGCGCAAATTCAGGGGATGCATGGCTGGTACCAGGTTTTTAGACTCGCTCCAACACATTTTGGAATGTGATTGGAGTGATTCATATGTTCCAGCTGACGACAATCAATGCGCTTCGATCCGCGGTCATGCCGGGGGTCTCGTCGCAAAGGCCTGTGGACCAGGTCACCACCCGGATGGGGGTTTGTCTGCAGCTGCGTGAGCTGCAGGCTCGCGACGCCGACGCGTTCAGGCGGTTTGTCGATGGGTTGTCGCACGCCAGCCGGCGCATGCGCTTTCATGTGTCGACACCCGTGGGCGATGCCCAGGCTGGGCTGGTGTGCGGCGCCGGTCGTCCGGGTGGGCCCACGGCGCAGACCTGGGTGTGGTCGCTGGCCCATGACCCGGACCAGGTGGTGGGCGAGGTCTGCGTGGCCTTTTCGCCAGCGCCGGACGATGCCGCCGTGCAGACAGTGGAACTGGGCATCGTGGTGGCCGACGACCACCAGCGCCAGGGGGTCGGGTTGCGCTCGGTGAAGTTTGTGCAGGGCCTGGCCCGCCGCAGGGGCGTGACCGCGGTCAAGGGAACACTGTTGTCCCACAACCGCGCCGTGGTCGGGCTGCTGGAGCAGTGCCAGTTCGAATTGGCGCGCGACGTGAACGACCCCGGCCTGGTGCACGCGGTCTGGCGCCGATCAGAAGCTTGGTTCGACGACGAAGCAACGCCGTCGGCATGGCAGCGGCTGGTTTCGCGCATGGCAGGACTCTGATCATGATGAACAATTTCATGCCCCGATCCTGCATGCGCAGCGCCTCGTCTGACCTTGGCCGGGTGGCCGGTGGTTCGACTCGCCACGCGCAGCCCGCCAACCCCGGCGTCGACACGCGCGCGCCGCATCGACGGCCTTACCGGTTGGCCTTGGTTGCCGGCGGCGGCGGCGTGCGCAGCATTGCCGTACTGGGATTTGCCGAAGCGCTGCGCGAAGCGGGGCTGGAGCCCGACTTGCTGGCCGGGTGCAGCGCGGGCGCCATGTTTTCGTCGCTGCTCGCCCAGGAGATGAATGTCGCCGAGGGCGCACGCCTGGCTGCCACGCTCTGGACCGCTGAAGTGACGCGCCAGCGCCGCCGGGGCGCCGTGGCGCAGATGCTGTGGCCGCGCTGGTTTGGCTTCAACGGCGACTTCAGTCTGCGCCGCGACGACCTGGTGCGCACCCGGCTCGGACAGGCATTCGGGGACACGCGAATCGAGGAGCTGGCGACGCCCCTGCGCGTGGTGGCTTCGTGCGTGGAATCGGGCGATTCGGTGTGCATTGAAAGCGGATCGCTGGTTGACGCCCTGCGCGCCAGCATTGGAATTCCGTTTCTGTTTGCGCCGCAGAGCATCGGGCCGCGCCGGCTGGTCGATGGCTTCCTGAGCGACCCCTTGCCCGTCAGTGCCACCGCCGACGCGCGCGTCACCGTGGCCCTGGGCTTCACGGCGCCGCAGCCCACACGCATCGACAAGCCCCAGCGCCTGCTGGGGAGCATTACCTCCACCATGACCAACAACCTGATGCAGGCCCGGCTTGCAGCCGCCCTGGGGCAGGGGCAACGCGTGATAGCGGTTTTTCCCGAATTCGAGCGGCGCGTGGGATTGTTCGATATCGAGGCCATGCCGCACGTCATCGCCAAGGGACGCGAGGCCGCTTACCGGGCGCTTCCCGCGATCGAAAAGGCACTGGTGGGCACGCCCGCGCCCGCGCTGGCGGCGGCCTGAGCGGCCCAAACTGCAGCGTCACCAGGCGCGATGTCACCGCCGTCGCAAGCACCCCGGCGACTGATCTGCGTGGACGGCATATAATCAAAGGCTTTTCGATCCTCTGCCGGCCGCGGCCCAGAACAAGGCCTTGAACCCAGGTGTTCAAGGCTGCCGCCCCTAGCGTAGCGTGTGCACGATCGAAAATGGAACTGCAATGAACCTGATCCAGACCCTCGAAAAAGAGGAAATCGAGCGCCTCGGCAAGACCATCCCCGAGTTCGCCCCCGGTGACACCGTGATCGTGTCCGTCAACGTCGTCGAAGGCAGCCGCAAGCGCGTGCAGGCCTACGAAGGCGTGGTCATCGCCAAGCGCAACCGTGGCCTGAACAGCGGCTTCACCGTGCGCAAGATCTCCAGCGGCGAAGGCGTCGAGCGTACTTTCCAAACCTACAGCCCGCTGATCGCCAAGATCGAAGTCAAGCGCCGCGGCGACGTGCGCCGCGCCAAGCTGTACTACCTGCGCGGCCTGTCGGGCAAGAAGGCCCGCATCAAGGAAAAGCTGCCCGGCCGTGCCGTCAAGGCCGGTGCCGAGGCCGCCGCCGAATAAGCTGGCGCCCGGCGGCAACCCCGCCTCACCGACCAACCGCCTGTGGCCCGCGCCCAGGCGGTTTTTTCATGGCCGGCGCGGGGTGCGCCGCCCGACGCACAATCGCACCTTGCCCGACCTGCGCGCGCCATGACTTCGTTCACCCCCCTGTCCAAGCTGCCTCACTTCAACCCGCGCGACGTGCCGGTCACGGCCGTCGATGCGCATCTGCCCGCCGTGCCTGCCGATCGCCTGACGCCGCAGGCGCTGCGCCAGCGCTTCGTGGCGCCGCCCGCGTGGCAGCCTGAGCTGCGGCAGGAGCCGCGCTTTGCCGACCGCGCGCCCGCGGCGGCGGCGGTGCTGGTGCCGCTGGTCGACCGGCCGGGCGGGCTGTCGGTGCTGCTGACCGAGCGCACGGCGAACCTGTCGACGCATTCGGGCCAGGTGGCTTTTCCGGGCGGCAAGGTCGACCCGGAAGACCGCAGCGTGGTCGACGCCGCGCTGCGCGAGGCGCAGGAAGAAGTCGACCTGCCGCGCACGCACGTCGACGTGATCGGCCAGCTGCCGGTGTACGTGACCGGCACGCAGTTCATCGTCACGCCCGTGGTGGCGGTGGTGCGGCCGGGCTTTGTGCTGCGCCCCAACCCCGGCGAGGTGGCGCACGCGTTCGAGGTGCCGCTGGCCTTTTTGATGAACCCGGCGCACCACCAGCGTCACCGTTTTGAATGGGACGGCCAGGTGCGCGAATGGTTCTCGATGCCTTACGTCGAGCGCGTGCGGGTCGAACCCGGCACGGGCGAATCGCCACCCACCCCCGACAGCGAAGTCGAACGCTTTATCTGGGGCGCCACGGCGGGCATGTTGCGTAACTTCTACAGATTCCTGTCGGCCTGAAGTGGCGCGAAGGCCGGGTCCCGGCGGCTGACTATCATGGAGATGCCATGAAACCCTGCACCACATACAGCACTGAACGCGTTGGCCGAGTGGCCGCGGCGCAGGCCATGCGGGGACGCCACGGAGCGGGCTCGGCCCGGCCGTCAGCGTCGTCCCCCAGGGGGGATGGCGGCCGCAGGCCGACTCAGGGGGGGTAAATCCTTCATGGCCTTCTTTGCAATTGCGATAGCACTGCTGCTCGAGCAGGTGCGCCCGCTGGCGGCCAATCATCCGGCGGCGGTCGGGCTGCGGCGCTGGTTGAGCGTGGTGGGCCGCAACGTCGATGCGGGCGCGCCGCAGCACGGCTGGCTGGCCTGGATGCTGGCCGTGGGCGTGCCCACGCTGTGCGTGGCCGCGGTCAACGCGTTTCTCGGCTGGCTGGGCGGCTGGCCGCTGGTGCTGGTGTGGAACGTGGGCATGCTGTACCTGACCCTGGGTTTTCGGCAGTTCAGCCACCACTTCACGGGCATTCGCGATGCGCTGGAAGCCGGCGACGAGGACCGCGCGCGCACCCTGTTGGCGCAATGGCAGCAGGTGGACGCCAGCGCCGTGCCGCGCAGCGAAATCGTGCGCCACGTCATCGAGTATTCGGTGCTGGCCGCGCACCGCCACGTGTTCGGCGTGCTGGTGTGGTTCTGCATCGGCGCCGTGCTGGGCCTGGGGCCGGCGGGCGCGGTGTTCTATCGCAACGCCGAATACGGCGCGCGCTACTGGCGCCGCCATTCGGAATCGGCCGAACACCCCACCAGCCCGGCGCTGCGCGCGGCGGCCGATACGGCCTGGCACCTTATCGACTGGCTGCCGTCCCGAGCGACGGCGCTGGGGTTTGCCATTGTTGGCAGCTTCGAGGAGGCCATCGACGTCTGGCGCAACCACGCCCTGCGCTTTGCCGACGCCAACGACGGCGTGATTCTGGCGGCCACGGCCGGCGCCATCGGCGTGCGGCTGGGCGGCGCGTCGCTGCGCCCGCTGTCGGCCGACGCCAGCGCCCAGCCCGCGCCGGCCCAGGGCGCCGCGTCGGCCGACGGCCTGCCTGGCGCGACGGCGCGCACGGCCCACTTCGGCCAGGTGGTCGGCCTGGTGTGGCGCACGGTGGCGCTGTGGCTGCTGCTGCTGGTGTTGCTGACGCTGGCGCATGTGCTCGGGTGACCCCCCTGTGTCGCCTGCCGCGCCTTTCCCCGAGCGGGACAACTCCAGCGGGTGGGGCAAAGGCTTTGCGCGGCGTTTACCGTGTGGCCGGCGCCGCGGCCGTTCGATCGGTGGTTCTGATGGAAATCGGCCTTCAGGGCCTGTTCATCGGGCGCGGGCAGCTATGGTTTTTAATGGTTGACGCGTGACGCGCTGATCGTGGATAACGTGGCTGACAGTGGCGTCGGCGCGGCGTTGCGCTGCACCATCCAGGACGAGGTTAATCCCGCCGAGGTGGCTTGTTTGCGACAGGCCTTGTTGCATGCCGGCTGCGGCCGCGCCAGCCTGGCCGACACCGTGGGCTACGCCGATCCGGTCGGCGTGGCGGGCCGGCCTGCCCCACACGCTGCAGGCGGCATGAACCCTAATGCTATGAACCAATGAGCAAACAACCCAATTCCATCAAGCGCCAGCGGCCTCTGGAAGGCCTGCGCGTCGTCGAATTCACGCATATGGTGATGGGCCCCACCTGCGGCCTGGTGCTGGCCGACCTGGGGGCCGAGGTGATCAAGGTCGAGCCGGTGGACGGCGACCGCACGCGGCACCTGCTGGGGTCGGGCGCGGGCTTCTTCCCCATGTTCAACCGCGGCAAGAAAAGCATCGCCATCGACCTGCACCAGCCCGAAGGCGCGGCCGTGGCGCGCCGGCTGGCGGCCAGCGCCGACGTGGTGACCGAGAACTTCAAGCCCGGCACGATGAAGAAGTACGGGCTGGACTACGAAAGCCTGTCGCGGCAGAACGAGCGCCTGATTTACGTCAGCTGCAAGGGCTTTCTGCCCGGCCCGTACGAACACCGCACGGCGCTGGACGAAGTGGTGCAGATGATGGGCGGGCTGGCGTACATGACGGGCCGCCCGGGCGACCCATTGCGTGCCGGCACCAGCGTGAACGACATCATGGGCGGCATGTTCGGCGCCATCGGCGCTTTAGGCGCGCTGGTGCAGCGCGGCATCACCGGCCGCGGGCAGGAAGTACAAAGCGCGCTGTTCGAAAACAACGTGTTCCTGGTAGGCCAGCACATGATGCAGTACGCCATCACCGGCCAGCCCGCCGCGCCCATGCCGGACCGCATCAGCGCCTGGGCGGTGTACGACGTGTTTACCGTCAAGGACGGCGAGCAGATCTTTCTGGCCGCCGTGAGCGACGCGCAGTGGCGCACGTTCTGCGACGTGCTGGGTTTCAGCGACTTGCGCGACCGGCCCGATTACGCCACCAACAACGACCGTGTGCGAGCGCGGCCCACCCTGCTGGCGTTGCTGCGCGAGCGGCTGTCGACGCGCAGCGCGGCCGATCTGGCGGCGCTGTTCGAGCAGGCGGGCCTGCCGTTTGCGCCGATCCGCAAGCCCGAGGAACTGTACGACGACGAACACCTGCGGGTGACCGGCGGGCTGGCGGAGGTCACCCTCACCGACGGCGCGCGCGCCGGCCAGACGGCGCAGACCACGCTGCTGCCGTTCACGATGGACGGCCAGCGGCTTGGCGCCGGCACGCAGCCACCCGCGATGGGGCGCGATACCGATGCCTTGCTGGCCGCCGTGGGCTGCACGCCAGCGGAGATCGCGGCATTGCGGGCGGCGCATGCCGTGGCGTGATACGACAGTGCGGTCAAAGCGAAAAGAGCCGGTCGGGCTGAGCCTGTCGAAGCCGCAGACAGCGCATGGACTTTGACAAGCCTGTCATGAGCGAAGTCGAATGGCTTGGTGCGAACGGCGTCTAAACATTCGAACGCCAATGGGCGTGGGCTGCAATCAATTGCTATTGATATGAGAGCTGGTGGTGTTTGCCTGATGGCGGCGGCGACGCTTTTTGACTGGATTTGATCACCAGATGCATTCACCGCGACTTGTGATGACCCCTGTCTGCCTGCTCTTGCGCTGCGGCACGCTTCACCCATTGGCGCCGCAGGCCTGGCTGCGCTCGATCCCGGCGTGCGGGCGCAGGGCCGAACAGGTGCGGCGCATCCATCAGGCCTTTTTTGCCAGCGCGTTTGCCACGGCCGACGTGCGCGAAGCCACGGACAGGCACGGCAACATCCTCGTGCTGAGCACGCCCGAGCAGGCGCGGACCCATTGCAAGAGCGACCTGGGCACGTAAACCGCCATCGTCAAGCGCGCCGGCGTGACGCCGCCATAGTCGCTTCGCCACACCGTTGCTAGGGGTAATTCCCAAGCGATCCGGGGCTGGATAGGCGTGCCCGCGCCCGTAGAATCATTAGCCGACCGATCGGTCAGTTAATGAAACTGGGCACGATCGGGCAAGTCTGTTCACACATCCGCATCAGGTAGGAGACCTCCATGCAATTGAAGAAGCTGGCGTTGCTGTGCATCGCCTCCGTTGGTATTTGCGCCCCCGTCTGGGCCGACATCAACGTGGGCGTCACGGTGTCGTCCACCGGCCCCGCGGCATCGCTGGGCATTCCCGAGCGCAACACCATCGCACTGCTGCCCACCAGCATCGGCGGCCAGAAGGTCAATTACATCGTGCTGGATGACGCGTCGGACACCACCCAGGCCGTCACCAATACGCGCAAGCTGATTTCAGAGCGCAACGTCGACATGGTGCTGGGCTCGTCCACCACGCCGGCGTCGCTGGCCATGATCGACGTGGTGTCGGAGGCGCAGACGCCGATGATTTCACTGGGCGCGTCGGCCGCCATCGTGGAGCCGCAGGACGGCAAGAAGCGCTGGGTGTTCAAGACGCCGCAGAACGACATCATGATGGCGCTGGCCATTGCCGAGCACATGGCGGCCAATGGGGTCAAGACAGCGGCCTATGTCGGCTTTTCCGACGCGTATGGCGAAGGCTGGGCGAAGGAGTTTTCCAAGGCGCTGGATCTGAAGAAGATCAAGCTGGTGGCCAACGAGCGCTTTTCGCGCACCGACACCAGCGTGACCGGCCAGGTGCTGAAGATCATGGGCGCCAAGCCCGACGCGGTGCTGGTCGGCGGTTCCGGCACGCCGGCGGCGCTGCCGCAAAAGACGCTCAAGGAGCGCGGCTACACCGGCAAGTACTACCAGACGCACGGCGTGGCCAACGCCGACTTCCTGCGCGTGGGCGGCAAGGACGTCGAGGGCACCTTCCTGCCGGCCGGCCCGGTGCTGGTGGCTGACCAGCTGCCGGCCACCAACCCGGTGCGCAAGTCGGCGCTGGAGTACATCCAGGCCTACGAGGGTGCCCACGGCAAGGGCGGCGTCAGCACCTTTGGCGGCCACGCCTGGGATGCGGGCCAGGTGCTGAAGGCGGCCATTCCGGTGGCGCTGAAAGCGGCTCAGCCCGGCACGCCGCAGTTCCGCGTGGCGCTGCGCGACGCCATGGAAAAAGTGCACGAAGTGCCGGGCGCGCACGGCATCTTCAACATGTCGCCGACCGATCACTTGGGGCTTGACCAGCGCGCGCGCGTGATGGTCAAGATCGAAAACGGCCGCTGGAAATACCAGGAAAGCAAGTAAGCTACAGGCTTCAAGAGGAAGGGGTGCGGCGGCAGCGCCGTCGCACGGGTTTCATTACATCGACAGCGCCGATCACACGGCCCGGCTCGCATGGATCTACAAATCGCCCTGTTGCTGGTGCAGGACGGCATCGTCAACGGCGCCATCTACGCGCTGATGGCGCTGGCCCTGGTGCTGGTGTTTTCGGTGACGCGCGTCATCTTCATCCCGCAGGGCGAATTCGTCGCCTACGCGGCGCTGGCCATGGCCGCCCTGCAGTCGGGCAAGCCACCCGCGGTGCTGTGGATGCTGCTGGCGCTGGCGGCGCTGACCCTGCTGGTCGAGGCAGTGCGCCAGGCGCGCGGCGCCGAAGTCGACTGGAAGGGCACGGTCGTCTGGGCCGTGCTGCTGCCCGCGCTGGCGGCGCTGATGCTGCTGGTGGTTCAGCCGCAGTCCATGCTGCTGCAGGTGCTGTCGGTGCTGTTGCTTGTGGTGCCGATGGGGCCGCTGGTGTATCGGCTGGTCTATCGTCCGTTGGCGCACGCCACGGTGCTGATCCTGCTCATCGTGTCGGTGGCGCTGCACCTGGTGATGGTGGGGCTGGGGCTGTTCTTCTTCGGCGCCGAGGGCTCGCGCACGGCGGCGTTCTCTGAAGCGCGCTGGGACGTGGGCGGCATGACGATCAGCGGGCAATCGCTGGTCATCCTGGGTGTGACGGCGCTGCTGGTGGTGGCCATGTTCTTCTTCTTCGAACGCTCCATCGTCGGCAAGGCGCTGCGGGCCACGGCGATCAACCGCGTGGGCGCTCGGCTGATGGGCATTCCCACTTCGCTGTCGGGCGATCTCAGCTTTGCGCTGGCGGCCCTGATCGGCGCCGTGTCCGGCCTGCTGATCGCGCCCGTGACCACTATTTACTACGACACCGGCTTTCTGATCGGCCTGAAAGGCTTCGTCGCCGCCATCGTGGGCGGGTTGGGCAGCTACCCGCTGGCCCTGGCCGGCGCTCTGCTGGTGGGGCTGCTGGAGTCGTTCTCGTCCTTTTGGGCCAGTGCGTTCAAGGAAGTCATCGTGTTCACGTTGATCATTCCGGTGCTGTGGTGGCGTTCGCTGAACACGCACCATGTGGAGGACGAGGAATGAAGCCGCTTCATCTCGTCATTGGCTTCATCGCGCTGCTGGCGGCGGTGTGGGGGTATCTGCCGCCATTTACCGTCACGCTGCTGTGCTACATCGGCCTGTACTCGATGGTCGCCGTGGGCCTGGTCATGTTGACCGGCGTGGGTGGCATGACCTCGTTCGGGCAGGCTGCTTTCGTCGGCCTGGGTGCCTACGCCACGGCGTGGATCTGCACCTCGCCCCAGGCGGCCGAACTGCTGGGCGCGCTGCCCAAGGGCGCCTACCCCTGGGTTGGGCTGCTGCTGGGGCTGGCCGTGACGGCGCTGGTGGCCTGGGTGCTGGGCGCGGTCACGCTGCGCCTGTCGGGCCACTACTTGCCGCTGGGCACCATCGCCTGGGGCCTGAGCCTGTATTACGTGTTCGGCAACCTGCAGTCGCTGGGCGGTTTTACCGGTTTGTCCGGCATTCCGCCGCTCGAACTGTTCGGCCTGTCGCTGGCCTCGCCGCGCGTGCTGGGCGTGGTGATCTGGGCGCTGCTGCTGCTGGCCATCTGGGCGCTGCACAACCTGCTGGATTCGCGCGAGGGCCGGGCTATCCGCGCCCTCAAGACGGGCCGTCTGATGGCCGAATCGATGGGCGTGGACACGGCCCAGCAGCGCATCAAGCTGTTCGTGCTGGCCGCGCTGCTGGCGGCGGTTTCGGGCTGGCTGTACGCGCATATGCAGCGCTTCGTCAACCCGACGCCTTTCAACCTCAACATCGGCATCGAATACCTGTTCATGGCCGTGGTGGGTGGCTCGGGCCACCTGTGGGGCGCGGTGCTGGGTGCCACGCTGATCACCCTGCTCAAGGAACAACTGCAGGACTGGCTGCCGCGCCTGCTGGGCACCACCGGCAACTTCGAAATCGTGGTGTTCGGCCTGCTGATGCTGCTGGTGCTGCAGCGTGCTTCGACCGGCCTGTGGCCGCTGCTGGCCAACGCCACGCGCAGCTGGCTGCGGCCAGACGCGCCGGCGCGCCAGCCGGTCGGCGGAGCGGCGCAACTCGACCAGCGCCAGCTGCCCCCGGCGGGCCAGCAAGTGCTGGAGGCGCGCAAGGTCACCAAGCGCTTTGCCGGCCTGGTGGCCAACAACGCCGTCGACATGGACGTGCGCGCCAGTGAGGTGCACGCACTGATCGGCCCTAACGGCGCGGGCAAGAGCACGTTCTTCAACATGATTTCCGGCGTGGACGACCCCACCGAAGGCCAGGTGCGCCTGATGGGGCAGGACATGCGCGGCAAGCCCTCGCGCGCCTTCGCGGCGCTGGGGCTGGGCCGCACCTTCCAGCACGTGCGCCTGCTGGGCGAGCGCAGCGTGCTCGACAACGTGGCCTTGGGCGCGCACCGCCGCGGCCACAAGGGCTGGGTGGCCAGCATGTTGCGTCTGGACCGCGGCGAGGAAGCCGCCGTGTTGGCCGAAGCCATGCGCCAAATCGAGCGCTGCGGCCTGGCCGAGGTAGCGCACACGCCCGCCGCTTCGCTGCCGCTCGGGCAGCAGCGCATCGTCGAAATCGCGCGGGCCCTGGCCGGCCAGCCGGCCATCCTGCTGCTGGACGAGCCCGCTGCCGGCCTGCGCCACCTGGAAAAGCAGAGCCTGGCCGCACTGTTGACCCAACTGCGCGCCGAGGGCCTGGCCATCCTGGTGGTGGAGCACGACATGGAATTCGTCATGAACCTCGCCGACCGCATCACCGTGCTGGAGTTCGGCACCGTCATCGCGCACGGCACGCCGGCCGAAGTGCAGGCCGATCCGCGCGTCATCGCGGCCTATCTCGGGGGGGACATGCTGTGAGCGCGCCGCTGCTGACCCTGCCCAGCTTTTCCGTCTATTACGGGCCGGTGCAGGCCATCCACGGGATCGAGCTGCACGTGAACGAGGGCGAGATTGTCACCGTCATCGGCCCCAACGGTGCCGGCAAGACCACGTTGCTGAATGCCATCATGGGCTTGCTGCCCTCGCAGGGCGGGCTGTCGCTGGACGGCCACGCCATTGCCCGGCCCACCGTGGAGGCCATGGTCCGTCACGGCGTGGCGCTGGTGCCCGAAAAGCGCGAGCTGTTTGGCGAGATGTCGGTCGAAGACAACCTGTTGCTGGGCGGCTTTGCCCTGTGGCGGCGCGGCCAGCGCGACCAGGCCGCGCGCATGAAAGAAATCTTCGCCATCTTCCCGCGCCTGGAAGAGCGCCGCGCGCAGATGTCTTCGACGCTGTCGGGCGGCGAACGGCAGATGCTGGCCATTGGCCGCGCGCTGATGAGCCGCCCCCGGCTTCTGATGCTGGACGAGCCTTCGCTTGGCCTGGCGCCGCTCATCGTGCGTGAGGTGCTGAACACCGTGTCGGCGCTGCGGCGCACCGGCGTGTCGGTGCTGCTGGTCGAGCAGAATGCGCGCGCCGCGCTCAACACCGCCGACCGCGGTTACGTGCTGGAGATGGGCGAGGTCGCCGTGCAAGGCGATGCGCGCGCGCTGATGCACGACCAGCGCGTGATCGACACTTATCTGGGCGTGGGCGGAAAAAAGGCTACGCCTGAGGCGCCTGCGGCGCCTTCCCCCTGAGGGGGGCAACGCCTGTGGCCGGGCAAAGCCCGCTTCATGGCGTTCCGGGGTGGTTTGCTTCGCGGCCTTCGAATGGGGGCGGGCTTACTGCGCATCCCGGGATGCTATTGAATTGAGAGCTGGTTGCGGTGATTCTGACTGGGTTTCATGGGTTTTTATCTTGAAGTCCTTGACTGGCTTGCGCGAGCTGCTATCAAAATCATGTTGTTTGGCGTTTGATGCGGTCAAACATCCGCCCAATTTTTCGTTCTCGGAGACTTTTCAATGACTCAACTTCAAAGCTACATCGCCGGCCGCTGGATTGGCAGCGAACCGGCGCAGGCGCTGCGCAGCGCCATCGACGGCACGGTGGTGGCGCACAGCCATGCCGATGCCATCGACTTTGGTGAAGCGCTGGACCACGCCCGCCGCGTCGGTATGCCCGCCATGCTGAAGACCGACTTCCAGCAGCGCGCAGGCATGCTGAAAAGCCTGGCCAAGTTTCTGGGCGAGCGCAAGGAAGAGATGTACGCGCTGTCGTTTCACACCGGCGCCACGCGCACCGACGGCTGGGTCGACATCGAAGGCGGCACTGGCACGCTGTTCGCCTACGCCAGCATGGCCAAGGAATTGCCCAAGACCGGCAACGTCTGGCATGAAGGCCCGCAGATGCCGCTGGGCAAGACGGGCGCCTTCGCCGGCACGCACGTGCTCGTGCCGCGCGGTGGCGTGGCGGTGCACATCAACGCGTTCAACTTCCCGGTGTGGGGCCTGCTGGAGAAATTCGCGCCCACCTTCCTGGCGGGCATGCCGTGCATCGGCAAGCCGGCCACGGCCACCAGCTTTTTGACCGAGAAGCTGGTGCGGCTGATCAACGAATCGGGCATCCTGCCCGAAGGCGCGCTGCAGCTGGTCATCGGCGGCACGGGCGACTTGCTGGACCGGCTGGATGTGCGCGACGTGGTCACCTTCACGGGCTCGGCCGACACGGCGGCCAAGCTGCGCGTCACGCCCAATCTGGTCAAGCACAGCATTCCCTTCAACGCCGAGGCCGATTCGCTCAACTGCGCGATCCTGGCGCCCGATGTCACGCCCGATGACGAGGAGTTCGATCTGTTCGTCAAGGAAGTCGCGCGCGAGATGACGCAAAAAGCCGGCCAGAAATGCACCGCCATCCGCCGCGCCATCGTGCCGGCCGACCGCATCGACGCCGTTGCGGCAAGGCTCAAGGAGCGCCTGGCCAAGACCACGGTGGGCGACCCGCGCCTCGACAACGTGCGCATGGGCGCGTTGGCGTCCAAGTCGCAGCAGGCCGACGTGGCCGACCGCGTGGCCACCCTCAGCCAGGGCGCTGAAATCGTGTTCGGCGGCGGTGCAGGCTTCGCGCCGGTGGGCGAGGGCGTGGCCGAAGGTGCCTTCTTCCAGCCCACCCTGCTGCTGGCGCGCGATCCGCGCAACCACGCCGCGCATGACGTCGAAGCTTTCGGGCCCGTCAGCACGCTGATGCCTTACGACGGCATTGAAGAAGCTGTCGCGCTGGCCGCCAAGGGGCAGGGCAGTCTTGCGGGCACGCTGGTGACCCAGTCCACCGACGTGGCGGCGCAGGTCATCCCGCAGCTGGCGGCGCTGCATGGTCGCTTGCAGATTCTGGATCGCGCGGCCGCGCCCGAAGCCACGGGCCACGGCTCGGCATTGCCGTATCTCAAGCACGGCGGCCCGGGCCGCGCGGGCGGCGGCGAAGAGCTGGGCGGCCTGCGCGCCGTCAAGCATCTGATGCAGCGCGCCGCGCTGCAAGGTTCGCCCGCCATGCTGGGCGCCGTCACGGGCGACGGCGCCTGATCGGCGCAGCCAGCAGCCTGGCTGGCGCATGCTGCTAAAAATATAGCGCGCCGGTGTCTACACGCCGGCGCGCGGGCTGAATCACGCCGGTCAGCGCGTCATCCTTGGCGCCGGCGCCGGGCCGCGCGGCTGCGTCTGCCGTGCGCGCGCCAATGTCCGACTCAAGCTGTCGGACATTCTTGACTTGCTTCAAGGACGCTGCAGGGGTGCCTTCCTACCCTACGAGGGTTATCACCAGAGAGAGGGCAGCACCCATGAGCACGGCCACCAGTGGATTCACCAAGGAGATGGCGCGCAACATCTTCTACGGCGGATCGTTGTTTTTCATCCTGATTTTCGTTGGCCTGGTGTTCCACACCGAGCAGCACATTCCCACGCGATCCAACCAGGCCGCCATGACCGATGCCGTGGTGCGCGGCAAGGCAGTGTGGGAAACCAACCAGTGCATCGGCTGTCATTCGCTGCTGGGCGAGGGCGCCTATTTCGCCCCTGAACTGGGCAACGTCTACCAGCGCCGCGGTGGCGATGCGTCGGGCGGCGCTTTCATCAAGGCCTGGATGAAGGCGCAACCCACCGGCACACCGGGCCGCCGCCAGATGCCGCAGTTCAACCTGACGGACCAGCAGCTTGACGACCTGGTCGAGTTCTTGAAATGGTCGAATGGCATCAACACCGAAAAGTGGCCGCCGAACATCGAAGGCTGACCGGACGCGCAAGGAACCATCATGAGCACTCAAGTCCTCAAGTACAAATCGCAAGCGGTTGCCAAGCCGTATTTCATCGCTGCCATCGGCTTGTTCGTCGGCCAGATCCTGTTCGGTCTGGTCATGGGCATCCAGTATATCTACGGCGACTTCCTGTTTCCGGCGATCCCGTTCAACGTGGCGCGCATGGTGCACACCAACCTGCTCATCGTGTGGCTGTTGATGGGCTTCATGGGCGCGGCCTACTACATGGTGCCTGAAGAGGCCGAGACCGAACTGCACAGCCCGGGTTTGGCGCTGGCCATGTTCTGGATCTTCCTGGTTGCGGGCGCCGCCACCATCCTGGGCTATCTGCTGGTGCCCTACGCCAAGCTGGCCGAAATGACGGGCAACAACCTGCTCATGACGATGGGACGCGAATTCCTCGAGCAGCCCTTGCCGACCAAGGTGGGCATCGTCATCGTGGCGCTGGCCATGCTCTACAACGTCAGCATGACTTACCTGAAGGGCCGCAAGACGACCATCACCACGGTGCTGTTGATGGGCCTGTGGGGCCTGGCGCTGCTGTTTTTGTTTGCCTTCGTTAACCCGCACAACCTGGTCAAGGACAAGATGTACTGGTGGTGGGTGGTTCACCTGTGGGTCGAAGGCGTGTGGGAGCTGATCCTGGCCGCGCTGCTGGCCTACGTGTTGATCAAAACCACCGGCGTCGACCGCGAGGTGGTGGACAAGTGGATCTACGTCATCATCGCCTTTGCCCTGTTCACCGGCATTCTGGGCACGGCGCACCACTACTACTTCATCGGCCTGCCGGGCTACTGGCATCTGGTGGGCAACATCTTCTCGTCGCTCGAGCCGATTCCGTTCTTCCTGATGACCATGTTCGCCTTCCGCATGGTGCAGCGGCGCCGACGTGACCACGCCAACCAGGCTGCGCTGCTGTGGGCCGTGGGCTGCGCCGTGATGGGCTTTCTGGGCGCGGGCGTGTGGGGCTTCCTGCACACCTTGTCGTTCGTCAACTACTACACGCACGGCACGCAAATCACCGCGTCGCACGGCCACCTGGCGTTTTATGGCGCCTATGTGCTGGTGGTGATCGCGCTCATCAGCTACGCCATGCCCACATTGCGCGGGCGCGTCGCCAACAGTACCAAGGCGCAGTCGGTCGAAATGTGGTCGTTCTGGGTCATGAGCATCGGTATGGGCGTGATGGTGCTGGCCCTCACCGGCGCCGGCATCCTGCAGGTGTGGCTGCAGCGCATGCCCACCAGCGGCGCCATGCCCTTCATGGCCACGCAAGACCAGGTGATGTTCTTCTACTGGATGCGGCTGTGGGGCGGCGTGGCCTTTCTGGCTGGCCTGCTGATGTACGTGTGGAGTTTTTTCATCGGCGGCGCACCGGCCGAGGAAGCGCTTGGCCCGCGCCGCGGCGGCCTGATGCCCAGCCCGGCGCAGCGGCGGTTGAAGCACGATTGATCTGAACTGGCCAACAGCCGGACGCAAAGGACGCAAAGGATTCGCGAAGAACGCAAAAAAGAAAACCATTTTTTGGTTGTTCTTTCGCGTCCTTCGCGTCATCTTCGCGTTCTTCGCGTCCGGCTGTTTTATGGCGCACCCATGAGCATGTATCGCACTGAATCCGCCGGCGTCCCGGCCATTCCCTTCTACGCCGAGCAGGCCAACGAATGCAGCCTGTTCGAGCACGCCTACCGGCAAAAACTGCCCGCGCTGCTGAAAGGCCCCACCGGCTGCGGCAAGACGCGCTTTGTCGAGCACATGGCCGCGCGCTTGGGCCGCCCGCTGGTTACCGTCAGTTGCCATGACGACCTGACGGCGGCTGACCTGGTGGGCCGTTACCTCATTGGCGACGGCAACACGGTGTGGAACGACGGCCCGCTGGCGCGCGCCGTGCGCACGGGCGCCATCTGCTACCTCGACGAAGTGGTCGAGGCGCGCAAGGACACCACCGTGGTGCTGCACCCGCTGGCAGACGACCGGCGCCAGTTGCCCATCGAGCGCACGGGCGACGTGCTGCAGGCGCCGCCCGAATTCATGCTGGTCGTCTCGTACAACCCCGGCTACCAGAACCTGCTGAAGAACCTCAAGCCCAGCACCCGCCAACGCTTTGTCGCGCTGGTGTTCGACTACCCCGAGCCGCAGGTGGAGCGCCGCATCATTGCTGCGGAATCAGGAGCAAGCGAGCAGCTGGCGACGCGCCTGGTCAAGCTCGCGTCGGCCCTGCGCCGACTGACCGACCAGGACCTGGAAGAAACCGTCAGTACCCGCCTGCTGGTGATGGCCGCGCGGCTGGTGGCCAGCGGCCTGCCCGAAGTACCTGCCTGCCGCGCCGCCATCGTCGACGCCTTGACCGATGACGCCGATACCGCCGAGGCGCTGCACGAAGTGGTGTTGGCGGCGTTCGCGGCCGACTGACGGGCATGCCGCCACGCTGCAGCTTCGTCCGATCAAAAGGCCGCGGAGCAGGCCACGCCAGCGAACGTGGTGCCCGGGCTTGCATCGGGCATCGGCGTTGTCTCCCCTCCCGCAGGAGAGGGGGGAAGGCGCGTCAGCGCCTCAGGGGGGTGTGATGGAGGAATGGGTCGGCGAACGCTGGCACCGATTCATCTGGCGCGCCGCCGATGCCACCCATCCCAAGGCCGCCGTGCGCCTGGAAAGCGTGCAGCGGGCCGTGCAGATGCTGTTTCGCGCTGGCGGCGGCGACCCGCTGGTGCGCGTGGTGCCCGCCACCGCGCAGAAGATCGGTGGCCCGCGCGGCTGGCTGCAGAAAGTGGCCGGTCAGGGCGAACGCGCGGCGCTGACCACGCTGGACGAACAGACGCTGGCGTTGCCGCCCGTCATCGCCGTGTTCCCCGATGCGGTGCTCAACCGCGACCTTTACCTGTGGCTGGCCGCGCAAGGTGCTTGCCATCGGTCCACGCCCGCCGGCTGGCTGTCCGACAACGTGGCCGCCACCCAGCGCGCGCTGCAGCGCTTTCCGGGGTTGCGCGCGCGCTATGGCCGGCTTGCCGAGGCGCACCTGGCGCAGCGACCAGCGCCCGAGCGCCTGCGCGGCACAGCGCGCCAGATGGAGCAGGCGGTGCAAAAGGCGCTGCGTGCCAGTCTTTGTTTTTCGCCCGACGGTTGCCGTCAGTCTTCCTCCCCCTCTGGGGGAGGGCAGGGGTGGGGGTCGCCCACGCCACCTGCCGCCGTCGCGGCCCCCATCCCAACCTTTCCCCAGCGGGGGAAGGAGTGGATCGCCATTGCCCCCGTCTGGCTCTGGCTGCAGGCGCTGCAAGGTTCCCCGGATGCTTCTAAATTAATAGCGCAGCAGCCTGAATCAGAAAGCGCCAGCGAGCGTTCAGAACCCAAAACTCCCATCAAGAGCGACCCCAAGCGCCGCCGCGCCCAGCGAACCGAAGACACCAGCAACAAGGACGGCCTGGTGATGTTCTTCCGCGCCGAATCCATTCTGAGCTGGAGCGAGTTCGTGCGCGTCAACCGCACCGCCGACGACGAGGACAACCAGGACTACGCCCAAGTCGCCGACGACATGGAGCAACTGGCGATTGCGCAGCGCAAGCCGGGCGAGACGCTGGCTGCTCGCATCAAATTCGACCTGGACCTGCCCAGCGCCAGCGCCGACGACCTGCCCGTGGGCGAGGGTGAACCGCTGCCCGAATGGGACTGCCAGCAGCAGCGCCTGCTGCCCGATCGATGCCGCGCGCAGCGCCTGCGGCATCGGCCCGCAGCCGACGATGCGACCGAATCCCATGCGACCGACGCCGCAGCCGAGCTGGCGCGGCGCCTGCGCACCACGTCGCGCCAGGTGCGCCGGCGCTTTGAGGTGCTGCGCGCCGCGCCGCGTTGGCAACACGCCCTGACGCAGGGCGACGAACTGGATCTGGATGCCTGGGTGCGCCACCAGGTCGACCGGCGCGACACGCGCCATCCGCATGGCGAATCGCCGCCCATCTTCTCGCGCCGCGTGCGGTCCGAGCGCAGCCTGTCCACGTTGATGCTGGCCGACCTGTCGCTGTCGACCGACGCCCACGCCACGCAAACGGCGCGCGTGATCGACCTGGTGCGCGACAGCCTGTTCGTGTTTGGCAACGCGCTGGATGCGGTGGGCGACCCATTCGAGATGCTCGGTTTCTCATCCGTGCGCCGTACCGTGCGCATGCATGAGTTAAAGCGCTTTGGCGAGCCGTGGAACGACGCCGCCCGCCAGCGCGTGGCCGCCATCAAGCCCGGCTTCTACACCCGCATGGGCGCCGCCGTCCGCTACGGCACGCTGCGCCTGGGCGAGCGGCCCGAGCGCCAGCGCCTGATGCTGATCCTGTCCGACGGCAAACCGAACGACCTGGACCACTACGAAGGCCGCCACGGCCTCGAAGACACGCGCCACGCCGTGCAGGCCGCCCGCGCGGCCGGGCTGGTGCCGTTTTGCGTCACCATCGACCAGGAAGCCAACAGCTATCTGCCGCGCCTGTTCGGCAGCCAGGGCTTTGCGTTGGTCCATCGGCCGGACCAATTGGCCGGTGCGCTTACACAGGTGTACATTCGACTGACTGCCTCGGTCAGATAAACTCGGTTTTTGCACAAATTTGGTGCGTGTTTGCGCCGCGCCGACCCCAAGCCCGCCTGTGGACCTCGACAAATTCAACTTCCCGCGTTACCTCGCCACGCTGCCGCTGTTTTCCAGCATGCGCGAAGAAGAGCTTCGCCGACTGGCCACTGGCTGCCAGCTGCGCCGCATGGAACGCGGCAAGCTCATCTTTCGCGCCGGCGAGCCGTGCAATGAATTCCACGTGGCCGTGCTCGGGCAGGTCAAGCTGTTCGCCATTTCGCCCGCGGGGGTCGAAAAAGTCATTGAGCTGTGCGGCCCGGGCAACAGCTTTGCCGAAGCGGTGATGTTCATGGGCGCGCCCTACGTGGTGTCGGCGCAGACGCTGACCGATTCGCTGATCCTCACGGTGAACAAGGACACGGTCTTTTCAGAAATCGCCCAGAACCCCGACTTCTCGCTGCGCATGTTGGCCGGCCTGTCGCGCCGTCTCCACGGTCTTATCAAGGACGTAGAGGCCTACGCCCTGCACAGCGGCGTGCAGCGGGTCATTGGTTACTTGCTGGGCGACCGCATGACCGAGAGCGAAACCGCCTCCGAAGCCATCACCGTGTCGCTGCCCGTCAGCAAGGCGTCCATCGCCTCGCGCTTGTCCCTTACGCCCGAATACTTCTCGCGCGTGCTGAACGAGCTGGAAACGGCGGGGCTGATTCACGTCGACAAGCGCGATATCCACATCGCCGACACGGCGCGGCTGGCCAACTACCAGCCGAGATAAGGACTCCCCCTGAGTCGCCTGCGGCGCCTTCCCCCGAAGGGGGACAACGCTGGCGGCCGGGGAAACCCCGGCCACTGCGTTCTGGCTTGGCCTGCTCCGCGGCCATTTGAAGGGGCTTGCTTCGCAGCCCTTAGGTTGATCTTCCAGCGTGTAAAAACGCGAAGCATCCGTTAATGCGAAGTGCCCTCGGATTTCGAGATTTTGTTGTGCAGGTTGTATTTGCCGACGGGTTTGCGCATCGGTAGCCGCTTGACTTCCTTGAACGTCGCCGCGTCGTAGACGATCAGCGCGCCGTCGTCTTCCCACAGGCTGGCCAGGGCATATTTGCCGTCCTTGGTGAATTCGATGTGCGCGAGCGTCTTGCCCGGCTCGCCCTTCACTTCAGCCACCGGCGCCAGCGTGCGCTTGTCGATGATGGTCATGATGTGCTTGGCCTTCGGGCTCATCATCGAATCGGTCCACGCGTAGGGCGTCGCTTCGTGGCTGCGCATGAAGAAGCCAGGGCCGGGCGTGGCGATGTTCTTCACCAGCTGCCACGTCTTCATGTCGATCACGCTGATGGTGCCGTCCTGCAGATTCGGGCTGGCCAGCACGCGCGTGCCGTTGTAGTCGAAGGTGATGCCCGAGCCCAGGTGCGGCATGCCGGCAATCGGCAGCGTGGCGATTTTGCGCCGCACGTTCAGGTTGACCACCTGGCCGCTGGGTGTGCCGTCGGCGTGCGGGCGCGCGGCGCCCAGGGCGTGCGTGTAGCTCTGGTCAAAGAAGAAGTCGTCCAGTGGCTCGTCCAGCGGCGTGCGGCGAACGCCGTGAAAGCCGGGCTTGGCGATGGCCTCGCCCATCTTGTAGTCGTGCACCAGGCCGTCGTAGATGGGCGCGGCCTTGGGGTCGTAGCTGATCTCCCACAACTCGGCGATGTCCTTCAACGCGACGACGAAGCTCTTGCGCGGCTCGGCGTCGTACACGGCCGACACGCGCGAGCTTTGCTTGCCGTCGAGCGTGGTGGCGGCATAGGTCTTGACCGGCTTCAGGTCGGCATCGAACAGCACCACGGTGTGCGGCAGGTAGTTGGCGGCCATCACCCACTGGCCGTCGCCGCTGACGGCGATGTTGCGCATGTTGATGCCGGCGCGCACCTCGGCCACGGTTTTCAGGTTCCACAAGTCGACCTTGGTGATCCAGCCGTCGCGCGAGCCGAAGAACACATAGCGCCCATCGGGCGTGAACTTGGGGCCGCCGTGCAGCGCAAAGCGGCTGGCGAAGCGGTGGATCGGCTCGAAGGTGTCGCCGTCGAGCAGGGTGACGTGGTGGTCGCCGCCTTCGACGACCACGAACAGGTTCATGGGGTCGGCGCGCCATTGCGGCTTCGCAGGCCAGTCCTTCCAGCCTGCTGTTTCGATCCGGCTGGCGGCGATGTCGGCGTCGGTCCAACTCGGTGCAGGCGACACAGGCGTGTAGATCCAGTCGGCGAGGGCGGTGATTTCGTCGGACTTGAGCGTGTCCTTGAACGGCAGCATCTGCGTGGCCGCCCGGCCGTCCTGGATCACCTTCAGCGCGTCGGGTTTGCGCAGGCGCGCCAGGCTTTCCGGCAGCAACGCCGGCCCCATGCCGCCCAGGCGCTGCGCGCCGTGGCAGCTGGCGCAGTGCTGTTGATAAAGGGCCTGAACCGCCGCCGGCGAGGGACTTTGGGACGCGGCGGCTGGCGCCTGTGCGCTGGCTGCGGCTGTCGATGCGATCAGGAAGGCGGCCACGAGTGCGCGCTGGGTAACTTCAAAAAACATAGCTGCTTGCGCTTGCTGGAAGGGCGCTGGCGCCCGATTTGATCAAGAATCGAGGGGCACGAGTTCGATGACCTTGCGGCGCGATGAGAACACGGTGGTCTCGACGCGATCACCGCTGCCGTCAAAGCCGATCTCCTCGTCCGTCAGGTAGCAGCCCGGGTCTTCGGCCCAGGCGTCGCCCGTGACCTGCTGGGCGCGCACGCGCGTGTTGCCGCTGCAGATGGCGAAGTGCGCGCACTGGCCGCAGCGACCGCCCACGGGGCGGGGCTTGGCCTTCAGGCCGGCCATCAGCGGGTCGGACGTGTCCTGCCAGATCTCGGAGAACGGCCGCGCCTTGACGTTGCCCAGGCCGTAGTGCCACCACATGGTGTCGGGGTGCACGTCGCCCACGTTGTCGATGTTGGCGATGTTGACGCCCGACGAATTGCCGCCCCAGGCAACAAGGCGCGCGCGCACGTCTTCCGTCCAGCGTGGCAGGTGCTGCTCCACCCATTGCAGCAGGTACACGCCGTCGGCGTCGTTGTTGCCGGTGACGTATTCGTGCCGACCGCCGGCTTGGGCGTCGGCCCAGGCGGTGTCGTAGAGCAGGTCGAGCGCGGCGCGCGTGGCGATGTGGCGCGCGTCCTTGCCGCGGTGGATGTTGCCGCGGCCGGCGTAGTTGAGGTGGCTGAAGTAGAACTTGTCGACGTCCTCTTCGCGCATCAGCTGCAGCAGGTTGGGCAGGTCGTGCGCGTTCAGCTCGGTCATGGTGAAGCGCAGGCCCACCTTGGTGCCCAGCTTTTGCAGGTGGCGCACGGCGGCCAGCGATTTGTCAAACGCGCCGTCGAGCCGGCGGAACTTGTCGTGCGTGGCGCCAATGCCGTCGAGGCTGATGCCCACGTAGTCAAAGCCGTGGTCGTGGATGCGCCGGGCCAGCGGCTCGTCGATCAGCGTGCCGTTGGTCGAAAGGCCGACGTAGAACTTCATCGCCTTGGCGCGCTCGGCAATCTCGAAGATGTCCGGCCGCAGCAGCGGCTCGCCGCCGGAGAGGATGAGCGCTGGCACCTTGAAGGCCTTCAGGTCGTCCATCACGCCAAAGACCTGTTCCAGCGTCAGCTCGCCCGGGTAGTCGTGGTCGGCGCTGAAGGCGTAGCAATGCTTGCAGGTGAGGTTGCAGCGGCGGATCAGGTTCCAGATGACGACGGGGCCCGGCGGCCCGCCACGGCGCGCGGGTGGCGGATAGGTGCCGGTGGCCTCGGCGCGGGCCAACTCGTGCATGAACTGGGAGATGCGGAACATGGGTTGGCCTTTGCAAACGACTGGACAGATCGGCCCATCTTAGGGCGCCAACCAGCGCCAGCCATGACATGAGTCAATTTCGGCGAGGGCGCCGTTCTCGTCATAAATGTCTCATCGTCCCTAGGTTAAATACCGTTGACAAGCGTTCCGCTTTAGGTGCTGCGCCTGCCGAGCAGGCAGCGGCTCGCCGACGGAAAAAACCTTTTTTGAAAACCCTACGCCATGCACGAAGTCACAGACACCTCTTCCAGCATCCCGCCCAGCGCCCACGACCCCCTGCCCAAGGTCTGGGACGAGAACGCCCGCATCGGCGAAATGCTCAAGGGCCGGCGCGGCCTGATCATCGGCGTTGCCAACGAGCACAGCATTGCCTTCGGCTGCGCGGCCAAGCTGCGCGGCTTTGGCGCCGAGGTGGCGCTGACCTATCTGAACGAAAAGGCCAAGCCTTACGTGCAGCCCTTGGCCGAGCGCATTCAGGCCGACGTGCTGCTGCCGCTGGACGTGTGCGAGCCGGGCGGCGTGCAAGCGGTGTTCGAGAGCTTGCGCGAGCGCTGGGGCTATCTGGACTTCATCGTGCACTCCATCGCCTTCGCGCCCAAGCACGATTTGCACGGCCGCATCGTCGACTGCTCGCGCGAGGGCTTTTTGCAGGCGATGCAGATTTCCTGCCACTCGTTCATCGAGGTGGCGCACCACGCGCAAAGCCTGATGCGGCCCGGCGGCGCGCTGGTGACGATGAGCTACTACGGCGCCGACAAGGTGGTGCAGAACTACAACATGATGGGCCCGGTCAAGGCGGCGCTGGAGTCCACGGTGCGCTACCTGGCGGCCGACCTGGGCGAATCGCGCGTGCGTGTCTACGCCGTGTCGCCCGGCCCGCTGAAAACCCGCGCCGCCAGCGGCATCGACCACTTCGACGAACTGGTGCGCATGGCACTGGAACGCACGCCGGAGCGCCGGCTGGTCGACATTGCCGAGGTCGGGCGCGTGGTGGCGTTTCTGGTCGGGGGCGGCGCCTCGGGCATGACGGGCGACGTGATCTACGTCGATGCCGGGCTGCACCACATGGCCTGAGCCGGCTGTCTTTTCTTCGTTTCCCCTTTTATTTCTCTCCCCAAGACCGCTTGCCGGGAAAGGTTTCGCCATGAGCAACATTTTTGACCTGTTCGATCCGACCCGGCAGCCCGCCGTGCCGCGCCCCGAAACCGACGCGCTGGAGGCGATGCGCCGCCAGATGCACGCCATGGAGGCCGAACTGGGCGCGGGCTCGGCCACCGCCAAGATTCTTTCGACCGCCGCCGCGCGCCATGCGCAGCGCATCAGCGACACGCATTCGCGCCGGGCGCACGACGCGCTCGGCAAAAGCGAAAAGCTGATGGAGTCGCTGCGCCAGTCGCAGTCCAGCGGCGCCTTGCTGGACGACTGGGCGGCCTACCTGCGCGATGCCGCCGAGCGCGCCGTGCTGACGCTGGACACGCTGCGCAAGCGCGGCGATATTTTTTTGCAGCACGAGGCCGCCGGCTGCCCGCCGGTGCTGGTGTACGACTATGAAGTCGTCATGGACGGGCACGACCTGAAGTACCCGTCCAACTACCAGTTGCTGCGCATCCTGCCGCCCGAGGGCGTGACGGTGGACGACCGCCGCCGCCCCTACATCATCATCGACCCGCGCGCCGGCCACGGGCCCGGCATTGGCGGCTTCAAGAGCGACAGCCAGGTCGGCGTGGCGCTGCGCGACGGCCATCCGGTGTATTTCGTCGCGTTCCGGCGCGAACCGGAGCCGGGGCAGTACTTGTCTTACGTCACGCGCACCGAAGCCGCCTTTGTGCGCGAAGTCATGCGGCGCCACCCCGATGCGCCCAAGCCGGTGGTCACGGGCAACTGCCAGGGCGGCTGGGCCACGCTGCTGCTGGCCGCCACCAACCCGGATCTGACCGGGCCGATCGTCATCAACGGCGCGCCGGTGGCGCCCTGGTCGGGCAAGGTGGGCGAAAACCCGATGCGCTACAACGCCGGCGTGCTGGGCGGCACCTGGATTCCGATGTTTCTGTCCGACCTTGGCGGCGGCATTTTCGACGGCGCGCACCTGGTGCAGAACTTCGAGCTGCTCAACCCCGCGCGCACGCTGTTTCGCAAATACACCGACCTGTTCCGCGACATCGACCAGGGCGACGAGGCGTTTTTGGAATTTGAAACCTGGTGGGGCGGTTTCTTTCTGCTGACCGAGGCCGAGATCCGCTGGATCGTCGAGCAGCTTTTCGTCGGCAACCGCCTGACCAAGAACGAGGCCCGCATCGAGCCCGGACGGCCGGTGGATCTGAAGGCGATCCGCGCGCCCATCATCGTCTTTGCCAGCCACGGCGACAACATCACGCCGCCGCAGCAGGCGCTGAACTGGATCGCCGACACCTACGCCGACGTGGCCGAAATCCGCATCCGCGGCCAGCGCATCGTCTACATGGTGCACGAGCAGGTGGGGCACTTGGGCATCTTCGTGTCGTCGCAGATCGCCAACAAGGAGCACACCGAGGTCGCCTCGACGCTGAAAACCATCGAGGCACTGGCGCCCGGCCTGTACGAGATGTACATCGAGGACATTGTCGAAAAAGACGGCAAGAAGCACTTTACCGTCGGCTTTTCAGAGCGCACGCTGGACGATTTGCGCACGCTCGACGATGGCCTGAACGACGAGCGCCCCTTCGCGGCGGTGGCGCGCGCCTCCGAGGTGCAGGCGCAACTGTACGATGCCACGGTGCGGCCGCTGGTCAAGTCGATGGTGACGCAGACCAGCGCCGAAATCAGCCGCGCCACCCATCCGCAGCGCCTCTCCCGCGCGCTGATGTCGTCGCGCAACCCGGCCATGAAGCCGGTGGCCGAGACCGCCAGCAAGATCAAGGCCAGCCGGCAGAAAGCGGCGCCCGGCAATCCCTTTCTGGCGGCTGAGGCGCTGTGGGTTCAGGCCACCGAGCAGACTATCGACTTCTGGCGCGACGCGCGCGACATGGCCTATGAGCTGACTTTTTATGGCTTCTGGGGCACGCCGTGGATGCGCTCGTTCGGCCAGACGCACGAGGCGCGCCGCACGCTCAAGAGCCATGACGAACTGCGCAGCCTGCCCGAAGTGGCGCAGGCGCTGCACAGCATGGAGCACGGCGGCTTTGCCGAGGCGGTGATACGCATGCTGGTGCTGCTGGCCGAAAACCGCGGCCAGGTGCGGCGCGACCGGCTGGAACGCTCCAGCCGCGTGCTGACGCAGGACGAGCCGTTCCGATCGCTGGGGGCCGAGCGGCGCGCGATGATCATCCACCAGCAGACGCTGATTGCCACCTACGACCCTGAGCGCGCGATCGAGACGCTGCCGACGCTGCTGCCCGATCAGGCGCAACGGGAGCTGGCGCTGCAGGTGGTGCAATACATTCCGGGCGCCATCGGCGAGATGTCACCCAAGACCCTGGCGCTGCTGCAGCGCTTCCGCCAGGTGCTCGATCTGCCGGCTTTGACCGGCGACGTGGTGGACGACCCCTTGAGCGTGCCGCCCGCAGTGGCGCTGGAGCACGCCGCGCCGGCCGCAACCGCCGCCGCGCGCCCCGCCGCACCGCGCGTTCGCGCTGCCGCCAAGAGGGCCTGAAATGCGCCTGACCAACCGCACACTGGCCGAATTGGCGCCCGGCGACCGCGCGGAGTTGCGCCGCCTGATCACGGCCGACGATCTGTACATGTTCGCGGCCATCTCGGGCAATTGCAATCCGATGCACTTGACCGACCGCGATCTGGACGGCGACGGCACCACCGAGCGCGTGGCGCCGGGCATGTTCGTGGCGTCGCTGATTTCGGCCGTGCTGGGCACCCAGTTGCCCGGCGCGGGCACGCTGTACCGCCGCCAGTCGCTGGACTTTCATGAGCGTGCCCATGCGGGTGAAGAGCTGATCTGCTCCGTCACGGTGCGCGAAAAAAGCGCCGATGGCGTGGTGCGGCTCGAAACCCGGGTGCAGCGCAAGTCGGACGATGCGCTCATTCTTTCGGGCGAGGCCGACGTGCTGGCGCCGCAGCAGAAGATTGACCAAACAGACGTCGAAGTACCTGGCCTGATCGTGCAGCGCCACCGTCACTTCGAGGCCTTGCTGGAACGCGCACGGCCGCTGCCGGCCGTGCCCACGGCCGTGGTGTGCCCGGACGACGCCAACTCGCTCGGCGGCGCGCTGCTGGCCGCACGCGAGAGCATCATCGCGCCGGTGCTGATCGGCCATGCCGACCGCATCCGCCAGACCGCGGCTGAATTGGGCGAAGACCTGGCGGGCATCGAAATCATCGACGTGCCCGGCAGTGAGGAAGCCGCTTCCGCCAAAGCCTGCGCGCTGGTGCGCGAGGGCAAGGCGCAAGCGGTGATGAAGGGGCATCTGCACACCGACGATCTGCTGCGCCCCATGCTCGACAAGGCGACTGGCTTGCGCGTCGGGCGGCGCTTCACCCACGTCTTCGTGATGGACATCCCGGGCCAGCCCGAACCGGTCATGGTGACCGACGCCGCCATCAACATCGCGCCCGACCTGGCCACCAAATTGGACATTTGCCAGAACGCCATCGACCTGGCGTTGGCGCTGGACATGGAGCCGCGGGTCGGGGTGCTGAGCGCGGTGGAAACGGTGAACCCGGCGATTCAGTCGTCCATCGACGCGGCCCTGCTGTCGAAGATGGCCGATCGGGGCCAGATCAAGGGCGGCCAGGTGGAAGGCCCGCTGGCCATGGACAACGCGGTGGACATGGGCGCGGCGCGCACCAAGGGGCTGCGCGGCGGCGTCGCCGGGCGGGCCAATATTCTGGTGGTGCCCAACCTGGATGCCGGCAACATGCTGGCCAAGCAACTGGCCTTCATGAGCCACGCCGAGGGCGCCGGCCTGGTGCTCGGCGCGCGCGTGCCGGTGATTCTCAATTCGCGCTCCGACAGCCCCATGTCCCGCCTGGCGTCGTGCGCTGTCGCCGCGCTGCACCACGAAAAAACCAAGGGCAAGAAATAGGCCATGAACGCACCCGAACCCATTCACACCCGGCCAGGGCAATTCGTTCTGACGCTCAACGCCGGTTCTTCGTCGCTGAAAGTGGCGCTCTATGCCAGCGGCGGCGACACCCCGCTGGTCAGCGGCATCGCCGACCGTATCGGGGGTGCCGACGGCATCCTCAAGCTCAAGGACGGCGCCGGCCAGCCGATGCCCGTCCACGGCGCGCAACTGGATTCGCACGAATCGGCGCTGGCCGCCGTCATCGACGCGCTGCGCCGGGATTTCCCCGCGCTGGCGCTGGTGGCGGTCGGGCACCGCGTGGTGCACGGCGGCGCCCGCTACGCCGAGCCGCTGGTGCTGGACGATGCCGCGTTGGAGTATCTGGAGTCGCTGGTGCCTTTCGCTCCGCTGCACCAGCCGCACAACCTGCGCGGCATCCGTGCGGCGATGGCGGCGTTTCCCGGCGTACCGCAGGTGGCGTGTTTCGACACCGCGTTTCACCGCCAGCACCCGTGGGTGAACGATGCCTTCGCGCTGCCGCGCGCGCTGTACGCCGAAGGGGTGCGCCGCTACGGCTTTCACGGCCTGAGCTATGAATACGTCTCGGGCGCTTTGGCCCAGCGGGCGCCGGGCTTGTCGAGCGGCTGCGTGGTGGTGGCGCACCTGGGCAACGGGGCGTCGATGTGCGCCGTGCAAAACGGCCGCTCGGTGGCGTCGACCATGGGGTTTTCCGCGCTCGATGGCCTGCCCATGGGCACGCGCTGCGGCCAGTTGGACCCGGGGGTGCTGCTGTACCTGATGGATCAAAAAGGGATGAGCGCCGGCCATATTTCCGACCTGCTGTACAAGCAGTCCGGGCTGCTTGGGCTGTCTGGGGTGTCCAACGACATGCGCACGCTTGAAGCGTCGCCAGCGCCCGAGGCCGCCGAGGCCATTGACTATTTCGTCTTTCGCTGCCAGCGTGAGGTGGGCGCCATGGCCGCGGCCATGGGCGGCATCGATGCGCTGGTGTTCTGCGGCGGCATCGGCGAGAACTCCCGGCTGATCCGCCAGCGCATCTGCGAGCGCCTGGCCTGGATGGGGATCGAGCTGGATCATCAGCGCAATGCGGCGAACGCTTTCGTCGTCTCGACCGAAACGGCGCGCACCACGGTGCTGGTGATCCCGACCAACGAAGAACTGGTCATCGCCCGCGCCGCGCGCGCGGCGGCGCTGACGGCGGAGGCAAACCCATGAAAGGCGCCCTGAGTCCCCAGGCCGCGGCGGAACTGATACCCGACGGCGCCAGCCTGATCATCGGCGGCTTCATGGCCGTGGGGTCGCCCCAGAGCCTGATCGACGCGCTGGTGGCGCGCCGGGCACGCGGCCTGACGGTGATCGCCAACGACACCGCCATGCCCGGCAAGGGCATCGGCAAGCTCATCAGCGCCGGCGCGGTGACGCGCCTGATCGCCTCGCACATCGGGCTGAATCCGGAAACCCAGGCGCGCATGATCGCCGGCGACATCGACGTCGAGCTCTGCCCGCAGGGCACGCTGATCGAGCGCATCCGCGCCGGCGGCATGGGCCTGGGCGGCGTGCTCACGCCCACCGGCTTGGGCACCGAGGTGGAGGACGGCAAGCAAGTGATCGAGGTCGACGGCCAGCGCTTTCTGCTGGAGACCCCGCTGCGCGCCGACTTCGCGCTCATCGGCGCCTGGCAGGCCGACTACGTGGGCAATCTGTGCTACATGCTGACGGCGCAGAACTTCAACCCCATGGCCGCGCTGGCCGGCCGCACGGTGATTGCCGAGCCTGAAAGCATCGTGCCGGTGGGCGTGATCGCGCCCGATTCGGTCAAAACCCCCGGGGTTCTGGTGGACCACCTGCTGGTTCGCCCCGCGCACTGAAGGCCATGCCATGGATGCAAAAGAACTGATCGCGCGCCGCGTGGCGCAAGAAATTCGGCCCGGCATGCTGGTCAACCTGGGCATCGGCCTGCCGTCGCTGGTGGCGAACTTCGTGCCGGCGCAGATGGGGGTGTTTTTCCAGGCCGAAAACGGCGTCATCGGCCTGGGCGCGCGACCGCCCGAAGGCATGCAGGACCCGCATCTGACCGATGCCGGCGGCGGCTTCGTGTCGGCGGTGCCGGGCGCGGCCAGCATCGACAGCGCCATGAGTTTTGGCCTAATTCGTGGCGGCCATCTGGACATGACGGTGCTGGGAGGCCTGCAAGTCGACGAGGCCGGCCACCTGGCCAACTGGAAAGTGCCCGGCAAGATGGTGCCCGGCATGGGCGGTGCCATGGACTTGGTCACCGGCGCGGCCCGCGTGGTGGTGGCGATGCAGCACGTGGCCAAGGGCGAGCCCAAAATCTTGCCGGTCTGCACCCTGCCGCTGACGGCGCGCCGCCGCGTGAGCCTGATCGTGACCGATCTGGCGGTGATCGAACCCAGCGATGCCGGTTTGATGCTGCGCGAGCGCGCGCCGGGCGTGCCGGTGGAAGCCATTCTGAACGCGACGTCGGCGCGGCTCATCGTGCCGGAGACGGTGCCGGAGATGCAGCTGTAGCCGCCGGTCGCGCCACGCGCGCCGACGCTCACGCCGTCGGCTGGCGCAAGCGCAGGCCGGTCTTTTTCAGGATCGCGCTGGAAAAAAGCACGTCGTGCGCGCGGTGTGCCGGGCCCAGCACCTTGGCCAGCACCTCGGCCTGGGCCAGCACCTCGGTACGCGTGTGGCCATGCAGCATGGCAAACAGGTTGTAGCGCCACACGCCGGCCTTGCGCGGGCGGCGGTAGCAGTGGCTGACGGCCGGCTGGCTGCCGATGAGTTCGCCCAGGCGGTCGACCTCGGCGTCTTCGACGTCCCACACGCTCATGCCGTTGGCGGCGTAGCCCAGGCGGTAGTGGTTGGGCACGGCGGCGATGCGGCGCACCACGCCGGCGGCCAGCAGCTCGGCCAGGCGTGTGCGCACGGCGTCGCTGGTGCTGCCCAGCACGGCGGCTACGCTGGCGTAGGGGCGCGGCACCAGCGGCAGGCCGGATTGGGTGGCGGCGATGAGCTGGCGGTCAAACTCGTTCAGCGTGATTGGCTGGGGCGCCGGCAGCGGCTGGCGCGCTGCCGAGTCATCGCCCAGGCGGGGCGCGCGCGCCAGCAGCGGCAGGTACAGGCCGACGAAGTATTCGCGCTCTTTCGGAAAGGCGTGCACCGGCAGGCCGGTGGCGGCCTCGATCTGGTCGCAGGCGGCCCAGGCGGCCTCGGGCGTTTCGGCGGCCACCACGAACCACATGTTCAGCGCGTGGTCGCGCCGGTAGTTGTGCGCCACCTCGGGCAGGGCGTTGATCAGCGCCGTGACCTCGGCGTAACGGGCTTCGGGCACCTGCAGCGCGGCCAGGATGAACTGGCCGCCGGCGCGCTCGATGTGAAACAGCGGCCCGAAGCGCGTGAGCACGCCGCTGCCCAGCAGGCGCCCGAGCTGGTCGATCACCTGCGCTTCGGTCATGCCCAGCTCGGCCGCGACGTCGGAAAACGGGCGGTCTGTCAGCGGCAGCTCGCGCTGCAGGCGGTCGATCAGCCTCGCCGCATCGAGGTCGATGCCGACGGGCAGGCGCAGCAGGTGGGCGGGTGCGTCAGGGCGCATAGGTGTTTTCCTTCACAAGGCGAACACGGGTCAGAAGGCCGCGGAGCAGGCCAAAGCGCGGGCGCCGTGGCCGGGCTTGCATTGGCCAGGGGCGCCGCCCCCCTCCCGAAGAGAGAGGCGGACGACGCCGAAGGCGGCTCAGCGGGTGCATCTGAAATACCGCGCGCCGGTCTGCTTGAAGCGGCGGCGGCTGAACAGCACCTGGCGTGGCTGCTCGGCCAGCCCGGCGGCGGCGATGGCGGCGTGCAGCAGCGCCAGTGTCTCGTCGCGGCTGCGGCCGTGCACCATGCAATACAGGTTGTAGCGCCAGCCCGGTGCGCGCTCGCGCCGGTAGCACAAGGTGATGCCGGGCTGCGTGGCCAGGCGCTCGCCAAAGGCATCGACCTGCTCGTCGGGAAGGTCGAACACCGTCATGGCGTTGGCGCCAAAGCCCAGTTCGTGGTGGCGCACCACCAGGCCAAAGCGGCGCAGCGTGCCGGCGTCGAGCCAGGCCTGGATGCGCGCCAGCACGTTGGCTGTGGGCACGCCCAGCTGATCGGCCCAGTGGGTGAAGGGCTCGGCGACCAGTGTCGCGTCAGGTCTCAAATGTTGGATGGGCGTGCCGTCATCGGCGTTTGTGGCAAGGCGCTGATCGCCGCCAATACCGGATGTATTGGCCAGATCAGCAACGCCGCCACGGACGTCGAGGGCGGTGCGAACACCGACATTTGAGGCCTGACGCGACACCATAGGCAGGCCGGCTTCGACCAGGGCGGCCAGGGCGCGGTCGGCTGCGTCCACGCGCGGCGGGCGTTGGCGAATGGCGCTGCCGCCGACGGCGGGGCGGTGCAGATCGAACCCCAGGTCGATGCGATAGGGGCGCACCATCTTCAGCCGGGTGACGGGCAGGGCGGTTTCGCTTTCGATGGCGGTCAGGGCCTGATCCAGCGGCTCGGCGCCGGTGCCGGTGATGACGAACCACAGGTTAAGCGCATGCTCGCGCTCATAGTTGTGGTTGACGCCGGGGTGGGCGGACACGAGCGCGGCAACCGCCTCGAGCCGCTCAGGCGGCACGGCCATGGCGCACAGCAGGGCGGCGCCGCCCACGCCGGGTGCCCACACACCGCCGATGCGGCTGATGGCGCCGCGCTGCAAGCCTTTGGCGAAGACCTCGATGACTTCAGTTTCTGTAGCACCTTCCGCTTGTCCCACATGGACAAAGGGGCGATTTGATAAGGGAAAGCCGCGCTGCCAGTTGTTCAGCAGGCGTTCGTTCAAGCCCACGTCGGCGTGACCAGCCGCCATGGCCCCTGGTGTCGCGTCGTGCCGGAAGTGAAACATGACGTCGCTTCGCTCAATGACCGGTGCTGGCGCACCATGACGAATGACAAAAGCGCGGCGCCAGGCATTGGCTTTCGTCATTCGTCATGTGCCGCAAGGCGCGGTCATTCGTCATGCGTTTCACGCGCTAGAACCCCGTGCGCGCCGCGCGCGAGGTGAAGAAGATGCCGCTGGGCGACTTGGCCGGCAGCGTGGCCAGGGTCTGGAACGATTGCGTGTCGATCACCACCACCTTGTGGTCGTCGCGCGCGCTGATCCACACCGCGTCGCCGCGCGGGGTGAATTCCATGTGCAGCACGGCCTTGCCGGGTTTCAGGCTGTGCACGATCTGCCGCGTTTGCGTGTCGATGACCTGCACCGTGTCGTAATCGGGCACGGCAAAGTTGACCCACACTTGGCGCCCGTCGGGCCGCGCCATCACGAACACGGGCTGGCCGGCGACGGAAATGCGGCCCACCTCCTTCCACGTGTCGGTGTCGACCACCAGCACCTCGTGCCGGCCGATGGCGGGCAGGTAGGCGTGCTTGCCGGCGATGGACCAGCCGCGCAGGTGCGGCATCTTGAACACGGGCAGCGGCTGCTGGCCCTTGCCGTAGCCGGGCAGGATGCGCTCGACCTTCGGTTCACGCGCCCACAGGTCGATCTTGGCCAGGCCGTCTTCGCCAAACAGGCCGGCGATGTAGGTGCGGCCGTCGGGCGAGATGAGGGCGTCGTACGGCTGCTTGCCGATGTGGGCGAACTTCGTCAAAACCGGCTTCGTCGGATCGGCCAGGTCAGCGATCCAGATCTGCCCGGCGTCGAACAGCGAGAAGATGAAGCGGTTGCGCGGAATGTCGGCCAGGCCGACCACACGCGAAGCCTTGCCATCGACCACGGCAGGGATGTCGGCCAACTGCTTGAGCGTGCGCGCATCGAACACCTTGACGCCGCCCGGCTGGTAGTTCTGCGCCACCACCAGCGTGCCGTCGGTCGAGATGGCGCCGCCGATCGAGTTGCCTGCTTGCATGACCCGGCCTTCGATCTGGCCGGTGAGTAAGTTGACTTTGGTGAGTGCGCCATCGCGCCCGAACACGTAGGCCAAGGCGCCATCGCGCGAGAACACGACGGAGGCGTGCGACAAATCGCCCAGCCCTTCGATGGTGCCCAGCCGTGTGCGCGCCGTGGTATCGAGCACACCGATTGAGCCGCTTTCCCGCTCGATCACCAGCCCCAGATCGCCGCTGCCGCGCCCGGGCTCGACCAGCAGCTTCGGCGGGCTGGCGCAGGCGCCGAGCAGGGCTGCGATGGAAAACAGGGCTGCCAGAACAGCGCGGCGCGGAATCATCGTCATGGTTGTGCCTTCTTGCCCGCCTCAAGCGGCAAACCGGCTTGCAGTTGGTGGGCGATCCAGGTGGCGTCGGCCTCGGACAGCATGCTTTTCCAGCCGGGCATCGCGGTGCCGGGGCGACCCTGGTAGATGACGGCGATCAGGTTGTCCACCGGAATCTCGACCATGCGGTCGCGCGTGAGTGCCGGGCCCAGGCCGCCAGTGAGCTGGATGCCGTGGCACGAGCCGCAGTCCTGCCGCACCATGCGCACCAGCTGCGTCTGGCGCGCACCATCGATCATCGGCACAGCGCCGGTTTGCAAGTCTTTTGCGTGTCCAGCGCTTGCCCATAAAGCGCAAGCAGCTATCAAAAACAAAGCAGGGCGAAACATCGGGTGAGCCAGGGGCTGAGGTGAGGGCAGCGGCATGTTGGTCGCCGCTGGCCCTCACCCCAACCCCCCGCCTTCGCGGGGGCAAGCTCTCTCCCAGCAGGAGAGGGAGAAAAATCGGGCTGCGCAGCAAGCCCGAGATGGGCCGCGGAGCAGGCCGCGCCGGAACGCCGTGGCCGGGGTCTCCCCGGCCACCAGCGTTGTCCCCCTCAGGGGGAAGGCGCGCCAGCGCCACAGGGGGGGCGTCAATACACGTCGTGCATCGTGTTGTACACGTTGAACTTGCCCGTGGGCGTGATCAGCTTCGGATCGTTCAACACCGTCTTGCAGGTGCGCGTCTTGTCGTCCACCACCACGATGGCGGACTGCTTGTTCTTGGCGCTCCACACCGAGAACCACACCTCGTCGCCCTTCTGGTTGTACTCGGGCTGCACCACGCGCTTGGCACCGTCGTCGCTGATCTTGGCGCAGGCGGCAATGTCGATGATCTGCGGCGCCTTGCTCAGATCGCGGATGTCGTACACCGCCACGCTCTGGCTGATCTTGGGATCGGGGTTGAGCGTGGTGTCGACCCACAGGTTGTTCGACTTCGGGTGCGTCTTGATGAACAGCGAGCCGCCACCCTGGCCCTTGAGCGACTGCACCACCTTCCAGGCGTGCTGCTTGTTCTTGGCGGGGTCGGTGCCGATGATGGCGATGCTCTCGTCACCCAGGCCCGAGCTGGCCCACACGGGGCCGAACTGCGGGTGCTTGAAGTTGGCGCCACGGCCCGGGTGCGGCGTCTTGCCCACGTTCACCAGGGCGGCCAGCTTGCTGGTCTTGGTGTCGACCACGGCGATCTTGTCGGACGCGTTGGCGGCCGTCAGGAAGTAGCGGCGCGTGGAGTCAAAGCCACCGTCGTGCAAAAACTTGGCGGCGTTGATCTGCGTGATGCCCAGGTTGTCCAGGTCGGTGTAGTTCACCATCCAGATCTTGCCGGTTTCCTTGGCGTTGACCAGAAACTCGGGCTTCTGGTGGCTGGCCACGATGGCGGCCACGCGCGGCTCGGGGTGGTATTCGTTGTCCACCGTCATGCCGCGGGTCGAGACCACTTCACGCGGCTTGAGCGTGTCGCCGTCCATCAGCACGAATTGCGGCGGCCAGTAGGTGCCGGCAATGGCGATCTTGTCTTCCCAGCCCTTGAACTTGCTGGTTTCGACCGAGCGCGCTTCCAGACCAATCTTGATCTCGGCCACGTTGTCGGGTTTTTCCATCCACAAATCGATCAGGTTCAGGCGCGCGTCGCGGCCGATCACGTACAGGTAGCGGCCGGAAGCCGACAAGCGCGAAATGTGCACCGCGTAGCCGGTTTTGACGATGTTGATGATCTGCTTGGTGTCGCCGTCGATCAACGCCACCTCGCCCGCGTCACGCAGGGTGACGGAGAAGATGTTGTTGATGTTGTAGTTGTTCATCTTCTTGGTCGGTCGCTGGGCGACGGGCACGTATTCCTTGCGCGACTTTTCCATGTCGGCCAGGCTGAACTCGGGCGGTGTGGGAGGGTCGTGCTGGATGTAGCGCGCCATCAGGTCGACGGTTTTCTCGTCGAAGTCGCCCGAGGTCAGCCAGTTGGGCATGCCGGCGGGCGAGCCGTAGCCGATGAAAACCTTCAGGTAATCGGTGCCCTTGGGCACGGTGACGTCGGGCGTTAGCGCCTTGCCCGTGGCGCCCTTGCGCAGCACGCCGTGGCAGCCGGCACAGCGCTCAAAGTAAATCTGGCGCGCGCGGTCGAATTCGGCCTGCGTCATGGGCGGGGCCTTGGGGTTGCTGGTCTGGTGCATCGGCTCGCTGGCCAACGGCGAGGCCGCGCCCTGGTACTTGGCTTCGGCCGAATCCAGGGTGGTCGTCGGGGCGCCCGGTTTGGCGGGCTGGCCGCCGGCTTGCGCAAACGCGAGGCTGGTGCCCAGCAGCAAGGCTGTGGACAGCACCGCGGTCAGCGGGGAGAGTTTGGACTTCCTCATTGGCGTTTTCATCGTGATTTTCCGAGTTACCGGAGCGGCCTGAAATGGGTTGCCCGTCGATGGCCGCTTGAAATCTCCCGGGCACTGGGAATCTTCCCTGCCGGGCCAAGGGTCGTCCTTGACTTGGTTCAATTCAACCCCCATGGGCGACGGGCGAACGCCACCGTGGGGTGCGCTGATAAGCTATGAATTGAATAGCTTAAGGTTCAGTCTGGAAGCGCGCTCGGACCGAAAACGGCTGGCAACGTCGCCCCGTCGCCAGGCGCCCGGCGTGACCACGGACGATCACCGCGCCTGCGGTCTAGAAATTCGTCGCGTCTTGGGCGCGGCGTGCTGCCTTAATTGCGCAGGACGACCGGCTCCGCTGGCGTGACCCCATTCGGCGGCGCCAGAACCTCGAGCGCGGCCTGGACTTCGGCCGCCGACACCGGCGTGACGTGCCGGTGCCCGACCACGACCGAGAAGGCCAGCACGACAGCCGCGGCAATGGCGGCGGCGGCGGCCAAGTGGCGGATGTGGATGCTGGCGTGCGTCGGGTTCATGGCGGCCTCGCTGCGATGCGGTTGGGTCGGCTTTGGGGTTGGGGTAAACGGATCGTCGCCCGCCTGCGCCGCCGCGTCTGTCGGATAAAGCCGCAGTTGGCGTGGGCCGTCGCCGCGTCAGCCCGCCTCCTCAAGCCGCTGCGCCGCGGCGCCGGACGGGCGCGCCGCGCGCCGGAGTGGCCGCGTGCGCGGCAACCACCGGCAGGCGCACGTCGGCCTTCACCTCTTTCAGCACGATGGACGAGCGCACGTGCGTCACGCCCGGCAGCTTGAACAGCTGGTTGTGTAGAAAACGCTCGTATTCGGCAATGCCCGGCACCAGCACGGTGAGGATGTAGTCGGACTGCCCGGTGGTCGAAAGGCAGCGCACGATGGGCGGCGTGGCCTGCACGGCGCGTTCGAACGCCTGCACCACGTCTTCGCTGTGCTGGCTCAGGTTGATTTCGGCCACCACCAGCAGGTTCAGGCCCACGCGCGTGCGGTCCACCAGCGCGCTGTAGCCGGTGATGACGCCAGCCGCCTCCATGTCCTTGATGCGCTTCCAGCACGGCGTGCTGGACAGGCCCACGCGCTCGGCGATCTGCTGCACGGTCTGCCGCGCGTCGCGCTGCAGCTCGCGCAAAATGGCCAGGTTGTACGAATCAAGAATGAAATTCTCTTTCATGGGTGATTGGCAGAATAATTTGCTCGAATGGTGGCATAAGCAAGGTCAACTGAGAACCCCCTTCTGGCCGCCACGGCCTACAGTGACGGCTTGACCGGCGCGCCCGCCAGCGCTGGCAAGGAGACATGTGCATGAACACCACCGCCGCATCCCCGGCCGCCCCCGCATTGGCCGACGCAAGCCCGCTGCAGCGCCCCGACTACCGTCTGGCCGACAACCTGTGGGCGCGCTCGGGCCAGGTCTTCATGACCGGCACGCAGGCGCTGGTGCGTCTGCCGCTGATGCAGCGCTGGCGCGACCAGGCGGCGGGACTCGAATCGCGTGGCTTCGTGAGCGGCTACCGCGGCTCTCCGCTGGGCATGGTGGATCAGCAGATCTGGAAGGCGGGCCCGAAGTGGAAAGAGGCGGGCCTGGAGTTCGTGCCCGCCATCAACGAGGAACTGGCCGCCACCCAGGTGCTGGGCACGCAGCGGGTGGAAACCGACCCGCAGAAAACCTGCGACGCCGTGTTCGCCCTGTGGTACGGCAAGGGTCCGGGCGTGGACCGCGCGGGCGACGCGCTCAAGCACGGCAACGCCTATGGATCGTCACCCCACGGCGGTGTGCTGGTGGTGGCGGGCGACGACCACGGGTGCGTGTCGTCCAGCATGCCGCACCAGAGCGACCAGCTGTTTCAGGCCTATCACATGCCCGTGGTGGCGCCCGCCACGGTGGCCGAGCACCTGGAGTTCGGTCTGTACGGCTGGCAGCTGTCGCGCTTTTCGGGCAACTGGGTCGGGCTGACCTCGCTGTCGGAAGTGGTGGAATGCGGCGCCACGGTCGACCTGGACGCCATCAACGCCCGCGTGGCGGCGTGGAAGCGCAACGACGCTGTGAGCGCGCTGACGCGCCACCTGCCGCCCGCGCAAGGCCTGCACTACCGCTGGCCCGATTTCCCGTCGCTACAGATTGAGGAGCGCCTGGCGCACAAACTGCAAGCGGTGGCGGCGTTTTCGTCCATCAACAGCATTGACCGCCACGTCATCGAATCGCCCCACGCCACGGTGGGGATCGTCACCTGCGGCAAGGCGCATTACGACCTGATGGAAGTGCTGCGGCGGATGGACATCACGCCGGCGATGCTGGCCGACGCGGGCGTGCGGCTGTACAAGATCGGCCTGTCCTTTCCCATCGAGACCACGCGCGCGCTGGCGTTTGCGCAGGGCCTCTCTGAAATCCTGGTCGTCGAAGAAAAAGGCCCGGTGGTCGAAACGCAGCTGCGCGAGCTGTTCTACAACGCGCCGGGCGGCCTGCGCCCCACCATCGTGGGCAAGAAGGATGCGCAGGGCGCGCCGCTGGTCAGCGGCCTGGGCGAATTGCGCCCCTCGCGCTTGATTGAGCTGACGGCCGACTGGCTGATCCGCCACTTCCCCACGCGCTTTGCCGACCGGCGTGCGCTGGTGCGCGACTTCACGCTGCCCGATTTGCTGAGCAACGGTTCAGACAGCGTCAAGCGCATGCCGTACTTCTGCGCCGGCTGCCCGCACAACACCTCGACCAAGGTGCCCGAAGGCTCCACGGCGCGCGCTGGCATTGGCTGCCACTTCATGGCCAACTGGATGGACCGCGACACGGCCGGGCTGATCCAGATGGGCGGCGAGGGCGTCGATTGGGTTTCACACTCGCGCTTTACCCAGGTGCCGCACGTGTTCCAGAACCTGGGCGACGGCACGTATTACCACTCAGGCTACCTCGCCATCCGCCAGGCGGTGGCGGCCAAGGCGCGCATCACCTACAAGATCCTGTTCAACGACGCCGTGGCCATGACGGGCGGGCAGCCGGTGGATGGCGTGATCAGCGTTGACGCCATTGCGCGCCAGGTCGAAAGCGAGGGCGTGAAGCAGGTGGTGGTGCTGTCGGACGACATTGGCAAGTACGACGGCATTAAAGGAAAGTTTCCCGCCGACACGCGCTTCTTCGACCGCGCTGAACTGGACCGCGTGCAGCGCGAGCTGCGCGAAGTCGATGGCGTGACGGTGCTGATCTACGAGCAGACCTGCGCCGCCGAAAAGCGCCGCCGACGCAAGAAGGGCGAGATGGCCGACCCCGACAAGCGCCTGTTCATCCACGAAGCCGTGTGCGAAGGCTGCGGCGATTGCAGCGTGCAGAGCAACTGCGTGGCCGTGCTGCCGCACGAAACACCGCTGGGCCGCAAGCGCAAGATCGACCAGACGGCCTGCAACAAGGACTATTCGTGCGCCAAGGGCTTTTGCCCCAGCTTTGTCGGCGTGAGCGGTGGCAAGCTGCGCAAGAAAGCCGGCGCGCTGGCGGGGCAGGGCCAGGACGCGTTCAGCCGCCTTGTCAACGCGCTGCCGGCGCCCGCGCCGCACACGTGGACCGGCCCGTACGACCTGCTGGTGACGGGCGTGGGCGGCACCGGCGTGGTGACCGTGGGCGCGGTGATCGCCATGGCCGCCCACCTGGAAGGCAAGAGCGCCAGCGTGCTCGACTTCATGGGCTTTGCGCAGAAGGGTGGGGCGGTGATGAGCTTCGTGCGCCTGGCCGACCGGCCCGAGCGGCTGAACCAGGTGCGCATCGACACCCAGCAGGCCGACGCCGTGCTGGCCTGCGACACCGTGGTGGCGGCGCAGCCCGAACCGCTGGCCGCCGTGCGGCACGGCCGCACGCGCATCCTGGCCAACGTGTACGAAACGCCGGTGGCCGAATCGCTGAAAAACCCCGACGCCGACCTGAAAACCGAGCTGCTGCTGGCCAAGCTGCGCTTTGCCGCCGGCGACGACCGTGTCGAAACCTTTGACGCGCAGCGCCTGGCCGAAGACTTTCTGGGCGACACGGTCACGGCCAACGTGCTGGCCATGGGCTACGCGTGGCAGCGCGGGCTGGTGCCCATCAGCCTGGCGGCCATGCAACGCGCGATCGAGCTCAACGGCGTGGCCGTGCCGGCCAACCTGGCCGCTTTTTCGCTTGGCCGCCTGGCGGCGCACGACCCGGGCGCGTGCGCGGCGCTGCTGGGCGATTCGGTGCGGCCCCTGCCGGCGCAGGGCGAATCGCTGGACGAGCTGCTGGCCCACGGCATGAGCCACCTCACCGCATACCAGAACGCCGCCTGGGCCGAGCGCTATGCGCAGTTGGTGCGCGAGGCCCACGCGCGCGAGCAGACCGTGGCACCCGGTAGCGACACGTTCGCCCGCGCCGTGGCACGCAGCCTGCTCAAGCTGATGAGCTACAAGGACGAATACGAGGTGGCACGGCTGTACAGCGCCCCGACGTTCCGCGAAACGCTGGCGCAGCAGTTCGAGGGCGATCTGCGTTTGAGCTTTTACATGGCGCCGCCGCTGCTCGTCCACGGGCAAGGCGGCGAGCCGCCGCGCAAGATCGAGCTGGGCGGCTGGATGCTGCCAGCCCTGCGCTGGCTGGCCAAGGGCAAGGCGCTACGCGGGGGCGTGTTCGACATCTTCGGCAAGACCGAAGAGCGCCGCATGGAGCGCGAGCTCATCACCCGCTACGAAGCCCGCGTGCGTGAACTGCTGCCGCTGCTGACGGCCGACAAACTGAAGCTGGCCACCGATATCGCCGCCGTGCCGCTGACGATGCGCGGCTTCGGCCACGTCAAGCACGCCAACGTTCTGCTGGCCCGCGTGCGCGAGGCCGAGCTGCTGCACCGCTTTGACGCCGTGCGCTACCCGGCGCCGCCGCGTGAGCCGCGCGCCGGGCAGATCAAGGGCATCGCCATCACGGCCGAAAAGAAATTGCCGGTTGCTACCGAATAGATAGCGTGCTGCGCTTTCCCAGTAAGCGCTGGCGGCATATTTTTTGCAAACCGGCGCCTCAGGCGCTGGTCAGCTTCAGCCCCAGGATACCCGCCACGATCAGCCCCACGCACACCAGCCGCGCCGCGCTGGCCGGGTCGCCAAACAGAACGATACCCAGCACTACCGTGCCCACCGCGCCAATGCCCGTCCACACGGCATAGGCCGTGCCCACGGGCAAATCGCGCATCGCCAGGCCCAGCAAGGCCACGCTTACCGCCATTGCCGCCACGGTACCCACTGTCGGCCACAGCCGCGTGAAACCATGCGTGTACTTCAGGCCAATCGCCCAGGCGACCTCGAACAGGCCGGCGATGAAGAGGATGATCCAGGACATGGGGTCATTATTCTGAAGGTCAGCGGGGTCGTTCCCAGCGTGTGAAGGCGGGCTGCATTCTGATGAGGCCCAAGTGAAAAAAGCCGGGCGACGTGTTGTTCATCAACGTCGCCGAGCACTTCGGTCACCCCCCAATCGCCGGCCACCGCCTGCGCAGCCACAGCCACGACACCAGTCCCACCACCATGAAAGCGCTGGACATCAGCGCCAGGCCCATGGCCGAGTGCATGACTAGGGGGGCCACGGCGCCGGCGACGATGCCGTTGGCGGTGGAGCCGACGACCGCTTGCAGCGACGAGGCCATGCCGCGCCGCTCGGGGTGCAAATCGAGCACCAGCAGCGTGACGACGGGCACCATCAGCGCCCAGCCAAACGCAAACACGGCAATGGGCCAGAGCGACCACCAGGGGCTGGGCGCCAGCCACCAGTTGGCGGCGATGTTGACGGCCGACACGCCCAGCATGATGCGAAAGCCCTGCAGGATCTGGTTTTTGGGCCGCACCTGGCCGGCCATGCGGCCCGACAGCCACGAGCCGGTCATGATGCCCGCGATGCTGAGGATGAAGAACCAGAAGAATTGGGTGGGCCGCAGATGCAGGATGTCGCCCAGGAAGGCGGGTGCCGACAGCACGTAGAGAAACAGGCCGTTGAACGGCACGCCGGAGGCCAGCGCCAGCAGAAGAAAGCGCGGGTCGCTCAGCAGCTGGCCGTAGCCGCTCATCAGATGGCGCACCTGGAACGGCTGGCGGTCCTGCAGGTGCAGCGTTTCGGGCAGCAGGCGCAGGTTGATCGTCCACAGCACCACGCCCACGCCGACCAGGAACCAGAACACCGCGTTCCATCCCAGGTATTCCGACAGCACGCCGCCGACGACGGGCGCCAGCGCTGGCGCCACGCCGAAAAAGATGGTGATCTGGCTCATCACCTTCTGTGCTTCCGATGGCGCGAACATGTCGCGCACCACGGCGCGCGACACCACCACGCCAGCCCCGCACGACAAGCCCTGCAGCGCGCGGAAGAAGATGAGCTGCCCCACGCTCTGCGACAGCGCGCAACCCACCGAAGCCAGCGTGAACAGCGCCAGTCCCCACAGGATGACGGGCCGGCGGCCAAAGCTGTCGGACAGCGCGCCATGAAACAGGTTCATGAAGGCAAAGCCGAACAGATACGCCGACAGCGTCTGCTGCATCTGCACCGGCGTGGCCTGCAGCGACTGCGAGATGGCCGAAAACGCCGGGATGTAGGTGTCGATGGAGAACGGGCCGAGCATGCCCAGCACGGCCAGCAAGACGGCGAGCGTCCAGCGCGGGCCTTTCCACAGGCGTGCGGCGTCGGGGTTCATGGACAAACAGTTGCTACAAAAAAAAGCTGGTGGCGCGCAGTCGGCGCCGACCAGCCGGGGTTTTCAGGTAAACGTCCGCCAGACGGGGATCGATCAGCCCAACCGTTCGCACTGCGCTTGTCGAAGTGCCTTCCTTGATCCAGGCTTCGACAGGCTCAGCCCGAACGGTTGCGTGGGTTCGGGCCTCGCCGATTGATTACAGCGAATCGATGAAGCTGCGCAGCTTGTCGCTGCGGCTCGGGTGCTTCAATTTGCGCAGCGCCTTGGCCTCGATCTGGCGGATGCGCTCGCGCGTGACGTCGAACTGCTTGCCGACTTCTTCCAGCGTGTGGTCGGTGCTCATCTCGATGCCAAAGCGCATGCGCAGCACCTTGGCCTCGCGCGGCGTCAGGCTGTCGAGGATGTCCTTCACCACATCGCGCAGGCCGGCCTGCATGGCCGCTTCGATCGGCGCGGTGTTGTTGCTGTCCTCGATGAAATCGCCCAGGTGGCTGTCATCGTCGTCGCCGATGGGCGTTTCCATCGAGATCGGCTCCTTGGCGATCTTCATGATCTTGCGGATCTTGTCCTCGGGCATCTCCATCTTCTCGGCCAGGATGCCGGCGTCGGGCTCGAAGCCGAATTCCTGCAGGTGCTGGCGCGAAATGCGGTTCATCTTGTTGATGGTCTCGATCATGTGCACCGGGATGCGGATGGTGCGCGCCTGGTCGGCGATGGACCGCGTGATGGCCTGGCGGATCCACCACGTGGCGTAGGTGCTGAATTTGTAGCCGCGGCGGTATTCGAACTTGTCCACCGCCTTCATCAGGCCGATGTTGCCTTCCTGGATCAAATCGAGGAACTGCAGGCCGCGGTTGGTGTATTTTTTGGCGATGCTGATGACCAGGCGCAGGTTGGCCTCGATCATCTCCTTCTTGGCGTCGCGCGAGGCGGCTTCGCCTTCGTTCATGCGCTTGTTGATGTCCTTCAACTCGTCCAGAGGCACCACCACCTGCGACTGCAGATCGATCAGCTTCTGCTGCAGATCCTGGATCGGCGGAATATTGCGCTCCATGACGGCGCTCCAGGGCTTGCCGGCGGCGGCCTGTTTTTCGACCCACTTCAGGTTCAGGATGTGCGAGCCGATCTTGTTGCCGTTGCGGTCGCGGCCGGAGAAGTCGATGATGAACTGCTCCTGCGGATAGCCGCACTTGTCGACGATGATGCGGCGCAGTTCGCGCTCGTACTTGCGCACGTCGTCCACCTGGCCGCGCAGCATGTCGCACAGCTTTTCGATGGTTTTGGCAGTGAAGCGGATGGTCATCAGCCGGTCAGACAGCGCGCGCTGCGACTTCACGTAGTTCGGCGAGCCCCAGCCTTCCTTGTCGTAGGCCTTGTGCACCTTGTCGAACAACACGGCGATTTCGTCGAAGCGCTGCAGCGCCTCGGTCTTCAGCGCTTCCAGCAGGCGCGTCATGGCCTTGGAGCCGCCCTTGCCGTCGTCGTCGTCCTCTTCGTCGTATTCGTCGAAGTCTTCCTCGGCCACGTAGTCGTCGTTTTCGTTGGCGTCGGCAAAGCCGTCCACGATGGTGTTGATGACGACCTTGCCCTCGCGGATTTCCTGCGACATTTTCAGGATTTCGGCGATGGTGGCGGGGCTGGCGCTGATGGCTTCCATCATGGCCATCAGGCCGCCTTCGATGCGCTTGGCGATCTCGATTTCGCCCTCGCGCGTCAGCAGTTCGACCGTGCCCATCTCACGCATGTACATGCGCACCGGGTCGGTGGTGCGGCCGAATTCGCTGTCGACGGTGGACAGGGCGGCTTCGGCGGCTTCCTCGGCCTCTTCCTCGCTGGCGCCGGTGGGCGCGTTGGCGGTGATGATCAGCGCCTCGGCATCGGGCGTTTGCTCGTACACGGCCACGCCCAGGTCGTTCAGCGTGGTGATGACGGCTTCGAGCGTGTCGGCGTCGAACAGCTTGTCGGGCAGGTGGTCGGAGATTTCGACGTGCGTCAGGTAACCGCGCGTCTTGCCCAACTTCAGCAGCGCCTTCAGGTTGGCGCGGCGCGCGGTCATTTCTTCTTCGGACAGGATGGTTTCGTCCAGGCCGAATTCCTTCATCAAGGCGCGCTCCTTGGCCTTGCTGATTTTCATGCGCAGGGGTTTGGGTTTTTCGGCGCCTGGCTCGGGCGCGGCGGCCTCGGGTTCACCTTCCAGGTCGGCCTCGATGTCGGACAGGTCTTCTTCCTCGACGTCGCGCGCGCCGGCCTTGCCCGGGCGGCCCCGCTTGGCCGGGGCAGACTTTTCGGCCGCGCCCGCACCCTTGGCCGGGCGGCCAACCTTCTTGGCGGGCGCGGCAGCGGCTTTCTTGACGGGGGCCTTGTTGGCTTGCAGTTCCTCGACCTCGGCCGGCGCAGCGGCCTTCTTGGCGGGGGCTTTGGCGGCGGGCTTGGCGGCAGTTTTCTGGCTGGTCGGCATCAATACACCTCAGGGCTGGTGAGCAGCCACGCGCGCGCCCAATAAGCGCGCGCACGGCGACTCGTGACAACAAATCGAGAAACGGGACTCTTCAACAACGAACGCCCCGGCGGCAGGGCCGACGGCGCCGCAGGCAAGATGGGTGGGCGAACATTTGGGGTGCAGTCCTTGCGGTGGATGGCCGCCCCTGACGAGGGGCATCGCGCTTGACGCTGGCGCGGGCCTGATCCGGAGGTGCTGCTGTCGCTCTTGCCGGGGTAAGCGTTTAATTATAGCACCCAAGGCGTGTTTTCAAGGGGAGTTGGCCGCACCGGTGTCGGTGCGGCGTGGGCTATTCAGTCCGAACGATCGCGCGGATCGGATCGTTTGTCGGCGTCGGCCAGTTCGCGCAGCAAGGTCTGGTAGCGCGCCAGGTCGTTGGCGGCCAGGGCGTCGTCCATGCGGCGCTTGAGTTGCTCGCGCCGCTCGGTGCGCAGGATGCCGTGCAACTCGTCAGCCTCTGACACGATGTCGGGCGGCAACTTGGCCACTTCGTCCACCGCCAGGGCTTCGTGCGCGTGGCCGCGCAGGGCCTCGCGCAGCGCACTCCAGGGTTGCGGGCCGTGGTCCAGGTGCTGGCCCGCCAGCCACGTGAACAGCGGGCCATGCGGCGCCGGCAGATCGCACAGCAGTACATGGTCGTCCTGGCTCAGGCGGTCCCACGCGGTGGATTCGGTCAGCGCGATCTGCAGCGCGCGGCTGGCCCGGCTGGCCGGCTGGCCGCGCGCGCGGCGCAGCGGCGGGGGCGCGGTGCTGTCTGGTCTTTTTTGGGGGTAGCGCACTTCTACAGTGCGTTGGGTGCTCTGTTTTTCGTAGCGATTGAAATGTCGGCGGCGAAGGTCCCACAGCGCTTCCAGCTCGTGCGTGCCAATCTGCACCTGGGCCGCGATCTCGCCGAGCAACTGCTGCGCCAGCGCGCCGCCGGGCAGCAAGCGCCACAGCGGCCGGGCGTTGGCGGCAAAGCGCGAGCGGCCTTCGGCCGTGTCCATGTCGCATTCTTCGGCCGCCGCTTCGAGCAGAAAGCGCGACAGCGGCATGGCGTCCTTCACGGCCTGGCCGAAGGCGTCGGGGCCTTGCGCGCGCACGAAGCTGTCGGGGTCGTGCTCGGCCGGCAGAAACAGGAATTTCACGCTGCGCACGTCGGTGGCCAGCGGCAAGGCGGCTTCCAGCGCCTTGCGCGCCGCTCGGCGGCCGGCCGCGTCGCCGTCGAAGCTGAACACCACCTGGTCGGTGAAGCGAAACAGTTTTTGCACATGGTCGGGCGTACAGGCCGTGCCCAGCGTGGCCACGGCGTTGCCGAAACCCAGTTGTGACAGCGCCACCACGTCCATGTAGCCTTCGGTGACCAGCGCATAGCCGTGTTCGCGCAGCGCCGCGCGGGCTTCGAACAGGCCGTACAACTCTCGTCCCTTGTGGAACACCGGGGTTTCGGGTGAGTTGAGGTACTTGGGTTTTTCGTCGCCCAGCACGCGGCCGCCAAAGCCGATCACCTCGCCCTTGACGCCGCGGATGGGGAACATGATGCGGTCGCGAAAGCGGTCGTAGCGCTTGCCGGCACCTTGTCCCGATGCGGGTGAAGGATCGTCGCCGGCGATGACCAGGCCGCTTTCTTCGAGCAGCGGGTCGGCGTAGTCGGGAAACACGCTGGCCAGCGTGCGCCAGCCCTCGGGCGCATAGCCCAGGCCGAAATCGCGCGCCACCTGACCCGACAGGCCGCGCCGCTTCAGGTAGTCGATGGCGCGCGGTGTGTCTTTCAGGTACCGCTTGTACGCCTCGCCGGCGCGCGCCAGCACGTCGGTCAGGGTGTGGCGTTTTTCGGTTTCTTGCGCGGCGCGCGCGCGCTCGCCGGGGCTGCGTTCGTCCTCGGGCACCGTCATGCCGTATTGCTGTGCGAGGTCATGCACGACTTCGACGAAGCCGGCGCCGGTGTGGTCCATCAAAAAACCGATGGCGTTGCCGTTCTTGCCGCAGCCGAAGCAGTGGTAGAACTGCTTGGACGGGCTGACGGTGAACGACGGCGATTTCTCGCCGTGAAACGGGCAAAGGCCCGAGAAGTTGGCGCCGGTCTTTTTCAGCTGCACGTACCGGCCGACGATCTCGACCACGTCGGCGCGGGCCAGAAGCTCCTGGATGAAATGCTGCGGAATCGCCACGCGCTATTTTGGCCGATGGAGCGCGGGCAGGGGCTTCGAGGCGCCGTGCTGCCTCGCGTTCGGCGAACTACCCCTAAAAAACCAGCGTGCGCCAGCGCGCATCCAGCGCGCGCGCCATGAACTGTACGGCTCCGCCGCGGCCGTGGCACTCGGCGATCAGCTGTGCGGGGTTGATGCCCTGTGCGTGCAGGGCGTCGCTGCACGCCAGCAGGCGCGCGCCGTGCGCCACACAGTCTTGCATGTGCGCCAGGATGGTCTTGTCCACGTGCGGCGCGGCACGCAGCGACGCGGCCACGCCGGGGACCAGCAGGCGCACGCTGGCGGCGGTGAAGTAGACCTCCACCTGGGCCTCCATCGCGGCGGCGGCAGCGGCGTGAAAGAAGGGCGTGGCCAGTCGCTCGGGCGCGGACGGATCGGCCGACCACAGGAGGATGGCCACGCCTTCCAGCGCATCGGGGCTGAAGCTCATGGCCGTTCCAAGTCCTGGCGAAACAGCCGCGCGTGCGCGGCCATGGCGGGCGCCACGGCTTGGCCGTGCACCAGCAAGGCCTGGTCGGTCGCCAAGTCGCGCAGGGCCACGCGCGCGATCCAGCCTTGGCCGTAAGGGTCTTCGTGCACCCATTCGGGCCGGTCGGCCAGCAGCGGGTTGATGGCGACGACGGTGCCGCTGACCGGCGACTTGACGGCCACGATGGACTTGGCCAGTTCCACCACCGCGATGGCGCGGCCCTGCTCGACCTCGACGCCCACGCTTTTGGGTCGGCACATGTAAATCTCGCCCGACAGCCGAATACCCAGGGCGGTGATTCCCACCGTGGCCGTGCCGTCGTCGTGCACGCGTGCCCACACCTGATGTTCGATCAGGTAGTGCAGCTCGGGCGGGTGGGGGTGCGCGGCGGCGATCATCGGCGTATTCTGGCAGGCGCGGCGCGGGCGGCCAAGACGCGGGTCGGGAAGCTGCGCGTGCTTCAAAATAAATAGCTGCCTGCGCTTGCTAAACTTGCGCTGCAAGCTCATTAACTTTCAAATTTCGATGATGAATCCCTTGCTTCACGCAACTTCTGGACTGCTGATTGCCGCGCTGGCCACGGCCGCGCAGGCGCAGAAAATCGGCGACGTCAGCACCGCCTTTCAGTGGGTCGGACCCAACCACAAGATCGTGGTCGAAGCCTATGACGATCCGCTGGTCGACGGGGTGACCTGCTACATCTCGCGCGCGCGCACCGGCGGCATCAAGGGCGGCCTGGGCCTGGCCGAAGACCGCGCCGAGGCGTCGATTGCCTGTCGCCAGGTGGGGCCGGTGCATTTCAAGGGCCCGTTGAAACAGGAAGACGAAGTCTTCAGCGAGCGCATGTCGATCCTGTTCAAGCGCCTGCGCGTGGTGCGCATGGTCGATGCGCCGCGCAACACGCTGGTGTACCTGACCTATTCGGACAAGCTCATCGAAGGCTCGCCGCAGAACGCCGTCACCGCCGTGCCCATCGATCGCGCGACCGCCATCCCGGTCAAGAACTGAGGGCGCGCCCCGCCGACGTCCGCCAGGCCCGCGGGCCACGCGGTGGTGGCGGAAGGGCATGGGAGTCGAACCCACCCGGCGACGCTTGGCGCCACCCACCGGGTTTGAAGCCCGGCCCACCCACCAGGATGGTTGCCCTTCCGAAATGAAAACTCCCCCCTGAGGCGCTGACGCGCCTTCCCCCCTCTCTCTTCGGGAGGGGGGACAACGCCGGTGCTCGGTGCAAGCCCGCGCACGGCGTTTCTGGGGGGGGCCTGCTCCGCGGCCACCCGAACGCTGGAGGCGAGGCGATTGTGCGCCGTGCGGGTCATGGCAAAAACAGCGTGCATTCTGCCCGCAGCTTGTGTTCGTCGCCGACACGGCGCGTCAGGCCGATGCGGTCGAAGTATTCCAGAATCTGGATCGCGCGCTTGCGGCCCAGGCCGGTGGCGTCGCGGAATTGCGCGGCCAGCACGGTGCCGGCGTGGGCGGCGCCCACCTCGCGCGCCAGCGCGGCCAGCCGCTGCAGGGTGGCCGGCGGGTAGTACAAGTCCTTGACGATCTGATGCAGCTCGCCGCGCCGCGCCAGCCGCGCCAGTGTGGTGCGCACCAGCGGCTCGCTTTCGCCGGTGTTCTTGGCCAGGTCGCGTGCCCAGGCGCCTTCAAAGGCGGCCTCGGACAGCGCGGGCGCCACCTTCTGCGCGATGCGCGTTTCGGTGGCCGTGAGCTGCGCGCCGTGAGCGGGCAGGTGCGCGACGGCGCCGCGCAGCACCAGCGCGCCCTGCTCGGCCAGCCGCGCCAGCAGCGCCTGCCACAGGGCGGCGGGCAGGCGCGGTGCCGACAAGCGACGCAGGCGGGCGGTGTCGGGGCCCAGCTCGTCGGGGTGCTTGTCGTGAAAGGCCTGCAACGCGGCGCGCGTGGATTGCGCGATCGCTTCGGTTTGCATAGCGCCCAGCGCTTGTTCGGCCTGCGTCAGCGTGCCATAAGGCACTGCACCGGCGGGCAGCGCGCGCCATCCCTGCGCGGCGGCCAGGCGCGCCAGATCGACGCCGTGCGGCGCCACGCCGATCAGTTCGGCGATGCGTTCACGCGCACTGGGCAACCGCAGCGCCGCCAGCTCGGCCAGCCGCTGCGGCGTGCGGCGGTAGCGCGTGGGCGGCAGGGGATCGATCACCACGCCGCCGGCCAGCGTGCGGCTGCCGGCGGCGTCGCGCAGCAGCACGCGCTCGCCGTGCCAGGCGCCCACCGGGGCGTGCAACACCAATTGCACCAGCTGGCAGGCGCCGGGGGCCAGCACGTCGGCGTCAAGCACCGCCACGGTCGCATTCACATGCGCGGCGCCGATGTGCGCCTGAACGCGCGCGCCCGAGCGCAGTGGTTTGGCCTCGGCATGCCACAAGGTCAACTGCACATCGAGTCGATTCGTGGCCAGCGCCACGGTGGGGTCGGTCAGCCATTGGCCGCGCGAGAGGTCGTCCTTGGCCACGCTGGCCAGCGCCACGGCGCAGCGCTGGCCGGCGTGCGCTGCTTCCACCGGGCGGTTCTGCGCGTGCAGGCTGCGCACCCGTGCGCGCTGCGGGCCGGGGACGATGGCCAGTTCGTCGCCCACGCGCACGCTGCCAGCGTGAATGGTGCCGGTGACCACGGTGCCCGTGCCTTGCAGGGTGAAAGCGCGGTCGATGGCGAGCCGCAGGGCGGGTAGCGGGTGGGGTTGAGCGGTGAATTTTTCTGCCTCTCCCGCCAGCGGGGGAGGGCATGGAACGTCGCCAGCGCTTGTCTGGTCTATCTCAATAGCTTCAAAAAGTAGAGCGTGCAAGGCGTCGATGCCGGCGCCCGTTTGCGCCGACACGGCCAGCACGGGCGCGCCCGCCAGCGGGGTGGGCGCCAGCAGCTCGGCCATCTCGGCGCGCACGGCGGCGATGCGGTCGGCATCGGCGCGGTCGGCCTTGGTGATGACGACGGCGCCGCGCGCCACGCCCAGCAGCGACAGCACGGCCAGGTGTTCCAGCGTCTGCGGCATGGGGCCATCGTCGGCGGCCACCAGCAGCAGGGCAAAGTCGATGCCGCTGGCGCCGGCCACCATGGTGTGCACCAGGCGCTCGTGGCCAGGCACGTCGATGAAGCCGATGCGGCCGCCATCCGGCGTATCGAGAAAGGCGTAGCCCAGCTCGATGCTGATGCCGCGCTTTTTCTCTTCCGGCAGGCGGTCGGTGTCGACGCCGGTGAGCGCGCGCACCAGCGTGGTCTTGCCGTGGTCGATGTGGCCTGCGGTGCCGATGATCATGGGCGGATGATCGAGTCTTTGTAATGCTTAGGCGCGGTATGCGGGATACGGCAGCACGGGTGGCGCAATACCGGCGAACATCTCTTCAAACATGAAGTCGGCCCAGCGGAAATCGTCCTTGAACAGCGCGGGCGTGCGTTCGTTGTAGTCGCGCTGCACCTGGCGCACGCGGCCCTGGGCGTCGAAGTCGTAGTCGAACTGCACGTTGAGCGCCTGGCCGGGCGTGCCGTTGACGACCATGTAGCACAGGTTGTCGGGCAGGCGCCGTTCGGGCGCGCGGCCGGCGAGCTTCTCGCTGATCTGGTAGGCCACGATGCGGCCCAGGCGGTTGGCGATGTGGGCGCTCTTGGGGTAATAGCGGAAGGGCAGGGTGGAGACGGCGGCAATCGCATCGCCGATGACGTAGGCGCGCTCGTCGCCCTTGATCTGCATCGTCACCTCGTCCATGTCGGCCCAGCCGTCGCTGGTCTTGCTGACGGTGCCGGCCAGCCAGGCCAGATCGCCCGCCTTGTGCGGGGCCATCAGGATGGCGTGGTCGAACTTGTGGTCGCCGGCGGCGGTGCGGATGCGCTGGTTGAACGGATCGACCTCTTGCACGTGCGCATTGGGCACGTAGGTGATGAAGTCCTTGTACAGCTCCTCAAAGGCCAGCTTGTAGCCCTGGCCGATGGGCATGATGGACGGCTTGTGGTCGAGGATGGTGATGTGGCCCTTGATCTTGTTGGTCTTGAAGTGCCAGGCGATCAGGCAGGCGCGCTCGTACGGGCTGGGCGGGCAGCGCTGCGGTGGGGGCGGCAGGTTCATCACCAGCTCGCCGCCCTTGAAATTGTGCAGCGCGCGCTTGAGGGTGAGAAATTCGCTGTTGCTGGCGTAGGCGCTGGGAAAGCGGGTGCGCGCGGCATCGGCGGCTTGGCGGTCGTTGCCGAACCAGCTCTCATAGTTGTAGCGAATGCCGGGCGCCAGCACCAGCCAGTCATAGTCGAGCGTGCCCACGCTGGTGGTGACGATGCGTCTGTCGCGGTCGATCTGCTGCACCTCGGCCTGAAAAAACTTGTAGCCCAGCTTGTTTGCCACGCGCAGGTAATCGTGCGTGAGCAATTCGCCATCGACCATGTTCACCAGCCACATGTTGGACAGCGGGCTGGAGAAGAACACCGGGTTGCGATCGAGCAGCACCACTTCGGCCTGCGGCGCCAGCTGGCGCAGGTTGGCGGCGGTGGTCAGGCCACCCCAGCCGCCGCCGCAGATGACGATGCGTGGGGCCTTGCCGCGCGGCAGCAGGGTTTGAGTGGACTTGCCGATGAAGGCGGGGTAGGGCGCTGCATCCGTGGCGGCAGCGTTGGATGTGCCCGGGCTGGCGCAGGCGGGCAGCAGGGGGGCGGCGGCGGTGGCCGCGCTCGCGGCGATGAATGTGCGTCGATCGAAGGTCATGGGTGCTCCTCTATGGATGGCTGACCAGCCAATGGTTACAAGGACAGGTGCGGAATCTGGGTGGTGAGTTGTGTGAAATCCTCCAGGCAACGGCAATCCAGAATCAAGCGGTCGTCGGCAATGCGGCCGATGACGGGGGTGGGCAATTGGCGAAAGGCGGCGGCCAGTGCATCGAGCGCGCGGCCCGAGCCTTTCTTTTCAACCGGTGCGATGGCCAGGCCCGACGAAGGCAGGCGTTCGATGGGCAGCGAGCCGGAGCCGATCTGCCCTTGCAGCGGCACGGTGCTGACGGTGTAGCGGGGGGCAAGGGCGGTTTGCAGCGCCGGCAGCACGGCCTGCGCCGTGGCCTCGATGTCGGCCAGCGGGCGCGTGAGCAGGCGCAGCGTGGGCAAGTCGCGCGCCAGCCGTTCGGGGCGCTGGTAGAGCATCAGCGTCGCTTCGAGCGCGGCCAGCGGCAGCTTGCTCATGCGGAGCGCGCGCTTCATGGGGAATTTGCGGATGCGGCCGATGGCCTCTCGCGTGCCGACGATCAGGCCGGCCTGTGGGCCGCCCAGCAGCTTGTCGCCGCTGAAAGTGACCACGTCGCAGCCGGCGCCCAGCATCTCTTGCGGCGTGGGTTCGCGCGGCAGGCCGTAAGCGGCCATGTCGATCAACGCGCCGCTTCCCAAGTCGGTGGCCAGCGGCAGGCCATGCTTTTTTGCTATCGAAGAAAGAGTAGCCTCGTCGACGGCGCTGGTGAAGCCCTGCACGGCGTAGTTGCTGGTGTGCACCTTCATCAGCAGCGCCGTGCGCTCGGTCATGGCGCGCTCGTAGTCGTGCGGATGGGTGCGGTTGGTGGTGCCCACTTCGACCAGCTTGGCGCCAGCGCTTTCCATCACGTCGGGCATGCGAAAGGCGCCGCCGATTTCAACCAGCTCGCCGCGCGAGACGATGACTTCCTTGCCCCGCGCGAGTGCAGCAATCGTCAGCAGCACGGCGGCGGCGTTGTTGTTGACCACCGTGGCCGCCTCCGCACCGGTGAGTTCGCACAGCAGGCCTTCCACGATGCTGTCGCGGTCGCCGCGCGCGCCCGTGGCCAGGTCGTATTCGAGGTTGTTGGGGCCGGCCATCATGGCCTGCACGTGGGCCAGCGCCGCGTCTGCCAGCAGCGCGCGGCCCAGGTTGGTGTGAATGACGGTGCCGGTGAGGTTGAGCACTGGCTTCATGCGCGGCGCCAGGCGCGCCTGCACGCGGTTGGCGAGTGATCGCTCGATGGCTTCAAATTCAATAGCTGAAGGCGCAAGCTGCGCATGCCCAATGCGCTCTCTGAAGTCGGCAAGCAGGGAACGCGCAGCATCGGCCACCAGGGTGTGGCCGTGCTCGGCGACCAGCGCCGCCACGGCAGGCGCGCGCAGCAGGCGGTCGATGGAAGGCAGGTTCTTGGCGGAGGCCTCGGGGGAGTGTTCTGGCGGGGCCGCTGAACCGTGAACCACGGATTCGGGGGGCCGGGCCATTACGCTGACCCTCGTTCGGGCGGCGGGGCGTCGTCACCGTCGCCAAACAGCAGCAGCAGGTTGGTGCCGTGGCGCTCAAAGCCGGCGTCGGACACCAGCAGGTCGAGGGTGAGCGTGGCCAGGTCGTCGGCCACGGGCTCGACCTGGGGGTCTTTGTCCATGTGCACGATTTTGAGGTAATGGCCGCAGCTGTCGCAGGTTTCGGTCTGCACCGCCTCGCGCCGGGCCGGGCCAGTGCTGTCGGCCAGCGCTTGCAACGACTGGTAGTGAATGCCGCCGGTGCCCTGGCAGTGCGTGCATTTGACGCGCACCATGTGCCACTGCGTGCTGCACAGCGCGCAGTGCAGGTAGCGGTGGCCGTCCTGCCCGCCGCCGATGCGGGTGATGCTGGCGGTGGGCAGGCTGCCGCAGCAGGGGCAGCGCGTGGCGTCGTCGGTGACGCCGAAGGCGTTGGGCTGCGCGGCGGCCGTGGCGCTGGCCAGGTGCGTCCAGTGCAGCTGCAGACCGGCGGCGATCAGCGGTGCGGTGGCCAAGTCCAGCCCCAACGGAATGGTGGCGAGCAGGCGCTCGGCCTGGCGTTGCAGCGCGGCGTCTTCCAGTTCGCGCGCGGCGCGCACGCCGGCGCGCGCCGGGCTGTCGGCGGGCAGGCGCTGCAAGACGAGGTCGAGCAGGGCACGCAGCTCGCTTTGCCAGACCGGATCGGGCGCCCAGGTGGTGGCGCCCAGCAGCGGCTGCCCGGCGTGGGCGGCGGCATCGGCCTGGTCGGTGCTGGGCAGTGGCACGGCGGGGTGTTGCTGCAAGCGCTCGTGCTGGGCTTCGCACACCAGCGCCATCAGCAGCAGATAGTCGCGCATGGCGTGGCCGGCGGCCAGCTGGCGCAGGCGCAGCGCGCGCTCGGCAAACACCTGGCGGCCAGGCGGCAGCAGGCGGGCAAAACCGACGCCAGCGCGCAGGGCGATTTCCTCGGGAGTGCGCAAGCGTGCGCCAGAAACTGCATTCATGAACTAAAACAACTTGTGGCGCACGTTCAGCAAGCCTTGGCAGCTATAAAAACGATATCAATCAAAGGCGCTCGGCCTGCACATCGCGGCGCGCGGCCTCCATCTTGTCGCGGTACCACAGCACATGGTGATGCTTGGCCCAGCCGGCGCTGACGTTGCCCTGTGTCATGGCGCGCAACGTGCCCTTGACCCAAATGGCGGCGTAGATGTGCACCACGGCGGTGAGCGACATGATGAAGGCAGCCAGCGCATGCAGCACCACCGCCACGCGTTGCAGCCCGATGGGCACGCTGCTGGCAAACCAGGCCTGCCAGAACAGCACGCCCGTGACCAGCAGCACCAGCAGGCACACGGTCATCGACCAGAACACCAGCTTCTGTCCCGCGTTGTACTTGTGCGCGGGCGGCATGGCGGCTTCGTCGGCGTGCAGCACCAGCTTGGGCGCGGCGTTCAGCCATTGCGTGTCTTCGCGGCGCCAGAGGTTCTTGCCGACGAAAGCCACGAACATCAGCAGGAACATCAGGAACACCGCGACGCCGAAGTACGGGTGCACGATGCGCGTCCATTGCGGGCCGCCGAAGAACTGCGTCAGGAAGAACAGGTTGGGGTGGAACAGCGCCAGCCCCGAGAAGCCGGCCAGGCCAAACAGCACCACCACCAGCCAGTGGTTGATGCGCTGGTTGTCGGTGTAGCGCTGGATGTAGAGCTTTTTCATGGTGGCCCCTTCAAGCGTCTTGCACGTGGGTGCGGCTGCCGTCTTCGACCCCGACGACGTTGGGCTGGTCGTTGGCCACGAAGTCTTCGTCGTGCTCTGGCACTTCGAGAGGACCTTGCTTCATGTGGTGGAAGAAGCCCACCAGCGCGGCGCCGATCATGGTGGCCAGTGCCACGGGTTTGGCCAGACCTTTCCAGATGGCGACCATCGGGCTGATGCTGGGGTTGGCCGGCAGATTGGCGTACAGCTCGGGCTTGTCGCCGTGTTGCAGCACGTACATTACGTGCGTGCCGCCCACGCCCTCGGGGTTGTAGACGCTGGCCTTGTCGTAGCCGCGCGTCTTCAGCTCAGCCACGCGGCCGTCGCCGTAGGTCAGCATGTCTTCCTTGCTGCCGAAGCGGATGGCGCCGGTGGGGCAGGCCTTGGCGCAGGCGGGTTCCTGGGCCACGGCCACGCGGTCGGCGCACAGCGAGCACTTGTAGGCCTTGTTGTCCTTCTCGCTGATGCGCGGCACGTCGAACGGACAGCCCTTGACGCAGTAGCCGCAGCCAATGCAGTTTTCGCTGATGAAGTCGACGATGCCGTTGGCGTATTTGACGATGGCGCCGGGCGCCGGGCAGGCCTTCAGGCAGCCCGGGTCTTCGCAGTGCATGCAGCCGTCCTTGCGGATCAGCCACTCCAGCCGGCCTGGCGTGACCTCGACCTCGGAGAACTTCATCACCGTCCACGACTGGGGCGTGAGGTCGACCGGGTTGTCGTAGGTGCCATGGCAGGTGCCCACGTCGTCGCGCAGATCGTTCCACTGCATGCACGCCACCTGGCAGGCCTTGCAGCCGATGCAACTGGAGACGTCGATGAGCTTGGCGACCTCGGGAATGCGCCGCCGCGCGTCGGGCGTGGCGGTGGTGGTGGCCGACCGCTTGGCGATGTCGAGCGATTGAAGAGATGACATGCGGTGTTCTCCCTCAAGCTTTCTCGATGTTCACCGTGAACGCCTTGTATTCCGGCGTCTGGGTGTTGGCGTCGCCGACGAAGGGGGTCAGCGTGTTGACCAGGTAGCCCGGCTTGGTCTGCCCGACAAAGCCCCAATGGTTGGGCAGGCCGACCGTGTGCACCTTGGTGCCACCGCAGTCCAGCACCGGAATGCGCTTGGTCACGACCGCCACGGCCTTGATGAAGCCACGGTTGGAGGTGACTTTCACCATGCTGCCGTTGGCGATGCCTTTTTCCTTGGCCAGCGCCTCGCTGATCTCGACGAACTGCTGCGGCTGCACGATGGCGTTGGACTGGGCGTTCTTGGTCCAGTAGTGGAAGTGCTCGGTCAGCCGGTACGAGGTGGCGGCATAGGGGAAGTCCTTGGGCGTGCCGAAGGCTTCCATGTCGCCCTTGAACACGCGGGCCGCCGGGTTGGCGCGAGCGGCGTCGTTGCCGGGGTGGAAGGCGTTGCCGACCACCGGCGATTCGAACGGTTCGTAGTGCGTGGGCAGTGGCCCATCGGCCATGCCGCTGGGCGCGAACAGGCGCGCCACGCCCTCGGCCGTCATGATGAACGGACGCACGGCGTTGTCCGCCGCCGGATTGGCCGTGGCCCCGATATCGGCCACGTCCGAGCCGCCCCAGGCCGTGCCGCCCCATTGCACCAGCGGGCGCCTGGCGTTCCAGGCCTTGCCGGTCGACGGGTGGGTGGACGCCGCGTTGTAGAGGATGCGCCGGTTGGCCGGCCAGGCCCAGGCCCAGCCAGGCGTTTGACCGTTGTCCCACAAGTCGGTGTTGTCGCGCCGCGCCATCTGGTTGCCCGCCTGGGTCCAGGCGCCGCAATAGATCCAGCAGCCGCTGGCGGTGCTGCCGTCGTCGCGCAGCTGGCCGAAGCTCGACAGCTGCTCGCCCGCCTTGGCGATGGTCTTGGTGGCGTCGGCCGGATCCGCCAGATCAACCAGCGCGCGACCGTTGTATTCCTTCGCCAGTTCGTCGGGGCCGGGCATCTGAGGCACCTTGTAGGGCCAGTTCAGCTGGACGATGGGGTCGGGCAGGGCGCCGCCATCCTTGGCGTACATCGAGCGCAGGCGCACGAACAACTCGGCCATGATGTCGATGTCGGTCTTGGCCTCGCCGGGCGGGGGAGCGGCCTTCCAGTGCCACTGCAGCCAGCGGCCCGAGTTGGTGATGGAGCCCTCGTCTTCGGCGAAGCAGGTGGAAGGCAGCCGGAACACCGTGGTCTGGATGTCCTCGCTCTTGACGTCGTTGTATTCGCCGTGGTTCTTCCAGAACTCCGAAGTCTCGGTGTTCAGCGGGTCGATGGTGACCAGGAACTTGAGCTTGGACAGCCCGGCGATGATCTTCTTCTTGTTGGGGAACGAGCCCACCGGGTTGAAGCCCTGGCAGATGTAGCCGTTGAGCTTGCCCTGGTTCATCATCTCGAAGGCGCGCAGGATGTCGTACATCGTGTCCCACTTCGGCAGCCAGTGGTAACCCCACTGGTTGTCGGCCGTGGCGGCGGCGCCGAAGGTGGCCTTCATGTAGCTGACGAAGAACTTGGGGTAGTTCTGCCAGTAGCTCATCTGGCCCGGGCGCAGGGGCTTGATGGCGCGAGGCTTGTAGTAGGTTTCCAGGTCCTGTTCGGCGTCGCGCGGCAGGCTTAGGTAGCCCGGCAGGCTGGTTGACAGCAGGCCCAGGTCGGTCAGGCCCTGGATGTTGCTGTGGCCGCGCAGCGCATTCATGCCGCCGCCAGGCAGGCCGATGTTGCCCAGCAAAAGCTGAACGATGGCACCGGCGCGCACGTTTTCGGAGCCCGTGCTGTGCTGCGTCCAGCCCAGGGCGTACAGGATGGTCATGACGCGGTCGGTCGACGCCGTGCTGGCAATGGCCTCGCACACCTTGTTGAACGCATCGACCGGCGTTCCGCACACCTTGCTCACCATGTCGGGGGTGTAGCTGGCGTAGTGGCGCTTCATGATCTGCAGCACGCACCGCTCGTGCTGCATCGTCATGTCGACCTTGGCGAAGTCGCCGTCCATTTCATAGGCCCAGGCCTTGGCGTCGTAGCTGCGCTTGTCGGGGTTGTAGCCGCTGAACAGGCCGTCCTTGAAGCTGTAGCCCTCGCCCACGATGAACGGCGCGTTGGTGTAATTGCGCACGTACTCGGTCTGGATCTTGTTGTTGGCGAGCAGGTAGTTGATGACGCCGCCCAGGAAGGCGATGTCGGTGCCCGCGCGAATGGGCGCGTAGAAGTCGCTCATGGCGGCCGACCGCGTGAAGCGCGGGTCGACCACGATGAGCTTGGCCTTGTTGTTGTTGCGCGCCTCGATCGCCCACTTGAAGCCAACGGGGTGCGCTTCGGCGGCGTTGCCGCCCATGACCAGGATCAGATCGGCGTTCTTGATGTCCTCCCAGTGGTTGGTCATCGCGCCTCGGCCAAACGTCGGAGCCAGACCGGCTACCGTCGGGCCGTGTCAAACACGTGCCTGGTTGTCGAATACGAGCATGCCCAGGCTGCGCATCACCTTGTGCGTGATGTAGCCTGCTTCGTTGGACGACGCCGAAGCCGCCAGCATGCCGGTGCTGATCCAGCGGTTCACCGTTTGTCCAGCCGCGTTGGTGGTGGTGAAGTTGGCGTCGCGGTCGGCCTTCATGAGCTTGGCGATGCGATCCATCGCCTCGTCCCAGCCGATGCGCTTCCATTCCTTGCTGCCGGGCTCGCGCACTTCGGGGTATTTCAGGCGCGCCGGGCTGTGCACGAAGTCGAGCAGGCCAGCGCCCTTGGGGCACAGGCTGCCGCGGCTGACCGGGTGATCGGGATCGCCCTCGATGTGGATGACGTCGCCCAGCGCGTTCTTGGCGCCGTCACCCAGGCTGTACATCAGCAAACCGCAACCGACCGAGCAATAGGTGCAGTTGTTGCGTGTTTCCTTGGCGCGGGCCAGTTTGAAGTGCCGGGTTTCGGCCAGCGCGGCAGTGGGCGAAAAGCCCAGCGCCACCAAGCTGGAGCCGACCAGCGCCGCCCCGCTGACGCGGAAGAAGTGCCTTCGGTTCATATCCATGGCGGGATGCTCCTTGTCTGCAAGACCATGCGTTCAAAAAACGAACATGGTGGGAGTATGCCCCGCCGCACGGCGAATACGCACCATGGACGATATGAAAAACCCTAATGAAATCAGATACATATGACCAGTCCAATGGCGTTTGGTCAATGATTGGTTTGGTCATAGACCGGCGCTGCGCCGCCAGCGTTCAGGCGTTGGGCTGGCGCGTGCAAGCGTGTTTGGCTGACGTATTCAAGGCGCAGGCGGCGTTAAAAACATGGCACTGAACGCCTGCGCCATGGCGTTGACCGATAAACCGATGAGGGTATGTATGAACCGTAGCAACTGGATCAAGCGGGCGTTGGCCGTATGCACAGTGGCGTTGGCGATGACCGCCGCGCACGCCGGCGTGGATGTCAACACGGCCCCCGCCAGCGAACTCGATGCCGTGCGCCATGTCAGCCGTGGCCTTTCAAAGCGCATCGTTGCCGAGCGGCATAGGGCCGGGCCGTACAAGGATTGGACCGACCTGATCAAGCGTGTGCGCGGCATTGACAACAAGAGCGCCGCGCGGCTGTCCGACGCGGGCTTGCTGGTGCAGGGTGTCACGTACACGGGCAGCCGCGACGGCGGCCAGTCACCGGCCGCGGCGGCGGCGCCTACCACGGGCGGGGCGGTGGGCGGTCAGCCCACGGTGGGCAAGGACGCCGCCAACACGCCGATGTCGCCCCCAACCATTGGCGCCCCGGCGCCGGCCACGCCAGCGCGCGAGGCCGCCAAGCCTTGACGCGGGCCTGATCGGGGGAGCCGGCCACAGGGTCGGTGACGGTGCGCGGCCGCGACCACTTGCCCTGGCAAGGGTCGGACGGCCGGACACGTTCAGTCGCCCGTTCAGTCGCCCATCACCACGCCTTCGCGACGCGGGTCGGCGCCGCCCAGCCACAGCGGTTTGCCGTGCACCTGGGTGCGCGTCAAGGCCTGCAGGCCGCTGGTCATGTTCATTTCGCGCACCTCGGCACCGCGCGTGCGCAGGGCTTCGATGGTGGCGGCCGGGAAGATTTTTTCCTCGAGCACGCTGGGGCCGTTGGTGGAGCCGAAATTGGGCAGGCTGATGGCCTGCTGAGGCGTCAGGCCCCAGTTGAGCACGCCGTACAGGGTCTTGGCCGTGTAGTGGATGATGAGCGCGCCGCCGGGGCTGCCGGCGCTCATCACCAGCGGGCCGCGCGTGCCGTCGGCGGCTTTTTCGAACACCAGCGTGGGCGCCATGGACGAGCGCGGCCGCTTGCCCGGCTGCACGCGGTTGGCAATCGGCTGGCCCTGCGCGTCGGCCGGGGCAAAGCTGAAGTCGGTCAGCTCGTTGTTCAGCAGAAAGCCCTTCACCATCTGGCGCGCGCCGAACTGGTCTTCGATGGTGGTGGTCATGGCCAGCGCGTTGCCGTAAGCATCCACGATGCTGATGTGGCTGGTGCCGTATTCGGGCTGCTCGGGCATGGGGGCATGGCTGGTTTTGACGGCGCCAGGGTTGCCGGGCTGCGCCAGCTTCATGCTTTGCGCGCCAATCAGCGCGGCGCGGCTTTGCAGATAGGCGGGCGCCAACAGGCTTAGCCAGCTGCCGGCGGGTGGCTGCACGAAGTCGGGGTCGGCCACGTACTGGGCGCGGTCGGCAAAGGCCAGGCGCGAGGCATCGGTGTAGTAGTGCAGCCAGTCGGCCGTGGGCAGGCCGTCGGCGCCAGGTTTCATCTGTGCCGCCGGCGTGCGCGCCAGGATGCCCAGGATCTGCCCCACCGCGATGGCGCCCGACGACGGCGGCGGGAAGCCGCAGATCTCGTACGTCTTGCCGGCTTGCGCCACCGCATAGTCGACGCACAGCGGCGCGCGGCGCTTTGGTTGATAGCCAGCCAGGTCGGCCAGCGTCATCTTGCCGGGGTTGGTGGGGTGCTTTGTCACCTTGTCGACGATGGCTTGCGCGACCGGGCCTTCCAGCAACGCGCTGGAGCCGCGCGCGGCGATGCCCTTGAGCACGGCGGCGAACTCAGGGTTCTTCAGCACATGGCCCACGGGCCAGGGGTTGCCGGCTGCGTCGTAGAAAAACGCCGCCGCCACAGGATCTTTCTTGAGATGGTGCTCATTTTTCAGTAGCGTGTTGAGGCGCGGGCTGACCTGAAACCCTTGCTCGGCCAGCAGGATCGCGGGCTTGAACAGTTCGGCCCACGGCAGGCGGCCATGCGCCTTGTGCGCTTGTTCCAGCATGCGCACGGTGCCCGGCACGCCGACCGAGCGACCACCCACCACGCCGTCGTAAAAAGCCATCGGCTTGCCGTCGGCGCCCAGAAACAGTTTTTCGTCGGCGGCGGCGGGGGCCGTTTCGCGCCCGTCCCACGCCGTCACGTCGCGGCCCGCGGCATGCAGCAAAAAGGCGCCGCCGCCGATGCCGCTGGATTGCGGCTCGACCAGGCCCAGCACCAACTGCACGGCGATGGCCGCGTCCATTGCGCTGCCGCCGGCCTTCAGCACCTGATAGCCGGCGTCGGTCGACAGCGGATTGGCCGAGGCGACGGCAAACTTCTCGGTCGCCCAGCCGGGTTTTTCGGTCCAGCCAGAGCCGCCCTCGGGCGTGACGGGCATGCTGGGCGGCGTGTAGCGCAGACCGCTGGCGCAACCCGCGAGCAGGGCGGCGCTGGCCAGGGTGCTGAAGACGAACAGGCGGCGTGGTGTCATGAAAAGCTCCTCCAGATGTGGCTGTGTCTATGCATGGTAGCGCAGCGGGCGCGGCGCCACACGTGCCGAATTTGACCGGAAAAAACGCCCTCAGCGCTTGCTGTAAAAGGCTCTTTAGCTATTAATAAAATAGCAATCAGGGCTTGGCTGGCTTGGCTGGCTTGGCTGGCTTGGCGCGCTGGCGCGCCGCAGCGGGCTTGGCGGATTTTGCCGTTGCCGCCGGTTTGGCAGCGGCCTTGCGCGGCTTGGGGGCCGGCAGCGCGTGGGCCGTGGCTTCGATCAGCGCGCGCAGCCAAGCACGCTCGTCCCAGCGGTCTGGTGTGATCAGCAGGTGCGGCTTGGCCTTGTCGTAGAAGCGCCCCCACACCGGCGGCTGCATCAGCGCCTGCCCGGCGGGGGTGGGCTTGACATACAGCAGGTCGTCGCAGACGAAGGCGACCGGCTTGTCGTCCACATACACGCAGTATTCACCGAACATGCGCCGCGTGCGCAAGCCGGGCCAGTCGCCCAGTTGGTCGATCAGGAAGGCGAGCGTTTCGGGGCGGGTGGACATGGGAACGCGCTTATGGACACGGCGGAAAAACGCTTTTTTACAGCAGCCCAGCGGGCGCTCAACAAACCAGTGCTCTCGTGAACGGGGTTGCCCGGCCACCGGCCACCGGCAGCGCGGCCTTGAGGGCAAGGCGCGCCAGCGCCTCGGGGGCGAGTAGAGCGCCTGCCCACGGTGTGGCCAAGGCCGTGTGGCGCGGCGTGGGCGGTTCGCGGCGCGGCAAGCCTAGTCAATGGCGCGCGAGCCATGGGCCGCGACTGGTGCCTGGCGGCCCATGCCATGGGGCATCCCACGCGCCTCGCGCCGAAACCGCGGACCGGCGCTTATTTCGGCGCCAGGCGAATCGCACCGTCCAGGCGGATCACTTCGCCGTTCAGCAGGTCGTTTTCGAAGATGTGCACCGCCAGCTTGGCGTAGTCCTCGGGCCTGCCCAGGCGGCTGGGAAAGGGCACGCTGGCGGCCAGCGCGTCCTGCACTTCCTGCGGCATGCCGAACAGCATGGGCGTGCCCATGATGCCGGGGGCGATGGTCATGTTGCGGATACCGGTCTTGGCCAGATCGCGCGCGATCGGCAGCGTCATGCCGACGATGCCGCCCTTGCTGGCCGAATAGGCCGCCTGGCCGATCTGGCCGTCATAGGCGGCCACGCTGGCGGTGCTGATCATCGCGCCGCGCTCGCCGGTCGATTCAGGCTCGTTCTTGCTCATGGCCTCGGCGGCCAGGCGAATCATGTTGAAGCTGCCGATCAGGTTGATGGTCACCGTTTTGGCAAAGCCGGCCAGACCGTGCGCGCCGTTCTTGCCCACGGTTTTTTCAGCGGTGGCGATGCCGGCGCAATTGACCAGGCCCATCAGCTTGCCCATCGACGTGGCCTGGGCCACCACGGCCTGCCCATCGGCCTCGCTGGTGACGTCGCACTTGACGAAGGCGCCGCCAATGTCCTTGGCCACGGCCTCGCCGCGCTCGGCGTTCATGTCGGCGATGACCACCTTGCCGCCCGCGGCCGCCAATGCGCGCGCCGTGCCTTCGCCCAGGCCCGAAGCGGCGCCGGTGACGATGAAAACCTTGTCCTTGATCTGCATGGGTTCGCTCCTCGAATCAACGTTGTTGCCACCCCGCATTATCAAGCGGCGCCAGCGCCAGGCGACCGTTCAGAACGGCGCCGGGCTGTGCAGCGCCAGCGGCGCGCCCGTCACCGGGTGGGCCAGCCGCAGCGCGCAGGCATGCAGCATCAGCCGGGGCGCGCCGTCGGGCGGGCCGTACAGGGTGTCGCCGACGATGGGGTGGCCGATGGCCTGCAGGTGCACGCGCAATTGATGCGACCGGCCGGTCAATGGCGCCAGCGCCAGCCGCGTGGTGTTGCGCCCGGGGTCGTACGCCAGCGGACGCCAGCGCGTCAGGCTGGGTTTGCCGATCTGGTGATCGACCTTGCTGCGCGGGCGGTTGGGCCAGTCGACGATCAGCGGCAAGTCGATTTCGGCCCAGCCGTCGGGCACGTGCGCCGCCGCGTCGAGCCGGCCATGCACCAGCGCTTCGTAGCGTTTGGCCACGCGGCGTTCGGCAAAGGCGGCGCTCAGCAGTCGCTGCGTGGCCAGTCCGCGCGCCAGCAGCAGCAGGCCGCTGGTGGCCTGGTCGAGCCGGTGCACCACCAGCGCGTCGGGCCAGCGGCGCTGGGCGCGGGCGCTCAGGCAGTCGGCGCGCTCGGGGCCGCGGCCGGGCACCGACAACAGGCCGGCCGGTTTGACGAGGGCAATCAGGTGCGCGTCTTCGTGCAGCACGGCCAGCGCGTGGCCGTCCACGGCGGGTGCACCGGGCGGGGCCACCGGGCCGGTGCTCACGCGCCCAGCACCTGCGCCATTTCGTCGGCCGTCACGCTGCGCGCGCTGCCAAAGCCGGCGATCTGGCGCGCGCCAGTGACCTGGAGCGTGACGAAGCGGAAGTCGGGCAATTCGGTCATTGGCGCCACGTCGGCAAAGCGCCCCAGGTAGGCCGCGCGCGCCGAGGCCCAGGCCGCGGACCCCGGGGCGGGCGCGTCGGCCAGCGCCTGCAGCGTGGCGCGCGGCAGGTCATGCACCGGCGCGCCGGGCGCGTCGGCGCCGGTCACGAGCAGCGACACCTGGGGGTTGGCCTGCATGTGGTGGGTGTGCGCGGCCAGGCCGCTGACGTGCAGCACCAGCCGGCCGCTGGCGGTGTCGATGGCGTAGGGCACCATCGACACGAAGACACCGCCATGCGCGTCCACCGTGCCCAGCGCGCCAAGGCGGCGCGCGTGCAGCAACTCGCGCAGGCTGTGGCCCAGGCGGGGCAGGCGAGGGAGGCTCATGGTCATCGAATCATCATTGAATAATGGCTTTGACGCTGGCTGGATAAGGGCGAACAGCTATCAATATCATAGTTTTGAAGGCGGGCGGGCCGTCAACCCCTCTTGGCGCCAGGGTCGTCAGCGCAACCCGGTGCTGCTGGCTTGGCGCATCTGCAGCACGTCCAGCGGCGAGACCTCGGGCGCGCGGTTGCCCCAGGCGGTGCGGATGTGGCTGAGCACGCTGGCGATTTCGGCGTCGTTCAGTTCCAGGATGAAGGGCGGCATGCCGAACGGGCGCGGCCGGGTGGCGGTCGCGGGGCCAAAGCCGCCATGCAGCATGACCTGCAGCAAATTCTGTGTGTGCGACAGGGTCACCGCCCGGTTGCCGGCCAGCGGCGGATAGGCGCCGGGTACGCCTTCGCCCTGCTCACCATGGCAGGCGGCGCATTTCTGGCCGTACAGCTTTTCGCCGGCCGTGGCCAGGCGCGTGCGCGCGGGCGGCGCGGGCAGGGCGGTGCGCGGCGCGTCGTGTGGCGGCAGTGCCTTCAAATACGCGGCCACGTCGGCCAGGTCGGCGGCCGTCAGGTACTGCGTGCCTTGAAACACCACCTCGGCCATGGGCCCGCTGGCGACGCCGAGCCGCGACGCGCCGGATTGCAGCAGCCGGGCGATTTCAGCGTCTGGCCAGTCGCCCACGCCGGCTTCATGTGGTGCGACGAGCGACGGCGCGTACCAGCCCAGGCCGGGGATCGGGCCGCCGCTCAGGTCGCGCCAGTCGGCCCCGCCCAGCGCGTCGCGGCGGGCGTGGCAGGCCGAGCAGTGCGCCACGCCCTGCACCAGGTAGGCGCCACGCTTGACGCTGTCGCTGGCCGCCGCGTCGGCCGCCAGGCCACCGGGCCGAAAGTACAGCGCGCGCCAGACCGCCAGCGCCGCCTGCGTGCCGTACGGCCAGCGCAGCTCGTGCGCCGCCACGTGCTGGCGCTGCGGCGGCAAGCTGCTGAAATAGGCGAACAGCGCGTCGCTGTCGGCGCGCGTTAGCAGCGTGGTGTGGGTGTACGGGAACACCGGATTCAGCAGCCGCCCGTCGGCCGAACGCCCGTGGTGCAGCGCGCGCCAAAAGGCGGCGGCGCTCCAGTGGCCGATGCCGGTGTCGGCATCGGGCGTCAGATTGCTGGTGTAGACGGTGCCAAAGGGCGTGGCGATGGCGCGCCCACCGGCCGCTGCCACGCCGCCGCGCGCGGTGTGGCAGGCCAGGCAGTTGCCCACGCGCGCCAGGTAGGCGCCGCGCTGCACGGTGGCGGCGTCGGTGCCGGGCGGCGCGCTGGCGCTGACGTCGACGCCGTCGTTGAAATTGAGATGCCACAGCGCCGCCGCGCCGACCAGCGTCAGCACCGCCAGGGCCAGCAGGGCGCGGCGCAGCACGGTCATGGGCGCCCCCGGGGGGTCAGCGGGGCGCCGCAGGCCAGGTCAATCGTGTCGGCGCGGCGCGCGGGGCGCTCGGGCGCGGGGCTGGCGTCGGCCGGCACCGGCTGCAGGGCGAGCCAGCTGACCACGGCGTAGGCGTCGCGGTCGCTCAGGCGCTGCACCACGCTGGCCATGCAGTCGGGCGCGTGGGCGCGCCGCTGGCCGGTACGCCAGCCGCCCAATTGCGCCATCAGATAGTCCTGTGGCAGACCCAGCAGGCCGGGCACGTCGGGCAGGGCGCCGGTAAGGCGCTGGCCGTGGCATTGCGCGCAGGCCGGCAGGCGCCGGCCGGCATCGCCCTGCTGGGCCAGGGTGCGGCCACGCGCCAGCACGTCGGCGGGCGGCGGGCTGGCCGGCGGGGCGGGCGGCGGATAGGGCGCCTGCAGGCCGGCGAAGTGGCGCGCGATTTCCATCAGGTAGTCGTCGTTCAGCACGTCGACCATGCGCGTCATCAGCCCGTAATGGCGCCGCCCGTCGCGAAAATTGATCAACTGGTGATACAGGTAGCCGGCCGGCTTGCCCGCCAGGCGCGGGTAATAACCGTCGGGACCGGCACGGCCCTGCTCGCCATGGCAGGCGATGCAGGCCAGCGTGCGCTGCGCCATGTCGTCCTGAAACGGCGCCGCACCCGCACCCGCCGCGCCCAGCAGCCACAGCACGCCGCACACAAGCAGCCTGACCGGGGCGCGCCACGCATCAAGCCATGGCATCGCGCAGGCCCGCGGGGGTATTCGGGAAAGCGCGGCGCGGCCCCGCGCCCGCTGGGCGAGTCGCCGCCACGCTCATCGCACCAGAATCTCGACGCGGCGGTTGCGCGGCTCGGGCACTTCATCGTCGGTGGGCACCACGGGTTCGCGTTCGCCCCGGCCCACGGCGTCGACGCGGGCGGCGTCGAAGCCGCGCTCGACGAACAGCTGGCGCACCGCCTGGGCGCGCTGCAGCGAGAGCGTGTCGTTGGATTCGACCGAGCCGACGCGATCGGTGTGGCCGATGACGACGATTTCGCCGCCCGGCCGATCACCCGCGCGTGCCAGCACGTCTGACAGCTCTGCCGTGGATTCGGGCGTCAGCTGCGCGCCGCCCGGCATGAAGTACAGCGCAAAGCGCTGCGTCGGCGCGGGGCTGACCGCCAGCAGCTGACCGTAGCGCCGCTTGACCTCGGCCGCGTCGGTCCGCAACGGCTCGACCTGGCCCGGGCGACGCACTTGCGCGCTGTCGTAAGGCTGCGACAGCACCACCTGTGCCCCCTTGGACTGCACCGTGACGGCGGCCGCCGGCACGTCGGGCTGGGGCAGCAGCACCACCCGCGTGGCGGGCGCGCAGCCTGCCAACACCAGGGCCATGGCCGACGCCAGGGTGAAACGATGCGCGCCCGCGGCGGTCATGGGTTTTCCTCGACGATGAAATCGGTGCCGCGCACGCCCACCACGGTGGTCGGCGTGGTCACCTTGACCTGCTCGGGCTTCAGCTTGGCGATCAGCCCGGTGGCCATGCGCAGGCTGCCGCGCAGCAAATCGACCAGCACGTGGCCTTCCTGCGTGGTGGAGTTGTAGCCGAACGAGGACAGATTGACCACGCTGTCCGGCCCGACCGACAGCACCGTGCCGTCGCGCAGGACGAGCGACGCGGCGCTCTTGAGGCCGGTCACCACGCGGTCGCCCGCGTACACCGGCCCGCTGGCGATGGCGGCGCTGCGCACGTCGCCGCGCACCACCGTCACTTCGCCCCGCACCGTCTTGAACGTGCCTTCGCGGCCGTCGCTGCCGGCGGACGCCGTGGGCGTCTGGGCCAGCGCCCAGGGCGCACCCCCCAGCCCCAGCGCAAATACAAGGCAAAAAATGATTCGGCTCAATGCGGGCATGGGTTCCTCTGTCGATGGGCGGGCGGCGCGCTGCGGGGGCGCACCATGTGTGATGCTAACGCAGTACAACCATCGGCCGGTTGACGCGGCGACAATGCCGGCTTTCCGCTTTTGCCGCCCACCACGTTGCCAACGCCCGCGCATCCCACCCTGGTTCTGGCGCCCATGGAGGGCCTGCTCGACCACGGCCTGCGCGCCATCCTGACGCGCGTGGGCGGCATTGACCGCTGCGTGTCGGAATTCATCCGCATCACCGACCAGTTGCTGCCCGCGCGCAGCTTTACCCGCGTGGTGCCCGAACTGCTGACCGGCAGCCGCACCGCCGCCGGCGTGCCGGTGCGGCCGCAGCTGCTGGGCAGCGACCCGACGTGCCTGGCCGAGAACGCCGCGCGCCTGGCCGAACTGCAGCCCGCCGGCATCGACCTGAACTTCGGCTGCCCGGCCAAGACCGTCAACCGCCACCGCGGCGGCGCCGTGCTGCTGCAGGAGCCGGAGCTGATCCATGCCATCGTGGCCGCCGTGCGCCGCGCCGTGCCGCCGCACGTGGCCGTCTCCGCCAAGATGCGCCTGGGCTACGACGACGACGCGCGCCTGCTGGACGTGGCGCACGCCATCGACAGCGCCGGCGCCAGCGAACTGGCGGTGCACGCGCGCACCAAGGCGCACGGCTACCGCCCGCCCGCGTATTGGGACGCGATTGCCCGCGTGCGCGAGGCGGTGCGCTTGCCGGTCATCGCCAATGGCGAGATCTGGAGCGTGGCCGACGCCGCGCGCTGTCGCGCCGTGACCGGCTGCGACCGCCTGATGCTGGGGCGCGGCATGGTGCGCAGCCCCGGCCTGGCGCTGGCCATCGGCGCCGCGAGCGGTCAGGGCGCACTGCGGCGCGACGTTTCGCCGGCGTCCTACAGCGGCGCCGCGGTGGCCGCCCTACCATGGCCGCGCCTGGTGCCGCTGCTGGCGGATTTCTGGGCCGATGTGTGCGGGCGGGTCGAACGGCGGCACCGCGCCGGGCGCCTGAAGCAGTGGCTGAGCGCGCTGCGGGAGGCCTACCCTGAGGCGCAGCAGGCGTTCGACGCGCTGCGGCTGGTCAACGACCCGGCGGCCATCGATGCCTGGATGCTACAAATAACGGAGCTGTCTGCGCAGTACCAGTCGGCGCCAGAGCCCGAAATGTTTTCATAAATGTGATCGCTTCGGCGACTTGAAAGAACCCCTTTGGCCACCAGCCTGCTTGCCCTGCTCGACGACATCGCCACCGTGCTGGACGATGTCTCCGTCATGACCAAGGTCGCCGCGCGCAAGAGCGCCGCCATGGCCGACGACGTGGCCGTGCTGACCAAGGTGTCGGCGCAGAAAACCGCCGGCGTGCTGGGCGACGACCTGGCGTTGAACGCCCAGCAGGTGACGGGCGTCAGCGCCCACCGCGAGATTCCGGTGGTGTGGGCGGTGGCCAAGGGCTCGCTGCTGAACAAGGCCATCCTGGTGCCGGCGGCGCTGGCGATCAGCGCCTTTGCGCCCTGGGCGGTGACGCCGCTGCTGATGGTGGGCGGAGCCTTTCTGTGCTTTGAAGGCTTTGAAAAGGTCGCGCACAAGGTGCTGCACGGCGGCGAGCAGGAAGCCTCCAAGCTCGACCAGCTGAAGCAGGAGCTGGCGCAGCCCGACGTCGACCTGGCGGCGATGGAAAAGGACAAGATCAAGGGCGCCGTGCGCACCGACTTCATCCTGTCGGCGGAGATCATCGCCATCACGCTGGGCGCCGTCGCGCAGGCCGATTTCTGGACGCAGCTGGCGGTGCTGGTCGGCATCGCCGTGATCATGACGGTGGGTGTGTACGGCCTGGTCGGCGGCATCGTCAAGCTGGACGACCTGGGCCTGTGGCTCAGCCGCAAGGCGAGCAGCACCGCGCAGGCCATCGGCCGCGGCATCCTGTGGCTGGCGCCGTGGCTGATGAAGTTCCTGTCGGTCGCCGGCACGGCGGCCATGTTTCTGGTGGGCGGCGGCATCATCGCGCACGGCATTGCGCCGCTGCATCACCTCATTCAGCAGTGGCGCGAAGCGGCGGGCGGCATGGGTTGGCTGGTGGAGCAGGCGGCCAACGCGGGCGTGGGCATCGTGACAGGCGCCGCCGTGGTGGCCGTGGTGACGCTGTTCAAGAAGCTGCGCGGGCAGCCCGCCTTGGCGCACTGAGCGAGGCAGCCGCCGCGCGGGGCGGCATTTTCAGGTCAGGCTGCCCCGGATTTTCTCGTCTACGAGTGCGATTTTTCGGCCATTTTCAAACGCATTCGCCCGTGCCGATTTTTTGTATTTTGGCGTTTCTGGCTGTGAAAAAATGGAAGGGCTTGAAATGTGATGCCGAGTTATGCTATGTTAAAGGCATGACTTACGCAACCAAAGGAAATATCAGCACCCCCGAATGGGCCAATGATGACGGCGACTCGATTCTCATGCAGGATTCGAGCTACCATACCCCGTGCTGGCGGCACTGGGTGAACCGCCAAAGAACGTCGGGCATGCGCGACATGACCTGGGACGAACTGCATGACCGCTGGACAGAGGCCTTCGGCGCCGTCGAAATGCGCGCCCCTCGCAATACCAGCGTCACTGAAATCGAACGGATTTTGCACCGGCCCGCGCGCGCGGCGCCGGTCAGTCGAGCGCACTGATTTCGGCCACCCGGCTGGTTTCTGCAGTCGGGCGAATTCGCTGGTATTATTTTCTGACTGCTGAAACTCAGCGGGAGACCCAAGCCCGCGATTTTTTTCGGGCGGCGATAAAAATGCCGACCGAAAATCACGGTGCGCTCAATCGACGCCCGCCGCCACACCCACCGTCTTGCGCAATTCGCGCTTGAGCAATTTTCCGCTCGGATTTTTCGGCAGCGCCTCGACGAACACCACGCGTTTCGGGCTCTTGAAGTGCGCCATGTGCGCGTTGCAGTGGTCGATGACGGCCTGCGCGGTCAGGTCCTGGCCCTGCTTGACCACGATCACCGCCGTCACGGCCTCGATCCACTTCGGGTCGGGCAGGCCGATGACGGCGACTTCGCTCACCTGTGGCAGGCGGTAGATCATCTCCTCAACCTCGCGGCTGGCGACGTTTTCGCCGCCGGACTTGATCATGTCCTTCTTGCGGTCGACCACGCTGATGTAGCCCTCGTCGTCGATGGTGCCCAGATCGCCCGAGTGGAACCAGTCGCCGCTGAAGGCCGCCGCCGTGCGCTCGGGGTCGTTGAAGTAGCCCAGCATCAGGTGCGGCGAGCGGTGCACGATTTCGCCGACCTCGCCCACGGCCACGTCCTGCATGTCGTCATTGACCACCCGCGTTTCCACGTTCAGCACCGCGCGGCCGGCCGAGCCGGGCTTGCGCAGCTGGTCCTGCGGGCCGAGCATCGTCGCCAGCGGCGCGATTTCGGTCTGGCCGTACAGGTTCCACAGCTGCACCTTGGGCAGGCGGCGCGCGATTTCCTTCATCACCTCCACCGGCATGATCGACGCGCCGTAGTAGCCCTTGGCCAGCTGGCTCAGATCGGTCTGGTCGAACAGCGGCGAGCGCAGCAGCGCGATCCACACCGTGGGCGGGGCGAAGAAGCTGGTGATGCCGTGCGCGGCCATCAGGGCCAGCAGGTTGTCGGGCGTGGGCTGGCTGGTGATGTAGTTGGTCGAGCCGACGTAGATGGCCGGGCCAAAGAACACATCGAGCTGCGCGCAGTGGTACAGCGGCAGCGCGTGCAGGGCGACGTCGGCTTCGGCCACCTCGGCGTTGATGCAGCAGCTGACGTACTGCCACAGCACGGCGTCGTGCGTCAGCATCGCGCCCTTGGGCGAGCTTTCGGTGCCGCTGGTGTAGACGATCTGCAGCAGGTCGGTGCTTTGCAGCGGCGTGTCGGGCAGCGGCGCACTGCACGCGGCCAGGTCGTGAAAGCTGACCATGCCATCGGCCGGCTCGCCGGGGGCTTCGCCGGGCAGCCAGATGAAGTCCGTCACTTCGGTTTCGATAGCGGCCGCCGCCCGCGCCAAGGGCGCCAGGCCCGAATCGGTGGCCAATGTCCGGGCGCCGGCGTGGCGCAGGATGTAGGCGACTTCTTCTGCTTTCAGCATGAAGTTGATCGGCACCAGCACCGCGCCCAGCCGCGCCAGCGCAAAGCGCAGCGCGGCAAAGCCGTGCGAATTGCGCGCCAGCACGGCCACCTTGTCGCCGCAGCGGATGCCGCGCTGCGCCAGCCCGGCGGCCAGGCGCGACACCAGCGCGTCGAATTCGGCATAGGTCCAGCGCGTGTCGCCGCAGGCAATGGCCAGCTTGTCGGGCAGGCGGACGGCGGTTCGGCGCAGGATGTCGCCCACGGTCTGGCGGCGGATGGCGGGGTTCATGGCGGGGTCTCCGGGATTTGGGGTGAATCAGGCTTCTGGCGCTTTTCACGCCTCGATTTGCAGCTATTGTTTTTGAAGCAAATTGACGCGCATCGGGCGGATGAAGGGCTCGCCGGGCGCGGGCAGCAGGGCTTCGAAGCGTTCGCGCACGCGCTCGCGCATGGTGGAATCAAAGCGCCGTTCGGCATAGGTCACGTCGGTCATGCGGCGTTCGAAGTCGTCGAAGTCGGCATAGCGCACCGGCACGCCGAAGTGGACTTCGGCCACTTGCCGCCAGCCGCCACCCGCCAAGGCGCGCTGAAGCGCCTGGTAGGCCGCGTGGCGCACCGCCTGCTCGTCGTTGAACAGGCGCACGACCTCGTTGAGCGTGCCCGTGAACACCGGCTCGGACACATACAGATGGCCCCCGGGCCGAAGCACGCGGCGCGTTTCGGCCAGCGCACGGTCCATCGCCTGAAGCGGCACGTGGTGCAGCGACTTCAGCATCAGCGCCAGGTCGAACCGCTCGTCGTCGAACGGAATGGCCTGCGCACCGGCGGCGACGAAGTCCAGCTGGGGCGGGTGCGGCTGGGCCAGGTTGCTGGCGTGCTGGCGCTCGTCCACTTCCAGCCCGGTGACGTGGCAGGCCGGGTACGCCGCCAGCAGCTTGCGCGACAGGTAGGCCGCGCCGCAACCCAGCTCGACGATGCGCTGGGCGTGCAGCGGCACCAGCCGGTGCAGCAGGGCGAGTTCGTCGGTGACGAGGTCGGTCGCAGGGTTTTCGGGGATTTCCATGGGGTTAGGGCCTGTTCACGCTATTTTTTGGCCATGCGAACATGCTTGAAAAAGTGCCAATCCAGGCGCGCGGCGACGCCCAGACCGGGCGTCTGCGCTAGGAGCGCGACGACGAGTGGCGGTTTTTCAAGCATGTTCCCTCCGGGTTGCGATCAAAAAGGCCATCGCCGGCGTTGCCATCCTTGCCAAGGTATCAGTCCAGAAAGGCGTTGAAGCCCTGCGGCGGCTCGAAGCGCTTGTTGCGCCAGACGACGCGGGTGGGCACGGGCTCGGGCAGGGCGCGCGTGGGCACGGGGTGGTGCTCGTCGCCGGGGTAGCACAGCACGCGCGTATCGCCGGTTTCCACCGGCTCGGGCACGATCAGGGGCGGCGGGCGCGAACGGGCGTCCTGCATGGCGTGCGCCACGTCGCGGTATTGCAGCAGGTGCAGCAGGCCGACGATCTGCGGCGGCGCCAGGTCGATCTCGTGCGCCTGGTATTGGCGCAGTGCGGCGCGCGGGGTCAGCCAGCGCGCCTCAGTCACCTCAAAGTCGTCGTGCCGCGCCTCCTGCAGCGGTGGCACGGCGGCCAGGAAAAAGCGCGTGTCGAAGCGCTTGTTCATCACCGAGGGCCGGCGCGGCGTGATCCAGCGCGACCACGGGGCCAGCGCGTCGGTGTCGAGCCGGGCTTGCGCCTCGGCCAGCAGGGCAGCGAATGGCTCGCCCGCGCGCAGGCGGGCGCAGGTGTCGGCGCTGCGGGTGGCTGTTTCTTCAGCGCCGACCTGCAGAAACAGCACGCCCGATTCCTCGGCCGCCTCGCGCGCGGCGGCCACATAAAAGGCGGCGGCCTGCTCGGGCGACAGGCCGGGCTCGCCCAGGCGCGGCTGCAGCTCGGACGGCGCGCGGTCCAGCCGCGCCAGCATGTCGGCGCTGCTGTCGGCGGCGTCCACCTTGCCGCCCGGAAAAACGTAGGCGCCGCCCAGCACGGCCGAATCGGTGTGGCGGCGCAGCAGCAGCACTTGCAGCCCGGGCGCGCCGTCGCGCAGCATGACCACGCTGGCGGCGTCGCGCGGCGGGGTGTCGATCACGTCGTGGTTCAGTTCCATGGCGGCATTGTGCGGCGGGACTGGCGGGGCGCACTGTCCGGTGGGCAACAGGGCGGGGTTCGGCGCGTGAATTAAAGTCACCTCCCGTTAAAGTCACCGCCAGTTTGCAAGCCAACAAGGAGCAACGGAACATGGAAAAGATCGATTTCAGCGGCCGCGTGGCCATCGTCACCGGCGCTGGCGGCGGCTTGGGCCGGCTGCACGCACTGGCGCTGGCCGAGCGCGGCGCCAAAGTGGTCGTCAACGACCTGGGCGGCGCGGTGGACGGCAGCGGCGGCTCGGTCACCGCGGCGCAGAAGGTGGTGGACGAGATTCGCGCCGCCGGCGGCGAAGCCATCGCCAACGGCGCCTCCGTCACCGACTGGGACGCCGTGCAGGCCATGGTGCAGCAGGCGGTGGACGCCTGGGGCCGCGTCGACATCCTGGTCAACAACGCCGGCATCCTGCGCGACAAGAGCTTTGGCAAGATGGACATGGCCGACTTCCGCCTGGTGGTGGACGTGCACCTGATGGGCGCCGCGCACTGCGCCAAGGCGGTGTGGCCGCACATGGTGGCGCAGCAGTACGGCCGCATCGTCATGACGACGTCGTCCACCGGCCTGTACGGCAACTTCGGCCAGACCAACTACGGCGCCGCCAAGCTGGCGCAGGCCGGGATGATGCAGACCCTGGCCATCGAAGGCGCCAAGCACGGCATCCACGTCAACGCCCTGGCGCCCACGGCCGCCACGCGCATGACCGAGGGCCTGCTGCCGCCCGAGGTGCTGGCCGTGCTCAAGCCCGAGGCGGTGGTGCCCGCCATGCTGGTGCTGGCCAGCGAGCAGGCGCCCACCCGCACCATCCTGTGCGCGGGCGCGGGCACCTACGAGGCCGCGCACATCACGTTGACCCGGGGCGTGCACCTGGGCCTGACGCCGGACACGCCCGAGCGCCTGCTGGCCGCGTTGGCCCAGGTCACCGACCGCGACGGCGAAATGGTGCCCGGAAGCGGCGCCGAGCAGGGCATCAACGAGATCGGCCAGGCGCTGGCGCCGCGCCGCTGACCCTGCGTCAGGCGGCAAACTGGCAGCTGTGCTACCGTCGCCACCCCGCCTGAAAAGAACGGACAAGTCAATCATGAACACGCTGAGGGACCGGCTGGCCTCGCTGACGCCCCAGCGTCTGCGCGGCATGCGCCGCGGCATCGAGAAGGAAAGCCTGCGCGCGCAGCCCGGTGGCCAGCTGGCGCTGACGCCGCATCCGGCCGCGCTTGGCTCGCCGCTGACGCACCCGCACATCACCACCGACTTCAGCGAATCGCAGGTGGAGCTGGTCACCGGCGCGCACGCCAGCGTGCAGGCCGCGCTGGACGAGCTGGGCCAGATACACCAGGTGGTCTATCACGAACTGGAGGCGCGGGGCGACGAGATGCTGTGGGTGTCCAGCATGCCCTGCGGACTGCCCACCGACGAAACCATTCCCATCGGCCTGTACGGGCGCAGCAACGTCGGCCGCGCCAAGAGCATCTACCGCATGGGGCTGGGGCACCGCTACGGGCGGCGCATGCAGACCATATCGGGCATTCACTACAACTGGTCGCTGCCCGGCCTGAGCAACGACGACTACTTCGCGCTGATCCGCAATTTTCGCCGCGACGCGGTGGTGCTGCTGTACCTGTTCGGCGCCTCGCCGGCGGTGTGTTCCACCTTCGTGGCGGGCCGCGACCACCAGCTGGCGCCACTTGGCGACGGCACCATGTACCTGCCGCACGCCACGTCGCTGCGCATGGGGCGGCTGGGTTACCAGAGCGACGCGCAAGGCCAGCTGGCCGTCAGCTACAACTGCCTTGAGCACTACGCCGCTTCGCTCGAAGACGCGCTGACCCGGCCGTATCCGGCCTACGAGGCCATCGGCATCCAGAACCCCGGCGGCGACTACAACCAGCTGGCCACCACGCTGCTGCAGATCGAAAACGAGTTCTACGGCACCATCCGGCCCAAGCGTGTCATCTTTGCGGGCGAACGGCCGCTGCACGCGCTGCGCCAGCGCGGCGTCGAATACGTCGAGGTGCGGCTGATGGACCTGGACCCGTTCGAGCCGATCGGCATCGACGCGCGCGCGGCGCGCTTTCTCGATCTGTTTTTGCTGTACTGCCTGCTGTCCGACAGCCCGCCCGATTCGCCGGCCGAAATCGCGGCGCTGAAAACCAACCAGCACCTGACGGCCGCGCGCGGGCGCGAGCCGGGTCTGCGGCTGACCCGCGCCGGCGCGCAGGTGACCTTGGCCGACTGGGCGGCCGACATTGTGGCGCGGCTAGCGCCCATCGCCGCCGCCATGGACGCGCTGGACGGCGCACAAGCCTATGCCGAAGCGCTGGGCGCCGCGCGCGCCGCGCTGGCCGCGCCCGACACCCTGCCGTCGGCGCGCGTGCTGCGGGCCATGCACGCCGAGCATGGCGACAGCTTCGTGCAGTTCGTGCGGGCCCGGTCGCTGGAGGCGCGCGCGCGCCTGCTGGCGCTGCCGTATCCGCCGGCGCTGAAGGCGCGCTTCGACCAGCTGGCGGCCGATTCGGTGGCCGAGCAAAAACGCATCGAATCGACCGATCGCATGCCGTTCGAGCTTTACCGGCGCGAATACACCGCGCCCGAACGCCTGGGGGTCGGCCAGGACGCGGTCATGGCGGGCGCCGAATCGGTCTGACCCAGCGCGCGGGCGGGCTGAAAACCCGGTTCAAACCGCCGCCCAGCGCTTGTCTGTATTGCGCTTGCAGCTACGCTTATTGTAGCGGATGGCTTATTCGATGTTCTGCACCTGAAGCGCGAGTGGCGCTGCAAGTTGTTGATTCTTATGGAATTTCACGCGGCAATACCCTTTGAACCCGCCTATAAGCCCGCCAAGAAACATGCGGCCGGATGGCACTGCATGAAACTGGTTCAATGCGTGTTCCAGACAGAAACATACTCCGGGATTTTAGCAAGCGGTACGCCATCCTCGTGCTTGCCGCCACGGTGAGATGCGGGCAGCTTGCGTACATCAGAGATGACGTCCATCTCGTGCGAATTTGCTGAGCGCGTGATTTGAATCTGCCCTCGTCGCTGACCAACTGCAGCGCATCACCGAACCCCTTCGGTACGCCGACATCACCTTGCGCAAGGGCCAAGGTGTCAATGAGGTCACGGGTTGTTCAACCGCCTGGGTAGTGAGTTGGAGAACGACTACGCGCTATGGCATGGTCTGCCGCAGTTGGCCAACCACGCGACCGTGGGCACGCTGGAGATCGCCGGTTCGCGCGATGCCTGGACCGGTTGGAAAATGGCCTTCAGCGGCGGGCTGTACTTCTGGCGCCGAAACCGCGCTGGGGAGGGGGTCTACGGTCTGTCCAACGCGCGCATGGTTGAAAAGCTGCGCATCGGCAGCTTCTGATCGAAAGGGTGCGGTCCCAAGGAGCCTCTTGCGCAGCCGGTCTGCTGGACCGTCCTACCGCTGTTCCGGGATGCAGACGTTCAACGACCTTCGTTTGACGCGGTGTCGACCATTTCGCTCAGCATGTTCATGAAAGCATGCTGGTCCCGGCCCATCAGGGGTGACATCACCTTCTGCTGCGCGGCGTCAGCCCGCGCAAGCAGGACCTGCGTTGCGACGAACCCGTCGTCAGTTAGCTCGAATCGTTGGTAGCGCAGGTCGACTGGATGTGCCCGTTGAACGACCCAGCCCTTGGCCACCAGGGCGCGCACAGCCTTCGCCGCTGTAGAGCGGTCGATATCGAGTTCTCTCGCGATCGCGGTCATCCCAAGCCACCGATTCATGGAGAGAACGGTCAGGATGTCAACCTGAGAGGGTGTGACCCCGAACTCGACGCTCTCCTTCTCAAGCGACCTTTCGAAAGCCCGTTCCAGCTCCCGCAGCATGAGGCCGATTTGCGTGCGAGCGGGCCCCGTTGGCGATAAGTTCAATCGGCTGCTTGGCTGCCCCGCCGAGGATCGGTTGAGCACTGGGGGCTGGGAGGTGGATGGTGGTGGCATCGGTGGAGAACGTCAGAATGTCCGCTGACTTCCATTGCATTGTTTCAGCTGAACTGGCGAATTAGCCGATTGGACTAGGGCGTGTTAACACTAATTGCCAATTTGGAGCTGGAGAGCGACACTGGCGTGCATGGAAATCACGCCCGAACAGTTTTCTCGTATCGAGCACTGCCTGCCAACTCAACGCGGCAATGTGAGCATGACCAACCTTCAGGTGGTCAATGCCATGCTTTACGTGGCCGAACACGGGTGCAAATGGCGTGGCTTGCCCAAA
>JAKOYD010000137.1 GCA_029780695.1 Pseudomonadota bacterium
GCGGCCGCACGGCGCGCACCGTGGCGACCAGGCCATCCAGGTTGGCCAGATCCCCGCACAAGCCGCCGTCACCTCCGCGATCCAGCGCAACCACATCGCCCAGCGGCGCCAGGCTGCGTTGCAGCTCCCAGCCGACCTGACCGTTCTTGCCGAGCAGCAGGATGCTCACGCGCCAGCCGCTCCGTATTGCGTCGCCACCCAATCACAGTAGGCGCCGCTTTGCACGTCGCGCACCCAATCCGCATTCGCCATATACCAGGCCACCGTCTTGCGGATGCCGGACTCGAAAGTCTCGGCCGGGCGCCAGCCCAGTTCACGCTCGATCTTGCGCGCGTCGATGGCGTAGCGCCGGTCGTGACCGGGACGGTCGGTGACGTGGGCGATCTGCGCGCGGTAGCTCTGGCCATCGGCGCGCGGCTGCAGCTCGTCCAGCAGGTCGCAGATGGTGTGCACGATGGCGAGGTTGGTCTTTTCGTTCCAGCCGCCGACGTTGTAGGTCTGGCCCACGCGGCCGGCCTGCAGCACGCGGCGAATGGCGCTGCAATGGTCGGTGACGTAGAGCCAGTCGCGCACCTGCTGGCCGTCGCCATACACCGGCAGCGGCTTGCCGGCCAGCGCGTTGACGATCATCAGCGGGATCAGCTTCTCGGGAAAGTGATCCGGCCCGTAATTGTTGGAGCAGTTGGTGGTCAGCACCGGCAGCCCGTGCGTGTGGTGCCAGGCGCGCACCAGGTGGTCGCTGGCGGCCTTGCTGGCGCTGTAGGGGCTGTTGGGTTCGTAGACGTGTTCTTCGGTGAACGCCGGGGCGTCGGGCGAGAGGGTGCCGTAGACCTCGTCGGTGGAGACGTGCAGGAAGCGAAACGCCGCCTTCTCGTCCGCCGGCAGGCCCGCCCAGTAGCCGCGCGCGGCTTCGAGCAGGCGGAAGGTGCCGACGATGTTGGTGGCGATGAAGTCTTCGGCACCGTGGATGGAGCGGTCGACGTGGCTTTCGGCGGCAAAGTTGACGATGGCGCGCGGGCGGTGTTCGGCCAGCAGGCTATCCATCAGCGCGCGATCCCCGATGTCGCCCTGCACAAAGCGGTGGCGCGCATCGCCTTCCAGCGCCGCCAGGTTGGCCCGGTTGCCGGCGTAGGTGAGCTTGTCCACATTGACCACCGGCTCGCCGCTGCCGGCCAGCCAGTCCAGCACGAAATTGCTGCCGATGAAACCGGCGCCGCCGGTGACGAGAATCATCGAAATACCTCCATCTGCACGCGTGTTCGGCATCCGCCAGCCTCGCCCGCATGCACACGGGATTATTTCATGGCCATGGCACCCAAAAGGATGCATGGCGGGTGCCCATTAGGATGCTGCCTCTAGATGGGACATGTGCGCACCGGCGTACATTGACCATTGGTTTCAATCCTCGTTCAACTCAGGCGTCGCATCATGGCTACTTCAAGGAAAAAAGATCAGAACCCGGCAGAACCAGCCCCGTCGTTTGACGCAGAAGAAGACGATGCGTCCGCGCGCAATGTGTGGCTGGCCGGCCTGGGGGCGTTTGCCAAGGCGCAAGCCGAGGGCAGCAAGGTGTTCGAATCGCTCGTCAACGAAGGCATGGCCATTCAGCGCAAGACCCAGGCACTGGCGGAAGATCGCATGGCGGAAGCCAGCAAGCGCATGGCCGAAATGACCGCCCGCGCGGGCGGTGGCGGGCTGCCGTGGGGCCGGCTGGAAGGTATCTTCGAGGAGCGCGTGGCGCGCGCCCTGGAAAGGTTGGGCACCCCCGCCGCACAAGACCTGCTGGAATTGAAGGAACGCATCGAGCGGCTCGAAAATCTGGCTAAATCCCCCGCCGAAGCCGCCGCGACAACCGCCTCCACCGACGTCAAGCGCCGTGCCGCCACGGCCAAGCAAGCCCGTTGATGACAGGCGGCGTTTTGCGCTTGTAGCGAAGCGTTGCATCAAGAACAGACGCACCGGGTGATAGCGCCGCCGTGCAACTGGGACAATGAACGCGAGCTCGGCCCGCTTTCGTCTCCACAGTGCCGTGCCGTGGCGCGCGCCCCGTTTTCATGGTTGCGTCGACAATCCAGACTGCTCAGAATCAGATACCCGCAATGCTTGCCCACGCCCTGCCTCAACGTGCGACTGTGCCGCCGTCGGCCGAAGGTTTGAAGCGCCAGTTGACGCTGACCACTGCGTTGGTCATGGCGTGCCACGCGCTGTTGTTTTGGGGTTTGCCAAACTGGTGGACACAAGACCATCCCGATCACCCCAGCGAATCGTTCATCACGCGCATGATCACGCCGGCGCCGCCCGTGCCAGCGCCGCCGGCCGAAGCGCCGCCCCCACCGCCGCCGCCGCCACGCCCCAGCACGGCAGACAAGCCGCCACCGCGCCCCAAGCCATTGCCGCGTCAACGCCCGGCACCAACCGCCACGGAAAAGCCGCAAAACCGCCCCCCACAGGAAGCGAGTCCGAGCGAAAAAACGGCGCCCCTGCCATCGCTGCTGGTGCCGCGCACTGGCGCAACGTTTGGCGGCACGGCCCTGCCCGAGCCGATTGCGCCATTGCTTGCCGAGGCCGAGGACGTGGCCGCGCGAGCACAGATAAAAGCCGACGGAGACGCGCCAGCCATGGTGCCGTCGGCCGGAGACTTGAGCTACCAGGTCACGGGCTTGTCCAATGGCATTGCCTACAACAACGGCATATCCACGCTCACCTGGCGCCACGACGGCATTTCATACGACAGCAAGTGGTATTTTTATCACGTGAAGATCGGTGAAGACACGCTGCGCGCCAGCGGCCTCATCACGCCTCAGGGCCTGGCGCCCGTGACCGCATTGCAGCGCACGAAGGCCGACCAGTCGGTTCGCTTCGACTACTCCGCTCGCCGCATTCGTTTCACGCCCGGCGAGACGGACAGCGAGTTGCCCGCGGGGGGGGCATGGGACCGTTTCAGCGCGCTGATCCAGCTCAGCGCCTTGCTGGCTGCCGCACCGGAGCGCTATCCGCCGGGCACGGCGGTGCGCATCGCGTTGACGGGCCAAGGCGACGTCGCGCCGGCGGCCTTTGCCGTCGAGGCAGAAGAGCCGCTTGCCGCGCTCAACGGCAAGACCTTGAAGACGGTGCGCCTGGTTCATCGCCCCACGCGAGAGGGCGACCCGAAAATCGAGGTCTGGCTGGGCCCCCAGATCGAGTACTTGCCGGTGCGCCTGCGCATTACCCAGCCCAACGGTGATTTTGCGGAACACACCGTGCAGCAGGCGGTCGCGGTCACGGTCCCTTTCTATCAGCCGCCGGCGCAGCCCAGCGCGCCCGCCGCCATCGCGCCGGCCCAATGAGCCTGTGACGGACGAGAGCCTGCCCTTGCCCATGCCTGCCCCACGCACACGCTTGAACACCGCCAGGCGAGCGATCTTGCTGACGCGCCACCCGGGGCTGAAAATAGCCTGAACAGGCTCTACAGTGGGGGTGGCACGTGAAAACCCGATTGCAATGACCAAGAAAGCGCCCCGCCGCACCGCACAGCGCATCCTGGAAACCACGCTCGAATTGTTCAACCGGTTCGGGGAGCCGAACGTGTCCACCACGCTGATCTCGGCGGAATTGAGAATCAGCCCCGGCAACCTGTACTACCACTATCCGTCCAAGGACGAGCTGGTCAATACGCTGTTCGACGGCTACGAGGCCGGTCTGTACGAACTTCTGGCCGCGAGCGATGACGTGCAGGACGTGGACGACGTCTGGTTTTTCATGCACTCGCTGTTCGAGTTGATATGGAAATACCGCTTTCTCTATCGCGACCTGAACCACCTGCTGTCGCGCAATCGCCATCTTGAAACCCACTTCCAGCAGGTTCTTGAGCGCAAGAAGGCGGCCGTGAGCGTGCTGCTGGACCACCTGCAAGCCGCCGGCCAGCTACAAATGGCCGAGCGCACGCAAGACGCCGTCGCCGCCAGCATGGTGGTATTGCTGACCTACTGGCTGAGCTACGAATACGTGCTGCAGCCGCGCAGCGCGCTGGAGCCCGAAAACGCCCAGGACGCGCTGCTGCGTGGCGCCTACCACGTGCTGGGTTTGCTGGCACCGCACCTCGCCGCGGCGCCGCGCGCCCACCTGCAGGCCCTGATCGAGGCCTATCATCCGCCCACGTCCTGACCTGCCTGCCATGAGCGCCTGGCTGCCCTGCCCCTACACCGCGGACTACCGCTTCGACGCCGACCGCGTGCGCGCGCAATGGGCGGTGCTGCACGCCGTCGACGATGAGCCCGCCCCGGACAGCGACGCGCTGCTGCAGGCCTGGGCGCTGTTCCATTCGGGCCAGTTCGAGCAGGCCACCGACGCCGGTCTGGCGCTGGGCATCGACGGCCTGTCGGTCGCCAACCGCGCCACCGCCGCCCACGCCACGCTGGTCGAGCCGCACGAGCCCACGCGCATCGAGCTGTTCCGGCGCGTGCACGCGCGCGCCTGCGCCCACGCCGCGCAGCGCCCGCGCCAGCCCAGCGCCTGGTACTGGCAGGGCTATGCGCTGGCGCGCTATGCCAATGGCATCCACGTGGCGCGGGCACTGGCGCAGGGCCTGGGCACGCAGGTGCGCGCCGCGCTCGAAGCCGCCCTGACACTCGACCCGCGGCACGCCTACGCCCACGTGGCGCTGGGCACGTTTCAGTGCGCGGTGATCGACAAGGTCGGCCCGCTGGTCGGTGCCATGACGTACGGCGCGCACGCCGCCACCGCGCTGGACCACCTGCGCGAGGCGCAGCGCCTGGCGCCCGAATCGCCCGCCGTGCTGCACGAATGCGCCAGCGCGCTGCTGCTGCTGGACGGCGAGGCACACCTGGCCGACGCCACGCAACTGCTGGAGCGCGCCGCCCAGCGCACCGCGCGCGACGCGGTCGAGCGCCTGTGGGTCGAGCTGGCGCGCACGCGCCTGACGCTGTAGCTACCATCCGCCTTTTAGCCATCCCCAGAGGAACTGCCATGTCCGACCTTCAAGCCCGCTTCGACGACGCCGTCGCCAACTCCAAGAAGCTCAGCGAGCGCCCCGACAACGTGACGCTGCTCAAGATCTATTCGCTGTACAAGCAGGCCACCGAAGGCGACAACGAAGAAGCCAAGCCCGGCTTTGCCGACATCGTGGCGCGCGCCAAGTGGGACGCCTGGAAGAAGCTGGAAGGCACCACCGCCGACGAAGCCATGCAGCAGTACGTTGAGCTGATCGACGAACTGCGTCAATAGTCGACACGCACCAACAGCCGAAACAGCCGGACGCAGAGGACGCAAAGGATTCGCAGAGGACGCAAAAGAAACAGCCAAAAGAATGTTTTTTGGTTTTTTCTGCGTCCTCTGCGAAATCTCTGCGCCCTCTGCGTCCGGGTTTTGGTTTTAGTTTTTGAAGAATTCCGCGCTGCCGCAAGCCTGACAAGCGCAGGCAGCTACTTTTTAAATAGCAGTCAGGGTTTGGCCGTGCTACCGGCGGCCAGCGCGCTCAGGCGTGCCTGCCGCTCGTCCTTGCCCAGGCGGGCCAGGTCGCGCACCGCGGCGTGAAAGCGCGGCCAGTCGCCGCCCACCTGCGCAAACAGCGCCTCAAAGCCTGGCACCAGCTCGTCGTACGCGGCCTGGATGCCGAAGAACGCGTTATTGGCCCCCGCCACCCACGCGTCGAAGCCGTCAAACGGCGTGCCCGCCGCCGCCCAACCGGCCTTCATCTGTGCGTAGCGTTGCCGAAAGCGCGCCATCGCTTCATTTTTCATAGCATACAGCGCAGTCTGGTCGTGCGCCAACGCCGGTTTTTTTGCATAAACCTGCTCCAGTTCGCGGCGCGTCTGGCGCGACAGCGCGCGGAACGCCTGGCGCCGCGCGTCGAACGCGGCGTAGTCGCGCCGCGCCGCGTCGCCGGCCTGCGTGGCCAGCCAGCGCTGCACGCCCAGCCGCTCGACCGCGGTGGCATACGACTCGTTGAACAGGGTGTCGTCGTTCACGTACACCACCTGGTGCGCCAGCTCGTGAAAGATCATGCGCGCCAGCTCGCCGTCGGGGTAGCGGATGAAGGTCGACAGCAACGGGTCACCCCCCGCCCAGTTCAGCCAGCCCAGCGTCGAATAGGCGGGCACGGCGTAGACGCGCACCTCCAGCCCCTCGTCGCGCTCCAGTTGCGCCGCCAGCGCCTTGGCCTCGGCCTCGTCGTAATAGCCGCGGTAGCCCACGCAGCCGACCACCGGGAAGCACCAGCGGCGCAGTTGCAACGAATCGGGCGGCGCCGCCGCCACGTTCCATACCGCCGCGCGGCGCTTCAGGTCGCTGTAGCGGTGGTAGCTGGCGTTGTCCGGCAAGGCCAGTTCGCTGACCGCAAAGGCCCGCATGCCGCGCGCCAGCGCCAGCCGCGCCTTCAGGTCGGCCGCCACCGCTGGGTCGGCCAGCAGATCGTCCACCGGCCGCGCGGCCTGCATCAGCGCCAGATGGCCGTGCACCGACTGCCAGTAATAACCCGCCGAGCCGCAGCCGGCCAGCGCCGCCAGCAGGGGCGCCAGCGCCATCAGCCGCCTGACGCGGCGAATGGCGGTGGCATGGGCGGGCGCGAGCGATGGACACATGGCAGCCCCCATTGTCCGCAAGGGGACGCGGCCGCGGGGGTTTTTCCATGCGCGTTGAGTAAGATGCCCCGATTCGGGGGATGCGCCCAAACGCCCACCACGCGTATCGCCAGACCAACGTATTGCCAGACCCATGTCGATGCCCGCCCGCCCTGCCCTTGGCGCCCTCGCCCGTCCCACCCGCCGCCGCTTCACCCAGCTTGCCGGCGCCAGCCTGGCCGCCGGCTTTGGCTTGGCGCGGGCGCAAGACGGGCGCGTGGTGCTGGGGCAGTCGGCGGCGTTCAGCGGGCCGGCGATGCAGTTGGGCACGCAGTTTTACGCCGGGGCCAGGCTGTGTTTTGACCAGCTCAACGCCAAGGGCGGCGTGGGCGGGCGCAGCATCGAGATCCGGCAACTGGACGACGGCTACGAGCCCGAGCGCTGCAAGGCCAACACCGAAAAGCTGATCAAGGACGAGGTGTTCGCGCTGTTTGGCTACATCGGCACGCCGACCAGCCTGGCGGCGCTGCCGCTGGCGGTATCGGCCAAGGTGCTGTTCTTCGCACCCTTCACCGGCGCCATGGGCCTGCGCGAGCCCTTCCGCCGTGAAGCCTTTCACCTGCGCGCGTCGTACGACGACGAAACGGCGCTGATCGTCAAGCAACTCACTCACCTCAGCCAGGACCGCATCGCCGTGTTCCACCAGAACGACGCCTACGGCCAGGCCGGGCTGTCGGGCGTGACCAAGGCGCTGGCGGCGCAGCAGCTCAAGCCGCTGGCGGTGGCGACGGTGGAGCGCAATTCGTCGGACGTGAAGGACGCCGTGGCCACATTGGCCAAGTCGGGGGCGCAGGCCATCGTGCAGATCGGCGCCTACCAGGCGTGCGCGGCGTTCATTCGCCAGGCGCGCGCGGCGGGCTATGGCGGCAAGTTCTACAACGTGTCGTTCGTGGGCACGCAGGCGCTGGCCGACGAACTGGGCAAGGATGGCGCGGGCGTGGTGGTGTCTCAGGTGGTGCCGTCGCCGTACAGCGCGGCGCGGCCCATCACGCGCGAATTCGTGGCGGCGGCGCGGCAGGCCGGCGGCCACGTGCAGGCCAACTATTCGTCGATGGAAGGCTACCTGGCGGCCAAGGTGTTTGCCGAAGGCCTGCGCCGCGCCGCGCGGCCCTCGCGCGAAGGGCTGATTGCGGCGCTGGAAGGCATGAACGAGGACTTTGGCGGCTACCGCGTGAACTTTGGGGCGGGCCAGCACGTGGCGTCGCGTTTTGTCGAGTTGTCGATGTTGACGGGCGACGGAAGAGTTCGGACATAACCCCCTGAGCGGCTGACGCCGCTTCCCCCTTCACTGCGTAAGGGGGACAACGCCAGCGGCCGGGCCAAGCCCGTTCCGCGGCGTTCGCGCATGGGCTGCTCGGCGGCCCCTTGAGCGACACGCTCTTCCGCGTTTTGCACTGATTTTGATAGCTGTTCGCGCTTACCCCTGTTGCGCCAGCGGCGTTTTTCGGTCTGAATCTGCGCGCCGCCACGGCCCCGGCTAGACTGTGCGCATGAAGCTGATCGAACCCATTCTGGCGCAGGCCGCGGCCATCACCCAACTGCGGCGCGACATCCACGCGCACCCTGAGCTGTGCTACGAAGAAGTGCGCACCGCCGACCTGGTGGCGGCCAAGCTGACCGAATGGGGCATCCCCATCCACCGCGGGCTGGGCGTGACGGGCCTGGTGGGCGTGGTGCACGGGCGCGACGGCGGCCAGTCGGGGCGGGCCATCGGCCTGCGCGCCGACATGGACGCGCTGCCCATGACCGAGTTCAACACCTTCCAGCATGCCAGCACCCACAAGGGCAAGATGCACGCCTGCGGACACGACGGCCACACCGCCATGCTGCTGGCGGCGGCGCTGCATTTTTCGAAGCACCGCAACTTCGACGGCACGGTGTACCTGATCTTCCAGCCGGCCGAAGAAGGCGGCGGCGGCGCGCGCGAGATGATCAAGGACGGGCTGTTCGAGCGCTTTCCGATGGAGGCGGTGTTCGGCATGCACAACTGGCCTGGCATGGACGTGGGCCAGTTCGCCGTCTCGCCCGGCCCGGTCATGGCGTCCAGCAACGAATTCAGGATCACCATCACCGGCAAGGGCGGCCACGCGGCGCTGCCGCACAACGGCATCGACCCGGTGCCCATCGCGTGCCAGATCGTGCAGGGCTTCCAGACCATCCTGACGCGCAACAAGAAGCCGGTGGATGGCGGCGTGATCTCGGTCACCATGATCCACGCCGGCGAGGCCACCAACGTCATCCCCGACAGCTGCGAGATTCAGGGCACGGTGCGCACCTTCACCTTCGAGGTGCTGGACCTGATCGAGCGCCGCATGCAGGAAATCGCCGAAGGGCTGAGCGCGGCCTTTGGCGCGCAGTGCGCCTTCGAGTTCCGCCGCAACTACCCGCCCACCATCAACACGCCGTACGAAGCCGACTTTGCCCGCCGCGTCATGGCCGACATCGTGGGCGAAGGCAACGCGCTGGCGCAGGAGCCGACCATGGGCGCCGAGGACTTCTCGTACATGCTGCTGGAAAAGCCCGGCGCCTACTGCTTCATCGCCAACGGCGACGGCGCGCACCGCGGCCGCTACGAAGGCGGCGGGCACGACGCCGGCCCGTGCACGCTGCACAACCCGCACTACGACTTCAACGACGACCTGATCCCGCTGGGCGGCACCTACTGGGTGCGGCTGGCCGAAGCCTGGCTGGCGCACCAGCCGCCAGCCGACCGGCCCATGCCTGTCAAGGCCTGAGCGGGCGGGCGCCCCTTCCCCGCCAGCGGGCGTGGGCGCAAAATCCCCCGATCTCCCCGGCGAGCCATTCATGATCCCCATTCCACAGGCCTTCTCCCCCAGCTACGCCCGCGCGCGCGTCAAGTTCCTGGAAGCCGCGGCCACCGCGGGCACGCGCATCGAATCGCACCCGCACCCGCTGCCCGGCCGTGAAGGCGAGCAGCTGGCGATGGACGTGGCGCTGGACGGCGCGCCGGACGCCGAGCGCCTGCTGATCGTCAGTAGCGCCTGCCACGGCGTCGAGGGCTATTGCGGCAGCGGCGTGCAGGTGTTTGCCCTGCACGACGCCGAATGGCGCGCCAAGGCGCGCGATGCGGGCGTGGCGGTGCTGTACATCCACGCGCTCAACCCGTACGGCTTTTCGCACATCCGCCGGGTGACGCACGAAAACGTCGACCTCAACCGCAACTTCCAGGACTTCACCCGGCCGCTGCCCGTCAACGAAGGCTACCGGCGCGTGCAGCCGCTGCTGCTGCCCGACAGCTGGCCGCCCGATGCCGCCAACGCGCAGGCGATTCAGGCCTTCATCGACACCGAGGGCGTGGCCGCGTGGCAGGCCGCCATCTCGGGCGGGCAGTACGAATTTGCCGACGGCCTGTTCTACGGCGGCAACGCCCCCACCTGGAGCAACCAGACGCTGCGCCGCGTGCTGGCGCAGCACGCGACACGCGCGCGCCACATCGCCTGGATCGACCTGCACACCGGCCTGGGCCCCAATGGCGTGGGCGAGCGCATCTACGCCGGCCGCGACGATGCCGCCGCCACCGCGCGCGCGCGCCGCTGGTGGGGCGAGCAGGTCACGTCCATCTACGACGGCTCGTCGACCAGCGCGCTGCTCACCGGCCTGATGTGGAACGCCATCTACGACGCCGCGCCGCAGGCCGAATACACCGGCATCGCCATGGAATACGGCACCGAGCCGATCACCGAAGTGCTGGACGCGCTGCGCGGCGACCACTGGCTGGCGCTGCACCCCATGGCGCCGCCCGAGCTGGCGGCGCAGATCCAGGCGCGCACGCTGGCCGCGTTCTACACCGACACCGACGCCTGGAAGGGCCAGATCGTCAGCCAGGCGCGGCAGGCGATGTTCGAGGCGGTGGACGGCCTGGCCGGCTCGGCCGACGTCGCGGCGCAGGGTTAAGGGCGTTTCGGGCCGTTGGCGCTTGCCAGACAAGCGCTTGCAGCTACGCTATTTATAGCGATACGCGCCGCCCGACCGCACGTCAGCCGCGGCCGTTGAGCGCGTCGCGGCGTTCGGCGATGACCAGCAGGCCATCGAAGATCATGCTTTCGATCAGCTCGAAAGGGCGCGTCATGGCCGGCAGCATCTTCCAGCCGGCGCCGCCGGTCATCAGGCACAGCGGCTCGGCGGCGCAGCGCTTGAACAGGTGCTGAAACATGCGCTCGCAGGCGCCGGCAATGGCAAAGGTGCCGCCGGACGTGAGCGCGTCGCTGGTGTTGGTCGGAAACTCCACCACGTCGCCCGTGGGCACGTGCAGGCCGGCGGTGCCCGATTCGAGCGCGCGCAGCATGATGCCGTGGCCGGGCAGGATCAAGCCGCCCAGAAAGCGCCCGTGCTGGTCGATCGCCTCCACCGTGACGGCCGTGCCCACCATCACCAGCAGAATCGGCCGCGGCGCCCCGCGCTGCAGCATGTGGTGGCGCGCGCCGATCATCGCCACCCAGCGGTCGGCGCCCAGCCGCGCCGGAAAGTCGTAGCCGTTGGTCAGCCCCGCCTCGGCGTCCGACGCCACCACCCAGCGCGGCTCGACGGCCCACTGCTCCATCTGCTCCTGCACGCGGTGCTTGACGGCGGTGGCCGCCACGATGCAGCCCAGCATGCTGGCCGGCTCGGGCACCTGCGACCACACGCCGTCACCGAGGCGGTCGATCTGCTCCAGAAACTCCGCGCCCTGCGCCAGCATGCGCGCGCTGGGCGAGGGGCGGTCGTACAAAGTCCACTTCAGGCGCGTGTTGCCGACGTCGAGGGCGAGAAATCCACTCATGCCGCGCAATATAAGCGCTTTTTTCGGGCACTTGTCCTACACCGCGAATCGGGGGGCGCCGCCGAAATCGTCACGCTAAAGCGGTACAGTGCGGCTTCCCCCGACCACCAACCTAGGAGAGCAAGAAATGGGATTGTTCAGTTTCATCAAAGAAGCCGGTGAAAAGCTGTTCGGCGCCAAAGAAGTCGAGCAGGCCGCAGCGTCCAACGCGCCCAACGTGGCCGAGTTGAACAAGCAGGCTGGCGACGCCATCAAGACCTACATCGAAAAGCAGAACCTGGGCCTGTCGGGCCTGGACGTGGCCTTTGACGGCGCCAGCGGCGCGGTCACCCTGGGCGGCACCGCGCCCAGCCAGGAAGCCGCCGAAAAGGCCGGCCTGGCCGCCGGCAACGTGGCCGCCGTCAGCAGCGTGAACAACAACCTGCAGTACCCCGCCGGCACCGCTTCGCAATACCACGACGTGGTCAGCGGCGACACGCTGTCGGCCATCGCCAAGAAATACTACGGCGACGCCAACAAGTACAACACGATCTTCGAAGCCAACAAGCCGATGCTGTCGGACCCGAACAAGATCTATCCGGGCCAGAAGCTGCGCATCCCCGCACTTTGAGCACCACCCCCTGAGGCGCGACGCGCCTTCCCCCTCTGCTGAGCGAGCGGGGACAACGCCAGTGGCCGGGCCAAGCCCGCTCCACGGCGTTCGCTGGGATGGCCGGCTCAACGGCCTTCAGGAAAGCCACCTTCGGGTGGCTTTTTTTCATGGCGGGTGATGCGGCCGCCTCGCCGGTGTTCAACCGCCGTGGCGTCGCGGCTGGCACTCGGGCGCGCATGGCCGTAGAGTGGGGGCATGAATCAGTCCATCGCCGACGACGACATCACTGCGCTCGACGCGACCGCGCTTTCCGCGGCCATCCACGCGCGGCGGGTGTCGTGCCGCGAGGTGATGGCGGCCTATCTGGCGCGCATTCACCGCGTCAATCCGGCCTGCACCGCCATCGTGTCGCTGCGGCCCGACGACGTGCTGCTGGCCGAAGCGGATGCGTGCGACGCCGAACTGGCGCGCGGCCCATCGCGCGGATGGATGCACGGCATGCCGCAGGCCATCAAGGACCTGGCGCACGCCCGCGGTCTGCCGACCACGCTGGGTTCGCCGCTGATGACCGACTTTGTCGCGCCCGAGGACGGCCTGATGACCGCGCGCATGAAGGCCGCCGGCTGCATCGTCATCGGCAAGACCAACGTGCCCGAATTCGGCCTGGGCTCGCACACCTTCAACGACGTCTTTGGCACCACGCGCAACGCCTACGACCGCACGCGCTCGGCGGGCGGCTCCAGCGGCGGCGCGGCGGTGGCGCTGGAGCTGCGGCTGCTGCCGGTGGCCGACGGGTCGGACTTCATGGGCAGCCTGCGCAACCCGGCGGCGTGGAACAACATCTTCGGCTTTCGCCCCAGCCAGGGCCGCGTGCCGATGTGGCCCGCACAGGACGTCTGGGTCAGCCAGCTGGCCACTGAAGGCCCCATGGGCCGCAGCGTGCGCGACGTAGCGCGGCTGCTCGGCACGCAGGCCGGCGCGTCGGACAATGCTCCGCTTTCGATAGCTGTAGACACAGATACAGCCAGCGCCAACGCCCCATTCGACTTGCAATCACAGCGCATCGGCTGGCTCGGCGATCTGGACGGCTACCTGCCGATGGAGAGCGGCATCCTTGAAGCTTGCCAGCGCGGCCTGGGCCGGCTCGAAGGCCTGGGCTGCGCCGTCGCGCCCGCGCGTCTGGGCATGCCCCCGGCACGCGTGTGGGACGCCTGGCTGGTGTGGCGCCGCGTGCTGGTCGCATCGCGCATCGCGCCGCTTTTTCTGCAGCCGGGCAACCGCGCTCGGATCAAGCCCGAAGCCGTGTGGGAATACGACCAGGCCGAAGGCTGCACGGCCAACCAGTTCCTGGCCGCCAGCGTGGCGCGCACGCAGTTTCACCAGAGCCTGCTGCGGCTGTTTGAGCGGCACGACTTTCTGGCGCTGCCCACCGCGCAAGTGTGGCCCTTCGACGCCGCCGAGCGCTGGCCCCGCACCATCGCTGGCCGCACCATGGACACCTACCACCGCTGGATGGAAGTGGTGATCTACGCCACCTTCGCCGGCCTGCCCTGCATCAGCGTGCCCGTCGGCTTCAACGAGGGCGGCCTGCCCATGGGCATGCAGCTCATCGGCAAGCCGCAAGACGACGCCGGCGTGCTGCGACTGGCGGCAGCGTATGAAGCGGTGATCGGGGATTGGCTGGCGGTGCAGCCACCCGTCTGAGCCGGCCGAAACCCCGCGTCAGCGGGGCCAAACGCAACGCACCCACCGCTCGGGGACAGGCAGAAACAGAACGCAGTGAACGCAGCGCGGCCGACAGCGCCGAACCCTCACGTCAAAGCGACCAACGGCGCACCGTCGGCACTATTAACACGATAGCTAAAAGTCGTTATCCAAAGCGCGCCAGCCACGCATTTAGCCGAAAACCCACAAACAAACAGTCGCGCTCATCGCGCCTCAGCCCTGCCGCCACGGCAAACCGTCGTGCCGCCAGCCGTTGCGGTGCCCGCGTTGCCCCTGCGCGTCCGCATCGCCCTCAAAGCCGCCCAGCACGTTGTAGGCAACCAAGCCCAGCTCGGTCGCGCGCCGCGCCGCGGCCACCGAACGCACCCCGCTGCGGCACAGCAGCGCCAGCGTTCGGCGTCCGCCCTCGGCGGCGGCGCGCATGTCGTCGTCGAAACGCGGGTTGAGCGCCATGCCCGGCCACTGCTTCCAGGCCACCGCAACGGCGCCGGGCACAAAGCCAACCCATTCGCGTTCGGCGTCGGTGCGCACGTCCACCAGCACGACCGTGCCGTCCTGCATCCATTGGTGCGCCGTGCGGGCGGCAATGTCGCCGGCGTAACCTTCGGCAGGCTGCACCGCGTGGTCGGCCGGCGCAGATGGCGGCGTGGGGTTCATGCGCGGTCCGTGCGTGGCGCGTCAGGCGAAACGGATCAGCAGCTCGGACACTTCAGCCGCCGTGAACTGCCCTTCGGCGATCAGCGTGGTCACGAAGGCGAAGAAGGCCTTGTCCAGCGCCTTGCGCGCGGCGGCCATTTGCTGCGCGGTTTTTTCGGGGTCGGTGTCGGCCTGCAGCAGCCGTTGCAGGCCACGCAACTGGCCTTCCACGCGCGCCAGTCGGGCGCACAAGCCCTTCTTGTGCTCGTCTTCCAGGACGTAAGTCATGCTGGGGGTCTCCTTGGTGTTTGGCCGGTATGCGAATCGTAACGCGTCGGCGCCGCGGCCCATTACCAGCTGCACGGCGCGTCGGCGCCCGGCGCGCGCGGTCGAACCACGACGTCAGTAAACTACAAATTGGTACAAACCCCCTGACTGACCGGCTCCCGGTCAACCAAGATCGCAGGGTTTTTCTTCACGCCAACCGGAGACATCGACATGGCCCAACGCCCCTCTTCCCCCCGCCGCCGCAACCTGCTGAAAGGCGCCGCCGTGGCCGCCGGTGCGCTGTCAGCACCCATGGTGTCGCAGGCGCAGACGACTTCGCTGCGCTTTCAGAGCACCTGGCCGGCCAAGGACATCTTCCACGAATACGCGCAGGACTTCGCCAAGAAGGTGAACGACATGGCGGGCAGCCGCCTGAAGATCGAGGTGCTGCCGTCCGGCGCCGTGGTGCCGGCGTTCCAGCTGCTGGAGGCGGTGAGCAAGGGCACGCTGGACGGCGGCCACGGCGTGATCGCCTACCACTACGGAAAAAATAGCGCGCTGGCGCTCTGGGGATCCGGCCCCGCCTTCGGCATGGACCCGAACATGGTGCTGGCCTGGCACCACTATGGCGGCGGCAAGGCGCTGGTGGAGGAGATCTACAAGAGCCTGAACATGGACGTGGTCAACTATCTGTACGGGCCCATGCCGACCCAGCCGCTGGGCTGGTTCAAGAAGCCGATTGCCAAGGTCGAGGACATGAAGGGCCTGAAGTACCGCACCGTGGGCCTGGCGGTGGACGTGTTCACCGACATGGGCGTGGCCGTCAACCCACTGCCGGGCGGCGAGATCGTGCCCGCGCTGGACCGCGGCCTGATCGACGCGGCCGAGTTCAACAACGCCAGTTCCGACCGCGTGCTGGGCTTTCCCGACGTGGCCAAGAACTGCATGCTGCAGAGCTTCCACCAAAGCGGCGAACAGTTCGAGATTCTGTTCAACGGCCCCAAGTACCGCGCGCTGCCGCAAGAGCTGCGCTCCATCATCGACTATGCCGTGCAAGCGGCCAGCGCCGACATGAGCTGGAAGGCGATCGACCGCAACTCCAAGGACTACATCGAGCTGAAAAAATCCGGCGTGAAGTTCTACAAGACGCCCGACGCCATCCTGCGCGCGCAACTGGCGTCGTGGGACAAGACCATCGCCAAGAAATCGGCGGAGAACCCGCTGTTCAAGAAAGTGCTGGATTCGCAGCGCGAGTTCGCGCAGCGCGCCGGCCAGTGGCAGAACGACTATTCGGTCGACCTGAAGATGGCTTACAACCACTACTTCAGCGGCAAGAAGAGCTGATTTTCTTGCGTATCGTGGCGCCCACAGCGCGCGGGCTCGCGGCCAGCGCGCTGGCTTGTTTCTGGAGCATGCATTCATGAAGGTGCAAACCCTGTTGCACACCGCCGACCGCATCAGCACCTGGGTGGGAAAGGCGTTTTCCTGGCTCATCGTCGCGTTGATGGTGCTGGTGGTGGCCGAAGTGTTCAAGCGCTACGCGCTCAACGCGCCAACGGCCTGGGTGTTCGACGCCAGCAACATGATGTACGGCACGCTGTTCATGATGTGCGGCGCCTATGCGCTGGCGCACGACGCGCACGTGCGTGGCGACTTTCTCTACGGCAGTTTCCGGCCGCGCACGCAGGCGGCCATCGACCTGGTGCTGTACGGGCTTTTTTTCCTGCCCGGCGTGGTGGCGCTGACGTGGGCCGGCTGGCAATACTTCCAGGACTCGCTGGGGATACGCGAGCAGACCTTCAACGCCGACCCGATGCCGCTTTACCCGTTCAAGTTCATCATCCCGCTGGCCGGCGCCACCGTGCTGATGCAGGGCATCGCCGAAATGATCCGGTGCGTGGTCTGCCTTCGCACCGGCGAATGGACGCCGCGGCTGCGCGATGCGCAGGAATCGGACGTGGTGGCCCAGCAACTCGAGGCCAGCGTCGACATCGACGAAGAAGCACGCCAGCTGGCGGTGCAGCAGTCGAAAGGACTCAAGGGATGATCGCCGCACAAGCCACCGCAAGCACCTCCACCGCGCCGCGCCGCACGGGAGTGCCCCATGTCTAACGCCGCGCTGGGCATGACCATGCTGGGCCTCATCGTGGTGGTGATCATGATGGGTTTTCCCACCGCCTTCACGCTGATGGGGTTGGGCATGATGTTCGGCTTCGCGGCGTTTTACGACCCCTCGCAGCCCTGGCTGGACAACAAGATTTTCGACTTGATGGTGCAACGCGCGTTCGGCGCCATGAACAACGACACCTTGCTGTCCATTCCCCTGTTCGTGCTGATGGGCTACGTGATGGAACGCGGCGCGCTGGTGGACAAGATGTTCCAGTCGGTCCAGCTGGCTTTTCGCCGCCTGCCCGGCTCGCTGGCCGTCACCACGCTGGTCATCTGCACGTTCTGGGGCATCGCCAGCGGTCTGGTGGGCGCGGTGGTGGTGCTGATGGGCGTGATCGCCATGCGGCCCATGCTGAACGCCGGTTACGACACGCGCCTGGCCGCTGGCGTGATCACCGCGGGCGGCACGCTGGGCATTCTGATTCCACCGTCGGTGATGATCATCGTCTACGCCGCGGTGGCCGGCCAGTCGGTGGTGAAGCTCTATGCGGCGGCCATGTTTCCGGGCTTTTTCCTGGCTTTCCTGTATTTGGTCTACGTCATCGGCTGGGCGGTGCTCAACCCGAAAGTGGCGCCCAGGTTGCCGATGGAACAGATGAAGGCCCCCATTTCCGCGCGGGTGGCCCACCTGGCGGCGCAGTATTCGCCGCGCATGCTGCCAGCGCTGCTGGCGGCGGTGTTTTCGCCGGCCAAGGCGACGGCATTTTCCGCGGCGCCCCAGCGCATCACCTGGGCTTGGCTGGTGCGCGCGCTGGTGCGCGCCCTGACGCCGGTCATGGTGGCCGCCGCCACGCTGGGCGCGGCCTGGTGGTATGTGACCATCTATTCACAAAAGACGGACAACGATGGCGCCCCCGTTGCCGTCAGTGCGTCGGCGCCCGCGGCCCCATCGGCCGCGCTGGGCGGCCTGCAGGAGCCCCCTGCCAGCGGCGAGGCCAGCACGGCCACGCCAGCCCCGGCCGGGGGCTTGCAGGAACCGCCGGATAGCGATCCGCCCAAGGCCGCAAACGGCGATCTTCAAGCGCCACCCGGCGCGGATGACGAGCAGAAAAAGCCTGGCAGCGCGGCCGATGAACCGCTGCGGCAGATGGGCGCGGGTGAAGCATCCAACGCACCCAAGCCCGCCGCCGTGCCCGACGGTTTTTACGCCGGCTTTGCCGTCACCTGCGCCTTCGTGCTGGCGCTGCTGGCCTGGTATTACTGGCGGTTCGACGCCGAGCAATACGAAATCCTGGACATGCTGGTGACGTCGGTCATGCCACTGGCCATCCTCACCTTCGTGGTGCTGGGGGTCATTCTGTTCGGCATCACCACGGCCACCGAGTCGGCCGCGGTGGGCGCGGCAGGCGCCTTGCTCATGGCCTGGCGCTCGGGCTCGTTCAACTTCGAGCGGTTGAAGGAGTCGGTGTTTCTGACCGCCAAGACCACCGCCATGGTGTGTTGGCTGTTCGTTGGCTCGGCGCTGTTTTCCGCCGTGTTCGCCATCCTCGGCGGGCAAAGCCTGGTGGAACAGTGGGTGCTGGGCATGAACCTCACGCCGATCCAGTTCATGCTGCTGTCGCAAGCCATCATCTTCGTGCTGGGTTGGCCGCTGGAGTGGACGGAGATCATCGTCATCTTCGTGCCCATCTTCCTGCCGCTGTTGCAGCATTTCAATATCGATCCGATGCTCTGGGGCGTGCTGGTGTTCGTCAACCTGCAAGCGGCCTTCCTGTCGCCCCCCGTGGCCATGTCAGCTTTCTATCTGAAGGGCGTGTCGCCGCCCCACGTCACCATCAACCAGATTTTCGCCGGCATGATGCCGTACATGCTGATCGTCATTCTGTGCATGGTGTTGATGTACCTCTGGCCCAGCCTGACCTTGTGGCTGCCCAACTATCTTTATGGCGGCTGAGATGACGAACCGGCCCCGTGGCGATTCGAGCCGGCGCGCGCATGGCCGGCGCAAGCGACCATACAGGCTGGGCTGGCAACGGCCTGCATTGCATAATATGACGTTTACGTAAACGTCAACTCACCCCCGGAGGCTCCGCATGGCGAAAAAGACCGATGGCCTGGCCAAATCCGATCGCAAGCGCTGGCAAGTGCCGGTGGGCGGCAAAGGCTTCACGCTGAAGGATTGCGACCCCGGCGCCAAGCCGTTTTCAAGCGGCGACAAGGAGACCGACAAGTCGCGCGTGAGCGAGCTGGCCAACGAGATCGACGCGTTGCAGGACGTCTTCTGGGCCGACCGGCGCTTCAAGCTGCTGGTGCTGCTGCAGGGCACCGACACCGCCGGCAAGGACGGCACCATTCGCGCCGTGTTCAAGGAAACCAGCCCCCTGGGCGTGCGCGCCGTGGGCTGGAAGGCGCCCACCGAGGTCGAGCGCAGCTACGACTTTTTATGGCGCATCCACGCCCAGATGCCGCACGCGGGCGAATTCATGATCCACAACCGCAGCCACTACGAAGACGTGCTGGTGCCGGTGGTCGAACAATGGATCGACGGCAGCACCACCGAGCAGCGCTACCGCCAGATCAACGACTTCGAGCGCATGCTGACCGAGACGGGCACGGTCATACTGAAGTTCATGCTGCACATCAGCGAGGACGAACAGCGCCAACGCCTGCAAGAGCGCGTGGACGACCCGACCAAGCACTGGAAATTCAGCATGGGCGACCTGGACACGCGCAAGCAGTGGCCGCGCTACCAGAAGGCCTATGACAACCTGCTGCGCGCCACGTCCACCGAATGGGCACCGTGGGTGGTGGTGCCGGCCGACAGCAAGACGCACCGCAACCTGATGATCGCCACGCTGGTGCGCGACAAGCTGAAGGCGCTCCAGCTGCGCTATCCACCCGACAACCCCCAGCTCAAGGGGCTCATCGTCAAATAGGCCGCCACCGCCCGCCCATTCTGCGTCGTTAGCTATCAAATCAATAGGAGACACCATGTCCGAACTGTCCGCCGAATTCAAGGCCCTCGCCGAATACCGCCCCACCCACAAGGTGCGCTTCGTCACCGCCGCGTCGCTGTTCGACGGGCACGACGCGGCCATCAACATCATGCGGCGCATCCTGCAGGGCATGGGCGCCGAGGTCATTCACCTGGGCCACAACCGCAGCGTTGACGAGGTGGTGACCGCCGCGCTGCAGGAAGACGCGCAGGGCATCGCCGTCAGCAGCTACCAGGGCGGCCACGTCGAATACTTCAAGTACATGGTCGATCTGCTGAGGCAGCGCGGCGGCGGCCACATCCAGGTGTTCGGCGGCGGCGGCGGCGTGATCGTGCCGCGCGAAATCAAGGAGCTGCACGACTACGGCGTGGGCCGCATCTACAGCCCCGAAGACGGCCAGCGCATGGGCCTGCAAGGCATGATCGGCGAAATGGTGATGCGCGCCGACAAGGACCTGTCGGGCTATGCACCCACGCGGCTCGACGCCATTCAGGGCCATGGCGAAGCGGCCTGGCGCGCGCTGGCGCAACTCATCACCGCGCTGGAAAACGGCCAGGCCGACGCCGCGCTGGTGCAGTCCATCCAGGCCGCGGCCGCCACCCGCAAGACCCCGGTGCTGGGCATCACCGGCACCGGCGGCGCCGGCAAGTCGAGTCTGACGGACGAGCTGATCCGCCGCCTGCGGCTCGACCAGGACGACAGCCTGCGCGTGGCCGTCATCAGCATCGACCCGAGCCGCCGCAAGTCGGGCGGCGCGCTGCTGGGCGACCGCATCCGCATGAACGCCATCGGGCCGTGGACTCAACCCACCGTTCGCCCTGAGCCTGTCGAAGGGCAGGCCAAGGCTTCGACAAGCGCAAGCCCCGCGGATTCCGGACAGCGCGTGTACATGCGCTCGCTCGCCACGCGCGACACCGGCAGCGAAATCAGCGCCGCGCTGCCCGACGTCATCGCCGCTTGCAAGGCAGCGGGATTCGACCTGGTGATCGTCGAAACCTCCGGCATCGGCCAGGGCGACGCCGCCATCGTGCCTTTCGTCGACGTGCCCATGTACGTGATGACGCCCGAATACGGCGCCGCCAGCCAGCTTGAAAAAATCGACATGCTGGACTTTGCCGAATTCATCGCCATCAACAAGTTCGACCGCAAGGGCGCGCAAGACGCGCTGCGCGACGTGGCCAAGCAGGTGCAGCGCAACCGCGAAGCCTTTACCCAGCGGCCCGACGAAATGCCCGTGTTCGGCACCCAGGCCGCGCGCTTCAACGACGACGGCGTGACCGCGCTGTACCAGGCACTGAAAGCGCGGCTGGGCGAACTGGGCCTGCCGCTGAAGGACGGGCGCCTGCCCGCCGTGCACACGCGCCACAGCACCAACCAGACGCCCATCGTGCCGCCGGCGCGCACGCGCTATCTGGCCGAAATTTCGGACACCGTGCGTGGCTACAAGCAGCGCGTGCGCGCGCAGGCGCGGCTGGTGCGCGAAGTGCAGCAACTGCGCGAATCGGCGCGCATGCTGACCGAAAACGACCCCGCCAAGACAGGCGACCACGGCGCGCGCGCCACGGTGCTGAAGCTGGCCGACGAACGCGCCGCGCGCCTGGACCGCGACGCGGCCAAGCTGATCGAGCAGTGGCCGGCCATGCAAAAGGCGTATGCCGGCGACGAATACGTGGTGAAAATCCGCGACAAGGAAATCCGCACCGCGCTCACCACCCGGTCGCTCAGCGGCACGACGATCCGCAAGGTCGTGCTGCCGCAATTCGAGGACCACGGCGAAATCGTCAAATGGCTGATGCTGGACAACGTGCCCGGCAGCTACCCCTACACCGCCGGCACCTTCGCCTTCAAGCGCGAGGGCGAAGACCCCACGCGCATGTTCGCGGGCGAGGGCGACGCCTTCCGCACCAATCGCCGCTTCAAGCTGGTCAGCGAGGGCATGCCCGCAAAGCGGCTGTCCACGGCCTTCGACTCGGTCACGCTGTACGGCAACGACCCCGATCCGCGGCCCGACATCTACGGCAAAGTGGGCAATTCGGGCGTCAGCATCGCCACGCTCGACGACCTGAAGGTGCTGTATTCAGGCTTCGATCTGTGCAACCCCACCACCAGCGTCAGCATGACGATCAACGGCCCGGCGCCGTCGATCCTGGCCATGTTCATGAACGCGGCTGTCGACCAGCAATTGGAAAAATTCAAGACCGACAACGGCCGCGATGCGACGGACACCGAAGCCGACAAGATCCGCGAATGGACGCTGGCCAACGTGCGCGGCACGGTGCAGGCCGACATTCTGAAAGAAGACCAGGGCCAGAACACCTGCATCTTCTCGACCGAATTCAGCCTGAAGGTGATGGGCGATATCGCCGAATACTTCGTGCACCACAACGTGCGCAATTTCTACAGCGTGTCGATCAGCGGCTACCACATCGCCGAAGCGGGCGCCAACCCGATCAGCCAGCTGGCCTTCACGCTCAGCAACGGTTTTACGCTGGTGGAAGCCTATCTGGCGCGCGGCATGCACATTGACGACTTCGCGCCCAACCTGAGCTACTTCTTCAGCAACGGCATGGACCCGGAATACACCGTGATGGGTCGTGTGGCGCGCCGCATCTGGGCGGTGGCGATGAAGGAAAAATACGGCGCCAACGAGCGCTCGCAAAAACTCAAGTACCACATCCAGACCAGCGGCCGCAGCCTGCACGCGCAAGAGATCCAGTTCAACGACATCCGCACCACGTTGCAGGCGCTGATCGCCATCTACGACAACTGCAACAGCCTGCACACCAACGCCTTCGACGAGGCCATCACCACGCCCACCGAAGACAGCGTGCGCCGCGCGATGGCGATCCAGCTCATCATCAACCGCGAATGGGGCCTGGCCAAGAACGAGAACCCGAACCAGGGCGCGTTCGTGATCGAGGAGCTGACCGAGCTGGTCGAGGAAGCCGTGCTATCGGAATTCGAGCGCATCAGCGAGCGCGGCGGCGTGCTGGGCGCCATGGAAACGGGTTACCAGCGCAGCAAGATCCAGGAAGAGAGCATGCATTACGAGATGCTCAAGCACACCGGCGAATACCCCATCATCGGCGTCAACACCTTCCGCAACCCCAAGGGCGACGAGGCGCCGCAGGAGATCGAGCTGGCCCGTTCGACCGAGGACGAAAAGCAGTCGCAGCTCACGCGCCTGAACGACTTTCACGCCCGCCACGCCGCCGAGGCACCCGCCATGCTGGCACGCCTGCAACAGGCCGTGATTGAGAACGGCAACGTGTTCGCGGTGTTGATGGACGCGGTGCGCGTGTGCTCGCTGGGGCAGATCACCCACGCGCTGTTCGAGGTGGGCGGCCAGTACCGGCGCAGCATGTGAGCGCGGCGGCGCTCAGGCGTCGGGGCGCAGCCACAACCATACGGCGACAGCCAGCATGGTGGCCGGCACGGCGACGCGCAGCCACAGCGGGATGGCGCTGAAAAACTGCATGCCGATGCCGCTGCACGCCATCATCAGCGTGCTGACCCATTTGGCGCGGCGTGGCACGGCGCCGCGCTCGCGCCATTGCACGATGGGCGGGCCGAACAGGCGATGTTCAAGCAACCAGATTTCGAATGCCGGCCAACCCTTGCTGGCTGCCCAGGCGGCCACGATGAGAAACGGCACCGTCGGCATCACCGGCAACACCACGCCAAGCAACCCCAGCCCCATGGCCAGCACGGCCACGCCGCGCCACACCAGCATGGCCAGCCGGCGCCGCAGCACCACACGCTCCGGCGCGGGCACGTCGATGTGCTCAGGGTGATGGGTCAAATTCGCTCCCGACGCTCTTTCAGATTGCGTATGCAGCTACACAATTAGTAGCAAAGCCGCTCCCTTGCAAATCATACCGTCGCACCCGCCGCGGCCCGTAGGACTTGAAGCCAATCCTGCGCCAGCCAGCGACCGCGCGCGGTGACAATGCGGCGATGTCCATTTCATCCGCACCCGCAAGCTGGCGCCAGCAGGTTCTGCTGCACTGGCGCATGACTCGTCCGGCCTTTCTGACCATCACCCTCACGGCCTGCCTGCTGGGCATTGCCAGCGCGGCGTCGTGCGGCTGCGGGCTGGACGTGCCGGCGGCCATGGCCACGGTGCTGCTGGCCTGCGTGGCGCACGCCGGTGCCAACGTGCTCAACGACTACCACGACTCGCGCAACGGCGCCGATGCCGCCAACGAGGGCCGCTTGCACCCCTTCACCGGCGGCGCGCGGCTGATCCAGCAGGGCGTGGTGAGCGAGCCGCACACCGGCCGCTGGGCGGCGGTGCTGTTGTTGGTGCTGGTGCCAACAGGCCTGTTGCTGGCGGCACGCGCGGGCGGCGGGCTGCTGATGATCGGCGCGGCGGGGCTGTTCGTCGCCTGGGCGTATTCAGCGCCACCGCTGAAGCTGATGTCGCGCGGGCTGGGCGAACTGGCCGTGGCCGCGGCCTGGTGGGGCGTGGTGGTGGGCGCCGACTACGTGCAGCGCCACCAGTTCTTCATCATTCCGGCGTCGCTGGGTTTCAGCCTGGCTTTGCTGGTGGCCTGCATCCTGCTCATCAACGGCGTGCCCGACGCGCCGGCCGATGCCCGCGTCGGCAAGCGCACGCTGGCCGTTCGTCTGGGCCCGCGCGGCACGGCGCTGTTGTACGCCTGGCTAGCGCTGCTGGCGCACGCCTGGCTGGCGCTGAGCGTGTGGCTGCTGATTCCACCCGCCGTGGCCTTGTGGGGGCTTTTGTCGCTGCCGCTGTCGCTGGCCGCCGCGGCGCTGCTGTGGCGCCACGCGGCCACGCCGGCGCGTCTGCGCCCGGCCATTGGCCTGACCATCGCCGCGGCCAACCTGCATGGGCTGGCGCTGGCGGCGGCGCTGGCGTGGCACGGCTGGCACATCAATGCTACGCTTTAGATAGCTAACTGCGCTTTGATGGCGGGCGGCCAGGCGGCAACGACCCTGTCAGCCGCGCGGCTTCATGCGGCGCGCCATCACCGCATCAGCCATGGCGCGCCCGCTGTCACGCGGGCATGGCGCGCCGCATGGACAATGGCCGACATGATCTCGTTGCCCGCCTTCGTGCCCCCCGCGCCTTTCACCCACGCCGACGCCGCGCTGGCCCAGGTGCGCCACATTTACGACGCCGGCTGCGCGCACCTGCGCCAGGCGCTGGCCGCCTACATCGCCGGCCCGGCCGACCCCGATGGTCCGTTGACGCGCGTGCGCGCCTTCTACCCCTTCGTGCGCCTGCGCGTGCCGCACGGCCGCCACCCCGACACGCGGCTGGCCTACGGCTTTGTCTCGCACCCTGGGCATTACGAAACCACGTTGACGGCGCCCGATCTGTTTGCCGACTATTACGCGGAGCAGTTCCGCCTGCTGCTGGCCAACCACGGCGCCACGCTGGAAGTGGGCACCAGCAGCAAGCCGATTCCGCTGCCTTTTGCGCTGGCCGAGGACGAGCACTTCGAAGGGTCTTTGAGCATCGCGCAACGCCAGCGTCTGCCCGAGGTGTTCGACCTGCCCGATTTGACGGCGATGGACGACCGCATCGCCAACGGCACCCACGAGCCCCGGCCTGGCGAACCCGAGCCGCTGGCGCTGTTCACCGCGCCGCGCGTCGACTATTCGCTGCACCGCCTGCGCCACTACACCGGCACCTCGCCCGAGCACTTTCAGAACTTTGTGCTGTTCACCAACTACCAGTTCTACATCGACGAGTTCATCGCGCTCGGCCAACTGGAAATGCAGAACTCAGGCAGCGACTACAGCGCCTTCGTGCAGCCGGGCAACGTGCTCACGCGGCGCGCGGGGTCTGATTTGAACGATGAAGGCGGCACGCCGCCGCCACGCCTGCCGCAAATGCCCGCGTACCACCTGGTGCGGCCCGACCGCAGCGGCATCAGCTTCGTCAACATCGGCGTCGGCCCGGCCAACGCCAAGACCATCACCGACCACATCGCCGTGCTGCGCCCGCACGCCTGGATCATGGTCGGCCACTGCGCCGGCCTGCGCGGCAGCCAGCAACTGGGCGACTACGTGCTGGCCCACGGCTATGTGCGCGAAGACCACGTGCTGGACGAAGACCTGCCGCTGTGGATCCCCGTGCCCGCGCTGGCCGAGGTGCAAATCGCCCTGCAGGATGCGGTGGCCGACGTGACCCAGTTGCGCGGCGCCGAGTTGAAGCGTGTGCTGCGCACCGGCACCGTGGCCACCACCGACAACCGCAACTGGGAACTGCTGGGCGCCGGCGCGCCGCAGCGCCGCTTCTCGCAATCGCGCGCCGTGGCGCTCGACATGGAAAGCGCCACCATTGCCGCCAACGGCTTCCGCTTTCGGGTGCCCTACGGCACGCTGCTGTGCGTGTCCGACAAGCCGCTGCACGGCGAGATCAAGCTGCCCGGCATGGCGAACCACTTCTACCGCGAGCGCGTCAACCAGCACCTGAAGATCGGCATCCGCGCCATCGAACGCCTGCGCGAAAACGGGCTGGACCGGCTGCACAGCCGCAAGCTGAGGAGCTTTGCGGAGGTGGCATTTCAGTGAAGGACTACCCAGTTCCGCCGACGGTATTACAATTCATTTTAAAGTAATACTTTAAATCCACATGAGCACGATCACCATCAAAGGGCAGGTCACCGTTCCCAAGCCGATTCGCGACGCGCTCGGGTTGACGCCGGGCTCGCGCGTGGATTTCGATCTGGACGATCAGGGCCAGGTTGTATTGCGTCGAGCGGGGCCGCAGCAACGCAAGCGCCGGCCGGATCGCTTCGAGGCGGCGCGCGGCAAGGCCGACATCCACTGGCGCACCGACGAACTGATGGCCTTGCTGCGCGCCGACGAATGATCGTCGACACCAACGTCCTGCTGGACGTGCTGAACGACGACCCGGCCTGGGTCGATTGGTCGCTGCAACAGTTGCGCGCGCAGTCGCAGTTGCACCGGCTGGCGATCAATCCCGTGATCTACGCCGAGTTGTCGCTGTCCTTTTCCACGGTGGAGGCGCTGGACGACGCCATTGCCGGCATGCAACTGGCGGTGCTGGAGATGCCGCGGCCGGCCTTGTTTCTGGCCGGCAAGGCTTTTGCGCAGTACCGCCGGCGTGGCGGCACCAAGGCGAATGTGCTGGCCGACTTTTTCATCGGCGCCCACGCCGCCGTCGCCGGTCTGCCCATCCTGACCCGCGACACGTCACGCTACGCGAGCTACTTCCCGACGGTGCGCCTGATCGCGCCATAAAAGCGCCACGGGCACGGATTCAATAGCGCGGCTCGTGCGTGCGGATCGCCGCCTTCACCGCATCCGTCAGCCGGAACCCGTCGCCATACTTCGCCGCCAGTTCGGCACAGCGCTGCTCGAACGGGTCAATGCCCTGGCCGTAGATGAACTGCATGGCGCCGCCGGTCCAGCCCGGAAAGCCGATGCCGAAAATGCTGCCGATGTTGGCGTCGTGCACTGTCGTCAGTACGCCTTCGGCCAGGCAGCGCGCGGTTTCGACCGACTGACGGTACAGCAGGCGATCCTGAATGTCCTTTACATCCCACGCAACGCCCGGCTTCTCGAACAGCGCTTTCAGCTCCGCCCACAGGTGCTTTTTTTCGCCCTTGGGATAGTCGTAAAAGCCACCGCCCGCCGCGCGACCGTTGCGCTTCAATTCCTTCACCATGCGCTCGACGAGCAACTCGCCCGGCGTGGCTTCGTAGGTCTTGCCGTCGGCCTTGAAATCGGCGCGCGTCTGGTCGAGCACGTGCACTGAAAGTGATAGCGCGGTTTCGTCCAGCACCGCCAGCGGGCCGACCGGCAGGCCGGCCTGCACGGCGACGTTCTCGATCACGGCGGCGGGAATGCCCTCGCCCAGCATCGCCGCGCCTTCCATCACGTAAGTGCCGAAGGTGCGGCTGGTATAGAAGCCACGCGCGTCGTTGACGACGATAGGCAGCTTGCCCAGCGCCAGCACGTAGTCGAAGGCGCGGGCCACGGTTTCATCGTCGGTCTGCTGGCCGCGAATGATCTCGACCAGCTTCATCTTGTCGACGGGGCTGAAGAAGTGGATGCCGACGAATTTCTCGGGTTTGGCGGATGCCTGCGCCAGCCCGCTGATGGGCAGCGTGCTGGTGTTGCTGGCAAAGAAGCCACCTTCGGCCAGCATGCCTTCAGCCTCTTTCGTCACCTGCGCCTTCAGGTCGCGGTTCTCGAACACGGCCTCAATGATCAGCTCGCACCCTTTCAGATCGGCCGCGTTGGCGGTGGGCGTGATGCGGCCCAGCAGCGCGGTCTGATCATGCGGGTTCAAGCGCCCCTTGTCGACGCGGGGCTGCGTGATCTTCTGGCTGTAGGCCTTGCCTTGCTCCGCTTTTTCGAGCAATACGTCCTTGAGCACCGTGGCAATACCGCGACTGGCCTGTGCGTAGGCGATGCCGGCGCCCATCATCCCGGCGCCAAGGATGCCGACCTTCTGCGGCTTGTACTTCGGCACATCGCGTGGCCGCGACTGCCCACTCTTGATCGCGTTCAGGTTGAAGAAGAACGTGTTGATCATGTTCTTCGCCACCGGGCTGGTCATCAGGCTGGCCAGGTAGCGGCTTTCGATGCGCATCGCCGTGTCGAAGTCAACCTGCGCACCTTCCACCATCGCTGCCAGCGTGGCGTGCGGCGCGGGATAGAGGCCGCGCGTTTTCTGCTTCAGCATGGCGGGCGCCACCACCAGGCCGCCGGCGATCTTGGGGTTGCTCGGCGTGCCGCCGGGCATCTTGTAATCCTTGCGGTCCCAGGGCTGCGTGGCGGCTTCGGCGTTGCCCTGCACCGATTCGATCCACGCCTTGGCGCACGGAATCAGCTCGTCAGCGCTGGCGACCAGTTCATGCACGACTCCCATCTGCTGCGCCTCGGCGGGGCCGAACAGCTTGCTTTCCAGCACATAAGGCTGCGCGCCCATCAGGCCGAGCAGGCGCGTCATCTTGGTCACGCCGCCGCCGCCCGGCAGCAGACCGATCGTCACTTCGGGCAGGCCGAACTGGACCTTCGGGTCGTTGACGGCAATGCGGTGGTGGCCGACCAGCGCCAGTTCCCAGCCGCCACCCAGCGCCGAGCCGTTGAGACAGCTCACCACCGGTTTGCCCAATGTTTCCAGCGTGCGGAAGTTCTTCTTGATGCGCTCGATCTCGGCAAACACCTTGGGCGCGTCGGCCTGCGTCATGCGCATCACGCCCTTCAGGTCGGCGCCGGCGAAGAAGGTCTTCTTGGCCGACGCGAGCACGATGCCGCGAACGGCCTCCTTGTCCTTCACCACTTGGTCCGTCGCCGTTTGCAGGTCGGCCTGCCACTGCACGCACATCGTGTTGACGGGCGAGCCTTCCTCGTCGAACGTGATGGTGGCAATGCCATCGGCCAGGTCGTAGCGCAAAGTTTCGAGTTTCATGATTCTATGAATTTGATAGCTGCTGCCGCTTGCCAATCAAGCGCTGGAGGCCGATTTCTTTCAAACCCGCTCAACGATGGTGGCAATGCCCATACCCCCGCCCACGCACAGTGTGGCGAGGCCATAGCGCAAGTTGCGCCGGTGCAGTTCATCGATCAGCGTGCCCAGAATCATCGCGCCCGTGGCGCCCAGCGGGTGGCCCATGGCAATCGCCCCGCCGTTGACGTTGACCTTCTCGTGCGGCACGCCGAATTCCTTCATGAATTTCATCGGCACGGCGGCGAAGGCTTCGTTCACCTCGAACAAATCGATGTCCTCGATCCTCAGCCCCGCCTTGGCCAGCGCCTTGCGCGTGGCAGGCATGGGGCCGGTGAGCATGATGGTCGGGTCGGCGCCGGAGAGCGCCGTGGCCACGATGCGCGCGCGCGGCTTGAAGCCGTGTGTCTTGATGGCCGCCTCGTTGCCAATCAGCACCGCCGCCGCGCCATCCACGATGCCGGACGAATTGCCGGCGTGGTGCACGTGCACGATGCGTTCCACTTGCGGGTAGCGGCCGATGGCCACCGCATCGAAACCCATCGCCCCAAGTTGCTCGAACGAGGGCTTCAGCCCCGCCAGCGCTTCCACCGTGGTGCGCGGCTTGATGAACTCGTCTTCGTCCAGGATGATCTGGCCAAGGAAGTCGGTGACCGGCACCACCGAGCCTTTGAAATACCCAGCCTCGCGCGCGGCCGCCGCGCGTTGCTGCGAGGTGACGGCAAAGCGGTCCACGTCCTCGCGCGAAAAGCCCTCCAGCGTGGCGATCAAATCGGCGCCCACGCCCTGCGGCACGAAGTCGGTGGCGCTGTTGGTGGCCGGGTCTTGCGCCCACGCGCCGCCGTCCGAGCCGATGGGCACGCGGCTCATGCTTTCCACGCCACCGGCCACCACCAGGTCTTCCCAACCGCTGCGCACTTTCTGCGCCGCCATGTTCACCGCTTCCAGACCCGAGGCGCAGAAGCGATTCAACTGCACGCCCGCGCACTGCCAGTCCCACCCGGCCTTCAGCGCCGCGACCTTGGCGATGACGGAACCCTGTTCGCCAATCGGCGAGACCACGCCCATCACCACGTCATCGACACTGGCGGTATCGAAATCTTGGCGCGTCCTCAAGGCGTTCAGCGTGCCGGCCAGCAAATCAACGGGCTTGACCTCGTGCAGGCTGCCGTCCTTCTTGCCCTTGCCGCGCGGCGTGCGCACGGCGTCGAAAACGTAGGCTTCGGTCATCGAATCACTCCTTGGTCGTGGCGCGACAGCGCACGGGCGCCGCTGTGCGCCAGTATAGATTTTTCACCAAGTGGTTGCTTGGTGAAAATGCTCGCGCGATGTCCGGCCTGAGACAGCCGGGCCTGCGTGGTGCTTCAGTCCGCGGTGAAGCCGATGGCCTTGACGACGGGCGCCCAACGATCGGTGTCTGCCTTCAACGTGGCGCCCAGTTCCGTCGGCGAGCTGGCATTGGGCTCCAGCCCAAAACCGTACAGGGCCTCAACCACATCGGCGGCCTTGAGGGCCTCGCGCAACGCGGCATTCAGGCGGTTGACGGTGTCACCACTGGCTTTGGCCGGCACGAAGAAGCCATACCACTCGCTGTAGGTCATGTCCTTGTAGCCCTGCTCGGCGTAGGTGGGCACGTTGGGCGTAAAACGGCTGCGCTTGGCGCCCGAGGTCCCCAGGATGCGCAGCTTGCCCCCCGGCGCGTGGCGCAGAAATTCGCCCAGCGGACTGGACATGGCCGGCAACTGGCCGCCCAGCAGATCCTGGATACCGGCCTGCGATCCGCGAAAGCCGATGTGCGTCAGTTCGACGCTCGAGCTTCGGCCGAGCATCAACGCGGAGAAGTGCAGCGTCGACCCCGGTGCCGGCGAGCCGACGCTGGCCTTGGCAGGGTTGGCCTTGGCCCAGGCCATGAACTCGGGAATGGTCTTGACGCTGTCCGGCACGGCGGGGCCCACGGCGAAGCCGTAGTCGAAGCTGGTGCCGTTGGACACCGGGGTCAGGTCGGTCGCCGCGTCGTACGGCAGCTTTTTGTAGGTGTGGGGGTAGATGCCCAGGATCGACATGGGTGTAATCAGAATCACACTGCCGTCGGCCGGCTGGCCCTTGGTGGCGCTCACGGCCAGCTGCCCTCCGGCGCCGGTGCGGTTATCCACCACCACCGACCTGGCATAGCCTGCAGCCGCCAGCTTGTCGGCCACGCGGCGTGCCACCACGTCGATGGTGCTGCCCGCCGGGAAGCCGCATAGGATGCGGGCCTGCTCCAGCGGCGCGGCGGTGGCTGAGCCGGTGGCGCCCATCGCAGCAAGTGCAAGCAGGCTGCAGAAGCGGCGGCGGGGGATGTGGCGGTGCATGGTCTGGTCTCCAGGTTGTGGGAAGTGAAGGGGGCCATCGCCGCGCTCAGCGGGCGGCATCGGCGTACTGGCGCCGAAGCGCAAGCTTGTTCAGCTTGCCGACCGACGTGCGGGGCAGTTCGGTCACAAACTCGATGTGATCGGGCACCATCCATTTGGCAAAGCGCGGGCGCAGGTGATCCTGAATGTCGGCAGCGCTGACGTGGGCATGGCCGGGCTTGAGCATGATCAGCGCCAGTGGCCGCTCGCTCCAGCGCTCGTCGGGCACGGCGATGACCGCTGCCTCGGCCACGGCGGGGTGGTCGCACAGGGCTTTTTCCATGTCCACCGAGCTGATCCACTCGCCGCCGGACTTGACCAGGTCTTTCAGGCGATCCACCAGGCGCATGTAGCCATCGGGCTGAAAAACCACGATGTCGCCCGTCTTCATCCAGCCGTCCGCGGTGGTGGCGGAAATGGGTTGCGGGTGGCCGATGTAGGCGCCGATCACCCAGGGCCCGCGGACCTGCAACTCACCCATGGCCACGCCGTCGCGTGGCTGCACCGCGCCTGCCTCGTCGACGTGGCGCATCTCGATGAAGGGCAGCGGCAGCCCGTTGGACACGCGCAGGGCAATCAGCGCCTCGCCGGTCAGACCGCGGTATTCCGGCCGCACCCAGGTCTGGCTGCCCATGGGCGAGGTTTCGGTCATGCCCCAGCCGGTCTGCAGGTGCACGCCGAGCCGGTCGAAGCGACGAAACATCTCCGGTGGCGGAGCGGAACCGCCGCAATAGATGCGCGTGCCGGCCGGAAACGTCCAGCGGCCGGGGTGCTGGTCGATCACGTTCAGCACATCGCTCCAGAAGGTCGGCACGCCGAGCGACACATTGGCCTGCTCGCCGACAAACAGATCCATGATCTCGGCCGGACTGGTGCGCGGCCCGGTGAACACCTGCTTCTGCCCCAGCATGGCCGAGGTGTGCGGCATCGACCAGGCGTTGGCGTGGAACATCGGCGCCAGCGCCATCACGGTATCGCGGCCCGACAGGTTGAGCGCGTCGGGCGTTGCCGCACCCAGCCCGTGCAGCAGGATCGACCGGTGCGAATACACCACGCCCTTCGGCCGCCCTGTGGTGCCCGAGGTGTAGCAGATAGACACGGGATCGCGTTCGTCGAACGCATCCTCGGGCCAGCCGGGCAGCGGCGTGGCGGCCGCGAGTGTGTCGGCCCACAGGCGATGGCCATGCGCCGGCGCAGATTCGGCGGCTGGCACAGGCGCACCGAGCGGATGAACGATCACGTGATCGAGACTGACATGCTCGGCCACCTGCCGCCACAGCGGCAGCAGGTCATCGTCGACCAGCAGCGCGACATCGCCAGCGTCAGCGACGATGTACGCCAGTTCCTCCGCGATCAAACGTGGGTTGAGCGGATGCAGCACCGCGCCGATCGCCGGAACGGCGTAGTACGCCGCCAGATGGGCGGCATGGTTCCACATGAGGGTTGCCACGCGCTGGCCCGGTGCGATGCCCAAACCTTTCAGCGCACCCGCCAACGCCAGCGCTTCACGCGCGACTGCGCGATAGTTGGAGCGCCGCACGTCCCCGGGGCCATGGCGGCTCACCACCTCCACATCGGCGAACAGCAGCTCGGCACGGCGCATCACGTCGGTCACACGCAGGGGCGCATCCATCATGGTGCGCGGCACCGGCCGCACCGCGCGCTCGCGCCGCAGCACCTCGAATGACGATGACATGGACAGACCTCCGACGCCCTTGCGGCCATGCGCGCGATTACGACAAGCCGGGGTGGCAAAAACGGATTGTTCGAAGCTTCGCTTAATTCGTCAATTGAGATTGACGAATTTTTCGCTGGGGTTTTCCCTTGCGATCAGGCCCGCTCGTCGGCCGACCAGGGCCTGGACAGGATGCGCCGCAGCGCCGCCACGTCTTCGGGGCCCAGCGTCTCGACCAGTTCCTGCTCGATGCGCTCAAACGCACGCAGGGCCTGCTCCACCATGACCCACCCCTTCTCGGTGAAGCGCAGAAGCTTGACGCGACCGTCGCGCTCTGAGGGCACGAACTCCACCAGCCCCATGGCCGCCGCGTCATTGGCCAGTTGGTGCACCGCCTGGCGCGAAACGGACAGCACCCGCGCCAGTTCAGACAACCCCATCGGCTTGCCGTGCAGGTGCGCGAACATGCGGTTCATCGCCGTGGTCACGCCACCGTACCCCTCGCGCACCGCGTTTTCCATGACCCGCGCTTCCATCCAGTCGAAACGGGCCATCAGCAGTTGGCGGAGTTGGGGCGGGCGCGGACTCATGAAGGCAAGCGGAGAATCTGTGGTGCAGGAGTGACTGCAGTTTGTCAGTGTGGATTGACGGATTGTGCCCCACGCCGAATGGTGTCCACCAAGCCTCGGCCCACAGCCAACGCAGGCGCCGACGCTTCGTCGTCCGGCATCGCCTCCGCTCCGTGGCGCGCACTCACGCGCGTGACGCAGCATCCGATGGATCGCGGCCGAGTTCTGCGCCGTGGCGCCCTTCCCCACCGGCAAAGCGCGCCGCCCCCGCCAGCGCATCGGCCAGGCATTCACGGCCCTGCGCCCATTCGTGCTGCATGGCTTCGGCCAGCGGCCAGTCCCACTGGGTGAGGGCACTCATGCGGTCGGCGCGCATCGTCGCCTGCGGAAAGCTGGCGATCTGGTGCGCCAGGGCGACGGCGGCCGGGCGCGCGTCGCCATTGGGCACAACGCGGTTGGCCAGGCCCATGGCCAGCGCCTCGTCGGCATCGACGCGGCGCCCGGTCAGGATCAGGTCCAACGCGCGGCTCTGGCCGATGAGGCGCGGCAGGCGGACGGTGCCGCCGTCGATCAGCGGCACGCCGAAGCGGCGGCAATAGACACCGAAGTAGGCGTCTGCCTCCATCACCCGCAGGTCGCACCACAGCGCCAGTTCCATGCCGCCGGCCACGGCCGCGCCGCTGACGGCGGCAATCACCGGCTTGGTGAGCAGCAGGCGCGACGGGCCCATGGGGCCGCGCGGCTCGGGCGCTTGCGGTGGGTAGTCCAGGTCGGCCAGCAGCTGGCGCACGTGGCGATCCGCTTCGCCGGCCATGCGGGCGCCGGATTTCAGGTCCCACCCGGCGCAGAAGTGACCGTGCGCCCCGTGGAAGACCGCCACCCGCGCGTCGGCGTCGTGCTCGAACGCCAAGAAGGCGGCATGCAGCGCCTGTGCCGTGGACGCATCGACCGCGTTGCGCACGTCGGGCCGATCCAACGTGACCACGGTGACGGGGCCGTCTTTGTCCACCCGCACTGTCTTTTCGTCCATGACCGGTTCCCCTCCAGGTCGAGCCTGCGCTCACCCACACCAGTATAGGATTTTCACCAAGTGTTTGCTTGGTGAAAATTGAACACAATAAGACGCGTTGGCGACTTGTCACAGGGTTTGCACTAGCTGACTGCGGGCTTGCGGCCACTACAGTTGCGCCGAATTCCGAGGACTGAAACCACAGGAGTCAAATGCAGTTTCTGCAGTTGGTGATCAGCGGCATTGCGCAGGGCTGCATTTACGGCCTGATCGCGCTGGGCTTCGTGCTGATCTACAAGGCCACCGAAACCGTCAGCTTCGCCCAGGGCGAGCTGATGATGCTGGGCGCGTTCTGCGGTCTGGCGGGGCTGACGATGCTGGGGTTCCCGTTCTGGCTGACGGTGATCGCCAGTATTGCCGCCATGGCGCTGATGGGCGTGGTGACCGAGCGCGTGGTGATCCGCCCCATCCTCGGCCAGCCGGCGTTTTCCATCGTGATGCTGACCATTGGCCTGGGCTATGTGGGGCGCGGGCTGATCACCATGATTCCCGGCATCGGTACCGAGACGCACACCCTGCCCGTGCCCTACAAGGACGTGGCGTGGAACGTGGGCGGGCTGGTGCTGAGCGCCGAGCAGGTGGTGATCATCGCCGTCACTGCGCTGCTGTGCCTGGGCCTGTACGCCATGTTCAAGTACAGCAAGCTGGGCATCGCCATGCAGGCGTCGTCGCAGAACCAACTGGCGGCGTACTACATGGGCATCCCGGTCAAGCGGCTGAACGGCCTGGTGTGGGGACTGGCGGCGGCGGTGGCGGCGATTGCCGGGCTGTTGCTGGCGCCCATTACCTTCGTGCACGCCAACATGGGCTTCATCGGGTTGAAGGCCTTTCCCGCCGCGGTGGTGGGCGGCTTTGGCAGCTTGCCGGGCGCCATCGTGGGCGGGCTGATCATCGGCATTGTCGAATCGCTGTCGGGCTTTTACCTGCCTGAAGGTTTCAAGGACATTGCCGCTTACGTGGTGGTGCTGATCATGCTGATGGTCAAGCCGAACGGCCTGTTTGGCGAGAAATTGCGCAAGAAGGTCTGAACGATGCGATTCATCTTCAAGACCGATTACGACCAGGACATCCGCCTGGCCAAGCACGGCGGTCAGGTGTTCTGGTACACCGCGCTGCTGGCGCTGTTGCTGGCCGCGCCATGGATCGTTCCCGAGTATTGGCTGGCGCAACTGACCTTCGTGCTGATCTACGGCATCGTCGGTCTGGGGCTGATGCTGCTGGCGGGCTTTACCGGCCAGTTCTCGATGGGGCACGCGGCCTTTCTGGGCGTGGGTGCCTACACGCAGGGCGTATTGACCAACCTGGGCTTGCCGTTTCCCATCGCCATGCTGTGCGCAGCCGGGCTGGCGGCGTCGGTCGGCATCGTGGTGGGGCTGCCGGCGCTGCGGCTGAAGGGCATCTACCTGGGCATCGCCACACTGGCTTTCGGCTTCATCGTCGAGGAAGTCTTCGCGCGATGGGAAAAGCTGACGGGCGGCAACGCGGGCATGCACGTCAAGGCGCCCGAAATTTTTGGCTGGAAGGTCGATTCCAGCGAAGGCTTCTATTTCGTCTGTCTGGTCACCGCGGTGCTGGTGACGCTGGGCGTGCTCAACCTGCTGCGCTCGTCCACCGGCCGCGCCTTCGTGGCGATCCGCGATTCCGAGATCTCCGCGCAAAGCATGGGCATTCACCTGGCGCGCTACAAGACGCTGTCGTTCGCGCTGTCGGCGGCACTGGCGGGGCTGGGGGGCGCGCTGTATGCGCACAAGCTGCAGTTCCTCTCGCCCGACCAGTTCAGCATCATCCAGTCGATCGACCTGCTGTTGCTGGTGGTCATCGGCGGCCTGGGGTCGGTGCACGGCGCCTTCCTGGGGGCGATCTTTCTCATCGCCATGCCGCAGATCATCGCCATCGTCAAGGACTACCTGCCCGCCGCCATCGGCCAGGCGCCCGGCCTGCAGGCGGTGGTCTACGGCGCGGTGCTAATCCTGTTCGTGCTGTTCGAGCCGTTGGGCCTGTACGGCCGCTGGCTGAAGATTCGCACCTGGCTTCAGCTGTTCCCGTTCTACCGCAAGGGCATGTTCAAGCGGCAGAAGTCCTTCCAGAAATCGGACAGACTGAAATGACCCCCCTGAGTCGCTTCGCGCCCTCGCCCCAAAGGGGGACACCGCTGGTAGCGGGCACAGGTCCGGCCACGGCGGTCGCTGGCACAGCCTGCTCCGCGGCCTCTTCCCGCTATGGGTTTTTTGGTGGAGTGGCGGCATGACGGGCGATATTCTTCTCTCCGCCCGCAACCTCAGCGTGCGCTTTGGCGGCGTGCTGGCGGTCAACGACGTCAGCTTTGACGTGCGGCGCGGCGAGGTGTTCACGCTGATCGGCCCCAACGGCGCCGGCAAGACGACGGTGTTCAACCTGATCAGCCGCATCTACACGCCCACCAGCGGCGAGATTGACTACGCCGGTCCCCATGGCACCGTCAAGCTCACCGACCAGCCGCCGCACCGCGTCGCGGGCCTGGGGATTGCGCGCACCTTTCAGAACATCGAACTGTTCGAGCACGCCACCGTGCTGCACAACCTGCTGATCGGTCGCCACACGCACCGCCAGACCGGGTTCTGGAGCGAGCTGTTCTTCACCCCCGCCACGCGCGAGGCCGAGTTGCAGGCGCGCGAGCGGGTCGAGCGCGTGATCGACCTGCTCGATTTGCAGCACTACCGCGACTCGATGGTGGCCGGCTTGCCCTATGGCGTGCGCAAGGTGGTGGAGCTGGCGCGCGCCCTGTGCGCCGAGCCGCAGTTGCTGCTGCTGGATGAGCCCTCGTCGGGCCTCAACGTGGAAGAAACGGGCGACATGGCGTTCTGGATCCAGGACATCGTGCACGAGCTGGGCGTGACGGTGCTGATGGTGGAGCACGACATGACGCTGGTCTCGCGCGTGTCCGACCGCGTGGTGGCCATGAACCAGGGCCAGGTGCTGGCCACCGGCACGCCGCGCGAGGTGCAGAGCGATGCGGCGGTGATCGAGGCCTACCTCGGCTCCATCGACGACGTCGCCTCGCTGCGGAGGACGGCAGCATGACGGAAGCTATGATTTCTGCAGCTGTCGGCGCCGATACAGCAACGGAACAACCCATGTTGAAGCTGCTCAACGTGGAAAGCGCCTACGGCCCCATCAAGGCGATCCGCGGCGTCAGCCTGCAGGTGGAGCGCGGGCAGATCGCCACCGTTCTGGGCAGCAACGGCGCGGGCAAGAGCACCATCCTCAAGACCATCTCCGGCATCATCGATCCGCGCAAGGGCTCGGTCGAGTTCAAGGGCGCCGACATCACGGCGCGCGACCCGGCCTTCATCGTGCAGCAGGGATTGAGCCACGTACCCGAGGGACGCGAGGTGTTTCCGCTGCTGTCGGTGCGCGACAACCTGGTGATGGGCGCCTATACCCGCCAGGACCGCGACGGCGTGGCGCGCGACATGGAGCAGGTGTTCGGCTACTTCCCCATCCTGAAAGAACGTGCGGCGCAGGACGCCGGCCTGCTCTCCGGCGGCCAGCAGCAGATGCTGGCCATCAGCCGGGCGCTGATGGCCAACCCGGACCTGATCCTGCTGGACGAGCCCAGCCTGGGGCTGTCGCCGAAGTTGACGAAGGAAATCTTCGAAATCGTGGTGCGCATCAACCGCGAGCGCGGCACCACGATTTTGCTGGTGGAGCAGAACGCCAACATGGCGCTCAACGCCGCCGACTACGGCTACGTGCTGGAAAACGGCCGCATCGTGATGGAAGACACCTGCGAGCGGCTGCGCGAAAAGGAAGACATCAAGGAGTTCTACCTGGGCATGGCCGAAACTGGGGTGCGCGGCGAGCGCCGCTGGAAGAAGAAGAAAACCTGGAGATAAGGCATGAGCAATCTTTGGGATCTTTCACACATCCAGCCGCAGCCGGCCAGCGTGCTCGACGGCGACACCGTTCCAGCCATGTTCTGGAACGCGGTGGCGCAGCGCGGCCCCAACGTGTGGCTGCGCGAGAAGCACTTCGGCATCTGGCGCAGCTGGACGTGGAATCAGGTGGCCGACGCGGTGCGCGAAATCGCCGGCGGCCTGATGAGCCTGGGCTTTGCGCCGGGCGACACGTCGTCCATCCTGTCCAACACTGTCCTGGAATGGGTGCTGGCCGACCTGGCGGTGCTGGCGTGCGGCGGTGTCTCGAACGGCATCTACCCCACCGACGCACCGGCGCAGGTGCAGTACCTGTGCGAGGACTCGCGCACCAGCGTGCTGTTCGTCGAGGACGACGAGCAACTCGATAAAGCGCTTGAAGTGCGCGATCAGTTGCCGCTGCTGCGCAAGATCGTCGTCTTCGACATGGAGGGCCTGCGCGACCTGAAAGAGGCCGACGTCATCAGCCTGGATGCGCTGCGCGAGCTGGGGCGCCAGTACAACGCAGCGCATCCGGATGAGCTGCAGCGCCGCTCGGCAGCCGTGAAGCCCGAAGACCTGGCGATCCTCGTTTACACCTCCGGCACCACGGGCAAGCCCAAGGGCGCCATGCACACGCACGCGGGGCTGACCTACACCGTGCGTGGCTACAACACGTTGATTTCGCGCACCGAAGCCGACGAGTGCATGTGCTTTCTGCCGCTGTGCCACATTGCCGAGCGCATGGGGGGCGAGTATTTTTCGCTCTACACCGGCGCCAAGCTCAACTTCGTCGAGAACCCCGATACGGTGCCCGAGAACGTGCGCGAGATCGCGCCCACCGTGTTCACGGCCGTGCCACGTGTGTGGGAAAAGTTCTATTCCGGCGTCGCCATTGCGCTGAAGGAAGGCACGCGCCTGCAGCAGGCGGTGTACGCCTGGGGCATTGGCGTGGGCCAGCAGATTGCCGAGCGCGTGCTGGCGGGGCAGCCGGTGCCGGCCAGTCTGAAGGCCAAGTTCACCGTGGCGCGCTGGCTGGCGCTGAACAACGTGCGCAAGATGATCGGCATTCACCGCGCACGCTTTCTGGTGACGGGCGCGGCGCCCATTTCGCCCGAGCTGGTCAAGTGGTACCTGGCACTGGGCCTGCCCATGCTTGAGGTGTGGGGCATGACGGAAACCTGCGGCGCCTCCACCGGCGTGCCGGCGGACCGCATCAAGCCCGGCAGCATTGGCCCGGCGGCCGATTTCAACCAGGTGCGGCTTGACCCCGAGACGGGCGAAATCCAGGTGAAGGGCCCGAACGTGTTCGCCGGCTACCTGAACCTGCCCGAAAAAACCGCCGAAACCTTCACCGCCGACGGTTGGCTGCGCACGGGCGACGTGGGCACGGTGGATGCGGACGGCTTCTACCGCATCACCGACCGGATGAAGGACATCATCATCACGGCGGGCGGCAAGAACGTGACGCCGAGCGAGCTGGAAAACGAGCTCAAGTTCAGCCCCTACATCACCGATGCGGTGGTCATCGGCGACAAGCTGCCCTACCTGACGGTCATCATCATGATCGACCAGGAAAACGTCGAAAAGTACGCGCAGGACCACGACGTGCCCTTCTCGAACTACGCCAGCCTGACGCGCGCGCCTGAGGTGCAGGCGCTGATCCAGGGCGTGATCGACGAGGTGAACAAGAAGTTCGCCCGCGTGGAACAGATCAAGAAGTTCTTCCTGCTCGACACGCAACTGACGGCGGAAGACGAAGAACTGACGCCGACGATGAAGCTCAAGCGCCAGCTGGTGCAGACCAAGTACGCGCGGCAGATCGAGGCGATGTACCGCAATTGATTTCCGGGGAGTTGTCAGGGTTATCACAGGGTTTCAAAGCCGAACCCGCCAACCACAATTTGCGTCCAACATCGACCAACCCAAGAAAAGGCAGGGCATGTTCATGAAACTTCGTTTTTCTTTCGGCGTACTCGCCGGCCTGCTGCTGGCGTCGCTCCCCGCCTGGGCGAATCAGGGCGTGAGCAAGTCCGAGATCACCTTGGGCACCATCCAGGACTTGTCCGGCCCACTGGCCGGCTATGGCAAGGCCGCGCGCAACGGCATGCAACTGCGCATCGACGAGATCAACGAGCAAGGCGGCGTGCACGGGCGCAAGCTGGTGCTGAAGGTCGAGGATTCGGGCTACGACCCCAAGCGCGCCGTGCTGGCGGCGCAGAAGCTGGTCAACCAGGACAAGATTTTCCTCATGGCCGGCCACATCGGCACCGCGGGCAACGTGGCGTCGTTTCCGGTGCAGTTCGACAAGAACGTCATCAACTTCATGCCGCTGACCGCCGCGCGCGAGATGTACGAGCCCACGCACCGGCTCAAGTACGCCATGCTCAGCACCTATTACGACCAGATGCACACCGTGCTGCCGCGCATGGTCAAGGAAAAGAACGCCAAGAAGGTGTGCGCCATCTACCAGGACGACGAGTTCGGCCTGGAGGTACTGCGCGGCGCCGAAGCCGCCATGAAGGACATGGGCAGCGCGTTGGTCGAGAAAACCAGCTTCAAGCGTGGCGCCACCGACTTCTCGTCGCAGGTCGCGCGCATGAAGGCGGCCGGGTGCGACCTGGTGGTGCTGGGCACCGTCATCCGTGAAACCATCGGCACCATCGCCGAGGCGCGCAAGACCGGCTTCAATCCGGTGTTCTTCGGTTCCGTCGCCGCGTACACCGACCTGATCCACAAGCTGGGCGGCAAGGCCATGGACGGGTTGTACGCCACCATGACGGCGCAAACGCCGTACCTGGACGATGCCACGCAGACGCTGCGTTTCTGGGCCACCAAGTACAAGACCAAGTTCAATGAAGACCCGGGCATCTTCGCGGCCTATGGCTACATGATCATGGACCTGTTCATCCAGGGCGCGCAGAAGACCGGCCCCCACCTGACGACCGATTCCTTCATCAAGGCGATGGACGGCCTGAGCACCCAGCCCGACATGTTCGGTGGCCCGGCGCTGTCGTTCTCGGCCACCAAGCGGCTGGGCAACGCCACCTCGCGTCTGTCGCAGATCCAGGACGGCCGCTGGAAGCCGATTTCCGACTACATCAAGCCCTGAATCCCAATCCCCGTCCTGTTGGTTCCAAGGAGAACGTTTTCATGAAGTTGCATTCGATCGCCAAGTTCGCCGCTGCCGCGCTGCTGTTGCCTGGCCTGGCCTGGGCGCAATCCCAGGGCATCAGTAAGGACCAGATCACGCTCGGCTCGATCCAGGACTTGTCCGGCCCGCTGGCCGGCTTCGGCAAACAGTTGCGCATGGGCATGCAACTGCGCGTGGACGAGATCAACGAGCAGGGCGGCGTGAACGGCCGCAAGATCAACCTGAAGTTCGAGGATTCGGGCTACGACCCCAAACGCGCCGTGCTGGCCGCACAAAAGCTGGTCAACCAGGACAAGATTTTCGCCATGGTCGGCCACATCGGCACGGCGCAGAACGTGGCGACGTTCCCGGTGCTGTTCGACAAGAACGTGATCAGCTTCTTCCCGGTGACGGCCGCGCGCGAGATGTACGAGCCGCACCACCGCCTCAAGTATTCGTTTGCCGCCACCTACTACGACCAGTTGCGCCTGGGCGCGCCCAAGCTCTACAAGGAGAAGGGTGCCAAGAAGGCCTGCGCCATTTACCAGGACGACGAATTCGGCCTGGAAGTGCTGCGCGGCGCCGAAGCCGGCCTGAAGGCCGCCGGTATCGAAATGGCCGAGAAGACCAGCTTCAAGCGCGGCGCCACCGACTTCTCGTCGCAGGTAGCCCGCATGAAGTCCGCTGGCTGCGACTTCGTGGTGCTGGGCACCATCATCCGCGAAACCATTGGCACCATCGGCGAATCACGCAAGACCGGTTTTGCGCCCACCTTCGTGGGATCGAGCGCGGCCTACACCGACCTCATCCACAAGCTGGGCGGCAAACCCATGGACGGCCTGTACGCCATGATGACGGTGCAAAACCCGTACCTCGACGAAGCCTCGCAGCCGATCCGCTTCTGGGCCAACAAGTACAAGACCAAGTTCAACGACGACCCGACGGTGTTCTCGGTCTATGGCTACGGCGTGATCGACGCGTTCATCAGGGCCGCCCAGAAAGCCGGCCCCAACCTGACGACCGACAGCTTCATCAAGTCCATGGACAGCATGACCATTCCATCCGACATCTTCGGAAGCGCCGAAATGACCTTCAGCCCGACCAAGCGGCTGGGCAATGATTCGTCGCGCATGTCGCAACTGCAAGACGGCAAGTGGAAGGTCGTGTCCGAGTACCTCAAGTAACGCGCCCACCCAAGCCGCGCCGCTCTCGCCGCCTCATTGACTGGCTCAGACAGCTATTAACACGATAGCATGAAAATCAGGCAGCAAAGGCGGTCGCACGCGAAGGACGCAAAAGGTTCGAGAAGCACGTGAAAAGAAGAACCCAAGAAATTGGGTCGTCGGCCAGGGCGCGGTGCACGCGCTTGGTCCTACATTAAGAGCGTGAAGACCGCCCTCCGGCCGATGCGATGTGTGCGGTCGGAGCCGACCTGTCCAAGCGTGCTTGCGTTTCCGCTGCAACGCCCCACTGCCGCGCGGCCAGATCTTTCATGATTTCCTCGGTGCCGCCGCCAATCGTCAACACCTTCACTTCGCGGTAGATGCGCTCGCACACCGTGCCGCGCATGTAGCCCATGCCGCCCAGAATCTGCACGCCGGCGTCGGCACAGAACTGCATGGTTTGCGTGGCGTGGTTCTTCAGCACACACACCTCGCCCACCCAGTCGGCGCCGGTGTCGCCGGCATCGGCGCGCGCGGCGACCTGCTCCAGCCACGCTGCCGTCGAGCGGATGCGCTGCTGCATGTCGATGAGCTTGTGGCGCACCACCTGGTGGCCGACCAGCGGGCTGCCGAAAGTCTGGCGCTGCTGCGCCCAGGCCAGTGCCTCGTCGTAGCAGGCCATGGAAAAACCCAGCGCGGCCGCAGCGATGCCGAAGCGCTCGCCGTTGAAGTTGCCCATGATGGCCTTGAAGCCCGCGCCCTCTTCGCCCAGCAGATAGCGTGCCGGGACGCGCACGCCGTCAAAGCGCAGGTGCGCGGTGTCGGAACAATGCCAGCCCATCTTGTCGAGTCGGGTGCGGCTCAGGCCGTGGCTGTCGCCGGGCACCAGGAGGAGCGAAATTCCGCCCGCACCCTTCGATTCGCCGGTCCGCACCGCCACCGTGATCCAGTCGGCGCGCATGCCCGAGGTGATGAAAATCTTCTCGCCATCGACCACATAGTCGTCGGCGTCGCGCCGTGCCGTGGTGCGCAGTGCGGCCACGTCCGACCCGCCGCCGGGCTCGGTGATGGCCAGCGCCGCGATGCGCTCACCGGCCAGCACGGGTGGAATCACTTCGCGCTTGACGGCCTCGCTGCCCAGCGCCAGCACCGGCGGCAGGCCGATGTTGTGCGACAGCAGGCTGGCCAGCACACCGCCGCTGGCGCCGTACCGGCACAGGTTGACCCACATCGGCAGCCGCAGCGCGTGCGGCGCGGGCGTGCCACCGTATTCGTCCGGGTAGCCCAGGCCCAGCAGACCCAGATCGGCCGCGCGGCGGTACAGCGCGCGCGGAAATTCGCCGGCCGCGTCCCACGCCGTGACGTGTGGCGCGATCTCGCTGCGGGCAAAGCGCTCCACCGTGGCAGACAGCGCATTGCGCGCTTCGCGCAACTCGTCGGCGGTCATGCGGCGGCCTCGGCACCGGTCGGTGCGGCAAAGCGCAGCAGCAACTGGCCGGGCGCAACCTGCTGGCCCACACTGACCAGCACCTCGGCCACCACACCCGCGGTGCGCGGGGCCAGGCTGTGCTGCAGCTTCATCGATTCGATGACCAGCGCCGTGTCACCCGCTACCAGCGACTGACCCGGCGCCACGGCAATCTTCAGTACCTTGCCATTGAACGGCGCTCTCAATTCAGTAGCTGCTTGCGCTGTCCCAGCTTGCGCCACCGGCACAAAAGACCTGTCTTCCGACCACCAGTCGATGCCCTCTGCCTGCAGGTGCCACCGGTGCGGTACGTCGGCGGCAGGCGCCAGCACGGCCGCGACGCGCCGCGCGCTGGCGCCGGTGGTGACCCAGGCCGCGCCATCGGCCAATGACTGCCGTTGCAGCGTGCAGCATTCGCCGTCGTCACTCCGCACCTGCCATTGGCCACCGCCCAGCGCCTGAACCGAGATGCCCCGCTCATCGCCGCGGTGCCGCAGACGGCGGGGCGCCGGATAGGGGCAAGGCAGTGACGAGTCCGCGTCGCCCAGCACAGACACCGCGCCAAAGCGCTCATGCAGCAGGCGCTCGCGGGCGTGCAGCTCGGCACGCAGCCCTTCGGCATCGGTCGCCAGAAAGGAGATCAGTGCCTGGCCCGCACCAAACCGCGGGTGCTGCAGGCATTCGATCAAAAACGCGCGGTTGGTCGGCAGGCCCAGCACTTCGAGCTGGCGCAGCGCGGCGATCAATTGGTCAATGGCCGCCTCGCGCGTGTCGGCGTGCACGATCAGCTTGCCCAGCATGGCGTCGTAGTAGGGCGAAACTTCCGCGCCCGCAGTCAGTGCGTGATCAAAACGCAGCGGCGCCACCGTGAAGGCGGCGGCTGGCGGCGGCGCGAACTGGCGCACGCGGCCGGTGTGTGGGTGGAACTGCTCGTCTTCGGCGCACAGACGCACTTCGATGGCGTGGCCGTTCAGTCTCACTTGGTCTTGCGCCAGCGGCAGCCGCTCGCCTCGCGCAACGCGGATTTGCCACTCGACCAGATCGAGGCCCGTCAGCGCCTCGGTCACCGGATGCTCGACTTGCAGGCGCGTGTTCATTTCCATGAGAAAGAACTGATCTCCCTCCAGCAGAAACTCCACCGTGCCCGCGCCGACATAGCCCGCCGCGCGTGCCAGCGCCACCGCACAGGCGCCCATGCGCTCGCGCAACGCGGCATCGACGGCGGGGCTGGGCGCTTCCTCGATGATCTTCTGGTGCCGCCGTTGCACCGAGCAGTCGCGCTCACCCAAATGAATGACGTGGCCATGCGCGTCGGCGAACACCTGCACCTCGACGTGGCGCGGGTTCAGCAACGCGCGTTCGATCAGCAGGTCGCCATGGCCGAAGCCCGCCAGCGCCTCGGATCGCGCACTGGCGAGTGCCGTTGGCAATTGCGCGGCCTCGGTGACCAGCCGCATGCCGCGCCCCCCACCGCCCGCCACGGCCTTGACCATCACGGGGTAGCCGATGCGCGCCGCTTCTTCAACAAAACGCGCCTCGCTCTGGTCATTGCCCGCATAGCCGGGCAGACAAGGCACGCCGTGCCGCGCCGCCAACGCCTTGGCGGCCGACTTGCTGCCCAGCGCGCGGATGGCGGCAGGCGGCGGGCCGACCCAGATGAAGCCTGCGTCTTGCACGGCTTGGGCGAACGCGGCGTCTTCGCTTAAAAAACCATAGCCGGGGTGCACCGCGTCGGCGCCGGTGGCGCGGGCGGCTTCCAGCAGCCGATCCACACGCAGATAGCTTTCGGCCGAGGTGCGGCCGCCCAGTGCGAAGGCTGTCGTCGCCTCGCGCACGTGCAGCGCCTCGGCGTCCGGCTCGGCATACACCGTCACCGTTTCAATCCCCATGCGGTGCGCGGTGGCGATGATGCGGCGGGCGATTTCGCCGCGGTTGGCAATCAGGATGCGTTTCATGTCCCGTTGTCCTTGGTAGGCCGTGCCCATGGCGCAGGCTGTCGCGCGGCAAAAGCTTTCAGACCCTGTGCCGCTTCCGGCCCGCGCAGCGCCTGGGCAAAGCGCTGCGCGGCATCGTCGAGCACAGCATCCAAGGCCTGGTGGGTCGCCAGTTCGGCCAGAATTTGCTTGGTTTGAGCCACCGCCGCAGGTGCAGCGTGCGAAAGCTGCTTCAGTTTTTGAAGCACGGCGGCATGCAGAGCATCGTCGGCGGCGTCCAGCGTGCGCGCGGGTTTTGCCCCCTCTGCCGCTGGCAAGAGAGGGTGGGGGTGAGGGCGCATCGGCTCCCTCCCCCGCTGGGGGAGGGTTGGGGTGGGGGCTGCCCGCGCCTCAACCGTCGCCGCTGACCCCTCACCCCTACCCTCTTCCCAGAGGGGCGAGGGAGCAAGACCGTGCGCGGCGGACGTGGCGTCGGAAACATTCACCGCCCCATCCGCAATCGCATTCACCAACCCCGCCGCCAGCGCCTGCTGCGCATTCCAGCGCGCCCCACTCAACAACCAAGCACGCGCGGTGGCGTCGCCCAGTCGACGCACCACAAACGGTGCGATCTGCGCCGGCACGATGCCCAGCGTGACCTCGGGCGTGGCGAACTGCGCATCGGGCGAAGCGATCACGTGGTCGGCGCAGCACACCAGCCCCACGCCGCCGCCCATGGCCGCGCCCTGCACGGCGGCGATCAGCACCTGGGGCAAGTCGCACAGCGCTTGCAGCAGACGACCGAAATCGCGGTTGACGGCGATCAGTGGATCGACGCCCTCGCCATGCGGCTGGCCGATGGCGCTGGCGAAGCCGCCCAAGCTGCCACCGGCACAAAAATGCCCGCCCGCGCCACGCAGCACGATCACGCGCAGCGCCGCGTCGGTGCGCGCGCGCTCGCAGGCGGCACGCAAGGCGGCCACCATTTCGTCCGTCAACGCATTGCGCGTGGCGGGGGCGTTCAGCGTCCAGACCTCCGTCCAGCCGGTGCCGAGCGGGGTGCGGTGGGTCAGCAGCACTGGGGCCACGGCTTGCCCTCACCCCTACCCTCTCCCGAGCGCGGGAGCGGGAGCGGGAGAAATACATCCATGGGCTGCGGCGCAAGCCACACCAAAACGCCGTGGCCGGGCCTGCGCCAGTCGCTGGCGTGGGTGCCTTTGGGGGCAAGGCGCGTCAGCGGTTCATGGGCCATCATCTCGCCGGCCGCTTCGCAATGCCCATCGTCTTGGCGATGATGCCCAGCATCACCTCGTCGGCACCACCGGCGATGCCCGCCAGCCGGCTGTCGCGGTACATGCGCGCCACCTTGTTTTCCCACGTGTAGCCCATGCCGCCCCAGAACTGCATGCAGGTGTCGGGCACCAGGCGGCCCAGGCGACCGGCTTTCAGCTTGGCCATGCTGGCCATTTCCAGCACGTCTTGCCCGGCCACGTATTTCTCGCAGGCCTGGTAGATCAGCGAGCGCAGGCATTCCACCTCGGTCTTGACCTCGGCCAGCTTGAACTGCACCCACTGCTGATCGGCCAGCGTGGCGCCAAACATCTTGCGCTGCTGCGCCCATTCCACCGTCCATTCGATGGCGTTGTCAAACGCCACGATAGAGCTGGCCGCGCCCCACAGCCGCTCTTCCTGAAACTGCTGCATCTGGTAGACAAAGCCTGCGCCCTCCTGCCCGATGAGATAGCGCTGCGGCACGCGCACTTCGTCAAAGTAAATGAGGCCGGTATCGCTGGCGTTCATGCCGATCTTCTTGATCTTGCCGGCAATCTCGATGCCCTTGGTCAGCTGGCCGTTGGGGCCGTCGCGCATCGGCACCATGATCAGGCTCTTGTTCTTGTGCACCGGGCCTTCGCCCGTGTTGACCAGCATGCACATCCAGTCGGCCTGCAGGCTGTTGGTGATCCACATCTTCTGGCCGCTTATACGATAGTCGTCGCCGTCCTTGCGCGCCACCGACTTGATGCCCGCCACGTCGCTGAACCGCCCCGGGAATTGCGGAGGCTGGTTGGTTTAAGTGCTCAGGCTGGCACAGTCGATTGCTCGGCGAGTTGGCGGTAGTAGTTTGCCTCAGCCTCGGCCGGCGGAATGTAGCCCAGTGGTCCCATCAAGCGGTGATTGTTGTACCAGGAGACCCAGGTCAGTGTGGCAAGCTCGACGGCCTCGCGGGTCTTCCAG
>JAKOYD010000179.1 GCA_029780695.1 Pseudomonadota bacterium
ATCAGGTGCCGTTGAAGCGGGCACGGCGCTTGTCGTGAAACGCTTCCACGCCTTCGCGGAAATCGTTCGAGCTGCGCAAGCGCGAATAGCAGTGCCCTTCCAGCTCGATGGCGATCGACAGGGGCGAGTCTTCGGTATCGTTGAGCAGCTTCTTGGCGGTGCGCTGGGCCAGCGGCGAGAAGCCACGAAGCTCGTCCACCAGGGCGTCAGTGGCGGCTTCCAGTTCGTTGTCGGGCACGCACTCGGTCGCCACACCCCATTCGTAGGCCTGGGCACCGCTGATGCGGCGGCTGCGCATCACGATGTCCTTGGTGCGGGTGATGCCCACCATCTTCTGCAAGCGGGCCGATCCGCCTGAGCCGGGAATCTGGCCCAGCTTCTGCTCGGGCAGGGCATACAGCGTCGTTGGCGTGGCCAGGCGGAAGTCGCACGCCAGCGAGATCTCGAAGCCCACGCCAAAGCAATAGCCCCGGCCGGCCGCGATCACGGGCTTGCTGCAGCGGGCGGGGGCCGCCACGTTCCATGCGAGCTTGCTCACATGCTCTGGCGAGGCCTCCAGGAAGCCGGCGATGTTGCCTCCGCTGGAGAAGTGCTCGCCTTCGGAGCGCAGCACGATCACCCGCACATCGTCGTTGGCATCAAGCGCCTCGAAGGTGATGCGAAGCTGCTCGCGCTGCGTCATGGAGATGACGTTGAAGGGCGGGCGGCACAGCACGATGTCGGCGCGCTGGCGGGCCGGGTCGATCTCGACGCGGTAGCCATCGAGGGTGGCGCTCAAGGTGAGCGCGGGGTGCTTCAGGTCGTTGAGTTGCATGGTGTCTCAGTGCAGTGGGGTTGAGGGAAAGGGTTCAGGCCGGTGGCACAGGGGGCAAGGGCAAGGCCGCCGGCATGGCATCGAATTCGCCTGCCACCAGCTTTCGGCGCAGCACCTTGCCGACGGGAGATTTGGGGATTTCGCGCACGAACACGTACTCGCGTGGGCGCTTGAAGTTCACGAGGTCAGAGGCGCGGCAGTGCGCATCCAGTGCGTCAGCGGCCACGGCATCGCGCGGCTTCACGAAGGCCACGACCCGCTGGCCCCAGCGCTCATCGCTGAGACCGGCCACCGCCACCTCATCCACCGAGGGATGCAGCGAGAGCACCGACTCGATGTCAACCGGCGAGATGTTTTCGCCGCCGCTGATGATCATGTCGTCCACACGGCCGGTCACGAACAGGTCACCCTCGGCGTCCAGGTAACCGGTGTCACCCGTGAAGTACCAGCCGTCGCGCAGGCTGCGCTCGTTGGCGTCCGGGCGGTTGTGGTACCCCTCGAAGGCCTCGTCGCTGAGCAGGTCGGCCACGATCTGCCCCTCCTCCAGCGGTGCGGCAATGTCTTGCGGGCTCTTGGCGTCCAGCTTGATCACGCGCAGGCGGGTGTTGATGCCCGCCCGTCCCGCCGAGCCGGGTTTGCCCACCGCGTTCTGGTTGATCGCGAAGGTGTAAATCTCGCTGCTGCCGTAGTGGTTGACGAACAGCTCTGGCTGGAAAGCCTGCTGCAGGCGCAACAGCAGCGCATCGTGCATGGGGGCGCCAGCGAAACCGAGCTTGCGCACCGACTGCGTGTCCGTTCGCTTGAAATCGGGGTGGGCAAGCAGGTCGTGGTACAGCGTGGGCACCAGGTAGAGGTGGCTCACCCGTTCGGTCTCGATCGCCCGCAAGGCGGCCGTGGCCTCGAAGCGAGGCATGCAGACGAATCGGCCATCGACCAAGGCCATCGTCAGCAGAGAGCGCACACCCATGGTGTGGTACAGCGGCATCACGCCCAGGGTGCGCTCGCCGTAGCCGTAGCGGTTCTGGGCCACATGGGCCAGCGCGGCCACGCGCTCGGCGTGCTGGCGGCGCGGCACACCCTTCGGGGCGCCGGTAGTGCCCGAGGTGTAGAGCATGAGCGAGAGGTCGTCCGCGCGCGCCATGGGCGTGGGGTCGGCCGGCTCGGCGAACACCTGCCCGAACTGCGGGTCGGGCCCGAGCAGATCACCAGCGACCAGGCGCACCACCGACGCGGCCAGTGTCGAGGCGTTCACCGCTTCCTGCGACGCGGCCTCGTACACCAGAACGCGGGCGCCCGAGTCGCGCAGCGCATGGTCAATCTCCTCGGGTTTGGCGCGCCAGTTCAGCGGGGTCATCACCAGGCCCGCGAACTGGCAGGCCCAGTGCAGCGTGGCGGCTTCGTGTCGGTTCTGCAGCACACTCAGCACGTGATCGCCCCGGCGCAGACCCAGTGTTGCCAGGCCGCGCTGAACGCCACCAATGGCACGCGCCCAGTCGGTCCAGGTCAGCCGCAGCGGGCCGTCAACCAGGGCTGTGGCGCCGCCAGCGCGGTCCACGCTTTGCAGAAAAGTGCGTCCCAGATCAAGCACAGGCCACCTCCATCACCGCGTTCACGATCGGCGTGTAGCCGGTGCAGCGGCACAGGTGCCCGCTGAGCATGTCGCGCACCTCGGCCTCGTCTGGCCGCTGGCCCGCGGCCTGCTGGCGCTGCAGCCAGTCGGCGCTGGACATGAGAATGCCAGCCGTGCAGAAGCCGCATTGCAGGGCGTGGTGGCGCTTGAAAGCGGCCCTGAGGGCGTCCAGCAGCGGGTGTTCCCCCTGCGGCGCCTCCACGGTGTCCACGCGACGGCCGTCAACCTGCACCGCCAAGGTCAGACAGGCGCGTGCCGCCACGCCGTCGATGCGCACGGTGCAGGCGCCACAGACGCCGTGTTCACAGCCGACGTGGGTGCCCGTCGCGCCGAGTTCGTGCCGCAGAAAATCGCTGAGCAGCAGACGCGGCTGGGCCTGGCCACGGCGTTCGCGGCCGTTGAGGGTGAGGTGGACCGTGTGCAGGGCATCGCGTCCGAGAACCGGGTGACTCATGTTTGTCTCCGTGCTTGCTGAATGGCCTGCCGTGCCAGGTGGCGCAGCAGATGGCGGCGCGTGGCCGCACTGGTGTGGGGGTCGTCCCGCACGTCCAGCGACCAGGCGAGTTCGTTCAGTTCCTCATCGAGTGCGGCGCCCGACAGCGAAGGCAGTTCGCAGGCGTGGGGCCGGTCACTCAGGCCGCCCACCGCCACGCGCAGCCCGTGGGCGCTTATCACGGCGGCCACCGCGCACAGCGCAAAGTCGCCATGGCGGCGCGAGTGCTCGGCGAAGCCGAAAGACTCTCCCGGGACCGGGCGCGGAAAGCTCACGGCTTCGATCAGCTCGTCTGCGCGACGCGCGGTGCTCAGCAGCCCAGTGAAGAAGTCGTGCGCGGGCACCTGGCGAGCGCCGCGCGCACTGCGCAGATGCACCGTGCCCTTGAGCGCCACCAGGCACAGCGGCAACTCGGCCGAGGGATCGGCGTGCGCGATGGAGCCGCACACCGTGCCGCGATTGCGGATCTGAAAGTGGGAGATGAAGGGAAAGGCCAGCGCCAGCAGGGGCGGCACCTCGGGGTGGGCCTGCAACTGGGCCTGGGTGACCGCCGCACCCACGCGCACCGAATCGGGCTTCACCACGATGGCGGCCAGCTCTGTGCTGCGCGAGATGTCGATCAGCAAGGCCGGCTGGGCCAGCCGCATGTTGAGCACCGCCATGAGCGATTGCCCGCCCGCCAGAATGCGCGCACCTTCGCCATGGCGCTGCAGCAAAGAGGCCGCCTGCTCGGCGCTGTCGGCACGCACATAGTCAAACATGGCCGGTTTCATGAGCGCACCCCCAGGCGTTGCAAAAGCCGCTGCCACCACGACGCCCGCGCGGCAACGCTACCCGAGGCCTGTCGCCCCAGCGATTCAAAGAGCTGCGCCACGATGAGCCGGGCCGCGCTTTCAAGCATGCGGCTGCCGACCATGGCCACCTTGCCGCCCACCTGGGCGCTGTAGTCGTAGTGCAGGCGGGTGCCACCCGCCGTCTCCTCCAGTCGCACCGAGCCGTCGCCGGTACCGGTTCCCAGGCTTGAGCTGCCCACGCCAGCGAGCCGCAGGCTGCGCGGGGCGTCGATGTCGGAGAGCGTGATGCGGGCCTCGTAGCGCGCCTTGATCAGGCCCACGCCCACCGTCACGTCGGCCCGGTAGCGGTTGGGGCCGTCGGATTGCAGCGCATGGCAGCCGGGAATGACCCGGGCCAGCGCCACGGGGTCGAGCAAGACCTCGAACACCCGGGCGGGCGGTGCGGCGATGTCCACCGAGCCTTGCGCGGCCAGAGACAAACCATCGCGCAGCGCTGCCGGCGCCGGGGCCTTGGCCACGGGATGGCGCGGAGGTGGGTCCTCGGTCTGCAGATGGGCCAGCACCCGGTCGGGGGTGAGCGGCAAGCGCACATCCGCCACGTCGCGGACGGGGCGCAGCGCATCGGCAAACGCATTGGCGATGCACACCGGTGTGCTCATGTTGTTGCCTTCGCCGAGGCCCTTGGCGCCCAGGGGCGTGAAGGGGCTGGGGGTCTCCAGGTGCACGATCACTGGATCGGGCGTCTCGCAGGTGGTGGGCATCAGGTAGTCGGCCAGCGTGCCGCTCTGGAAACTGCCGTCCGGGCTGTAGCGGAACTCTTCCAGCAAGGCCGCGCCCAGCCCCTGGGC
>JAKOYD010000151.1 GCA_029780695.1 Pseudomonadota bacterium
GGAGAGAGACAACCATGTATCCCAAGAACGCCTGGTACGTAGCCTGCACGCCCGACGAGATCGCGGACAAGCCTCTGGGCCGCACCATCTGCGGCGAGAAGATCGTGTTCTACCGTCCCGCGCCCGATCAGGTCGCCGCGCTGGACGACTTCTGCCCCCACCGGGGCGCGCCGCTGTCGCTGGGCACGGTGTGCGAAGGCCCTCTGCAATGCGGCTACCACGGCCTGCGGGTGGAATGCACGGGCAAGTCGGTGTCCATGCCCGGCCAGCGCGTGCAAGGGTTCCCCAAGGCGAAGAGCTTTCCGGTGGTGGAGCGCTACGGCTTCATCTGGGTGTGGCCCGGCGATGCCGACAAGGCCGACCCCGCCACCATCCACCACCTGCCCTGGGCCAACAACCCCGAGTGGGCCTACGGCGGCGGGCTGTACCACATCGCCTGCGACTACCGCCTGATGATCGACAACCTGATGGACCTGACGCACGAGACCTATGTGCACTCCACCAGCATCGGCCAGAAGGAAATCGACGAAGTGCCCTGCAAGACCCGCGTGGAGGGCGACGAGGCGATCACCAGCCGCTTCATGGAAGGCATCGAGGCCCCCCCGTTCTGGAAGATGGCGCTGCGCATGAACGGCCTGCCCGACGACCAGCCCGTGGACCGCTGGCAAATCTGCCACTTCACGCCCCCCAGCCACGTGCTGATCGAGGTGGGCGTGGCGCTGGCCGGCCACGGTGGCTACAACGCCCCGGCCGACAAGAAGGCATCGAGCATCGTGGTGGACTTCATCACGCCCGAGACCGAAACGTCGATCCACTACTTCTGGGGCATGGCGCGCAACTTCAAGCCGCAAGACCCGTCGCTCACCACGCAGATCCGCGAAGGCCAGGGCAAGATCTTTGCCGAAGACCAGCACATGCTGGAACTGCAGCAGGAGAACCTGCTGCGCTACCCCGACCGCAAGCTGCTCATGCTCAACATCGATGCGGGCGGCGTGCAGTCGCGCAAGATTCTGGACCGCTTGCTGGCCGCCGAGCGCGCACCGGCCGCAGCCCAGGCGGTGGCCGCATGACCGCGCAGGAGACCCTGCAGGTCCGCGTCGTCAAAAAGCAGACCGAAGCCGAAGGCATTGCCAGCTATGAACTGGCGCGGCTGGACGGCGCGGCGCTGCCTCCGTTCAGCGCGGGCTCGCACATCGATGTGCACCTGCCGGGCGGCCAAAGCGGTGGCCTGGTGCGCCAATACTCGCTGTGCAATGCCTCGCACGAGTCGCACCGCTACCGCATCGCCGTGTTGCGCGACCCGGCCTCGCGCGGCGGCTCGGTCGCCATGCACGACAGCGTGCACGAGGGCGACGTGATCACCATCAGCACGCCGCGCAACCACTTTGCGCTGCACCCTGCACAGCGCACGCTGCTGCTGGCGGGCGGCATTGGTGTGACGCCGCTGCTGTGCATGGCCGACCGGCTCGCGCGCACGGGCGCTGACTTTGCGCTGCACTACTGCACCCGCTCTGCCGAACGCACGGCGTTTGCCGCCGAAATTGCCGCATCGGCGATTGCGCCGCATGCCCACTTTCACTTCGATGCAGGCGCCCCCGAGCAGAAGCTGGACACCGCCGCCGTGCTGGCAGCCCCCAGCCCCGACAAGCGGCTGTATGTGTGCGGCCCGGCCGGCTTCATCGAC
>JAKOYD010000156.1 GCA_029780695.1 Pseudomonadota bacterium
CAAGTTGGCCGAGGGCGGTGTGCACACACGTGACGACCTGGCCGATCTGGCCATTGATGAACTGACCGACCTGACCGGACAGTCTGAAGAGGAAGCCAAAGCCTTGATCATGAAGGCGCGCGAACACTGGTTCGCGGGGCAAGAGTAAAGGTCAGGGAGGCACGAACCACATATGTCCAGTAACACTGTCGCCGAGTTCGCAACCGAACTCAAAAAATCGCCTGAAACCCTGCTCGACCAGCTCAAGGCTGCGGGCGTGGGCAAGGCTGCCCCCTCCGACGCGTTGACCGAGTCGGACAAGCAAAAGCTGCTGGCTTACCTGCAGGCCAGCCACGGCACGGCTTCGGCCGATCGCAAGAAGATCACGCTGGTCAAGAAGTCCACCAGCGAGATTAAGCAGGCCGATGCGACGGGCAAGGCCCGCACCATCCAGGTGGAAGTGCGCAAGAAACGCACGTTCATCCAGCGCGACGAAGGCGCAGAGGCCACGGCCGAGTCCCAAGCAGCGGCTGCGGTGGAAGAGCCCGCCGTGTCGAGCGAAGACCTCGAACTCTCCCGCCGCGAGGAAGAAGCCCGTCGCCAGGCCGAGCTGATCCGTCGCCAGGAGGCGGAGCTGGCCGAGAAACGTGCAGAGCGCGAAGCCCGCGAGAAGCGCGAGCGCGAAGCCGAAGAGCGCGCTGCCGCCTACGCCGCCCAAGAAGCCGAAAAGAAGGCCCAGGCCTCGGTCGTGAAGCAGGAAGCCACGCGTGAGCAGGCGGCCGAAGCTGCTGCGCGCGCTGCCGCCCAGGCGGAAGCCCGCGAAAAGGCCCAGGCAGAAGCCAAGGCCCGCGCAGACGAAGAGTCTGCCCGTGCCCGCGATCTGGAAGAGCGCCGCCGCAAGGCCCTGGCCGAGGCAGAAGCCATTCGCGCCATGATGGCCACGCCCAAGAAGGCGGTCATGGTGGCTAAGAAGCCCGAGGAACCCAAGCCAGCGGCCAAGCCTGCTGCCGTGGGCGACGCCAAGAAGGGCACGCTGCACAAGCCCGCCGTTGGTACCGGTGGTGCGCGTACGGCGGCGGCCCCTGCCACTGCAGGCGCTCCCGGCGCTGGCAAGGAAGTCAAGTCGGCCAAGCTGTCGTCCAGCTGGGCCAACGACACGGCCAAGAAGAAAGAAATCAAGACCCGCGGCGACAGCAGCGGTGGTGTGGGCCGTAACAACTGGCGTGGTGGCCCCCGTGGCCGTCGTGGTGACAACCGCGACCAGCGCGATGACCACCAGAACGCAGCCCCGGCAGAAGCCCGCATCATTGAAGTGCATGTGCCTGAAACCATCACGGTGGCAGAGCTGGCACACAAGATGTCGATCAAGGCGTCTGAAGTCATCAAGGCCTTGATGAAGATGGGCCAGATGGTCACCATCAACCAGCCGCTGGACCAGGACACCGCCATGATCGTGGTGGAAGAAATGGGCCACAAGGCGGTGGTGGCGGCGCTGGACGATCCAGAAGCCTTCACCGACGACGATGCAGGTCAAAAAGATGCCGAGCTGCTGCCACGCGCTCCGGTGGTTACCGTCATGGGCCACGTGGACCACGGCAAGACCTCGCTGCTGGACTACATCCGCCGCGCCAAGGTCGCTGCAGGGGAAGCCGGCGGCATCACGCAGCACATTGGTGCCTACCACGTGGAAACGCCACGCGGCATGGTGTCGTTCCTCGATACCCCGGGTCACGAGGCCTTCACGGCCATGCGTGCCCGTGGTGCCCAGGCCACCGATATCGTGATTCTGGTGGTGGCTGCCGACGACGGCGTCATGCCCCAGACCAAGGAAGCCATCAAGCACGCC
>JAKOYD010000176.1 GCA_029780695.1 Pseudomonadota bacterium
GTCGAGGTTGTGCTCGATCACGACGATGGTGTTGCCCGCGTCGCGCAGCTGGTGCAGCACCTTCAGCAGCAACTCGATGTCGGCGAAGTGCAGGCCGGTGGTGGGCTCGTCCAGGATGTAGAGCGTGCGGCCGGTGTCGCGCTTGGACAGCTCCAGCGCCAGCTTCACGCGCTGCGCCTCGCCGCCGGAAAGCGTGGTGGCGCTCTGGCCGAGCTGGATGTAGGAAAGGCCCACGTCGAGCAGCGTCTGCAGCTTGCGCGCCAGGCTGGGCTGGTCCTTGAAGAAGGCGTGGGCCTCTTCCACCGTCATGTCGAGGATCTGCGCGATGTGCCGGCCCTTCCACTGCACCTCCAGCGTCTCGCGGTTGTAGCGCTGGCCGTGGCACACGTCGCAGGGCACGTACACGTCGGGCAGGAAGTGCATCTCCACCTTCACCACGCCGTCGCCCTGGCAGGCTTCGCAGCGGCCACCGCCGCTGGACTGCGGCACGTGGAACGAGAAGCGCCCCGGCCCGTAGCCGCGCTCGCGCGCCGTGGCGGTCTCGGCCATCAGCTCACGGATCGGCGTGAACAGGCCGGTGTAGGTGGCCGGGTTGCTGCGCGGCGTGCGGCCGATGGGCGACTGGTCGACGGCGATGACCTTGTCGAACTGGTCCAGCCCCACGATGGCCTCGTGCGGCGCTGGCTCGGCGTGCGCGCGGTGAATGGTCTGCGCCGCCGCCGCGTACAGCGTGTCGTTGACCAGCGTGCTCTTGCCCGAGCCCGACACGCCCGTCACGCAAGTGAATAGGCCGACCGGAATGTCCACCGTCACGTCGCGCAGGTTGTGCCCGTGCGCGCCGACGATGCGCAGCGCGCCCTCGGGCGCCTGGTCTTTAGATGTTTCAGGCCGTTCGCGCTGGCTGGAAGCGCGTAATGCGCTATCAATCGCATAGCTGGGCGCGCGCCGCGCCGGCACGTCGATGCGCCGCTCGCCGCGCAGGAACTGGCCCGTCACCGACGCGGGCGCGGCCGCCACCTGCGCGAAGTTGCCCTGCGCCATCACCCGCCCGCCGTGCACGCCGGCGCCGGGGCCCATGTCGATGATGTGGTCGGCCGCGCGCATCATGTCTTCGTCGTGCTCGACCACCAGCACGCTGTTGCCCAGGTCGCGCAGGTGCTGCAGCGTGCCGATCAGGCGGTCGTTGTCGCGCTGGTGCAGGCCGATGCTGGGTTCGTCCAGCACGTACATCACGCCCGTCAGGCCGCTGCCGATCTGGCTGGCCAGGCGGATGCGCTGCGCCTCGCCGCCCGACAGGGTCTCGGCGCTGCGGTCCAGGCTCAGGTAGTTCAGCCCCACGTCGTTGAGGAATTTCAGCCGGTTGCCGATCTCGCGCACCACCTTGTCGGCGATCTCGGCCTTGGCGCCGTGCAATTGCAGGGCGTCGAAATACTGCTTGGCCTCGCCCAGCGTCACGTGGCTGATCTGGTAGATGGCGCGACGCTGCTCGCCGTCGCCCACGTACACGTGGCGCGACTCGCGCTTGAGGCGCGTGCCGTCGCAGTCGGGGCAGGGCTGCGTGCCGCGGTAGCGTGCCAGTTCCTCGCGCACGATGGGCGAATCGGTCTCGCGGTAACGCCGCGCCATGTTGGGCAGGATGCCTTCGAACGGGTGCTTCTTCTTGACCTTCTTGCCGGCGAAGTTGCCGCTTTCCATGGTGTAGCTGAAGGCGATGTCCTCGACGCCCGAACCGTGCAGCACCACCTGGCGCACGGCTTCGGGCAAGTCCTCGAACGGCGTGTCGACGTCGAAGCCGTAGTGCCGCGCCAGCGACTCGATCAGCGAGAAGTAGTAGCCATTGCGCCGGTCCCAGCCCTTGATGGCGCCGCTGGCCAGGCTCAAGCTGGGAAAGGCCACCACGCGCTCGGCGTCAAACACCTCGGTGGTGCCCAGCCCGTCGCAGGTCGGGCAGGCGCCGGCCGGCGCGTTGAACGAGAACAGGCGCGGCTCCAGCTCGGCAATCGAATAGCCGCACGCCGGGCAGGCAAACTTGCTGTTGAACAGGTGCTCGCGCCCGGTGTCCATTTCCAGCACGATGGCGCGCCCGTCGGTCAGGCGCAGCGCGGCTTCCAGGCTGTCGGCCAGGCGCGACTTCAAGGCGCTCGCCGGGCCGCTCCCAAGAGCGCCTTGCACCCCCTCGGGGCGGCGGGGCGAAGCCCCTCGGGGGCCGTCGGTGCTGGCCCGCACCTTCAGCCGGTCGACGACGACGTCGATGTCGTGCTTTTCGGCCTTCTTCAGCTGCGGCAAATCTTCCACCGCCAGCACCTGGCGGCCGACGCGAAAACGCACGTAGCCCTGCGCCTGCATCTGCTCGAACAGCTCGCTGAATTCGCCCTTGCGGTCGCGCGCCACCGGGGCCAGGATCATGACCTTCGTGTCCTCGGGCAGCGCCAGCACCGCATCAACCATCTGGCTCACGGTCTGCACCGTCAGCGGCAGGTCGTGGTCGGGGCAATACGGCGTGCCGGCGCGCGCGAACAGCAGGCGCAGGTAGTCGTGAATCTCGGTCACCGTGCCCACGGTGGAGCGCGGGTTGTGGCTGGTCGCCTTCTGCTCGATGGCGATGGCGGGCGACAGGCCTTCGATCAGGTCCACGTCGGGCTTGTCCATCAACTGCAGAAACTGCCGCGCATAGGCCGACAGGCTTTCGACGTAGCGCCGCTGCCCCTCGGCATACAGCGTGTCAAAGGCCAGCGACGACTTGCCCGACCCCGACAGGCCCGTCACCACCACCAGCTGGTGCTTGGGGATGTCTAGGTCGATGTTCTTCAGGTTGTGCGTGCGGGCGCCGCGCACCGACAGGCGCTGCGCGCGCAGCGCAGCGGCCAGCGGGGTGCCGGCGTCGGCATCGAAAGGCACGGGAGGCTTGGAAAGATCGGTCATGAAACGGACGCGGCCCCGGACTGCAGGCCAACCGATCATTATCGGTTTTCGGGCCTCAGCTTGCACGCACGGGCCGCGGTGCATGACGGAGTCGTGCCCGAACCGCTCGGCCGGCGGGGTGGCTGCCTGACTACGTCGTGGTCGTGGGAGCACGGCCAGACAGGCGTCATATGTTCGTAAGAAAACCCAAATCCATGGCTTGAGAGCAGCCAGATACGTTCAACTACGTATCGATTTCCTGTAGGCGCAGGACTACATTTCTCAACCGGCACCGGCGCGCTCGTCGTGGGCGGGCGGGGTGCCTCACGGAGAGAGACACCCCATGCTGACTGCCGAAGAAATCGAATCGAGCGCGCACGCGCCCAGCCACACGCCCTGGTACAAAATTTTGTACGTCCAGGTCATCATCGCCATCGTCATCGGCATCTTGCTGGGCATGCTGTGGCCCAGCCTGGGCGAGCAGATGAAGCCGCTGGGCGATGCCTTCATCAAGCTGGTGAAGATGATCATCGCGCCGGTGATCTTTCTGACCGTGGTCACCGGCATCGCCGGCATGAGCAACATGAAGGCGGTGGGCCGCGTGGCCGGCAAGGCGATGATCTACTTCCTGACCTTTTCCACGCTGGCGCTGGTGGTGGGCATGATCGTGGCCAACACGCTGCAGCCAGGTGCCGGCATGCACATCGACCCGAAGACGCTCGACGCGTCCAAGGTCAGCACCTACGTCAGCAAGGCGCACGACTCGACGCTGACGGGCTTTCTGCTGAACGTGATTCCCGAGACGCTGGTCAGCCCGCTGGTGGGGGGCGACATCCTGCAGGTGCTGTTCGTGGCCATCCTGTTTGGCATTGCGCTGGCGGCGGTGGGCGACCGCGGGCGGCCGGTGTTCGACTTTCTGAGCACGCTGGCGGTGCCGGTGTTCAAGCTGGTGGCGATCTTGATGAAGTTCGCCCCCATCGGCGCGTTTGGCGCCATGGCCTTCACCATCGGCAAGTACGGCATCAAGTCGATCGGCAACCTGGCCATGCTGGTGGGCACGTTCTATGTCACGTCGCTGCTGTTCGTGCTGGTGGTGCTGGGGCTGGTGGCGTATTTCAACGGCTTTTCCATCCTCAAGCTGATCCGCTATATCAAGGACGAGTTGCTGCTGGTGCTGGGCACCAGCAGCAGCGAATCGGCGCTGCCCAACCTGATGCACAAGATGGAGGCGGCCGGCTGCGGCAAGCCGGTGGTGGGGCTGGTGATTCCGATGGGCTACTCGTTCAACCTGGACGGCACCAACATCTACATGACGCTGGCGGCGCTGTTCATCGCGCAGGCGCTGGACATCAACCTGTCGCTGCAGCAGCAAATCCTGCTGCTGCTGGTGGCCATGCTCAGCTCCAAGGGCGCGGCGGGCGTGACCGGCGCCGGCTTCATCACGCTGGCGGCCACGCTGGCGGTGGTGCCCGAAGTGCCGGTGGCCGGCATGACGCTGATTCTGGGCGTGGACCGCTTCATGAGCGAATGCCGCGCGCTGACCAACTTCGTCGGCAACGCCGTGGCCACCGTGGTGGTGTCGCGTTGGGACGGCCAGCTGGACAACGTGCGCCTGCACGCCGTGCTGGGCAACCCGTCGATGGTGCATGAGCCCGAATTGGTGGGCCTGAGCGCCGACGATTGACGCCGGACCGGCCGGCGGCGGCGGCGCGTTCAGCGTGGCGTCTTGCCGCGCGACAGCTGCTGCAGGTGCTGCTTCATCTTGCGCGACTCGGCGATGGAATGGTCGATGCGCTTTTCGGCTTCGCCGATGATGCGGCGCATCATGGGCACGTCGGGGTCCTTCCAGTCGCCGCCGGCCTGGCTGGCCATGTAGGCCACGGCGCGCGAAAAGTCCACCAGCGTCAGCTTCGGGTCGCCGCCTTGCGCCGGCATGGCGCGCACGCCCACCCAGGCGTGGCCGGTCAGCACCGCCTGGCCTTCCTGGATCAGCGGTGCCCAGGCCTGGGCGTCCTTGAACTTGGGTGCATGCGCCACCCCTGTTTCGTGGCAGGCCACGCAGACCTGGCGGTACACCTGCTCGCCGCTGCGCAGGTGGGGCGAAATGCTGAGTTGGGCCAGCGCGGGGCCGGCTGAAAGCGCCAACAGGGCGGCGTAGAGCGGACGAAGGATCATCGGATGACCTTGGGCAATGAATGACCGGCGTTTGTAACATGTGACGGCCTGGCGCCGAGTGCGTGGGCCTGCGCCCGTGGCGAATCGCCGACAATGCGCGGCTGCTGCCGGCGTGCTCCGGCGCCGAACGAATTTGCCGCCCTGATGTCCATTTCCGCCCCGTCCCCCTCATTGGCTGCCGCCCACCGCATGACGCCCGACGAGCGCCGCGCCAGCCTGTCGTTGGCCGGCATCTTTGCGCTGCGCATGCTGGGCTTGTTTTTGGTGCTGCCGGTGTTCGCGCTGGAGGCTGCGCGCCTGCCCGGCGGCCACGACCCGGCGCTGGTCGGGCTGGCCATGGGCATCTACGGGCTGACGCAGGCGGTGATGCAGGTGCCGCTGGGGCTGGCGTCGGACCGCGTGGGGCGCAAGAAAGTCATCGTGCTGGGGCTGATCGTGTTCGCGCTCGGCAGCGTGGTGGCGGCGCTGGCGGGCAGCGTGCAGATGCTGGTGGTGGGCCGGGCGATCCAGGGTGCGGGCGCGGTGTCGGCCGCCGTCACGGCGCTCTTGACCGACCTGACGCGCGACGAGGTGCGCACCAAGGGCATGGCGTTGGTGGGCATCAGCATCGCGGCGATGTTTGCGCTGTCGCTGGTGGCGGCGCCGCCGCTGGCGGGGGCGATTGGCCTCGGTGGCCTGTTCTGGATCACCGCCGCGCTGGCGCTGGCCGGCATCGCCGTGGTGCTGTGGTGGACTCCTTCCGAACCCGTGCAACACGCTGACGCCCCGCGCGGGCGCCTGGCCGACGTGTGGCTGCACCCCCATCTGTGGCGGCTGGACCTGGGCGTGTTCGTGCTGCACACGGTGCAGATGGCGATGTGGGTGGTGGTGCCGGGGCTGCTGGTGCAGGCGGGGCTACAAAAATCGCAGCACTGGCACGTTTACCTGCCGGCGGTGCTGGCCTCTTTTTTGATGCTGGGTGGCCTGTTCGCGGCCGAGCGACGCGGGCAGCTGCGCGCGGTGCTGCGCATCGGCATCGCGCTGCTGTTTGTGGTGCAACTCGCCTTGTGGCTGCTGGCGCCGCGCGCGCCGGGGCTGTGGACGCTGGGCGCGCTGATGTTCTTTTTCTTCATCGCCTTCAACCTGCTGGAGGCGACGCAGCCCAGCCTGATCTCGCGCCTGGCGCCCGCCCATGCGCGCGGCGCGGCGCTGGGGGTCTACAACACGCTGCAATCGCTCGGGCTGTTTGCCGGCGGCGCCCTGGGCGGCTGGCTGGTCAAGGCCGGGGGGCCGCAGGCGGTGCTGATGGCGACGTCGGCGCTGGCGCTGCTGTGGCTGCTGGCGGGCTGGGCGCAGGTGGTGCCGGCGGCTCGGCCATCTGCTGCTCCGGCGTCCTCGCCGTAGCATCGGGCGTCAAGCGCGCCACCAGCTGGTCGGCGATGGTGGCGTACAGCGGCCGGCTGACCATGCGCGACACCAGGCTGGCCAGCAGCGCGCACGACATCAGCCCCAGCACCATGGCGTAGCCGTCGACCATCTCCATCACGATGATCATGGCGGTGATGGGTGTTTGCGTCATGGCGGCCAGAAAGCCGGCCATGCCCAGCGCGATCAGCACCGTGGCGTATTCGGGCGCCAGCAGCAGCGCCACGTCGTGCCCCAGGCTGGCGCCGATCGACAGGCTGGGCGTGAACAGCCCGCCCGGCACGCCCGACCAGGCCGACAGCCAGGTGGCGACGAACTTCAGCAACGTCCACAGCAGCGGAAAGTCCGGCGCCTGACCGCCCAGCAGGGTGCGCGTGTGCACGTTGCCGCCGCCCACGGCGCTGGCCTGCGTCAGGATGCCGATCACCGCCACCGCCAGCCCGCAGGCGGCGGCAAAGCGGATCGGGTGGCGGCGGCGAAAGGCGCTGAAGCGGTCGCTGCCGCCAAACAGCGACGTGATGAGCAGCCGCGCAAACAGCCCGCCCACCAAGCCGCAGGCCAGCGCCAGCATCAGCCCCGGCAGCAGCACGCCCCAGCCCACGCGCTCGATGCGGATGCGGCCGAAGTACGACAGATTGCCAAACGCCGCCACCGCCACCAGACCGGCCATCACGATGGCGCCCAGCATCAGGCCCGACGAGCGCGTCTCCAGCCGGCGCGACAGCTCCTCGATGGCGAACACGATGCCGCCCAGCGGCGTGTTGAAGGCCGCCGCGATGCCCGCCGCGCTGCCCGCCACCAGCAATTCGCGCGCGCTGATGCCTGAGCGCGGCGACAGAAAGCGCCGCGCGGCGTACATCACGCCCGCGGCAATCTGCACCGACGGCCCTTGCCGGCCAATCGACAGCCCCGCCAGCAGCCCGCCCGTCACGGCCAGCACCTTGGCCAACGAAATCTTCAGCGACACCAGCGCCGAGCGCGAAGGCGCATCCAGCCGCGGGTCGAGCGCCGCCAGTGCCTGCGGTGGCCCCGAGCCGCCGGCGCCGGGCGCAAAGCGCATCGTCGCCCACACCACCCCCGCCGTCAGCGCCGGCGTCCACAAAAGCGGCCAGAAGCGCCAGCCGCCGTACATGGCGCGGAAGATCGATTCCGCCGCATCGGCCAGCAGCGTGAACAGCACCACCGACAGCCCCGCCAGCAGCGCGAACAGCCCGACCACCACGCGGTCGATCCACACGCGCGGGTCGGTCATTTCGCTGCGCACCTCGCCCAGGAAATCCGGGTCGCCCTTCATGCGGGCCATTCTGGCACGGGGGCATGCGGCACAATGTCAGACTCGTTCAACCGCTGTTTCCCCTTCACTTTTTACAGGAACACGCCATGGCCTCCGTCAACAAAGTCATCCTCGTCGGCAACCTGGGGCGCGACCCCGAAATGCGTTCGTTTCCGAGCGGCGACCAGATCGCCAACGTGACGCTGGCGACCACCGACAAGTGGAAGGACAAGCAAAGCGGGGAGCCGCGCGAGCACACTGAATGGCACCGGCTGGTCTTCAACGGCCGCTTGGCCGAAATCGCTGGCCAGTACCTGCGCAAAGGCAGCCAGATTTACGTCGAAGGCAGCATTCGCACACGCAAGTGGCAAGACCAGGCGACTGGGCAGGATCGCTACAGCACCGAAATCCGCGTTGATCAGATGCAGATGCTGGGGAGCCGCCAAGGCATGGGCGGCCCGTCGGCCGACGACGCTGGCTATGGCGCGGGCGGTGGCGACGGCGGGTACGACGCGCCGCGACGCGCTGCATCTGCCCCACGCGCTGCCCCTGCTTCGCGCCCCCCGGCGCCCGCCGCCAAGCCGTCGTCGGGTTTCGACGATATGGACGACGATATTCCGTTCTGAGTGCGTTCTTCGGCGCCATTCGGCGCCGACTGGCGCCGTGACTTTGAAGAAAATCGTGCCCTGGCGCCGATCCTGCCTATCCAGGCTGCTATCAATAATGTAGTTAGCATGGGCGACCGCCAGTGCGCTGGCGTCAGATCATCGCCGCCGGGTCGTCCGCGGTTTCGAGGAACACGCGCGCCTTGCGTGGCGACACGCTGACGGTGTCGCCCTCCTTCACGCCCAGGCGGCGGAACTCGTCCGACGGCAGGTGCGCTTCCAGGATTTGCTCGGGGTGCTCGCGCGGCGTCAGCTCCAGCCGCGCCATCGGGCCGACCAGCAGCGCGCGGTCCAGCCGTGCGGGCAGGCCCGGCGCGCCGGCCACGTAAGGCGCCACCGCCAGGTCGCTCGGGCGCACGAAGGCCATGGCTTCGGCGTCCAGCGCGTCGGCGTGCTCGGGCGCGGCGATCTGCCAGTCGCCCACTTGCAGTTGACCGCCGCTGGCGCGCCCCTTGAACAGGTTCACGTCGCCCAGAAAGCCGTAGACGAAGGGGCTGGCCGGGTGTTCCCACACCTCTTGCGGCGTGCCGACTTGTTCGATGTGGCCCTTGTTCATCACCACCACGCGGTCGGCCACTTCGAGTGCCTCTTCCTGGTCGTGCGTGACGAAGATGCTGGTCACGTGCAGCTCGTCGTGCAGGCGGCGCAGCCACCTTCTCAATTCTTTTCGCACCTTGGCGTCGAGCGCGCCGAAGGGCTCGTCCAGCAGCAGCACCTTCGGTTGCACCGCCAGCGCGCGCGCCAGGGCGATGCGCTGGCGCTGGCCGCCCGACAGTTGCGAGGGGTAGCGGTCGGCCAGCCAGTCGAGCTGCACCAGGCTCAGCAGTTCGTGCACCTTGGCCTTGATCTGCGCGTCGCTCGGGCGCTCGCGGCGCGGCTTGACGCGCAGGCCAAAGGCCACGTTCTCGGCCACCGTCATGTGGCGAAACAGCGCGTAGTGCTGAAACACGAAGCCCACCTGCCGCTCGCGCACGTGCACGTCGGTGGTGTCGGCGCCGCTGAACAAAATGCTGCCGCTGTCGGCCGATTCCAGCCCCGCGATGATGCGCAGCAGCGTGGTCTTGCCGCAGCCCGAAGGGCCGAGCAGCGCGACCAACTCGCCCGAGGCGATGTCGAGGCTGACGTCGTTCAGCGCGCGGAAGGCGCCGAAGTGCTTGGTGACGTGGCGGATTTCGATGCTCATGTTTTCAATACCTTGAATACCGGACGCGAAGGGCGCGAAGGTTTCGCGAAGGACGCGAAAAACAGCCAAAAATTTATTTGTCCGAATGGAGGTGACGGCAAGGGGAAAGCAAGAAATTTGGTTTTTCTTTCGCGTCCTTCGCGTGTCTTTTGCGTCCTTCGCGTCCGGCTGTTCTGACTCAGGCGGCCGGCCGCTCCGGCGGCAATTCCGCCGTGGCTTTCATCTCGCGCTCGTGCTGCCACTCCACCGCCGTCTTGATCACCAGCGTGACGATGGCCAGCAGCGCCAGCAGCGAGGCCACCGCAAACGCCGCCTGCCCCTGGTATTCGTTGTAGAGAATCTCCACGTGCAGCGGCATGGTGTTGGTCTGCCCGCGGATGTGGCCGCTGACGACCGACACGGCGCCGAACTCGCCCATGGCCCGCGCGTTGCACAGAATCACGCCGTAGATCAGCCCCCACTTGATGTTGGGCAGCGTCACGTGCCAGAAGGTCTGCCAGCCGCTGGCGCCCAGCACCTGCGCGGCCTGTTCCTCGTCGCTGCCCTGCGCCTGCATGAGCGGAATCAGCTCGCGCGCGATGAACGGAAAGGTGACGAACACCGTGGCCAGCACGATGCCCGGCACGGCAAACACGATCTTGATGTCGTGCTCGGCCAGCCACGGCCCGAGCCAGCCCTGCGCGCCGAACACCAGCACGTAGATCAGGCCCGCGACCACGGGCGAGACGGAAAACGGCAGGTCGATCAGCGTGGTCAGAAAAGCCTTGCCCTTGAACTCGAACTTGGCGATGCACCACGCCGCCGCCACGCCGAAGACGAGGTTCAGCGGCACCGCAATCGCCGCCGTGATGAGCGTCAGGCGGATCGCGGCCAGCGCGTCGGGCTCCTTCAGCGCGTCCCAGTACGCCGACCAGCCGGCCTTGAGCGCCTCGACGAACACGGCGGCCAGCGGCAGCACCAGAAAAAGCGCCATGAAGCCCAGCGCCAGCGCCGTCAGCAGCCAGCGGATGGCGGGCGACTCGGTGGTACGAACACGTTTGGCGATGCTCATCCCGCACCCCCGTAGCGCTTGCGGCCCCAGGCCTGGATGCCGTTGATGATCAAGAGCAGGATGAAGGAAATCAGCAGCATGACGGAGGCCACCGCCGTGGCCCCCGCAAAGTCGTACTGCTCCAGCTTGCCGATGATGATGAGCGGCGTGATCTCCGACACCATGGGCATGTTGCCGGCGATGAAGATGACCGAGCCGTATTCACCCACCGCGCGCGCAAAAGCCATGGCAAAGCCGGTGAGCAGCGCCGGCGCAATGGCCGGGAAAATCACGCGCCAGAAAGTCTGCCAGCGGGTCGCGCCCAGGCAGGCGGCCGCTTCTTCCAACTCGCGCTCGGTGTCTTCCAGCACCGGCTGCACGGTGCGCACCACGAAAGGCAGGCCGATGAAGATCAGCGCGATGACGATGCCGTTCGGATTGAAAGCGAGCTGAATGCCCAGCGGCGCCAGATACTGCCCGAGCCAGCCGTTGTCGGCCAGGATGGCGGTGAGCGAAATGCCCGCCACGGCGGTGGGCAGGGCAAAGGGCAAATCGACCAATGCATCGGCGATCTTCTTGCCGGGGAACGAGTAGCGCACCAGCACCCAGGCCACCAGCAGCCCGGCCACCACGTTGACGCCGGCGGCGATCAGCGAGGCGCCAAAGGTGAGCTTGAACGAGGCCACGACACGCGGCGCGCTGACGGCCGTCCAAAAATCGGCCCAGCTCATCGAAAAGGTCTTGAAGACCAGCGCCGACAGCGGGGTGAGCACGATCAGGCTCAGGTACAGCAGCGTGTAGCCGAGCGTGAGGTTGAAGCCGGGCAGCACCCGGCGCGCGGCGCGGCGGCGGGGCGGCGCGACGGGTGACGAAGGCACGGCGAGCGTGGCGGTGGACATGATGATTTTGATAGCTGCTGGCGCTTGGCTGGTCTGCGCTGGGGGCTGTTTTCTCCCTCGCCCCTCTGGGGAGAGGGCTGGGGTGAGGGGCTAACCACGTGCCCATGGCCAACGGCGCTGCCCCCATCCCCGCCTTCCCCCAGCGGGGGAAGGGGCAACAGCCGCCCTCACCCCAACCCTCTCCCGCGCGCGGGAGAGGGAGCCATCGGCGCTTTACTTGCCGGGGGTGTAGAGCTTGTCGAACTGCCCGCCGTCGTTGAAATGCACCTTCTGCGCCTCGGCCAGCGAACCGAAGTACTGGTCCACCGTGAACAGCTTGATCGGCTTGAACACGTTGGCATGCGCCTTCAGAATCGACTCGTTGCGCGGGCGGATGTTGTGCTTGGCGGCGATCTCTTGACCTTCAGGCGAATAAAGGAAATCGAGGTACGCCTTGGCCTCGGCGGCCGTGCCCTTCTTCTGCACCGTGCGCTCGACGATGGCGACCGGGTTCTCGGTCACGATGCTGGCGCTGGGGTGCACCGCATCCACCTTGCCTTTGCCGAACTCGTTTTCGACCGAGACCACTTCGGATTCAAACGTCACCAGCACGTCGCCCAGGTTGCGCTGCAAAAACATGCCCGTGGCATCGCGCCCGCCGCGCGCCAGCGCCGGCACGTTCTTGTACAGCTTGCTCACGAACTCGGCCGCCTGCGCGTCGGTGCCGCCCTTGGCGCGCACCTGGCCCCAGGCCGCGAGATAGGCCATGCGGCCGTTGCCGCCCGTCTTGGGGTTGACCACCACGACCTTCACGTCGGGGCGGATCAGGTCGTCCCAGTCCTTGATGTTCTTGGGGTTGCCGTTGCGCACCAGAAACAGCATGGTGGACGTGGTGGGCGACGCGCCGTTGGGAAACTTGCTGCGCCAGTCCTTGGCGACCACGCCCTTGTCGGCCAGGAAGTCGATGTCGGTGGTGGTGTTCATCGTCACCACATCGGCCGCCAGCCCGTCGGCCACGGCGCGCGCCTGGGCGCTGGAGCCGGCATGCGACTGGTCGACCTTGATGTC
>JAKOYD010000003.1 GCA_029780695.1 Pseudomonadota bacterium
GCTGGAAGGCGCTGCCAAGGCCGGCAAGCCGCTGCTGATCGTCGCCGAAGAAGTGGAAGGCGAAGCGCTGGCCACCTTGGTGGTCAACACCATCCGTGGCATCGTCAAGGTCTGCGCGGTGAAGGCACCTGGCTTCGGCGATCGTCGCAAGGCGATGCTGGAAGACATGGCCATCCTCACCGGCGGCACCGTGATTTCCGAGGAAGTCGGCCTGTCGCTGGAGAAGGCCACCATCAAGGATCTCGGCCGTGCCAAGAAGATCCAGGTGTCGAAGGAAAACACCACCATCATCGACGGCGCCGGCGAAGGCGCGCAGATCGAAGCCCGCATCAAGCAGATCAAGGCGCAGATCGAAGAGACCTCTTCGGACTACGACCGCGAGAAGCTGCAGGAGCGCGTGGCCAAGCTGGCCGGCGGCGTTGCGGTGATCAAGGTCGGTGCCGCCACCGAAGTCGAGATGAAGGAAAAGAAGGCACGCGTCGAAGACGCCCTGCACGCGACCCGTGCGGCGGTGGAAGAAGGCATCGTTCCCGGCGGCGGCGTGGCCCTGATCCGTGCCAAGGCCGCGATCAAGGAGCTCAAGGGCGCCAACGAAGACCAGACCCACGGCATCCAGATCGCCCTGCGCGCGATGGAAGCCCCGCTGCGCGAGATCGTGGCGAACGCCGGCGAAGAGCCGTCGGTGGTGCTGAACCGCGTGGTCGAAGGCAGCGGTGCGTTCGGCTACAACGCCGCCAACGGCGAGTACGGCGACATGATCGAGTTCGGCATCCTGGACCCGACCAAGGTGACCCGCACCGCGCTGCAGAACGCCGCGTCGATCGCGGGCCTGATGATCACCACCGAAGCGATGGTGGCAGAGCTGCCGAAGAAGGAAGAGCCGGCGATGCCGCCGGGCGGCATGGGTGGCATGGGCGGCATGGATTTCTAAGCCCCGCGATCCATCAAGCAAGACCACAAAGCCCGGCCTCGTGCCGGGCTTTGTGCGTTCTGGCGTCCGAGGCGGGAGACTTCCTACCCGCCCCGCGGCAATGTCTGACGCGAAGATCAGAAAACGCCGATATGAACGCGTGCTCGCGGGCGCAACCCTGAGCAGCCGTCCCTGCAACGGAGCGCTGCGTGCCGCGCCTGACCGCACCCCGGCGGCAGGCCGAGGTGTGCGCGCCACTGCCGGCCGCCCACGCCGCTGCGCGTTACGCGCGCCACCTGCCCGAGCGCACGCTGCTGTACGCGCTAGTGCAGGCGCACTACCCGGACTTCATCGCGCGTCTTGAGGCCGAAGACCGCCCGCTGCCCGAGTATGTGCGCGAGGAGTTCGAGACCTACCTGCGCTGCGGCGTGCTCGAGCACGGCTTCCTGCGCGTGGTCTGCGAGCAGTGCCGGGCCGAGAGGCTGGTGGCGTATTCCTGCAAGAAGCGCGGCTTCTGCCCCAGCTGCGGGGCGCGGCGCATGGCCGAGAGCGCGCGGCACCTGGTGGACGAGGTGTTCGGCCCGCGGCCGGTGCGGCAATGGGTGCTGAGTTTTCCGTACCCGTTGCGCTTCCTGTTCGCCAGCAAGCCTGAGGCGATCGGCCCGGTGCTGGGCATCGTGCATCGTGTGATCGCCGGTTGGCTTGCCGATCAGGCCGGCGTGCCGCGGGATACGGCGCAATGCGGCGTGGTGACCCTGATCCAGCGCTTCGGCAGCGCGCTGAATCTCAACATCCACTTCCACATGCTGTGGCTCGACGGCGTGTACGAGGACACCACCGAGCGTCCGCAGCGCAAGCCGCGCCTGCACCGCACCCGTGCGCCCACATCGGCGCAACTGACGGAACTGGCCAACACCATCACGCATCGCGTGTGCCGGCACCTGTCGCGCCGCGGCTGGCTCGAAGGCGAAGACGAATCCGTGTTCCTGTCCGACAGCGCGGGTAGCGACGACGGCATGGACGCGCTGCGGATGAGTTCGATCACCTACCGCATCGCCACCGGTCGCGACGCTGGCCGCAAGGTCGTCACCCTGAAAACGCTACCCGGTGACGCAGGCTCGCTGGAGGGCGATGCCGGCAAGGTCGGCGGCTTCTCGCTGCATGCCGGCGTGGCCGCGGAAGCACACGAGAGCCACAAGCTCGAAAAGCTGTGCCGCTACATCACGCGCCCGGCGATCAGCGAGCAGCGGCTATCGATCTCGCCACAGGGCAGGGTGCGTTACCAGCTCAAGACGCCGTGGCGAAATGGGACCACGCATGTCGAATGGGATGCG
>JAKOYD010000013.1 GCA_029780695.1 Pseudomonadota bacterium
CCTGGAAGACCCGCGAGGCCGTCGAGCTTGCCACACTGACCTGGGTCTCCTGGTACAACAATCACCGCTTGATGGGACCACTGGGCTACATTCCGCCGGCCGAGGCTGAGGCAAACTACTACCGCCAACTCGCCGAGCAATCGACTGTGCCAGCCTGAGCACTTAAACCAACCAGCCTCCGCAATTCCCGGGGCGGTTCAGTTACGGCTATAGCGCGTTTTTTTCCAGCACCTACTCTCCCGCCATCAATTGGTCGACGGCCAGAGAGCAAGCGGCGAGCCTCAATTTTGAGTCGTATATAGACAGCTATACCCGCGGCAGCTCTCCGTTGTACGCTCGTTTGGTGCGCAGCGGTCCCGCGCTGCAGAACTTTGACGCTCTGGCCATACCGCCCGTGCTGTCGGGCGCTGCGCCCGCCGGCGTGGTGGGGACGACCTACGTTGGCTTCACTCCCACCACCGGGCCGACCAATGTCACGCTGCCGGTCACCTACGCTATCACGGGTGGCGTGCTGCCGCCCGGTCTGGTGTTTGATCCCAAGACCGGCGCCATCACCGGCACACCCACGAAGGCGGGCACCTATCCGCTGCAGCTTGTTGCCACCAACGCCGGGGGCATCAGCCAGCCGCTGTCGATCACCATCGTGATCACGGCGCCGGTTCCGCCCGTGTTGACGGGCGTGGCACCAGCGGGTGTGGTGGCCACGCCGTACACAGGCTTCACGCCCGTCACCGGCCCCGCCGACGTCACGCTGCCGGTGACCTATGCCATCACGGGGGGCACCTTGCCGCCTGGGCTGGTGTTTGACCCGAAGACCGGCGCCATCACGGGTACGCCCACGCAGGCGGGTTCGTACCCGATCCAGATCGTGGCCACCAACAAGGACGGCAGCAGTCCTCCGCTGTCCATCACCATCGTGGTCACGGCGCCGCAGCCGCCGGCGGCGCCCACGCCAGTGCCGACGCTGGCCGAAGGCGCGCTGTGGTCGCTGATCGCGTTGTTGGGTGGGCTGGGGATGCGCGCGCGCCGCAAGAAAAGCGGTTGACGGGTTGCGGCGCACGCCAGGCGACTAAGAACGGCCCTTCGGGGCCGTTTTTTACATCTGCACGTCGGCTCTACCGGACGCTGCTTTATGCCGGCGAAAGGGGGCCTGATGGCGAGCGGGTGTCAGGCGTCCCGCACGTCCGCCACGGGCTCGCGGCCAAAATCCGGCCGCGCCAGATACGCCAGCACGCGCAGTGCGGCCTCGTCGGGCGAGGTGAGCTGGCCGCCGGATTTCAGGCGTTCGAAATTGCCGCGGTCAGGGAAGTCGGCCGCGTCGGCGCCGCGCAGCTGGGCCTGCATGTCGGTGTCGATGACGCCGGGCGCCAGCGAGCAGACGCGCGCGCCGTTGGGCGCCTGCGCCTCGTCCAGCGCCAGGCATCGGGTGAAGTGGTCCATGCCGGCCTTGGCGGCGCAGTAGCTGGCCTGCGACGCCATGGGGCGCCGGCCCAGGCCGGACGAGATGTTGAGCACCCGGCGCACGCCCGGCCAGTCGCGCGTGGCGTCCAGAAAGGCGGCGGTCAGGCGCATGGGCGCTTCGAGCCCCACGCGCAGCGCATGGGCCAGGTCGTCGCCGTCGGCATCGCGCAGCGGCTGGATGGCGGGAATCACGCCCGCGTTGTTGATGAGGGTGGCGCTGGCGAACGTGGCGGCGTCTTGCCCGCGCAGCCAGTCGGCCAGGCGCGTGGCCACGGGGCCGGCGTCGGCCAGGTCGGCCTGCCACGAATGCAGGTCGGCGCTGGAAGCGCTGGCCGCGGCCTGCAGCGCCGGGTCGGGCTGGCGCGACAGCGTCAGCAGCGTGTGGCCGGGCGCCAGCAACTGCTGCGCCATGGCCTGACCCATGCCGCGCGATGCGCCCGTGAGGATGAAAAGGTGGCGGCTGGCGCTGGCGGGCATGGGTGGGTGGCTCCAGAAAAACAAAAAGGGTGTCGCCATCATGCGACACCCTTCACGTTTAGTCTCGCGCCCCGCGCATCAACCCGAAGGTTGAATGCGAAACGCGCGAGCCGCCGAGTGATCGAGATCCAGCGATCAGGGCAGGTTGATCGGGCTGATCTTGCTGCCGCCCACGGCCACGCCGGCTTCCAGGCCGACGTTGGTCAGCACGAAGCTGGCGATGGGCTGCTGCACCGTCTTGGTGTCTACGTGCCCGTTGGCGCCCACCGTGCCCACCGCCACGGTGGCGTCGGCGTCGGCGGTCCAGCCGTTGCTGTTGCGGAACTTCTGCAGCGCATCCTGCGTGTTGAACACGTAGACCACGGCGCGCGACTGGCCGCCGGCCTGGAAGCCGATGGATGCGCTGGTGGTGCTGTAGTAGTTGACCGTGCGGCCGCCCACGCGCAGCGCGCCCTTGCCGTGATCGGCACCGACCACGAAGGAGCCGCCCACAACGTTGGGGAACACCAGCACGCCAGCAGCCTTGTTGACCATTTCGCGCGAGCCCGGCACGGTGCTGTACAGGCGCGACAGGGTTTCGTTGACCGCGGTTTCCATGGCAGCGCGGCTGCTGGCCGGCGTGGCCTGCGAACCCTGCGTGGTCGTGGTGCAGCCCACCATGGTGGCGCCGCCCAGGCCCAGTGCCACGGCCAGTGCAACGGTGCGGCGATTGATGTTTTTCATGAAAGCTCCTCTGAGGGGTGGTTCGAAAAAAGGTGATCGCACTTTATCCTGCGCGCCCGCCCGGCCGCGTAGGACGGCGACCCGTGACGCTGTGGCGCGCCGTCCGAGCCAGCTCCTAGTCCATCGCGGCGGGCGAATCGACCCCCAGCAAGCGGTGCAGGCGTGTGCTGCTGGTGGTGTACTGAAAGGGCAGGTCGTGGCCGGGTGCGACCAGGGCCTGCGCCGCGTACGCCGCCAGCGTGGCTTCGTGAAAGCCGCACAGGATCAGCTTGCGCTTGCCCGGGTAGGTATTGATGTCGCCGATGGCGAAGATACCCGGCTCGCTGGTCTGGAACTTCTCGGTGTCGACCACCAGCTGCTTGCGCTCCAGCGCCAGTTGCCAGTCCGCGATGGGGCCCAGCCGCGGGCTCATGCCGTGAAAGACGAGCAGCGCGTCCAGCGGCAGGGGCGCGGTCTGGCCGTCGGGCCCCAGTACCTGGATGGCGGCGAGGCGGCCGTCCTGCTGCTCGATGCCATCGACCTGGCCGACCGCGAAGCGCAGGGCGCCGGCGGCGACGAGTTCACGCATGCGTGCCACGGAGGCCGGCGCGGCCTGAAAGCCGTCACGGCGGTGCAGCAAGGTGACGCTGGCCGGCGCGTGATCGGCCGCCGTGGCAAAGTGAATCGCCCAGTCCAGCGCCGAATCGCCGCCGCCGACGATCACCAGCCGCTGCCCGGCAAAGCGGGCCGCGTCGGCCACGCTGTAGAACAGTTGCCGGTCCTCCAAGGCGTCCAGCCCCTCGACCTTGAGCTTGCGCGGCACGAAGGCGCCAACCCCGGCCGCAATGAACACGGTGCGCGCCAAAAACTGCGTGCCCCGGTGCGTGCCGACCTGAAACCGGCCGTCGGCCTGCCGTTGCAACGTGCTGACCTGGTGCCCCAGGTGAAAGTGCGGCGCAAACGGTGCGACCTGCTTCATCAGCCCGTCCACCAGCTGTTGCCCGCTGCACACCGGAATGCCGGGAATATCGTAGATCGGCTTGTCGGGGTACAGCTCGCCCGGCTGGCCGCCGACCTGCGGCAGCGCGTCGACCACGTGGGCGGAAACTTCCAGCAGCCCCAGTTCGAAGATGGCGAACAGACCCACCGGGCCGGCGCCGATGATCAGGGCGTCGGTTTCGATGGGCGCTGGGTGGTCGGGCATGGCGTGCTACAAAAACAAAAGCGGCCTGCGCAGGTGGGGCCTGCGCCAAGCCGCTTTTGGTGGGTAATTTCTGAAAGGCGGCGGGTCAGCGGATCAGTTCTTTCAGCTTGTCCGTCTTGTTGGCCCAGTCCTCGTGGTCGGGCAGCGGGTCCTTGCGCTTGGTGATGGTCTTCCAGTGGGGCAGCCGCGACAACTCGGCGTTGATCTCGGTCATGTGCAACTGGTCCTTGGGCAGGTCTTCCTCGGCGTAGATGGCGTTGACGGGGCATTCCGGGATGCACACGGCGCAATCAATGCACTCATCGGGATCGATGGTGAGGAAATTGGGGCCTTCCTTGAAGCAATCGACGGGGCAGACGTCCACGCAATCGGTGTATTTGCAGCGGATGCAGGCTTCGGTGACGACGTGGGTCATGGGGTGATGGAGAACTTCGGGTAAACGGCTGGCGGCGTTCGCAAGCAGGGTGTCGGCGCCAGAATGTCGATTTTAGGCGTTTCGCGCGGCCCCCTCGCGGTAAGCCGCATGACGAAAAGGGTCGCCTGCGAGTGGGGGCTTTGCGCGCGCTCAGCGCACCAGCAGCGCGCCGGCGGTCCTGTGGCTGGCCGTGTCGACCAGGATCAGAGAGCCCAGCACGCGGCTGCGCTCGAAGGTCGCGGCGGGTATCGGCTCCTGCAGTACCAGGTCGACGTGGCCGATGGCGTTGGGTTCGAGCTGCGTGGCTTCTTCGCGCGCCAGGGTGTGGATGTTCAGCCGCTCCACGATGCGCGCCACCTTGGCCTTGACCCAGCGGTGCCCGTGCAGCGCCCAGTAGACGCGGCCAGCCACCAGCGGCTCGTCGTCCATCCAGGCCACGGTGGCGGGCAGTTCGCGCCGGCTGGGCCACGCGGGTTGCGGGGGCGGTTCGTCGAAGTCGTCGGCGGCCACCACGGCGGCCGGGGCGGGCGCGGCCACGATCCAGTCACCGCGCGAGACGTCCACTTCGCGGTCCAGCACGATGCCGGCGCTGTGCCCGGCGCCCACGGCGCGCGGCGTGCGCGCGTGGTCTAGCACCTGCGCCACCACGGCACCCTGGCCGCCCGGCAGCACCTGCACGCGCGTGCCCGGCGCCACGCTGCCGGTAGCCACGCGGCCCCAGAAGACGCGCCGGCCCTGATGTGTGTCGGAAGACGAAGAAAACTTCTCGACCCACTGCACCGGAAACGCCAGCGGCAGCGCCGTCTCGCGCGGCATCACGGGCAGGCGCTCCAGAATTTCGAGCAGCGTGGGCCCGGCGTAGCCGCACCAGCCCGGGTTTTCGTGACCGAAGTCGACCACGTTCCAGCCCTTCAGCGCCGACACCGGCACGATGGCGGCGGGGGTGATGCCGGCATCGCGCGCAAACGCCTGCAGCGCGTCGCGGATGTGGGCAAACGCCAGCGCCGGGTCGGCCACCGCGTCGAGCTTGTTGATGGCAAACACCACCGACGGCACGCGCAACAGATTCAACAGCAGCGAATGGCGCCGGGTCTGGGGCAGCAGGGTGAGGGCGGGATCCTGCCAGTCGAGCTTGGTGGCATCGACCAGCACCACCGCCGCATCGGCCTGCGACGCCGCGGTGACCATGTTGCGCGTGTACTGCTCGTGCCCCGGCGCGTCGCCGATGATGAACTTGCGCGCCTCGGTGTTGAAGTAGCGGTACGCGACGTCGATCGTGATGCCCTGCTCGCGCTCGGCCTGCAGCCCGTCCGTGAGCAGCGCCAGATCGGCCTCGCCGCCGCGCGTGACGCCCGCCAGGTGGTCCTGCAGCACGGCCTTGCTGTCCACTAGCAGGCGGCCGATGAGGGTGCTCTTGCCGTCATCCACGCTGCCGCAGGTGATGAAGCGAAGGGCTGTTTGGGTGTCGTTTGCGGCTTCAGCGCTTGTGGTGCGGGCGCGGGCAGCTATGGATTCTGTAGTGGTCATGCGAGAATTTTCTAAAACCGGACGCGAAGATCACGCGAAGGACGCAAAAAAGACAAATTCAAAAAGGTTTTTCTTTCGCGTTCTTCGCGGACCCTTTGCGTCCTTCGCGTCCGGATGTTGGGTCTTTCTTAGAAATAGCCGTCTTTCTTGCGCTTTTCCATCGACGCTTCGCTGGTCTTGTCGTCCATGCGCGTCGCCCCGCGCTCGCTCACGTCGGCGGCCAGGGTTTCGATGACGATCTGGCCCGGCGTGGCGGCGTCGCTCTCGACGGGGCAGGTGCAGGTGATGTCGCCCACGGTGCGAAAGCGCACGGTGCGGGTTTCGGTCGCTTCGCCATCCTTCGGCGGTGTCAGGGGCGTGACCGGCACCAGCAGGCCGCGACGCTCCACCACCTCACGTTTGTGGGCGTAGTAGATGGAGGGCAGGGCGATGTTTTCGCGCTCGATGTACTGCCACACGTCCAGCTCGGTCCAGTTGCTGATGGGGAACACGCGGAAGTGCTCGCCGGGCGCCAGGCGCGTGTTGAACAGCGTCCACAACTCGGGCCGCTGCGCCTTGGGCTGCCATTGGCCGAAGCTGTCGCGGTGGCTGAAGATACGCTCCTTGGCGCGCGCCTTTTCCTCGTCGCGCCGCGCGCCGCCGATCAGGGCGTCGAAGCGGAACTCGTCGATGGCTTCCAGCAGCGTGACGGACTGGTGCACGTTGCGCGATTCGCCCGGGTGCGCCAGCCGCACCGTGCCGCGCGCCATGCTGTCTTCGACGCTGCGCACGATCAGCTCTGCTTTCAATTCCGCAGCACGCTGGTCGCGGAAATCGGTCACTTCGGGGAAGTTGTGGCCGGTGTCGATCATCAGCAGCGGGTACGGAATGCGGCCGACGCCAAACGCTTTTTCCGCGCAGCGCAGCATCACCAGAGAATCCTTGCCGCCGGAGAACAGCAGGGCCGGGCGCTCGAAGGCGGCGGCGACTTCGCGCAGGATGAAGACGGTTTCTTCTTCCAGCGCGTCGAGGTGGGAATTGCTGAGCGAGTGGGCGCTGGCGGCTTGCAGCAGTTGGGGTTCGGTGCGGGCGTTCATGCGTGGGCTTTCTGAGGGGCCCCTTCCCCCGCTGGGGGAAGGCTGGGATGGGGGCTTGCCGGGTCGATGGTGGCGCGGTCGGCCCCCACCCCAGCCCTCCCCCAGAGGGGGAGGGTGTTGGTGTCCTTCACATGCAGGCCGCACTCTTTCGCCGCCTCGTCCTCCCACCACCAGCGCCCGGCGCGGAAGTCTTCGCCCAGCGTGATGGCGCGGGTGCAGGGCGCGCAGCCGATGCTGGGGTAGAACTGGTCGTGCAGCGGGTTGTACGGCACGTTGCGCGAGGCGATGTAGTGCCACACGTCGCCCCAGGTCCAGTCGGCCAGCGGGTTGTATTTGAGCAGCTGCTTGCTCTCTTCTTCGGAGCGGTCTACCAAGGGTACGTCGGCGCGCGCGCCCGATTGTTCGCGGCGCAGGCCGGTCACCCAGGCGCGCTTGCCTGCCAGCGCGCGGCCCAGCGGCGCCATCTTGCGGATGCCGCAGCAGGCCTTGCGCAAGTCGATGCTTTTGTACATGGCGCCGTCGCCTTCGCGCGCCACGAACTGCACCACGGCTTCTGGCACGGGCCGGTAGACGGTGAGCGGCGCGTGCGGGTGCGCGGCCTGCTGCGTTTGCAATTGGCCCAGCAGGGCCAGCGTCTCGGCGTGCAGCGCGCCGGTGTCGAGCACGAAGACCTCGATCGGCAACTGGTGCGTATTGATCAGGTGCGTGATCACCATGTCCTCGGCGCCCAGGCTGTTGGCTTGCGTCACCGGGCTGGTGGCGGCGGCCTTGAGCAGGGTGACCACGGTTTCAAGCAGCTTGTCGTCGAAGCTGGCGCTGGGCTGGGCGTAGAGATCGATGGCCGACGCCGTGGCCGCGCCGGGCAGGGCGGTGACGGCGCTCATGCGGCCTCCTGCGTGCTGTCGTTGCGTGCGAAGTGGGGGCGCGGCTGCAATGCATCGCCCTGGTAGAAGGCGCTGTAGCGTGCGAACTGGCGCTCGGCCGCGGCGGCATCCACGCCTTCGGCCAGCACGGCGCTGGTGAAGCCGCTGCGCGCCATCTGCACCAGCTGGTCGATCAGCACGTCGCCGGTGGCGCGGATGTCGCCGGCAAAGCCGAAGCGGCGGCGCAGCAGCACGGCCTGGCTGAAGGCGCGGCCGTCGGTGAATTTGGGGAAGTCGAGTTCGATGCGTTCGACACCACCGAAGGCGCCGCCTGTCGCCAGCGCCGCGAGCTCGGTGTCGTTCTCGATTTTCAAGACTTTTGCGTCGCCAGCGCTTGCTGCATCAGCGCCATGAGCTATCAGTTTCATAGTATTGGCCTTCGGTTGTCGGCTCAGGCCGTGGCGTCTTCGGTCACGCGCACGGCGCGGTGATCGACGTGGCGCGCGCCGTTGGCCGCCTGCTTGAACGGGTCGTGGCCGACGCGGCGCAGCGTGTCGATGAAGCGCTCGTTGCTGCTTAAGCGCAGGTCGCGGTAGGTGTCCAGAATCGCCTCGACCACGCCCGGCACTTCAGCGGCGGAAAACGACGGGCCGACCACCTTGCCCGGCGTGGCGGGGCCCGACAGAGCCGAGCCGTCGCTGCCGCCCAGCGTAACCTGGTACCACTCCTTGCCGTCCTTGTCCACGCCCAGAATGCCGATGTGGCCGCTGTGGTGGTGCCCGCAGGAGTTGATGCAGCCGCTGATGTGCAGGTCGATCGGCCCCAAGTCGGTCACCTCGTCGATGTCCTGGTACAGCTCGGTCAGCGCGGCGGCAATCGGGATGGCGCGCGCGTTGGCCAGCGAGCAGAAGTCGCCGCCAGGGCAGGCGATCAGGTCCGTGAGCAGGCCGATGTTGGGCTGCACCAGGCCCAGCGCCTTGGCGCGCTCGTACAGCGCGGGCAGGTCGCTGGCGTGCACCCAGGGCAGCAGCAGGTTCTGCTCGTGCGTCAGGCGCGCCTCGCCGGCGCTGAACTGGTCGGCCAACTCGGCCAGCGCATCCAGCGTGTCGGCATCGGCATCGCCCGGCGCCCAGCCGGGGCGCTTGAACGACAGCGTGACCACGCTCAGGTTGGGCAGGCGGTGCTGGCCCACGTTTTGCGTCAGCCAGCGCTGGTAAGGGTTGCTATTGATATTGACGGTGGATTTGAGGCCAGACGGGCGCAGGCGAGGTATTTCAAAGCTGGCCGTCACCCGGTCGAGTTCGGCCTGGGTGATGGTGTGGGGCGCGCCGTCTTGCGCCACGATGGCGGCGTATTCGGCCTCCACCTCGTCGATGAATTTCTGGCCTTCGGCCTTCACCAGGATCTTGATGCGCGCCTTCCACTTGTTGTCGCGCCGGCCGTAGCGGTTGTAGACGCGCACCACGGCTTCGATGTAGTTGAGCAGCTCGGCCCACGGCAAAAAATCGCGCACCACGCTGCCGATGATGGGCGTGCGCCCCATGCCGCCGCCCACCTTGACGGTGAAGCCGACTTCGCCCGCGTCGTTCTTCAGCGCCTGGATGCCGATGTCGTACCAGCCGGTGGCGGCGCGGTCTTCCTCGGCGCCGTTGAACGCGATCTTGAACTTGCGCGGCAGAAACGCGAACTCGGGGTGCAGCGTGCTCCACTGGCGCAGGATTTCGGCAAACGGGCGCGTGTCGACGATCTCGTCGGCCGCGATGCCGGCCCATGCCTCGCAGGTGATGTTGCGAATGGCGTTGCCGCTGGTCTGGATGCCGTGCATGTGCACGCTGGCCAGCAGGTCCATCACGTCGGCGGCCTTGACCAGTGGAATCCAGTTGAACTGCACGTTGGTGCGCGTGGTGAAGTGGCCGTAGCCGTACCGCAGCGGCGGCGCGGCCAGCGTCAGGCCGGGTTGCGAGGCTTGCAACTCGTCCTGCGTCTTCTGGGCGTGGGCCAGCAGCTCGGGATCGGGCTGGTCGTATTCGCGGGCGATGCGCGCCAGCATGCGCAGCTGCGTGCTGCTGATTTCGCCATAGGGCACGGCGGCGCGCAGCATGGGCGCGTAGCGCTGCACGTACCAGCCGTTTTGCAGGCGCAGGGGCAGAAACTGCTCGTCGGTCAGCTCGCCGCGCTGCCAGCGCTCAAGTTGGTCGCGGAATTGCTGGGCGCGCCATTGGACGAATTGGCGGTCGAAATCGGTGTATTGGTACATCGCGGGGCTGGGTTCAGGTCAGCGGGCAATGTACCGGCGTCTTATGCCAAAACAAACCAATAGTTTGTTGTGGATATATGCTTTTTGAGCATAAGACCGGTGCGGCGTTGGCCGACGCTCATGTCAGGCACCGACCCACAGGCAGGCGGCGGGGGTCGGTCTAAGGTCGGGGCTTTCACCCACCGCCCTGCATTGGGGCCATTTACAGGAGCAAGCCCATGAGCGTCGCCAAGGTCATCGAAATCAGCGCATCCAGCACCAAGAGTTTTGAGGACGCCATCCTCACCGGCGTCGGCCGCGCTGCCGACACCATTGATCAGGTCAAGGGCGCCTGGATCAAGGAGCAAAAGGTTGTCATCGAAGGCGGCAAGATCAAGGAATACCGCGTCAACATGAACGTCACCTTCGTGGTGGGCGAGGTCGACAAGTAAGCCGCGCTTCGGCCCGCACCGCAAGAAGCCGACCCCAAGGTCGGCTTTTTTGATGAAGAAAACCGGCTCCAGCGCAACCTGGTAAAGCGAAAGCAGCTATTTTTATTGCAGCAAATCGGCCAGCGTGCGCGCCACCACCTGGGTCGCGCGGCGCAGGTCCTGCAGGTCCAGCCGCTCGTCGGCGCGCTTGGCGTGGCTTTCCAGCACGGTGCGCGGGCCGGCGCCGTAGATCACGCCGGGAATGCCGCGCTCGACGTACAGGCGCACGTCGGTGTAGAGCGGCGTGCCCACGGCAGCGGGTTTTTCGCCGAACACCGCTTCGCCATGCTTCTGGATGGCGTCGACCAAGGGCGCGTTGCCGGGCAGCGGCGTCATGGCCCTGGCCAGCAGCAGGCGCTTGATGTCGACGCGGATGCCTTCATCCGGCCGCCCGGCATTGAAGCCATCCACCGCGTCGGCAATCACCTGGCGGATCAGCGCCTCGACGTCGGCCGGGTTTTCCTCGGGGATCATGCGGCGGTCCAGCTTGAACACCACCTTGCCCGGTATCACGTTGGTGTTGGTGCCGCCTTCGATGCGCCCGATGTTCAGGTAGGGGTGCTTGATGCCCGGCACGCGCGAGCTGATGCCCTGGTAGCGCCGGTTTTCGGCGTACAGCTGGTTCATGATGGCCACGGCGCCCTGCAGCGCGTCGATGCCGGTGTGCGGCACGGCGGCGTGCGCCATCTTGCCGTGCACCGTCACTTCCATCTGCAGGCAGCCGTTGTGCGCGGTCACCACTTCGTAACTGAAGCCGGCGGCGATCATCAAATCGGGCTGGGTCAGGCCTTTTTGCAGCAGCCAGCCGGGGCCCAGTTCGCCGCCGAATTCCTCATCGTAGGTGAAGTGCAGTTCGACCGCGCCGTGCTTCGGCTTGGCGACGGCTTCGAGCGCGCGCAGCGCGAAGGTGAAGGTGCCGAAATCGCTCTTGCTGACGGCGGTGGCGCGGCCGTACATCTTGCCGTGGTCGATCATGGCACCGTAGGGGTCGTGCGACCAGCCTTCGCCCGGCGGCACCACATCGCCATGGGCGTTGAGCGCGATGGTCGGGCCGCCTTCGCCAAAGCGGCGGCGCACGATCAGGTTGGTGATGCTTTCCATGCCGTAGGCGCGCACGTCGGCGTCGGTCACCGGGTGCTTTTCGACCTCGTAGCCGATGCCTTGCAGCAATTCGGCTGCCTTGTCGGCGTGCGGCGCGTTGTGGCCCGGCGGCGTGTCTGTCGGCACGCGCACCAGTGCCTGCACAAAGGCGACTTCTTCGTCAAAGTGCTGGTCGATCCAGGCGTCGAGGGCAGAGTAGGTGGGCATGGTGTGTGGAGGAGGGTTTGCAAAAAACCGGACGCGAAGAACGCAAAGGGTTCGCGAAGGACGCGAAAGAAGACCAAAAAATTCTTGAATTCTTTCGCGTCCTTCGCGCAGCTTTCGCGTCCTTCGCGTCCGGCTGTTGGGGTTTATTCGGCCGCCAGGTCTTCCAGCAGCCGCTGCATGGCGCGCACTGCGAGGTTCATGTCTTCGGCGTTGGTCGATTCGAGCGGGTTGTGGCTGATGCCGGCGTTTTCGCCGCGCACGAACAGCATGGCTTGCGGCATCACTTCGTGCAGTTTCATGGCGTCGTGCCCGGCGCCGCTGGGCATGCGGAAGATGGGCAGGCCGAGCGATTCGACGGCGCGCTCCCAGCGCTGCTGCCATGCGGGGTCGCTGGGCGCGGCGCTGGCGCGCAGGGTCTCTTCCAGCGTATAGGTCACGCCGCGGCGCAGGCTGATCTGCTGCAGTTTTTCGAGCACGTCGGCGGCCAGGGCGTCGCGCTGCGCGTCGTGGGGGGCGCGCAGGTCCAGGCTGAAGGCGCAGCGGCCGGGCACGACGTTGATGGAGCCGTTGGGCACGTTGAGCAGACCCATGGTGGCGACCGAATCGCCATCCTGGGCGGCACGCGCCTCCAGATAAAGCGCCAGCTCGGCCGCCGCGCAGGCCGCGTCGCGCCGCCGGTCCATGGGCGTGGTGCCGGCGTGGCTGGCCTGGCCGATGAATTCACCCACAAAGCGGATGCTGCCGTTGATGGAGGTGACGATGCCCAGCGGCAGGTTCAGCTCGTTCAGCACCGGCCCCTGCTCGATGTGGACTTCGATGAAGCCGAGGTAGTCCTTGGGGTTGCGCTGGAGCTTGGGGATGTCGTCGATGGCGAGGCCCGCGTGTTGCATCGCGTCGCGCATGGTCACGCCGTCGGCATCCTGCTGGTCCAGCCAGTCGGGGTTGAACTGGCCGATGAGCGCGCCCGAGCCGAGGAAGGTAGCCTTGTAGCGCTGGCCTTCTTCTTCGGCAAAGCCGATCACCTCGACGTCGAACGGCAGGCGCCGGCCGGCGCGGTGCAGTTCGCGCACGCAGGCGATGGGCACGAGGATGCCCAGCCGTCCGTCGTACTTGCCGCCGTTGCGCACGGTGTCGTAGTGGCTGCCGGTCATGAGCGTTTTGGCGCTCCTGCGCTCGCCGGTACTGCGCGAGTAGCTATCTGAATAATAGCGGCCCACCACGTTGCCGACGGCGTCGAGGCCGACTTGATCGAAGCCCGCCTCGCGCATGGTCTGGGCGATGAAGGCGGCGGCGGCGCGGTGCGCGTCGGTCAGGTAAGTCACCGTCAGCTGGCCCGCCTCGGCAAAGCCGGGGTCGCTGTGCAGCGCCAGTTTTTCGTGCCAGTCCCACACGTCGTTGCCCAGTGTCGGCTCCACGCCAAACTTGTCGGCCAGGCGAATCTCGACGATGCGGTGGATGTTGCGCAGCGCCTCGGCCAGCTCGAAGTCGGGGTGGTTGGCCAGCCGGCGCGCAAAGGTGTCGATGATCTGCTGCTTGTTCAGCCCCGCCCCGCGCGGCCCGCGCACGGCCAGGATGAAGGGAAAGCCGAACCTGGCGTTGTAGTCGGCATTGAGCTTCTGGATGCGCGCGAATTCGTCGGGCGTGCACTCAGTGAGGCCGGCCTTGCCTTGCTCGTGGGTGGATTCGGCGGTGAGCGTCTTGGCGACCATCGCCTTGCCAGCCAGCTCGGGGTGGGCGCGGATGAGCGCCAGTTGCGCGTTCTGGTCGGCGCGCGCCAGCACCTGTGTCATCACGTGCTTGAGATGCGCCAGCGACCGGAAGGGGCGTTGCTTCAGCGCTTCGGCGGCGATCCAGGGCGTGTGCTCGTACAGGCCGTCGAGCATGCGCTGCGCCTCGTCGGGCGAGGCGGTGTTGAGTTGATCCAGTGTGTAGGCCATGCGTTCAATCCTGAAAGGGGTGCTGCGCGATCCAGTGTTGTGCAATGTCGATGCGGCGGCAGACCCACACATCCGGGTGCGCGGCGACGTGCGCCATGAAGCGCTGCAGCGCCGTGATGCGCCCGGGCTTGCCGAGCAGGCGGCAGTGCATGCCGATGCTCATCATCTTGGGGCGGTCCAGGCCGCGCGGGTCGCCTTCGGCATACAGCGCGTCGAAGCTGTCCTTCATGTACTGGAAGAACGGGTCGGCATGGCTGTAGCCCTGCGGCAGGGAGAAGCGCATGTCGTTGCAGTCGAGCGTGTAGGGCACGACCAGGTGCGGCACCACCTGGCCGTCGGTGCGCTGCACCTTCATCCAGAAGGGCAGGTCGTCGCCGTAGTAGTCGCTGTCGTACAGCAGCCGGCCGTCGTCCACCACCAGGCGGCGCGTGCGCGGGCTGTCGCGGCCGGTGTACCAGCCCAGCGGGCGCTCGCCAGTCTGGCGCTCGATGATGTCGAGCGCCTCGGCCATGTGGGCGCGCTCGGTGGCTTCGTCGATGGACTGGTAGTGGATCCACTTCAGGCCGTGGCAGGCGATTTCGTCGCCGCGCGCCTGGAAGGCCTTCACCACGTCCGGGTGTCGCGCCATGGCGGTGGCCACGCCAAAGACGGTGAGCGGCCAGCCGCGCGCATCGAATTCGCGCAGGATGCGCCACACGCCAGCGCGCGAGCCGTATTCGTAGATGCCCTCCATGCTCATGTGGCGTTCGGGGTAGGCGGCCGGGTTGAACATTTCGGACAGGAACTGCTCGCTGGCCGCGTCGTCATGCAGCACGCAGTTTTCGCCGCCTTCCTCGTAGTTCAGGACAAACTGCACCGCAATGCGCGCGCCATTCGGCCAGCGGGCATGCGGCACGTCGGCGCCGTAGCCCACCAGGTCGCGCGGGTAGGGCGCGGTGCTGTCGTAGGAAAGATGCTTCATGCTATTGAATTGGTAGCTGCGACCACCCTTGCATGGCGCGCTGGGCGGGTTTTTTGTTGGGGTGCGGCAGCGGGACGGTCCAGGTTCAGCCCCGCTTCCACGTGGTCGAGGTGCTCACGCATCAGCTTGACCGCCTGCGTCACGTTGCCGCTGGCAAAGCAGGCCACCAGTTCGGCGTGCTCGGCGGCGGAGTCGTGGGCGGCGCTGCGGCTCTGGTACATCAGCGTGGCCACGGCGCAGCGGGCCAGCAGGTCGCGCAGCACCTGGGCCAGCACGTGGTTGCCGATCAATTCGGCCATGCGCACATGAAAGTCGCCCAGCAGTTCGGTGCGGTCGGCCACGTCGTCGCGTGCGACGGCGGCCTGTTCCTGCGCCACGTGGGCGCGCAAGGCATCCACCTGGGCCGGGCCCGCCGCGCGCACAAAGGCGCGCGTGAGTTCGACTTCGAGCATCCGGCGCACGGCGAACACCTGGCGCGCCTCGTCGGCCGACGGGCAGGCGACAAAGGCGCCGCGCGCCGGCGCCAGCGTGACCAGGCGCTTTTGCGACAGCTGAAACAGTGCCTGCCGCACCAGCGTGCGCGACACGCCGAACTGGTCGGCCAGCCGCTGCTCGGCCAGCTTGCCGCCCGGCTGCAGGCGATGATCGACGATGGCCCGGGTCAGGGTGGCGACGATCTGGTCGGTGCTGGAAGAAGACGCAGCCATGTCGGGGGCATGATAGAGCGTGCGTGCAAACTGTATACACTTTTGTCGTTGGCACAGAAGGAGCGACCCGCCATGGGCCTGAGCACACACGTTCTCGATACCGTGCATGGCACGCCCGCCGCGGGCATGCGCGTGACGCTGTACGAAACGCATGGCGAGATGGCCACGCTGGTCAGCCGCTTCACGCTGAACGCGGACGGACGCCACCCCGATGGCCTGCTGTACGACGACGCGAGTCTGAAGGTGGGCACGTACCGGCTCGCGTTCGAGGTGGCGGCATACTTTCGCGGCCGCGGCGTGGCGTTGGCCGAACCGCCTTTTCTCGACGTGGTGCGTCTCGACTTCGGCGTGGCGCATGCCGACCAGCATTACCACGTGCCGCTGCTGTGCAGTCCGTGGAGTTATTCCACCTACCGCGGCTCGTGAGGGTGGGCGCGGCTCAGTCCTGGCCCTCGGTCAGCGTGTCAAGCTGCCACTTGCCGCTCTTGTGCCACAGCCAGGTGTCGGTATAGATCAGCCCGCCGATCAGCTTGGGCGGCGGAAACGGGTCGGCCGCGCGCACGATGCGCTCGATCTGGCGCATCACCTCGGGCGCGTGGCACGGCGCGCGCATCCAGCTGATCGTGCCCACGCGGCCTTGGCCGTCCACGTGCACCTGCAGCACGCCGATGGCGTACAGCAGCGGCGGCATGCGGCCCTGGTAGATGCTGTCGGCATTCATGCTGTAGATGTGGCGCGCGGCGTCCTTGCGGTAGGCGCGCGCGGTGGCGGCATCAGACGCATCGGGCACGGGCACCGGGCGCGCCGACGATTGCCCGGCGGCTGGCCGCGCGCGCCGTCGCGGCGCCATCGGCCTGGCCTGGCGCACCGGCGTGGCCTGTTTCTTGACGGCGCTGGCGGTGGGCGCGCCCGTCTGCGCCAGCGCGGTGTCGACCAGCCCGCACGTCAGCGTGACCAGGGCCACGGCCAGGCAGCCGCTGACGTGGCGCAATGCAGGATGGGCGCGATTCGGTGCGGGCAACGGCAAACTCCGGCAACGGGCGGCGCAATGCACCCGCGAGCATACTGTCTGCACCGACATGCCGCTTGTCAATCGGAGCAATACCCCACCCGTGCGCGATCTGGATGATCTGTTGACCCGTCTGCGCCTTGGCGCGCGCGCCGTGTTGGTGAGCGTGGCGCGCACCGAAGGCTCGACCCCGCGCGAAACCGGCGCGTGGATGGCCGTGCTGGCCGACGAGATCATTGGCACGGTGGGCGGTGGGCAACTGGAATGGCAGGCCATGCAGCACGCGCGGCGCATGCTGGCTGGCGAGGGCGGGGCGGCGCGGCAGCGCTATCCGCTGGGGCCGCGCCTGGGCCAGTGCTGCGGCGGTGTGGTGTATCTGGCATTCGAAGGGCTTGACGGCGTGCCGCAAGCCGCGCTGCGGGCACGCCTGGCGGCGCCGCTGAGGCAACTGGCCGTATTTGGCGCCGGTCACGTCGGGCAGGCGTTGATGCGGCTGGCCGGCGACCTGCCACTGGCCCTGACCTGGATCGACAGCCGCGAAGCACCGCGCCCGCCGCTGGCGGGGGCACACGTGCGCTGCGAACATTCAGACCCGGCGCCAGCGGCGGTGCGCGAATTGCCGGCGGGCGCCCACGTGCTGGTCATGACGCACAGCCACGCCGAAGATCTGGAGATCATCGCCGCCTGCCTGCAGCGCCAGCGCACCGCGGGCGACTTAGGGCAGATCGGCCTGATCGGCAGCCGCAGCAAATGGGCGGCGTTTCGCACGCGGCTGCTGGCGCGTGGACTGGACGAGCATGACCTGCGGCGCGTCACCTGCCCGGTCGGCGTGCCCGGCATTCAGGGCAAGCAGCCAGCCGTGGTGGCACTGGCGGCCTTGGCGCAGGTGATGCAGGCAGCGGGCTGACGGTCTGGGTAAAAAAAGGCGCGGGCAAAAAAAGGGCGCCGTCATGCGGCGCCGTGTCGGGGTGGGGCCGGCCTGTGCCGGCGGACGCCCGCCATCAACCCTGGTGCGGACGCTTGCCGGGGTTCTTCTTGCTGCGGGTGTGCGAGCCGCGCTCCAGGCTCTTGCGCTGGCCGGTGCCCTGTTTCTTGACGACGGCGCCCGGCAGCGGCGGCGTGGCTTTGCGCATGGCTTCGGTGACGATCTTGTTGCCCATGGTGGATGATCCTTGTGTGTGTTGGCTGAAAAACCCAACATTTTCGCCGATTTTCAGGCCGGCGGGTAGGGCGCCGCGCTTGTTTCAGCGCGACCAGCGCGTCAATGTGCGCGATCTGCTGGCCGCCGGCCAGCGCAGCCGCGCGCGCCAAGGCGCTGCAGCAGCGGATTCAGCGGCGGCGATAACCCATGTGCGGCAAGCGCTTTACGGCACGGTATTGCTCAGTCCGCGCTCACGGCGCTGCCGTCGGACTGGAGGATGGCGGTGGCGGCTCGCGCCAGCGCCCGCGCCGAGCGGTCGGCCAGCGGTGCCGGCAGCGCTTGGTCGAATTGCGCGAAATTGCGCCTCGTGGACGCGGCGTAGCCCGGGTCGTAGTGCCGCGCCAGCAGCTCGCGCACCACGGTCTCGGTCTGACCCGCGGCGATCAGCGCCCTCCAGCCGTCGATGACGGCGTGGCCGCGCAGGGCGACCAGCGTGTCCAGCCGCTGGCCGAAAAAGTCCGGATCGGTGACGAAGAACGGGTAGTCTTCCAGCAGCAGCGCCACGCGCTCGTCGTCGGGCAGTTCGACCCGCACGCAGGGGCTGGCGCGCATGGCGCCGATCAGCGCGTCGGGCAGGGTGCAGTTGCCGACTTTCTTGCTTTCGGCTTCCACGTACACCGGCCGCGCGGGGTCGAAGCCGCGCAGGGTTTCCCACACCAGCATTTCGAAGCGCTTTTGCGACGGCTGCGGCCGTCCGGGGATCAGCCCCAGCACCGAGGCGCGGTGGCTGGCCAGATCTTCCAGGTCCAGCACCTGCGCTCCCGCGTCGCGCAGCGCGTGCAAAAGCCGCGTCTTGCCCGAGCCGGTGGGTCCGCACAGCACGCGATAGCGCAGGCGCTCGGCCTGCTTGGGCAAATCCTCGCGCATTGCCTGGCGAAACGCCTTGTAGCCGCCCTCGATCAGCGTCACGCGAAAGCCGATTTGCCCCAGCACCAGCGCCAGCGCGCCGCTGCGCTGGCCGCCGCGCCAGCAATAGATGAGCGGCTGCCAGCCCTTGGGCTTGTCCATGGCTTCGCGTTCGATGTGGCTGGCGATGTTGCGCGCCACCAGCGCCGCGCCCAGCTTGCGCGCCTCGAAGGGGTTGACCTGCTTGTACAGCGTGCCCACGCGGGCGCGCTCGTCGTCGCGCAGGCTCGGCCAGTTGACGGCGCCGGGCAGGCGGTCGTGGGCGTATTCGCTTTCGCTGCGCGCGTCGATGACGGCGCTGAACTGGTGCAGGCGCGCCAGCGCGTCGCTGGCGTCAACGGTTTGAACGCTCACGGGGTCTTCAACAGTTTCTGAATCTCGGGCCAGAGGTTGCCCAGGATGATGGGGTGCGCCTCGGCCACGGGGTGAATGCGGTCTTGCTGGAACAGCGCCAGCGGGTCGGCCCGGTCGGCCACGCCCTTGAGCAGGAAGGGTACCAGCGCGGCGCGCTGCGACCGGGCGACCTTGGCAAACAGCTCGGCAAAGCGCCGCCCATGGTCGGCGCCGTAATTGGGCGGCACTTGCATGCCCACCAGCAGCACCCGGGCGCCAGCGGCCTGCGCGGCCTGGGTCATGGCGAGCAGGTTGGCCTCGGTCATGTCCAGAGACAGGCCGCGCAACGCATCGTTGCTGCCCAGCTCGATCACCACCACGGCGGGTTGGTGCGCTTTCAGCAAGGCCGGCAGCCGCGCGCGGCCGCCGGCCGTGGTATCGCCCGATACGCTGGCATTGACCACCTTGGCGGCGATCTTCTCGGCCGCCAGTTTTTTCTCCAGCAAGGCCACCCAGCCGCTGCCGCGCGCGATGCCGTATTCGGCGCTGAGCGAATCGCCCACCACCAGCAAGGTGGGCGCACCCGCGGCGCGCGTGGCCCCGGCCCATGGCCCCGGCAGCGTGGCGGCCAGGGTGGAGCGGATAAAGTGTCGTCGGTTCAAGAAAACGGTTCTTTCGATGACGGATTCAACGCCCGGCACACTGCCTGACGCCCCTCGCTCCCACATCGTTGCGGTGGAGCATGTATTCAAGTCGGTCACCGATTCCACCGGCACGCTCGATATTCTGCGCGATATCCATTTCGACCTTGCCGCGCGCGAAACCGTGGCCATCGTGGGCGCGTCCGGATCGGGCAAGAGCACGTTGCTGTCCATCATCGCCGGGCTGGACACGCCCACGCGCGGCACCGTGCGCATTGCCGGCGAGGACCTGTTCGCCGTGGGCGAGGATGCCCGCGCCGCGCTGCGCGCCAGCCGCATTGGCTTCGTGTTCCAGAGCTTTCAGCTGATGGGCAACCTGACCGCGCTGGAAAACGTGATGCTGCCGCTGGAGCTGGCCGGCCGCCGCGACGCGCGCAGCGCCGCCACCGAGATGCTGGTGCGTGTGGGCCTGGCCGAGCGGCTGGACCATTATCCCAAGGTGCTGTCGGGCGGCGAGCAGCAGCGCGTGGCGCTGGCGCGCGCCTTCGTCGTGCACCCGGCCGTGCTGCTGGCCGACGAGCCGACCGGCAGCCTGGACTTCGCCACGGGCGAGAAAGTGATGGCGCTGATGTTCGAGCTGAACCGCGAGCAGGGCACCACGCTGGTCCTGGTCACGCACGACCGCGCCATTGCCGCGCGTTGCCAACGCCAATTGACCGTGGAAGCCGGCCGCATCGTGCTGGATGAGCGCGTGGCCGAGGGCCAGCCGGCCGCGTAAACCGGACGCACGTGCCGCGCAGCCGGCCGCCGCGGCCGCGTACGGCGGCACTCAATTGCGGCGCATCACCATGATGCGCGTCATCGGAGCGACGCGTCGTTATAGCTATCGTTTAAGTAGCTATAAACCCAATGCATTCAAGCGCTCGGCCGGTATTTGTCGGATCAGCGTGACGCCGCCACGCGCCGCGGCCGGCAAGCCCTGCGTCGTTTCGCGCACATCGCGCGTCGGCGCCCGCTGACACGCCCGCCGCCAACCCTTGCCGACACTGGCGTCACCGATGCGGCTTCAAGCCGATGCCAGTCGGGACGAACCCTTCGTCACCGAGTTTTCAACCTCTCTCTACTCAATCAAGCAAGCAAGGAGCAAGCAACCATGGCCCAGGATCGAATCGCTCAGGATCAGAACCTCGACCCCATCACCGGTGAACCCGGCGCGCACCCGGTCGGGACCGGTCTGGGCGCCGTTGGCGGCGCGGCGGCCGGTGCCGCCCTCGGCACGGCCGTCGCCGGGCCTGTGGGCACCGTGGTCGGCGGCATCATTGGCGCCGTCACCGGTGGCCTGGCCGGCAAGGACGTGGCCGAAAGCCTGGACCCGACCGTCGGCGGCGAGCCGTCCGAACACAAAGTGGCCACTGGCGTGGGCGCCGCCGGCGGCGTGCTGACGGGCGCTGCCATGGGCTCGGTCGCCGGTCCCATTGGCACCGTGGCCGGTGCCGCCATCGGCGCCGTGGCAGGCGGCATGGCCGGCCGTGGTGTGGGTGAAGTCGTCAACCCGCGCAGCGACGACCAGCTGCATGAGCACAACCTGGCGTCTGGCGCCGGCGCGGGCGCGGGCGCGATGGCTGGCGCCACGATTGGCCTGGCGGGCGGCCCGGTGGGCGCGGTCGTCGGCGCCGCCATCGGCAGTATTGCCGGTGCCAAGGCGGGCGAAGGCGTGGGCGAAATGGTCAACCCCAAGGCGGGCGATCAGCTGCATGAACACCAACTGGCCAGCGGCACCGGTGCAGGCGCGGGCGCGCTGACGGGCGCCGCGGTGGGCGCCGTGGCTGGCCCGGTCGGCGCCGCCGTGGGTGCCGCCGTGGGCGCCGGTCTGGGCGCGCAGGCCGGCAAGGGTGTGGGCGAAGCCGTCAATCCCAAGGTGGGCGACGACGTGGCTGACCACAACCTGGCGACCGGCACCGGCGCTGGGGCAGGTGCCGCCACCGGCGCGCTGGTGGGCGCGGTGGGTGGTCCCGTCGGCATGGCCGTGGGCGCTGCCGTGGGCGGGTTGGCGGGCGCGGCCGTGGGCCATGGCGCCGCCGAAGCCGTCAATCCGGCGGCTGAAGACGCCTACTGGCGCACGGCCTACGCCACGCGTCCCGGCTATGTCACCGGCTATGACTACGACGCCGACTACGCTGGCGCCTATCGTCTGGGCTACGAAGGCCGTGGCCGCTACGTGGGCCGCCGCTGGGACGACGTCGAAGCGTCGCTGCGCAGCGACTGGGAGCGCGCCAAGGACCGTTCGCGCCTGAGCTGGGACCAAGCCCGTTACGCCGTGCGTGACGCGTGGGACCGCGTTGACGGTCACGACGCCGCCGGTGCGCCGCGCATGCGTGACACCACCGCCGGCATGGTCGACGAGCACCCGGTTGGCACCACCGTGGGTGGCTTGGGTGGCGCCGCGGCCGGTGCCGCCATGGGCGCGGTCGGTGGCCCGATTGGCATGGCTGCCGGTGCCGTGATTGGCGGCCTGGCCGGTGCCGCTGCCGGTCATGGCGTGGCACGCGTGGTCAACCCGACCGCCGAAGACGCCTACTGGCGCGACAGCTACACGCGGGCCCCCGGCTACCGCGCCGGCTACACCTACGACGACTACGGCCCCGCCTATCGTCTGGGCTACGACGGCTATGGCCGCTACAACGGCCGTTCTTATGACGACGTCGAGCCGACGCTGGCACGCGAATGGGATGCCATCAAAGGCCAGTCGCGCCTGACCTGGGAAGAAGCCAAGGCGTCGACCCGCGCCGCCTGGCACCGCATCGAGCGCGCCCTGCCGGGCGACTTCGACGGCGACGGCCGTTAAGAGAAAAGCGGGGCGCGCAAGCGTCCGCAATAAAAAGCGGCGCTTCGGCGCCGCTTTTTTGTTGCGCTGGGCGCCGCCCTACAACTGAAACGCCACCGTGGCCACCACGCCTTCCAGAATGTCGCGCCCCCAGCTGGGTGGTGTGGCGCTGGCGCGCGTGCCACTGGCGGCGGTGCGGCCAATCCAGTCGGCCAGCCAGGCGATTTGGGCGCGGCCGTAGAACGCGGCCATGGCCTCGTAGTTGATGAACAGGCTGCGGCTGTCCAGGTTGGCCGAGCCGCACAGCGCCAGCGCATCGTCCACCACCACCGCCTTGGCGTGCAGCATGTGGGGCACCAGACGCACGTCAACGCCGTTTTCGGCCAGCTCGCGCACCGCGCGGCCGCGTGCCCAGTCGGCCAGCCGGTGGTTGGACTGGCGCGGCAGCGCCAGCGTCACCTGCACCCCGCGCTTGGCCGCCAGCAGCAGCGCTTCGATCAGGCCTTCGTCCGGCACGAAATACGGTGTGGCCAGCAGCAGCCGCTGTTCGGCATGAAAGGCCGCCGACACCAACAGCGCGTGCAGAATGTCTTCATGAAAGTCCGGCCCGCTGGGCACCCATTGCGCCAGCGCGATGTCGTCGGCCATGGGGCGCATGGGCATGGGGGGCGGCGCAACGCGCTGCGTGGCGGTCAGCGCGCTGGCGGCGTATGGGCGTGGCTGCGCGCGCAGCTCGGCGTCGTGCAGGGCGGCGCGCTCGGCATAGCCGATGCGCGGCGCGCGCCGCAAACCCAGCGCGATGCGCCAGTCGCCCTCGAACAGCGCCAGCGCTTGCGTGGCCAGCGCGCCTTCGGCGGTAAAGCTCAAATCCAGCCAGGGCGGCTCGCCCGGGCGGCCGATGAAGTATTCATTGGCCAGGTTGCGCCCGCCGCCCCACAGTCGCACGCCGTCGGCCACCACCAGCTTGCGGTGGTTGCGCAGGTTGGTGCGGCCGCGTCGCGGGTTGCGCAGGGCCGGCATGAAGCGGCGAATCTGCACGCCCGCCGCGCGCAGCACGGCGTCGTGGCTGCGCGAACTCTTCAGGCTGCCGATGCTGTCGACCAGCAGCCGCACGCGCACGCCGGCGCGCGCGCGCTCGGCCAGTTGCGCGGCAATGGCGGCGCCTACCTCGTCGTCGCCCAGCACGTAGGTGCAGATGTCCAGCGTGCGCCGCGCCGCGCCGATCACGTCCTGCAGCGCGCGCAGCGCCGCGTCGCCGTCGGCCTGAAAGCGCACCAGGGCCTGCGGGCGGGCGCCCGCCACGCCCAGTGCCGCCAGCAACTGCGTGGCCCACAGCGGCGCCAGCGCGGCCCACGGCCCGGCCGGCGCGGGTTGGCGCCGCGTGGCCGGGCGCACCGTCTTGCGCGTGCCGAACAGCAGGAACACGGGCAAACCCAGGTAGGGGAAGGCCGCGATGCCCATCACCCACGCCAGCGCCGCGTAGGGGTGGCGGCGTTGGCGCCGCACCCGCGTGACGACCACATAGGTCAGCAGCCCCGCTGCCACGAAGGCGGCGTGTTCCAGCGGGCTGAGGACGGGCAGTCGGATCATGCGGTGTCGCGCGGTGGCGGAGGGATGACGATGGCTATGACAAAGCCGGCTGGCAGCGTTGCCGGAACACGCCGCGGGCGGCCCGGTTCGAGTCAATTATGCGGCGCGACGCCGCGTGGGCGTGCTGCTGGCGCGATGCGGTGGTGGCCCGCAGAAAATTCAAAAATGATAGCTATCCGTGCAATAGGGACGTGCGCTGGCGCGTAAAAGCATCTCGAATCATTGGCCGCCGATAATCGTGCCATGTCTACTTCCAAAGTGCTGTTCGGCTTTCATGCCGTCGGTGTGCGCCTGAAGACGGCGCCCGCGTCCATCGTCGAGGTCTATGCCGACCCCACGCGGCGCGACGCGCGCATGAAGCAATTTCTGGCCCGCGCGGCCGAGGCGGGCGTTCGCGTCATCGAAGGCGACGCGCAGCGCCTGGCCCGGCTGTGTGGCAGCGCCGGGCATCAGGGCGTGGTGGCGCGGGTGCAGGCCATCGAGGGACGTCGCACGCTGGACGAGCTGCTGGACGACCTGCAGGAGCAGGGCGTGGCGCCATTGCTGCTGGTGCTGGACGGCGTGACCGACCCGCACAACCTGGGCGCCTGCCTGCGCGTGGCCGACGGCGCCGGCGCGCACGCCGTCATCGCGCCCAAGGACCACGCCGCCGGCATCAACGCCACCGTCGCCAAAGTGGCCAGCGGCGCGGCCGAGACGGTGCCGTACTTCATGGTCACCAACTTGGCGCGTACGCTGGGCGAGCTGAAGGAGCGCAGCATCTGGGTCACCGGCACCAGCGACGACGCCGAGCGCACGCTGTACGAGGTGGATTTCAAAGGCCCTACCGCGCTGGTGCTGGGCGCCGAAGGGCCGGGTATGCGCCAACTCACGCGCAAGACCTGCGACCAGTTGGTGCGCATCCCCATGATGGGCGCGGTGGAAAGCCTGAACGTCAGTGTGGCCAGCGGCGTGTGCTTGTACGAGGCGCGGCGCCAGCGGCGTTGAAAGGCCGGTCAGCTCGCTTTTTGGGTGTTGCCGCGCGAGCCGTGGTGAGTCCACCTTGTTGTGCCATCCATAGCGACTCGTCGCTTGGCTGGCTCGGGCGGGTGCTCCAGGGCGCCTGCCTGGCGCGGTGCCTGAGCGCCAGCAGCACGGATCGCAGCCGTGGCCGCGGCGTCACTGCATCGAATGCAGGCCGATCATGTTGCCTTCGGTGTCCGTCACCAGGGCCGCCTGGCCGTATTCGCCAATCGAAAACTTCGGCTTGAAAACTGTCCCGCCGGCCGCTTCGACGCGGGCCTGCTCCACGGCACAGTCGTCGCAGGCGAAGTAGACCAGCGTGCCGCCGCCGGAGGGCACGCCGTCCATCTTGACCAGCATGCCGCCAGCGCCCATGGTGGTCATGTCGCCGGGAAAGGCCAGCATCTGCATGCCGTGCGTGTCGGCCGAAGGCGCGGGCAGCGGCGCCAGCTGGCACTGGAACACCGCTTCATAAAAGGCTTTGGCGCGCGGCATGTCCTGTACGTAGATTTCGAACCAGACGACCGGATTGGGTTTCATGGTGATGCTCCTTGAATGATGCGTTCAGGCACGGCCTTCAACGTGGCGCGCAAAGTTGTCCAGGATGGCTTGCCAGCCCTGGCGCTGCTGCTCGGCGCTGTGCATGTTCTCGGCATCAAAGGTTTCGCGCACCGTCACGGTGCCGCCCGTGGGGACGAACTCGACGCGCACCTTGCGGCCGTCGCCGATCACGTATTCGATCAGGCGCTGCGGCTCGATGCGCGTGTAGGTGCCTTCGAAGTCGAAGCCGGCGCTGCCGTCGCGCGCCTCCATGCGCGAGCAGAAACTGCCGCCCTCGCGCAAATCCACGCTGGCGCGCGGCGTGTGCCAGTCGGGCGAGGCGGCGTTCCACCGCTCGATGGCGCGCGGATCGTTCCACGCCGCCCACACGCGCTCGATGGGGGCGTTGACGGTGGTTTCGATGGTGATGTTCATGGGTCAGTTCTCGACAAACAAAAGGCCGCGGAGCAGGCCATTCGGGGGCGCCGCGGTCGGGCTTGCACCGACCGCTGGCGTCGTCCCCCTTGAGGGGGAAGGCGCCGAAGGCGACTCAGGGGGTGGAAACGTTCACCATCCACGGCGTGCCGAAGCGGTCCGTCACCATGCCGAAGCCGGGCGACCAAAAAGTCTTCTCGAATGGCATGGTGACCTGGCCGCCCTGCGCCAGGGCGTCGAACACGCGGCGGCCTTCGGCCGCGTCGGCCACGCCAATCGACACCCACAGGCCCTGCGGCTTGACGTAGGCGCCGGCGCAAGCTTCGCCTGCGCCCGGCATGGTGTCCGAGCCCATCAGCGCTTGCTCGCCAACCTGCAGGTGCACGTGCATGATGCGGTTCTTGGCTTCGGGCGGCAGCGGCGGCATCTTCTCGTCGGGCGGCATCTCGCCAAAAGTGCTGCTGTGCACGATCTGGCCCTTGAACAGATCCTTGTAGAACGCGAAGGCTTCGGCGCATTGGCCGTCGAAGTTGAGGTAGGGGGCAAATTGCATGGTGGGCTCCTGGGGTGTGAATGATTTACCTGCCTTCAAACGCGGCGCGCAGCCGGGCCAGATCGAGCTTCTTCATGGTCATCATGGCGCTCATGTAGCGTTCCACCGCCGCGCGGTCGGGCGAGGTGATCCATAGTTCGAACACGGCGGGCGTGACCTGCCACGACACGCCCCAGCGGTCCTTCAGCCAGCCGCATTGTTGGGCCGCTGGGTCACCGCCTTGTGACAGGGCGTTCCAGTAATGGTCGATCTCTTCCTGCGTGTCGCACAGCACCATCAGCGAAATGGCTTCGCTGAACTTGAAGTGCGGCCCGGCGTTGAGCGCCAGAAAGGGCTGGCCGAGCAACTCGAACGACACCGACATCACGCTGCCGGGCTGCTGGCCGTGCTGCTCGCGCCCGGCCTCGGCGTAATGCGATAGGGCGCCCAAGCGCGAGTCCGGGAACACGCCGGTGTAGAACGTGGCGGCTTGGTGCGCCTGCTGGTCGAACCACAGGCAGGGCTGGATGCGGTGATGAAGGCGGGGCATGGCAAATCCTGTTTGTGGACAGTGTTCACAAATTGTGGGGGCTAAAATGAACACTGTCCACATTTGACCCTGCGGTCGTCAGGGGCTCCATTGCAACCCGGGCTTCCGCGTTTTTTCGTGACCACCCGCCACAGCCGCACCGACGCCGCGCCCCGGCGCCCCACCTACCGCCACGGCGATTTGCGGCGCGCGCTGCTCGACGCCGGCGTGGCGCTGGCGCGCGAGGGCGGCCCCAGCGCCGTGGTGCTGCGCGAGGCCACGCGGCGTGCCGGCGTCGCGCCCAACGCGGCGTATCGGCATTTCGCCGGCCACCAGGCGCTGTTCGACGCCGTGCGCGCGCACGCGCTGGGCGCGCTGGCGCAGGCCATCGAGCGCGAATGGGCCAAGGCGCTCAAGGTGCGCGAGCCGGCGGCGCGGGCGCGTGCCATGGTGCGCGCGGTCGGCACGGGTTACCTGGGTTTCGCGCAGGCCGAGACCGGGCTGTTTCGCGCCGCCTTCGTGTTTGGCGAGCACGACGTGCAGGTGCCGCCCGACCCGGCGCGTGCCGCGGCCATGGGCCTGAACCCGTTCGAACTGCTGGGCGCGGCGCTGGATGCGCTGGTCGCCGCCGGTGCGCTGCCGGCCGACCGCCGCCCGGGCGCCGAATACCTGGCCTGGTCGGCGGTACACGGCATGGCGCTGCTGATGATCGACGGCCCGCTGCGCGGCGCCTCGGCCGCGCAGCGTCGGGCGCTGGGCGAGCGGCTGCTGCGCATGGTCGAAAACGGCTTGTGACGGCCGGGCGCGCCCAGCGCCACGCTGCGGGCCGGTTGCAGTCTGTCACAGGCGGGCGCGGCGCCGGTCGCCCCCGTGCAGGCATGGCGCGTTGAGGGCGAGGCCACTGTCGGCCCGACCTTGCCCGCTCACATGCCGCTGGTTCAATCCATCCGCGAACGCCCCGATCGCCTGCGCGGCCTGGCGCGCGTCGGCGCGGTGGGTTTGGCGCTGTGGCTGGGCGGTTGCGGGCAGCCGCCCGCACCGCCGCCGCCCGAGCTGAGCGTGGCGCAGATCCACCGCCTGATGCGCCAGGCGGCGCCGCATCGGGCTGTGGACGCCGGCTGGGCCACCGACATGCGCGCGGCCTTCACTCGGCTCGACGTGCGCGCCACGCGCCAGAACGTGTGCGCCGCCATCGCCGTGGTGGCGCAGGAGAGCGGTTTCGTCGCCGACCCCGAGGTGCCCGGGCTCGCCGACATCACGCTCCGAAAACTGCAGCAGATTTCGCAGAACCCCGCTGCCTGGGCGGCCATCAACGTGCGGCTGCGCCAGCAGGCGGAGGGCGGCCGCACCTTCTACGACCAGCTGCTGCAAATCCGCACCGAGCACGACCTGGAGCGCTGGTACCAGGCGTTCATGGCGGCCAGCATGACGGGCCCCTTGCTGCGGCTGGTGGGGAAGGACGTGGACACGCTGATCTCCACGCTCGGCTCGATGCAGGTGTCGGTGGCCTTTGCGCGCGGCTTCGCGCGCGAGCACGACATCCCCGAAACCGACATCCGCGAGCGGCTGTACACCCGCGCCGGTGGCCTGTTCTACGGCATGGCGCACCTGCTGAAGTACGAATACCACTACGCCGACATCAAGCACCTGTTTGCCGACTACAACGCCGGCCACTACGCCAGCCGCAATGCGGGCTTCCAGCGCATGGTGTCGGCGCTGTCGGGCGTCAGGCTCGCGCCCGACGGCGACCTGCTGTCGTACGCCGACGGCCGCGCGTCACCGTCGGCCACGCTGCAGGCGGTGCTGACGGCGCTGGCACGCTACGGCCTGCCGGCCGATTCGCAGGCCGTGCTGCGCGACCTGCGGCAAGAAAAGCAGGCCGCGCTGTTCGACACGGCGACTTACCGCCAGATCGCCGAGCTGCACCGCCAGCGCGTGGGCTACGCCATCACCGAAGCCATGCCGCAGATCGACCTGCACAGCGACAAGATCCAGCGCCCGCTGACCACCGCCTGGTTCGCCGGCCGCGTGAACCAGCGTTTCCAACAATGCCTGCGCGCCGCGCTGTGAGGCGGCGCACGCCATTCGGTAAGCTGCGCACATGACCATCGATTCATCGCCGGCATTGCAGCAGGTGCGCCAATGGCTGCAGGACGCCGCCCACATCGCCATGCTGACGGGCGCCGGCGTCAGCGCCGAATCGGGCGTGCCCACCTTTCGTGACGCGCAGACCGGGCTGTGGGCCCACTTCAGGCCGGAAGACCTGGCCACGGTGGAGGCCTTTCGGCGCGACCCCGCGCGCGTGTGGGACTGGTACGCCGAGCGGCGCGTGAACATGCGCGAGGTGCAGCCCAACGCCGGCCACCGGGCCGTGGCCGAGTTTCAGCGCCGTCACCCTGGCCGCCTGACGCTGGCCACCCAGAACGTCGACGGCCTGCACCAGAAGGCCGGCAGCGCCGACGTGCTGGCGCTGCACGGCAACATCTTTGAAGACCAGTGGCTCGACCCCTGCGCGCTGGCGCGCCGCCCGCAGGACGGCTGCACGCCCGCGCAGGCCGAGCCGGGCCGGCCGCCGCGCTGCGTGCAATGCGGCAACCTGGCGCGGCCGGCGGTGGTGTGGTTTGGCGAAATGCTGCCGCACGACGCGCTGGGCGCCGCCGAACGCGCGGCCGCGCGCTGCAACGTGATGCTGGTGGTCGGCACGTCGGGTGCGGTGTACCCGGCGGCGGGACTGGCGCACGTGGCGCGCGCGGCCGGTGCGCGGGTGGTCATCGTCAACCCGCACCCGAGCGAGCTGGACGACGTGGCCGACCAGGTGCTGGCCGGCCCCTCGGCCGTGCTGCTGCCGCAGCTGCTCGACTTCTGATTGCTATTGGTTGTGTAGCTGCTTGCGCTTATCCGTAAAGCGCTGGCGGCGTGTTTGACCTGAACAGGCGCGCTACACCAGCCCCAGCATTCCCAGCACCGCCCCCGCGCCGATCAGCCACAGCAGGTGCAGCCGGGTGCGCCAGACCACCAGCGCGGTGACGGCCGTGACCGCCCACAGCGGCCAGTCGCGCGCCGGCTGGTTGTGCGCGGCCGTCAGCAGCCAGCCGGTGGCGATCAGCAGCGCCAGCACAATGGGCGCCATGCCGGTCTTGAAGGCGCGCACGGCGCGCAGCTCGCGGTTCTTGTGCGCCCAGCGCGTGGCGGTGTAGGTGAGGATGCCCGAGGGAATCAGCATGCCCAGCATCGTGGCCACCACGCCCAGCAGCGCCAGCGCATAGGCGTGCCAGCCGCCAGCCGGGCCGCCGCCGGCGTTCAGGCCCACGTGCCAGCCCATCAGGCCGACAAACAGCACGTTGGGCCCCGGCGCGGCCTGCGCGATGGCGATGGACGAGGTGAACTGCTCCTCGCTCAGCCAGTGGCGCGCATCGACCAGATAGCGGTGCATGTCGGGCGCCGTGGTGATGGCGCCGCCCACCGCCAGCAGCGACAGCGACAGAAAGTGCGTGAACAGCGCCAGCCAGTCGGCGGCGGACAGCGTGATGCTCATGGCCGTGGCACCTGGCCGGAGTCGGCGTCGGTCAGCGCCGGGTCGCGCAGCGACGGCGTGGGCGTGGGGCCGGGCGGCGGCGTGCGTGGCCCCAGGCAGCGCCACGCCCACGCGCAGCCGATGCCGCCGATGCCCAGCAGCACCCAGCCCAGCGGCCAGCGCAGCACGGCGATGGCGATGAAGGTGGCCGCCGCCAGCAGCGCGCAGGCGGTGGTGCCCATGGCGTTGCTGCGCAGCGCCGTGATCAGCTTGATGCCGGTGGCGATGATCAGCCCCGCAGCCACCGCGCCCATGCCGCGCAGCGCGCGCTGCGCCAGCTCGTGATCGGCCACCGTGGCAAACAGCGCCGCCAGCGTCAGCACGATGACGGTGGGAAACGCCAGCATGCCCGCCAGCGCTGCCAGCGCGCCCGACAGGCCGAAGCAGCGGTCGCCGATCATCATCGACAGGTTGACCACGTTGGGGCCGGGCATGATTTGCGCGACGGCCCAGTCCTCGACGAACTGCTCGCGCGTCATCCAGCGCTTTTTCTCGACCAGCTCGCGCTGCACCACGGCCAGCACGCCGCCAAAGCCCTGAAGCGCCAGCCAGGTGAACGACCAGAACAGGTCGCGGCGCGAGCGCGGGGCGTTCAGGGGCGGGTCGGCGGGCATCGGGCGATTATTGATGCGTTTTTAGGGTGGCAGCGCTGAAGGAACAGCCGGACGCGAAGGGCGCGAAGGGTGCGCGAAGGGCGCGAAAGGAAAACCAAACTTGCTTTTTAAGGCAGCTTGCGTAAGCTCCGCAAGGGATGCAAGCCGTATCGTCTTGAAGCCGTTGTCTGGCGAGCGCCAGCAGCTATAAAAAGGGTAGTTTTTCGCGGCCTTCGCGCACCCTTCGTGCCCTTCGCGTCCGGTATTCGAACCTCAGACCTTGGTAGCGCGCACCACCTCACCATCCTCCTTGACGAAGTCCTGCGCCAGCGGCTGCGGCAGGATGTCCAGCACCGCTTCGGACGGCCGGCACAGGCGCGTGCCGCGCGGCGTGACGACGATCGGGCGGTTGATGAGGACCGGCGTGGCGACCAGGGCAGCGGCCAGTTGGTCGTCGGTCAGCTGCGGGTTGTCCAGGCCTTGCGCCAGGTACTCGGCCTGCTTGGTGCGGATCAGCGCGCGCAGCGGCTCGCCGGTGGCGCGGGCCAGGGCTTTCAGGTCGTCCGCGCTCGGCGGCGTCTTCAGGTATTCGACGACCTGCGGTTCTGCGCCGCTGGCGCGGATCATGGCCAGCACGTTGCGCGAAGTGCCGCACTTCGGGTTGTGGTAGATCGTGATGTCGCTCATCGATGACTCCTGTTTTCTATGAAAACGATAGCTGCTCGCGCTTGTCAGTAAAGCGCTGACGGCCGATCACATATCAATACAGCAGATGCGGCGCGCGCGCTTGCAGCCACGCGGCTTCATCTGCGCGCGCCAGCGCATCCAGCGCGGCGGGCGGCGCGTTCACGTCGTCCACCCATTCGCGCAGCAGCGGGCTGCCGTTGATGACGTCGATGGCCAGTTTGCCCAGTTCGTATTCGTACGGAAAGTCGCGCCACAGCGGGTAGCCCGGCTGCTGCAGGCGCAGCGCGCGGAATGCCAGCGCCTGCAGCCGCCACGGCTGGAAGGCGGAGTGGTCGTAATGCGTGGGGTCTTCGACGTGGATCTGCACGCCAGCGCACAGCTGGCCCACGTGCTTGTGAAAGGTCGGCTCGAACCAGCATTCGCGCAGCACGCAGCCGCGCAGCCAATCGGGCGCCAACGCGCGCATGTCGGCCAGCAGTCGGCGGGTGTCCACGTCGGGCGCGCCGAACAGCTCCAGCGGGCGCGTGGTGCCGCGGCCTTCGCTCAGCGTGGTGCCCTCCAGCATCACGGTGCCGGCGTAGGCGCGCGCCATCGACAGGTTGGCGGCGTTAGGGCTGGGGTTGACCCACGTCCGATCCGTGGGCCAGCCGAAACCGGGCGCGGCGTCGGGCTGCCAGCCGTCCATGGTGATGACGCGGTATTCGACGTCCAGCTTCAGCAGGTCGATGAACCAGTGCCCCAACTCGCCCATCGTCAGGCCATGGCGCATCGGCATCGGGCCGGCGCCGACGAAGCTTTCCCAGCCGTCACGCAGCGTCAATCCCTCGACCGGGCGGCCGGCGGGATTCGGACGGTCCAGCACCCACACCGCCTTGCCATGCGCCGCCGCGGCTTCCAGCACGTAGCGCAGCGTGGTGATGAAGGTGTAGATGCGGCAGCCCAGGTCTTGCAGATCGACCAGCAGCACGTCGAAGCTGCCCATCATGGCGTCGGTCGGCCGGCGCACCTCGCCGTACAGGCTGAACACGGGTATGCCCAGACGCGGGTCGGTGAAGTCGGGCGACTCGACCATGTTGTCCTGCTTGTCGCCGCGCAGGCCGTGCTGGGGGCCGAAGGCGGCGGTGAGCTGCACGTCGGGCAAGGCGGCAAGGGCGTCGAGCGAATGCGTCAGGTCGCGCGTGACGGAGGCCGGGTGTGCGAGCAGGGCGACGCGTCGACCTTTCAAGGGGGCGCGCAACGTGGGGTCTTCTAGAAAACGTTCAAGGCCGAATTGCATTTGAAATACTCTTGTTTTTGTAGCTGCTCGCGCTTGTCAGACAAGCGCTGAAGGCTGTTTTCGCTTCAAGTCAAAGGTGAGCCGTCCAGCCCGCGCGGTGGTGAAAGTCGGGGCGCGGCGCGGGGTGGTGCAGCGCCCAGTAGGCCAGTCGGCCGTCGCTGGATTCGATGACGGCGGTCAAGCCCAGTTGCCAAGGCCTGTCCGCCGCGTCTGGCAGCCCTTCAGCCGGTAGCTCCGCGCCCAGCGTGAACACGTCCGCAGGGCGCGAGCGGCTGGTGACGATGCGGGGCGGCGTCAACACATCGATCGTCTCCGCTGCCGCATCCCGCACCCGCTCGGCGCTGAAGCGATAGGCCGCCCAGTCGCCCGAGGGGGCAAAGTTGAATTCGCGGTAGGCCGCAGCGCCTTCTGTCCCCACGAAGACTTCGAAACAGGTGTGCTGCCACAGGCCATCGGTGCGGGCCGGAACCGAGGTCGGGGCGGGTATCCGCAGTCCGCCCAGGTCACCCCGCACCGTGTAAACCAGCAGCAGCATCGGCTGTGGCGCGGCTTGCCAGTGCAGCTCGACCTCGATCCCACGCACCGCCGCGCACGGCGTGGCCGGGTGGCAGGTCAAAGGGTGGGTGGACAGCAGGCGCGCGGTCATGGCCCCGCATTCTGTCAGGCGGCCGCGGCCGCCAGCCCCTCGGCCAGCCCGTCGAACACCGTGCGGATGCGGCGCGAGGTGCGCAGCTCGCGGTGCGTCACCAGCCAGATCGGAAAGCGCAGCGGCGGCACGTCGTCCAGCACGCGCACCACGCCGGGCGTGGCCGCGGCGATCTCCTCCATCATCGCGCCGATGCCCAGGCCCTGTTGCACCAGCGCCCAGTGGGTGGTGCTGTGGTCCACGTAGCAGCTGAAGCTGGCCTCGGTCACCGGCAGGCCATGGTGGTGCAGAAAAGCCAGGTAACGGCCCGAGCGGTCGCTGCCGACAAAGGCGGGCCCGGCCGCGTCGGCGGCGCTGCGCGGGTGGCCGTGGGCGCGTACCCAGCTCTCGGCGGCGTAGAAGGGTGCCGTGGCCTCGCGGATGAAGCGCGCGATCAGGTCGGGTTGCTCGGGCTTGACGTTGCGCACGGCAATGTCGGCCTCGCGCCGGCGCAAATCGCTCAGCGCGTCGGAGGCAATCAGCTCGATGGCGATGCCCCGTGCCTGCTGGCGCATGGCCCGCACCAGCGGCGGCAGCAGGCAGGTCGCCACGATGTCGCTGGCCGACACCGTCACCACGCCTTCGACCGCCTGCGCGCGCCCCGTGGCCGCGAGCGTCAGCGACTCGGCCGCCGCGCCCATGGCGCGCGCGTGTTCCAGCAGATCCAGTCCGGCGGCGGTCAGCGTCATGGCTTTGCCGACGCGCTCGAACAAGGTCACGCCCAAGCTGGCCTCGATGGCCGCCACCTGGCGGCTGAGCGTCGGCTGGGTCAGCCCCAGCTTGCGCGCGGCGGCCGAGAGCGAGCCGGTGTCGGCCGTCTCCAGAAAGGCATGCAGCTGATTCCAGTCGAGGCGATTCATGCAAAAAAGTATATGACCAATACGGTTTTATGCTATTCCATGCGATAACGCATATCGATAGCATCCGCGCATCGTGAAATTCATCGCCATGCCGCAACCATCTGCCCCCGCGCGCTTCTGGGACCGCATCGCCCGCCAGTACGCGCGCGCGACCATCGCCGATCAAGCCGGTTACGAAAAGACGGTGCAGCGCGTGATCGGCCTGCTGTCGCCCGCGCACGCGGTGCTGGAGATCGGCTGCGGCACCGGCACCACCGCGCTGCGGCTGGCGCCGCACGCGGGCAGCCTGCTGGCGACCGATGCGTCGTCCGAAATGATCTCCGTCGCACTTGAGCGCCTGCACGCGCAACCCACGCCGGGCCTGCGGTTTGCCGTGGCCGATGCCGACCGCGCGCTCGACACGGCGCGCTACGACAGGGTGCTGGCGTTCAACCTGCTGCACCTGCTGGGCGATCTGGACCGGGCGCTGGCTGCGGTCGCCGCGGCACTGTGGCCGGGCGGGTTGTTCATCTGCAAGACGCCGTGCATTGCCGAGATGAGCCCGCTCATCACGCACCTGGCCGTGCCGTTGATGCGCGCGCTGGGCAAGGCACCGCCGCTGCGGAGTTTTGACGAACTGCATTTGCACGCGGCGATCCAGCGCGCCGGGCTCGAAGTGATCGCCGCCGAGCGGCACGGCACGCGCGGCAAGGACGTGCGCGCCTTTGTGGTGGCGCGCAAGCCGGCGGCGGCGCGCGCCTGAATTTTTTCAACCTTGATCGGAATCGCAATCCATGCCTGGCTTTCCCTGTTTCATTCGCGCATCCCGGAGGCCTTTGCCGCTGGCCGGCGCCCTGCTGGCCGCCGCCGCGCTTTCCGCCTGCGGCGGCAGCGACGAGCCGGCCGGCACGCTGCGTCTGGGGGGCACGGTCACCGGCCTGGCCGTGGGCAAGAGCGTGGTGCTGCAAAACAGCGGCGCCGACGAGTTGCGCGTGAGCGAAAACGGCCGCTTCAGTTTCAGCAACCTGCTGGCCAGCGGCGCGGCCTACGCGGTGACGGTGAAAACGCAGCCCAACGGCCAGACCTGCCGCGTGGCGCACGGCAGCGGCACGGCCACGTCCGACGTGGGCGACGTGGCCGTTGATTGCGTGGCCGGCAGCACGCCGCCGCCGCCGACGCCACCCGCGCCGCCGCTGGCTGCGGGCACCGCGGCGCTGGAGGGCGAGTGGATCAATCCCAAGGTCTGCACGCCCGTGGGCGGCGGCCAGTCCGCGCGGCAACTGCTGAAGCTCGTGCGGCAGAGCGACACGGTGGTCGAATACCACGGCGGCACGCTGGTCTACGGCAATGCCACTTGCCAGGGCGCGGGCAGCGCGCTGCTCAGCCCGATGGGCAGCGTGACGTTCTCGCGCATCGAAAGCAGCCCCACGCTGGCCGCGCACTGGGGCAGCTGGCGCCTCATCACCGGCACGACCAGCCATCTGGTGTGGGCCAAGCCGGGCAATGACAAGCTGTGCCTGCTGGGCGACGAGAACCCGTCCATCCTGCCCACGCTGGAGCGCGTGGCGCAAAGCGCGGCGGTGCAGGATCGGCAAAACGCCTGCCATGTCAGGCGGTAATTCAATAGGCTGCGGCGCGGCGCCAGGGCGCGGGTGCCTCGGTGATTCTGTTGCTGCCCGCCCTGCTGCTGGCGGCTGCCTGTCGGATCAAGCGGGTGGTGGCCGAAGGCTTGCTGCGCCGTGGATCAGCGCTGCTTGCCCGCGGCACATGCGGGCATGGGTCGTGGGTGTTTTCATGTCCATGTCCAACGGCTTGGCCCGTGCGGCGCCGGCCCTGGTCACGGGCGCGCTGCTGTCGGCGTGCGCCAGCACCACCGTCACCGTCGAGCCGGCCGCGGTCGAGCCGCTGTGCGATCCATCTGCCACCGCCGTGGTGCTTTGGGCGACCCGCTGGCGAGTCGATCAAAAGGACGTGGCAGCACGCGAATCCGCGGCGGCGACGGGTCTGAGCGACTTTTTTTCCGACGGCGCTTGCTTCGCCCAGGCCCAGATAGGGCGGGTGGACGCGCTGCCGGCATCGAGCGTGCCGAACCTGCGGGGGGCGCGGCTGATCGGCATCGAAGTGCAGGAGCTCGGCCCCACCGTCAAGCTGTTGTCGTCGGCTGCGTTGGTGGAAGGAGGCACGGAAGTCGTTTTTCGTGCGGTGCGCTATCCGACGCGCTTGCAAGCCGAACCGCAAAGCGTCACCGTGCATTGGCGACACGGCGGGCCGGGTGTGGTCAAGGGCGTGGCCAGCCTGCCCCACGACCTGCGCGCGGCCTTGCAGGCGGGCCTGGCGACGGGCGCGCACGCCGCCGCGCCCAAGCGATAAGCGGCTGCTTCCGGGTACACGGCACGTTCCGCCCAGGCCACGGTTCAGGCCATCGGCCAGCGCAGAAGGCGGTTGCATTTCTGTGCCACTCACCGCTTCGCGCCGGCGCCGCCCGCCTGAGTCAGGCACCGCCATCAAATTTTCATCTGATAGCCATCCATTCGTCACACAGGCCAAGCAACATAAGACGCACGAAAAAAGAGGAAAGGAGCCTCCACCGTGAAAGAACTTCCCACGCCCACCATCGCGTTTTCTCCCGGCTCGCCAGCGCAGCTTCCTCGGGGGTCGCTTCATCCGGTGGGCAACGGCGCGCTGGCGGCTCCGGTGGCAAAAAGCGTCGGTGGCGGCATCAGCGTGGCCTGGGCGCGGCACCAGGACGAGGTAAGGGCCGCGCAGCGCCTGCGCCACCAGATTTTCGTCGGCGAAATGGGCGCGCGCTTGAACACACCCATGCCCGGCCACGACATTGACCTGTTTGATGATTACTGCGAACACCTGCTGGTGCGCGACGAGGCCACGCAGGACGTGATCGGCACCTACCGCGTGCTGACGCCCGTGCAGGCCCGGCGTGTGGGCGGCACTTACAGCGATACCGAGTTTGATCTGACGCGGCTGCGCGCGCTGCGCCCGCGCATGGTGGAGTTGGGCCGCAGCTGCGTGCACCCCGACCATCGGCACGGCGGCGTCATCATGGCGTTGTGGACGGCGCTGGGCGAGTTCATGGTGCGCAACGGGCTGGACACCATGATCGGCTGCGCCAGCATTCCCATGATGCAGGGCGGCGTATGGAGTGGCGACGTGGCCGCCAGCATTTGGCGCCAGGTGCGCGAAAAGCATCTGGCCCCCATCGAATGCCACGTGCGCCCGCGCCTGGCGTTGCCGCTGGACAACCTGAACGACCAGCTTGACGTCGAACCGCCCGCGCTCATCAAGGGCTACTTGCGCTTGGGCACCAAGGTGCTGGGGCCGCCCGCGTGGGATCCGGACTTCAACAGCGCCGACCTGCCGATGATGATGCGCTTTGCTGATCTGCACCCGCGCTATCGCAAGCATTTCCTGGGATGAACACCCCCCTGAGTCGCCTTCGGCGCCTGACCGCCTCTGCTGCGGGAGCGGGCGCGCCGCTGGTGGCCGGCGCAGGTCCGGCCACGGCGTCCGCGGGCATGGCCTGCTCCGCGGCCTTCCGAGTCGGGTCATTCGGTGGGGTGGCACACGGCGGTTCTTCGAGTTTGCCGCCCCAGGTCTTGCTGCGGGGGGGCGGCGGTGATGACGCTCACGAGCCCGACATGGCGCAGGACCGGCCCCGGTTCCGCGCCATTTTCATATCCGACCTGCACCTGGGCACGCCCGGCTGCCAGGCGGGTCCACTACTGGACTTTTTGAAGCACCACGACAGCGAATCGCTGTACCTGATCGGCGACATCATCGACGGCTGGCAACTGCGCCGGCGCTGGTTTTGGCCGCAGTCGCACAACGACGTGGTGCAGAAGATGCTGCGCCGCGCGCGCAAGGGTTGCCACGTGGTCTTTGTGCCAGGCAACCACGATGAATTCGCGCGCCAGTTTCTGAACCACAACTTTGGCGGCATCGACGTGGTGGAAGACACCGTACACGTCACCGCCTGCGGCCGGCGCCTGTGGATCACGCACGGCGACCACTTCGACGGCGTGATCCAGCATGCCAAGTGGCTGGCCTATGTGGGCGACCACGCCTACGAGACGGTGCTGAAACTGAACCGCCACTTCAACAGCCTGCGCGCGCGCCTGGGGCTGCCGTACTGGTCGCTGTCGGCCTACCTGAAGCACAAGGTGAAGAAGGCGGTGAACTACGTCAGCGACTTCGAAGGCGCCGTGGCCGCCGAGGCGCGCCGGCGCGGCTACGACGGCGTGGTGTGCGGGCACATCCACCACGCCGAAATCCGCGAAGTGGGCGGCACGCTGTACTGCAACGACGGCGACTGGGTGGAAAGCCGCAGCGCGCTGGTCGAGCACCACGATGGGCGGCTGGAGCTGGTGTTCTGGCAGGCTGGCCACGGCATCGAAGCGCGGCCGCAGCGGGTGGCCGAGACCGTGTGAAACATCCGGACGCGAAGGACGCGAAGGTTTCTCGAAGGACGCAAAAGAATTCAACAACCGAGGGTCTTTTTCGCGTTCTTCGCGTAGCTTTTGCGTCCTTCGCGTCCGGATGTTGGTATTCAAATCAAATCACCCCCCAGCGCGTGCCCATCCAGCGCAAGCAGCTCCTATTTTTGAAGTAACACCATGAAAATCGCTTTGGTGACAGACGCCTGGCAACCGCAGGTCAATGGCGTGGTGACCACGCTGGTCGAGCTGGTGAATTCGCTGCGGGCGGGTGGCGACGAGGTCATCGTCATCGAGCCTGGCCAGTTCAAGACGCGCCCGTGCCCCGGCTACCCCGGCATCGACCTGGCGGTGCGACCCGCACGCGCGCTGGCGCGCCTGCTGGACGAAGCGCAGCCCGACGCCGTGCACATCGCCACCGAAGGGCCGCTGGGCTGGGCGGCGCGGCGCCACTGCCTGCGGCGCGGCTGGGCGTTTACCACCGCGTTCCACACCAAGTTTCCCGAAATCCTGCAGGCGGCCGTCAAGTTGCCGCTGGCCTGGGGCTACGCCTTTTTTCGCCACTTTCATCGCCCCTCGTCGGGCGTGATGGTGCCCACGCGCGGCGTCCTGTCGGGGCTGGCCGAGCGCGGCTTCAAGAATCTGCGTGAATGGACGCATGGCGTGGACACGCGCCTGTTCGCCTTTCGCCCGCAGGCCACCGACTACGCGCCGCTGGGGCGCGTGGCGCGGCCACTGCACCTGTTTGTCGGCCGCGTGTCGTACGAGAAAAACATCCAGGCCTTTCTGGAGCTGGACTTGCCCGGCACGCAGGTGGTGTGCGGCGTCGGGCCGGTCGAAGACAAGCTGCGCGCGCGCTTTCCACAGGTGCGCTGGCTCGGTCTGCTGCCGCGCGATGAACTGGCCCGGGTGTACGCCGCGGCCGACGTGTTTGTCTTTCCCAGCCGCGCCGACACCTTTGGCCTGGTGATGCTGGAAGCCATGGCCACTGGCACGCCCGTGGCAGCCTACCCGGTCGATGGCCCGACCGAGGTGTTGGCCACGGCAGAGGGACAGCCGCAAGGCGGCGTGATGCACACCGATCTGCGCCACGCGGTGCAGCAGGCGCTGCGCATTCCGCGCGCCGACGCCCGTGACCATGCGCAGCGCTTTGGCTGGGCCGAGGCGGCGCGCCAGTTTCGCGCCCACCTGGTGCCGGCGCGGGTGGCAGCCGTGCCACAGGTGGTGTACTAGCCCTGCGGTATCCTTGTGGCGATGCTCACCTTTTTGAAGTGCCGCCATGCCATCCTCCGCTGACGACGCCGACGTGCTGGCGCGCTATCCCCTGCTGGACCGCGACGCCAGCATCCTCGATTTCAATCACCGCGTGCTGCACTGGGCCGAACGGCCCGACGTGCCGCTGCTGGAGCGCCTGCGCTACCTGTGCATCGTCTCGTCCAACCTGGACGAATTTTTCGAGGTGCGCGCCGAGCCGCACCTGGCCGCCTGGCGCGCCGGCACCGATGCCAGCGGCGGCATGCGCCAGCTGATGGCGGCGGCGCACGCGCTGGTCGAGCGGCAATACGGCATCTACAACGACGTGCTGCTGCCGGCGATGGCCGCCGAGCGGATGCGCATCGTTTCGCACGTCGACCGCAGCGAGGCGCAGCGCAAATGGGTGCGCGAATACTTCCTGCGCGAGGTCAAGCCGCTGCTGGTGCCGGTGGCGCTGGACCCGGCGCACCCGTTTCCGCAGGTGGCCAACAAGTCACTCAATTTCATCGTGCAGCTCAAGGGCAAGGACGCCTTTGGTCGCAGCAACGAAATCGCCATCGTCAAGGTGCCGCGCGTGCTGCCGCGCGTGCTGCGCCTGCCCGAGCGCGTGAGCGGCGGCGAGGCGCTGTTTGCCATGCTGTCCAGCGTGGTGCGCGCGCATCTGGCGGACCTGTTTCCGGGGCGCGAGGTGGGCGACTTCTCGCACTTTCGCGTCACGCGCGATTCCGACCTGTCGGTGGATGAGCAGGAAGTCAAGAACCTGCGCACCGCGCTGCGGCAGGAACTGCATCAGCGCCACTATGGCGAGGCGGTGCGGCTGGAAGTGTCGTCCGCCTGCTCCGAAGGGCTGGCCGCGTTGTTGCTGCGCCAGTTCAAGTTGCCGGCCGAGGCCTTGTTCAAGGTGCAGGGGCCGGTGAATCTGGTGCGGTTGCAGCAACTGATTTCGCTGGTCGATGCGCCGAAGCTGCTTTTCGAGCCGTACAGCGCCAGCTACCCGGTGCAGTTGACGCGCGGCGAATCGGTGATGGAGCGCATGCGGCAGGGCGACGTGCTGATCCACCAGCCGTTCGAGAGTTTCGACGGGGTGATCGACTTCTTGCGCGAGGCGGTGCACGACCCCCAGGTGCTGGCCATCAAGCAGACGGTGTACCGCACCGGCAACGACAGCCGCATGATGGACTTGCTGATCGACGCCCAGCGGCGCGGCAAGGAAGTGACCGTGGTGGTCGAGCTGAAGGCGCGCTTCGACGAAGAGGCCAACATCAACTGGGCCGAGCGGCTGGAGCGCGCCGGCGCGCAGGTGGTCTACGGTGTGGTGGGCCTGAAAACGCACGCCAAGATGCTGCTGGTGACGCGGCGCGAAGGGCGCCAGCTGCGGCGCTACGGGCACCTCTCGACCGGCAACTACAACCCGCGCACGGCGGCGTTGTACACCGACCTGAGCATGCTGACCGCGGACGCGCGCCTGACGTCCGACATGGATCAGCTCTTTGTGCACCTGGCCAGCCACAGCCGCCTGCCGCGCATGCAGCGCATGCTGCTGGCGCCATTTACCCTGCATAAGCAGATGCTGGCGCGCATCGACGCCGTGGCGCAGGCCGCGCGCAAGGGGCGCGGCGGGCGCATCGTGGCCAAGATGAACGCGCTGACCGACGAGGCGCTGATCACGGCGCTGCTGCGCGCGGGTGACGCCGGCGCGCAAATCGACCTGATCGTGCGCGGCGCCTGCATACTGCCCGCGCCGCTGACGCGCAATATCCGGGTGCGCAGCATCATCGGCCGCTTTCTGGAGCATTCGCGCGTTTTTTACTTTCGCGCCGGCGCCGACGAGCAGCTGTGGCTGTCGTCGGCCGACTGGATGAACCGCAACATGCTGCGCCGCGTCGAAACCGCCTGGCAGGTGACCGACCCGGCCCTGCGCCAGCGCGTGATCGACGAATGCCTGACGGCCTATCTGCATGACGGGCGCGATGCGTGGCGGATGGGCGAGGGCGGCCGCTACGACAGCGTGGTGCCACCGGGGGGTCAGTCCGGCCCCGGCGCGCAGAACGCGCTGATGGCGCGCTACCGCGCGGCTTGATTCAACCTGGAAAAGGCAACAGCAATGGACTTGATTCTGTGGCGCCACGCCGAGGCGCAAGACCCCGAAGGCGACATGATCGACCTGGAGCGCGCGCTGACTCGCCGCGGCGACCGGCAGGCATCGCGCATGGCCGCCTGGCTGGACCGCCAGTTGCCCGAGGGCACGCGCATCCTGGTCAGTCCGGCCGTGCGCACCGAGCAGACGGCGCGCGCACTGGGCCGCAAATACCGGCTGCACGACGAGCTGCGGCCCGGCGCCAACCCCGACCAATTGCTGCTGCTGGCCGGCTGGCCACTGGCCCGGGCGCCGGTGCTCATCGTCGGCCACCAGCCCACGCTGGGCCAAACCATTTCGCGCTTGCTGGGCATGGCCGATGCCGAGTGCTCGATGAAGAAGGGATCGGTCTGGTGGCTGCGCAACCGCGAGCGAGAAGGCCAGTCGCAAGTCACCGTGGTCACGGTGCAGACCGCGGAACTGCTCTGACAAGCGCGGGCGGAGCGCCACACGGGCAAGCCGCGCACCGCCGGGTCGCGCCGGCTCAAAAAACCGGTCTCCAGCGCGTAACATGGCGGGCAATTACATCTCAAGGAGTTGTCCGCATGCGTCCGCACCCCCTGGTTTCGCGTCCCACCGCCGCCGCGCTGGCGGCCGCTTTGCTGGTTAGTGCCTGCGCCACGGTCGACCTGGGGCCGCGTTACGACCCGCCACCGATCCGCGTGCCGCAAGCGCTGCCGTCCGCGCCAGCGCCCGTGCCGGGTGGGGTGCAGCCGCAGGCCATACCGCCGTCCTTGCCGGTGCCACAGCCCTTGCCGCCGGTGGGCCAAAGCGTGCCGGTGCCGCCGCCACCCGTTTCTGCGCCCGTGCCGGCGGCGGTGGACTCCAAGGCGCACCTGGTCACCTTCACCACCCGCTTGGACGGCGGCAGCGTGGTGCCGCCCAGCCGCAGCGGCGGTACGGCGCAACTCGACGCGCTGTACGACTCCAACACCTACACGCTGCGCTGGAAGACCAGCTGGTCGGGCCTGTCCAGCGCCATCACCGGCGTGCAATTCCACGGCCCCGCCGAATACGGGCAGAACGCTCCGGCCGTCATGGTTTGGCCCGGCCCCTTCGGCCCCACCTACGAAGGCCGCGCCACGCTGACGGCCAACCAGGCGGTGGACCTGATCGACGGGCGCTGGTACGTGACCGTCTACACCACCCTCCATCCGGCCGGCGAGCTGCGCGGGCAGTTGCGCGTGGTGCGCTAACGGCCACGCGCGGGTAAGCGTCTGCGCCAACCCGTATCAAGGCGCAAGTCTGCTTAAAAAGCAGTGTGGGCGGTGTAAGGTGGGCGCCATGCATACCATGCCTGCTTGCGTGTTTTCGCGTGTCGTCTTGCATGCCGTGCTGGGCGCGGCAGTGCTGGCAGGGCTGACCGCGTGCGTCAGGGCGCCTGTGCAGACGGCGCCGCCCGCTCGGTCGGCGACCCCCGCGGCGCAGCGACTGCCCGAACTGGCCGCCTTCAGCGCCCGGTTGAGCGGCGCCGCCGCCGTGCCCGCCAGCGACAGCGCGGCCAGTGGCGAACTGGTGGCGGTGTTTAACCGCCACACCGGTCTGTTGCAGTGGAAGCTGAATTTCAGCGCACTCAGCGGCCCCGTCACGGGCGGGTACTTTCACAGCCCGGGCATGAGTGGCGAAGTGGCACCGCGCGCGATCATGCTCGGCCGCACCCTCGTCAGCCCGGCCGAGGGCCGCGCCATGCTCACGCCCAAGCAACGCGCCGACCTGCTGGCCGGCCAGTGGTACGTCAACCTGATCACGGCGCGCTACCCCAGCGGTGAGCTGCGCGGGCAGTTGATCGAGCAACATTGACTGCGCCGTGGGCGCGCCAAGCCTTTCGCGCGTGCCGGCATGGGGGCCAGGGCGATGGGCTGCGCAACGCCTGCCCGCGGGGCCAACACCTGTGCCAGCGCGCGAAAGCCGCGTGCCGGCGCGGGCACCCGTGCCGCCGCCATGCGGCGCTTCATCGGCGCAAAGTCAGGGCATTTCGCCAGGGCGGCGGCGCCGCTTCAAGTGCTGGGCGAAAATCGCGCTTTCCAACGCGCCCGCATGAACGCTCCGCTCGACGTCTCCTTCTTCCCGCGCGCTGCCAAGCCGCTCGCCAGCTACAAGCCGTACTGGGCCAAGCGCTTCGGCACCGCGCCTTATCTGCCCATGAGCCGGGCCGAGATGGACGCGCTCGGCTGGGATTCGTGCGACGTGATTTTGGTCACGGGCGATGCCTACGTCGACCATCCCAGCTTCGGCATGGCCGTAATCGGCCGCGTGCTGGAAGCACAGGGCTTTCGCGTCGGCATCATCGCCCAGCCCGACTGGCACAGCGCCGACGCCTTCAAGGCGCTGGGCAAGCCCAACCTGTTCTGGGGCGTGACGGCGGGCAACATGGATTCGATGATCAACCGCTATACGGCTGATCGCAAGATTCGCAGCGACGACGCCTACACGCCCGGCGACGTCGGCGGCAAGCGACCCGACCGTGCCGCGATCGTTTACAGCCAGCGCTGCCGCGAGGCGTTCAAGGATGTACCCATCGTGCTGGGCGGCATCGAAGGCAGCCTGCGCCGCATCGGCCACTACGATTACTGGAGCGACAAGGTGCGCCGCTCCATCGTGGTGGACAGCAAGTGCGATTTGCTGCTGTACGGCAACGCCGAACGCGCGCTGGTGGAAGTGGCGCACCGGCTGGCGCGGCACGAACCCGTTGAGCAGATCACCGACGTGCGCGGCACCGCGTTCGTGATGCGAGCGTCGCCCGACGGCTGGTTCGAGATCGACTCGACCGAGGTCGATCAGCCCGGGCGCATCGAGGCGCACATCAATCCCTACCAGACGACCAGCGAGCAGGCGGCGGGGCAGGGCGCATCGTGTGATGCGGCAGATGCTTCTAATTTGATAGCTTCTGGCGCTCACCCAGAAAGCGCTGGAGGCCAATTTGGCTTGAAGCCCGGCGAGCAGGCGCTGCACTTCGTGCCCAACCCCGCGCTGCGCGGCAAGGCGCCGCCGCGCGACAAGACGGTGATCCGCCTGCCGAGCTACGAGCAGGTCAAGCGCGATGCCGTCCTTTACGCCCACGCCAACCGCGTGCTGCACCTGGAGACCAACCCCGGCAACGCCCGCGCGCTGGTGCAGGCGCATGGCGAAGGCACTACGGCCAGAGACGTGTGGCTCAACCCGCCGCCGATTCCGCTGACCACGGCCGAGATGGACCACATCTTCGACCTGCCCTACGCCCGCAGCCCGCACCCACGCTACGCCGACGCGCGCGGCCGCCACGACGGCGAAACCAAGATCCCCGCGTGGGAGATGATCCGTTTCAGCGTGAACATCATGCGTGGCTGCTTCGGCGGCTGCACCTTTTGCAGCATCACCGAGCACGAAGGCCGCATCATCCAGAGCCGCAGCGAGAAATCCATCCTGCGCGAGGTGGAAGAGATGCGCGACAAGGTGCAGGGCTTCACCGGCGTCGTCAGCGACTTAGGCGGCCCCACCGCCAACATGTACCGCCTGGGCTGCAAGACGCCCGAGATTGAGGCCGCCTGTCGCAAGCCCAGCTGCGTCTATCCGGGCATCTGCCAGAACCTCACCACCGACCACGCGCCGCTCACGCGCATCTACCAAAGGGCGCGCGCGCTGCCGGGTGTGAAGAAAGTGCTGATCGGCTCCGGCCTGCGCTACGACCTGGCCGTCAAATCGCCCAGCTACGTGAAAGAACTGGTTCAGCACCACGTCGGCGGCTACCTGAAGATCGCGCCCGAGCACACCGAGGAAGGGCCGCTGTCGAAAATGATGAAGCCCGGCATCGGCAGCTACGACACCTTCAAGCAGCTGTTCGAGAAATTCAGCGCCGAAGCCGGCAAGCAGCAATTCCTGATCCCGTACTTCATCGCCGCGCACCCCGGCACGACGGATGAAGACATGCTGAACCTGGCGTTGTGGCTGAAGAAAAACGGCTTCCGCGCCGACCAGGTGCAGGCCTTCTATCCGTCGCCCATGGCCACGGCCACCACGATGTACCACACCGGCCTGAACCCGCTGGCCGGCATTCACCGTGACGAGCGCGGCGAGCAGGTCGACACCGTGAAAGGGGAGCGTCGCCGCCGCCTGCACAAAGCCTTCCTGCGCTACCACGACCCCAACAACTGGCCGCTGCTGCGCGAGGCGCTGAAAAAAATGGGCCGGGGCGAGCTGATCGGCAACGGCAAGCAGCACCTTATTCCGACCTGGCAGCCGGTGACGGACGGCACGTATCAAAGTGCGCGGCGCAAGAATTCGACCGGTGCGGTCAGCGCGCCAGCCGCGACGCCGTCACTACAAAAAAAGAAGCGACCTGCGCAATTCCAGCCAGCGCGCGGGGCGATTTTGACCCAGCACACCGGTTTGCCGCCGCGCGCCGCAGCCGCGCGTTCGCCGTCGCCCAGGCAGTCGGCCAAACCCGGCAGCCCGGTCGGCCGCGGCAAGCGCTGAGTGTTGACCGCGTCAGAGTGAAAACCCGCAGGGGTCGCGTCGGGCGGCGCTGATACGCTCCACGCCCAACGCTCCACGCCGAACCCGCCCATGGCCCTGCATGACCTCGACATCGCCCGCCGCGTCACGCCGCGCCGCATCACCGATCTGGCGCGCGAGCGCTTGGGCATCGCCGACGAACACCTGGTGCCCTACGGCCACCACAAGGCCAAGATCGCGCTGCCGTATGTGCAATCGCTGGCCGACCGGCCGGACGGCAAGCTGATCCTGGTCACCGCCACCAGCCCCACGCCGGCGGGCGAAGGGAAGACGACGACCTCGATTGGCCTGGCCGATGGCATGAACCGGCTCGGCCACCAGGCGGTGCTGGCGCTGCGCGAGCCGTCCATTGGCCCGGTGTTCGGCATGAAGGGCGGCGCCACCGGCGGCGGCCAGGCGCAGGTGGTGCCGATGGAGGACATCAACCTGCACTTCACCGGCGACTTTCACGCCATCGCGCTGGCGCACAACCTGCTGGCGGCCATGATCGACAACCACGTGCACCACGGCAATGCGCTGGGCATCGACGTGCGGCGTGTGTTCTGGCGCCGCGTGATGGACATGAACGACCGCGCGCTGCGCCACATCGCCATGGGCCTGGGCGGGCCGCGCAACGGCTACCCGCGCGAAGGCGGTTTCGACATCGTGGCCGCGTCGGAGGTGATGGCGATCTTTTGCCTGGCCACCTCGCTGGCCGATTTGAAGGCGCGGCTCGGGCGCATCGTGGTCGCCGAAACGCGCGACCGGCGCCCCGTGACTGCTGCGGATTTGAAAGCGCACGGCGCCATGGCGGTGCTGCTGAAAGACGCGCTGGCACCCAACCTGGTGCAGACGCTGGAGCACAACCCGGCGCTGCTGCACGGCGGCCCGTTCGGCAACATCGCGCACGGCTGCAATTCGCTGATCGCGACGCACGCAGCGCTCAAGCTGGGCGACTACGCCATCACCGAAGCCGGTTTTGGCGCCGACCTGGGCGCTGAGAAATTCATCGACATCAAGTGCCGCCTGTCGGGCCTGGCGCCCAGCGCTGCGGTGGTCGTGACCACGGTGCGCGCGCTCAAGATGCACGGCGGTGTGCCCAAGGACGCGCTGGCGCCCGAGAACCTGCCCGCGCTGGAGGCGGGACTGGCCAACCTCGACCGCCACCTGCACAACTTGCGAGAAGGCTTGGGCCTGCCGTGCGTGGTGGCCATCAACCATTTCGTGACCGACACCGCCGCCGAAATCGGCCTGTTGCAAAGCCACGTGGCCGAGCGCGGCGCGCCCTGCGCCGTGTCGCGCCACTGGGCCGAGGGCGGCGCGGGCGCGACCGATCTGGCGCGCGCAGTGGTGGCTGTGGCCGAACAGGCGCCTACGACAGCGCCGCGCTTCACCTATGCCGACACCGACACCCTGTGGGACAAGCTGACCAAGCTCGCCACCACCGTGTACGGCGCCGGCCGGGTCACCGCCAGCCCCGAGGCCGAAGCCCGCATCGCGCAGCTGCAGGCACAGGGCTGGGGCCAGCTGCCGGTGTGCGTGGCCAAGACGCAGTACAGCTTCTCCACCGACCCCAAGCTGCTCGGTGCACCGAGCGGCCACACGCTGCACGTGCGCGAAGTGCGGCTGTCGGCCGGCGCCGGTTTCGTGGTGATGGTGTGCGGCGACGTCATGACCATGCCGGGGCTGCCGGCGCGCCCGGGCGCCGAAACCATCGACCTGGACGACGCGGGGCAGGTGACCGGACTGTTTTGACCGCGCACGCCATTTTTCAGATCAAATCGGGCGCGAGTCGTGGTGAATCCAGCGCGTGAAGCTATTTATTTGCTAGCAAACTCGGTGCGCCTTCGGGCGGGCGCAAGCACCCGCCCTGCGTCCAGCTTGGCTACGGTTTCACCATCGGCCAACCCCGCCTGGCCCACTCGCTCATGCCGCCGTGCACGTAGCGCAGGTTGCTCCAGCCGGCGTCTTTCAGCGCTTGGTGCGCGCGGCGCGAGCGGTTTTGCGTGTTGCAGATCAGCAGCACGGGCTGGTTGCGCGGGATTTCAGCAGCGCGGCGGCTGAGCTGCGACAGCGGCAGCAGGCGCGCGCCAGCGGCGACACCCGTGGCGTGTTCATCCGGTTCGCGCAGGTCGATCAACACCGCCGCGCCCGACTCGTGCAGGCGCCGCGCTTCGTCCAGCGTGGTGCTGCCTTCGGGCGGCAGACCTTGCGCCCACGCGTGGCCAAGCTGAGCGAGCGCGCTGGCGGTCAACAGCGCGGCGGCCACGCGGCGGGTGATTATTGGCATTTTCAGGCTCCAGCGCTTTCGCATCAAGCGCGAGCAGCTATCAAAATCATATCAATCCTCATCCTGCACCTTGTGCTGGCTCATCAGTTGCTGCTGCACGCCAGGCGGCACCACTTCGTAATGCGACAGCGCCAGTGAATAGCTGCCCTGACCGGCCGTCATCGCATTCAGGCGCGTCTGGTAATCGGCCAGCTCGGCCATCGGCGCCTGGCCGTTGACGGTGAGCTGGCCGGCTTTGCCGCTGTCGGTGCCGCTGACCATGCCGCGCCGCGACGACAGATCGCCCGTGATGGCGCCCATGGCGCTTTCGGGCGCGGTGATCTGTACCTTGGCGATGGGCTCCAGCACCACCGGCTTGGCGTCTCGGATGGCGGCCTGAAAGGCGCGCTTGCCCGCCGTGACGAAGGCAATCTCCTTGCTGTCCACCGCGTGGTGCTTGCCGTCGTGCACGATCACGCGCACGTCCTGCACCGGGTAGCCGGCGATCACGCCTTCGGCCAGCGCCTCGCGCACGCCTTTTTCCACCGCCGGCATGAACTGGCCGGGGATGGTGCCGCCTTTCACCTGGTCGACAAACTCAAAGCCCGCGCCGCGTGGCAGCGGCTCGATGCGCAGGTGCACCTCGCCGAACTGGCCGGCGCCACCGGATTGCTTCTTGTGCCGGTACTGCGCGGCGGCGTTTTGCGTGACGGTTTCGCGGTAGGCGATGCGCGGCGGCTTGGTGTCGACCTCGAACTTGTGCACCTCGCGCAGGCGTTCCAGCAGCAGGCGCAGGTGCAGCTCGCCCAGGCCGTAGACCACGGTCTCGTTGGTTTGCGGCACATGCTCCAGGCGCAAGCAGGGGTCTTCGGCCACCAGCTTGCCCATGATCTCCCACATGCGCTGCTCGTCGCCGCGCCGTTTGGGGCTGATGGCCACGCCGTGCACCGGCACGGGGAAGGGCAGGGGCTTCAGGTGAATGTGGTCGTCTTCGGCGGCGTCGTGCAGCACGGCGTCGTAGTGCAACTCGTCGATCTTGCCGATGGCGCAAATGTCGCCCGGCCCGGCGCTGGCCACTTCCACATGCTGCTTGCCCTGCTGCAAGTACAGGTGGCCGACCTTGAACGGCTTGCGCCCGTCGCCCACGTACAGCAGCGTGCCGGGCGTGATGGTGCCCTGGTGCACGCGCGCAAAGCCCAGCTTGCCGACGTAGGGGTCGATGCTGATCTTGAACACTTGCGCCAGCACGTGGGCGGCGGGGTCGGGGCGGGCGTGCATCAGCGTGGCGCCGTCGCCTTCGCCCTTGAAGAAGTCGGGCGGGTTGCCCTCGGTCGGATTCGGCAGCAGCTGGGCGATCACATTCAGCAACTCCGCCACGCCGGCGCCCGTGCGCGCCGAGACGAAGCAGACGGGGATCAGGTGCCCCTCGCGCAGCGCCTGCTCCAGTGGCGCGTGCAGTTCGCTGGCGTCCACGTCGCCGTCGTTTAGGTAGCGGTCGACGAAGTCGCCATCGACCTCCACCACCTGCTCGACCAGCGCGCGGTGCGCGTCGGCCACGGCGCCAAAGTCGCTGTGGCCCTCTTTGTTGAAAAAGCAATCCACCACCTGGCTGGCGCCCGCATCGGGCAGGTTCAGCGGCAGGCATTCCTTGCCGAAGGTCTGCTGAATTTGCGCCAGCAGGCCGGGCAGGTCGGCGCCTTCGGCGTCGATCTTGTTGACGATGATCAGGCGGTCCAGCCCCTGCTCGGCGGCGTAGTCCATCATGCGCTGGGCGAAGGGCTCAATGCCGGCGGCAGCGCTGATGACGATGGCGGCGGTTTCCACCGCTTCCAGCGCCGGCAGGCTCTGGCCCACGAAATCGGGCGCGCCGGGCGTATCGATCAGGTGCACGCGGCAGCCGCCGTGCTCGAAATGCATGACGGCCGATTGCAGCGAATGGCCGGCCTTGATCTCCAGCGGGTCGTGGTCGCTCACGGTATTGCCGCGCTCCACGTTGCCGGCGGCGCCAATGGCGCCAGCGCGGTGCAGCAGCGCTTCGGCCAGCGTGGTCTTGCCGGCGGCGGCGGGGCCGACCAGGGCCAGGGTGCGGATGTTTTCAAGGGTGGGGGCGGCGGTAACGGGCACGTGGGTTCTCCTTATGGCTGCCAGCGTAGATCGGCGACGGCGCCCGCACAAGGGGCGCGTGCGGCTTTTTTGACCTGGGGCAGTGCCAGAATGGCGCATGAACGAACCCTTGGCCACCGCCGCTGACGTCGTCACCTTCTGGTTTGGCGCCGCGCCGCCCCATGATGCGGCCGCGCTGGGCCGGCAGCGCGCGTGGTTCACCAAGTCCGACGCGTTTGACGCCGAAATTCGGGCGCGCTTTGCGCCCATCATTCACACTGCGCTGGCGGGCGGCTGCCATGCGTGGGCCCAGGACGCGCAGGGCTGGCTGGCTTTGATCGTGGTACTTGACCAGTTCACACGCAACGTGTTCCGAGGCGATGCCAAAGCGTTTGCCGGCGATGCCGCAGCGCGCGACTTGGCCGAGGCCGGCATCGCGCGCGGCTGGGACGCAGGCCTGCCCTTCATGGCGCGGCCCTTCGTGTACCTGCCGTTCGAGCATGCCGAGGATCTGGCGACGCAGCACCGCAGCGTGGACTGGTTCAGCGCGCTGCTCGCCGAAGCACGGGCGGCGAGCGCGCCCGAGGCCGTTTTAACCACCCTGGCCAGCAACCTGGATTACGCGCAGCGCCACCTGGACGTGATCGCGCGCTTTGGCCGCTTTCCGCACCGCAACGCCATTCTGGGGCGCGCCAGCACGGCTGAGGAGCTGGTGTACCTGGCGCAGCCCGGCGCGGGGTTTTGAATCAAAACTGGCTCTAGCGCTTGCCCATCAAGCGCGAGCAGCTACTCAAATAATAGCAGTCAGCGCGCCGGTTCCAGCCGCACCAGCCATTCCGACTCGCCCAAATCAGCGCCCGCGTTGCAGTGCCTGCTGACCAGGCGGTACACGCGGCTGCGGTGGTTGGGAAAGCTCACCATGTCGCCCGCGCCTAAAGCGCACAGGGCGATGTCGTCATCGGGCGTTGGCAGAAGTCCGGTGGTGGTTCGAAAGCCCGGGGTGTCGTGATCGATGTAGCACGAGATGACGCTCATGCCAGCCTGTGGGGTGGTTGCCTTGTGCAGCGGCCAATTGAATTTGGCGATGCATCGAAGTGCAGTGATCCACAGCGCTGGCGCACGACCCGCCTCGAATGAGACAAAAGACTCCAAAGGCCGCGGAGCAGGCCACGCGGGAACGCCGTGGCCGGGGTCTCCCCGGCCACTGGCGTTGTCCCCTTGGGGGATGGCGCCGAAGGCGACTCAGGGGGGTTACATCACCCCAGCATCTCGAAGTCGATGAAGCCGCGCTCCACGTGGGTGGACAGCAGCTTGGCGCGCAGCTTGTCGCCGACGTTGACCTTGCGCCCGCGCGCCACCAGCAGCTTGCCTTCGGCCGGCGGGTTGAAGATGCGCACCCAGTGGTTGCCGTTGGCGCTGCCCGTCACCACGCCGTCGAACACGTCGCCAATGCGCGACTCCAGCAGCATCGCCGCTTCGGACTTGCGCAGCTGCCGCTCGACCTTGTTGGCGGCGTCTTCCTGCTTGGTGCAGTGGTTGGCCAGAAACTCCAGTTCGGTGTGCGAGTAGGGCGATGCCACATCCGCCAGCGCGGCTTTGATGAGGCGGCTGGTGATGAGGTCGGGGTAGCGGCGGTTGGGCGCCGTGCTGTGCGAATAGTCGCGCACCGCCAGGCCAAAGTGGCCGATGGCCGGGCCGCCGGGGCGCTCCACCACGTATTCGCCGCGCCCCATCAGCTTGACGATGATGAGCGACAGATCGGGAAAGCGCAGCGGATCGCGCTTGCGCTCGGCGGCGAGGAATTGTTCCAGCGCCGCCGAGTTCGGCTCGGGCGGCAATTGCCAGCCGCGCTCGGCGGCGACTTCGGCAATGCGCGCCCAGCGCTCGGGCGACTTCACCACGCGGCGGATGGCGGCGCGCTTCTTGCCCGCCAGATAGCGCGCGGTGACGCCGTTGGTGGCGACCATGAATTCCTCGATCAACTGGCGCGCGCGGTTCTGCACTTGCTGGCGGATGGCCACCACCTTGTCGTCCTCGAACTCGGCGCGCGGTTGAAAGGTCTGGAACTCCAGCGAGCCCAGCTCACGCCGGCGCGCGCGCAACTGCTGCGCCACCGAATCCTGCGTGCGCAGCTGCTGGTCCATGCCGGGCACGCGGTCGGCGGCCTCGGGCAGCGGACCGTTGCCTTCGAGCCAGGCCGCGACCGCGTCGTAAGCCAGCTTGGCCTTGTTGTGCACGCGGGCGCGCGTAATGTGGCTGCGCACGATCTCGCCATCGGGCGCGAACACCATCTCGGTGACGGTGGCCACGCGCTCTTCATGCGGGTTGAGCGAGGTGAAGTCGGTGCTCAGCTTCTCCGGCAGCATCGGAAAGATGCGCGCCGAGGTGTAGACGCTGGTGGTGTTGATCTGCGCGTGGCGGTCGATGGGCGTGTCTTTGGCGACCAGCGTGTCGACGTCGGCGATGGCGACCATGATCTTGACGTGGCCGTTGTCCATCACCTCGCTCACCGTGATCTGGTCCAGGTCGCGCGAATCGTCGTTGTCGATCGAGCACCACAGCAGGCCCGTCAGGTCGACGATGCCGGCGCCGTCTTCGGCGCTCGGGCCGTCGATGGTCTTGAGCTGCTCAAGGGCGGGCTTCGGAAACTCCGGCTCCAGCCCGCGCTCGCGCATGGCGGCCACGGCCAGGTCGGCCAGTTCTTGTTTCTGGTGCGGGTGCAACTGATTGTTCATGTGGGTGCCTTGTGATGCGTGTCCATCATAGCCAGCGGGTGTTTACATGCTGCGCCACAGCAGCAGGCTCAGCGCGCCCAGGTTGAGCACTACGGTGACCACGTAGGCCGTCAGAAACTCGCGCTTGCGGGACTTGTGCCGCAGCACGCGCTGCGCCAGCCAAGCCGCGGGCCATCCGCCCACGGCGGCCAGCGCGTGCAGGGTGCTCTCGGGCGTTCGCCAGCGCCCCAGCTCGGCGGCGGACTTGTCGAACGCATAGCTGAAGAAGGTGGCGATGTTGACGAGCACCAGGCCGATGAACACCACGGGCAGATCGAGCGGCCAGAGCCGGCGCAGGCTGATGGCCAGCAGCAGGCCCAGCCAGATCAGCAGCGCCACGCCGAACAGGGCCGGTTGGCCATCCAGCCCACGCGGCGCCTCTGGCGTGGCGCCGCGCATCGCGCGTGTGGACTGGCGTCGGTCCGGCGCGCGGCGGTCGTTGGCAGGGGCGGCACCTGCAGGTGAAGCGGTGGGAGCGGCAGCGCTGCGTGCCATGGGCTGCACCGCCATCGCGCGCGGACCCTTGCCGCCGACCTCGATCTGCTCGAAGCGCACCGCCATGCCCTCGGCCGGCTCGCCGCCGCGGAAGTCGCGCACATGGAAGAAGATGTTGCGCGTGCCTTGGGGCGTGGCGATGAAGCCGAAGCCGCGCGGGGCGTCCCAGCGGACGATCTGGCCTTGTCGGTTCATGGAGTGTCGAGGCGGCTGCGTCCCAGCGTTTCATGCAAAAATCGTCGCCAGCGCTTTCTGGGCAAGCGCGAGCAGCTCTTATTTTGAGAGCGTGTGCAGCGGAATGTCGTGCTGCGCCGCCAGCGCGTCGAGCTGCCGGCGCGTTTTGGTCAGCGCCCAGGCGGCGATGGCTTCGCGCGCTTGCGGGGCAAAGGGCGCGCGCAGGTCGGGCTCGGGCAGGCCGGCGGCGGCAAACAGGGCGCGGGCAAAGTGCGGCTCCAGGGCAGCGATGGCGACGCGCCCGTCCTTGCACGCATAGACGCGGTAGCCGGCGTGCGCGCCGCCCACGGCGCCGCTGGGCAGCGTCAGCCCCCAGGTGCGCGGCAGCGCCAGCCATTCGGCCGCGCTCGACAGCGCCACCTGCCGGTGCTGGCCGCGGCCCGAGGCGCGCGCCTGCATCAGCGCCGACAGCGCGGCTTCGCTGGCCATCAGCGCGCCGGCCATGTCGGCCAGCAGGGTGGGCGGCAACTCAGTGCCGGTGACCAGGCCGGCCTCGGCCAGGTAGGTCAGGTCGTGGCCGGGCTCGTCGGCGCGCTCGCCGGGTGCGCCGACGATCTCGACCATCGACAAGTGGCCGAAGCTGCGCCGCAGCGTCTTCCAGTCCAGCCCCAGCTTGGTCAGCGCCGAGGGGCGGAACGAGGTCAGCAGCAGGTCGGCGCGCAGCAGCTCGCGCGCCAGTTGGGCCTGGCCGCGCTCGGTCTTCAAATCGAGCTGGATCACGCGCACGTCTTCGTGCATCACGCTGTAGGCGCCGATGTCGTACTGGCCCATCGGGTCACCGCTGATGGGCCGGCCCGAGGCCGTGGCGCCGGGGCCGGGCGGCTCGACCTTGAGGCAGCGCGCGCCCATCGCAGCCAGGCGCATCAGCGCCGCGGGGCCGGGCAGGTTGAGCGCCAGGCTGACGATGCGGGTGCCGGTGAGCGGTCGGGCGGAGGAGCGTGTGGCCATGGCGGGGACTATGAATTAAATAGCTGGTCGCGCACAACAGGTCTGCGCAAAACGCCAATTTAACTCATATCCATGGCCATGCGATGGTGGAGCCAGCCGTGGCGCCATGGGGTCGCCGCCGCGTCTAAGACAAGGGTCGCCCAACACCCGGCCGCGAAGGACGCCAAGGATTCGCGAAGGACGCGAAGAATGCAGAACGCCCTATTTTTTGGCTGTTCTTTCGCGTCCTTCGCGTGATCTTCGCGCCCTTCGCGTCCGGTCTTTGGACTCAGCCGCGCCGTGCGCCAAAGTCCAGCGGCAGGCCGACGTAGTTCTCGGCGATGGAGGTCAGGCCCGCTTCGGAATGCATCAGGTAATCCAGCTCGGCGTTCTGGAATTTCTCGGTGATGCGCTCGTCGTGCGGAAAACGGTGCATCAGCTGCGTGAACCACCACGAGAAGCGCTCGGCGCGCCAGATGCGGGCCAGGGCCTTGCGTGAATAGTCGTCCAGGCCAGCCTCGCTCTTGTCCTTGTAGAACTGAACCAGCGCGTCGAACAGGTACTTCACGTCGGTGGCCGCCAGGTTCAGGCCCTTGGCGCCGGTGGGCGGCACGATGTGGGCCGCGTCGCCGGCCAGGAACATGCGGCCAAAGCGCATCGGCTCGGTGACGAAACTGCGCAGCGGGGCAATGCTTTTTTCGATGCTGGGGCCGGTGACCAGCGTCTCGCGCGCCTCTTCGTCCAGGCGCAGCTTCAGCTCTTGCCAGAAGGCGTCGTCGCTCCACTCCTCGACCTTGTCGGTCAGCGGCACTTGCAGGTAGTAGCGGCTGCGCGTTTTGCTGCGCTGGCTGCACAGGGCAAAGCCGCGCGGGCTGTTGACGTAGATGAGTTCGTCGCTCACCGGCGGCGTGTCGCTCAGCAGGCCGAGCCAGCCGAAGGGGTAGACCTTCTCGTATTCCTGGATGGCGCTGCGCGGCGCGCTGGCGCGGCACACGCCGTGAAAGCCGTCGCAGCCGGCGATGAAGTCGCAGTCGATGCGGTGCCGGGCGCCATCCTTCTCGTAGGTGACGTAGGGCTTGGCCGTGTCGAAATCGTGCACGGCGGTGTTCTTGGCTTCGTAAATCGTCGTCAGGCCGGCGGCGGCGCGCGCGTCCATCAGGTCGTGCGTCAGCTCGGTCTGGCCGTAGACCATCACGTGCTTGCCGCCGGAGTATTTCTTCAGGTCCACACGGTGGCGCTGGCCGCCAAACAGCATCTCGATGCCGTCATGCACCAGGCCCTCCTTGTGCATGCGCGCGCCCACGCCGGCTTCGTCCATCAGGTCGATGCAGACCTGTTCCAGGATGCCGGCGCGGATGCGGCCCAGCACGTATTCGCCGCTGACGCGCTCGACGATGACGGCGTCGATGCCGGCCTTGTGCAGCAACTGGCCCAGCAGCAGGCCCGAGGGGCCGGCGCCGACGATGGCAACCTGGGTGCGGGTGGTGGTCATGGGGTCTCCTTGGTGTGTTGTCGAGGTTGGATAAACGACTCAAGCTTAAGGCCCTGATGGCTTTCTTGTCACGGGCGCGCGCCGGACTTTGCGCGGTGATCAAAAATTCTGTGCGATCATCGCGCAACCATGACGCTCGCTGCCGCTGACACCATTGCTGGCCTGGCCAAGGGCCTGGCGGTGCTGGAAAGCTTTGACACCGAGCGCCAGCGCCTGAACGCCACCCAGGCGGCCGAGCGCGCCGGCCTGACGCGGGCGGCGGCGCGCCGGCACCTGCTGACGCTGGCGCACCTGGGCTATCTGGAAAGCGACGGCAGCCACTTCTGGCTCAGCGCGCGCGTGCTGCGGCTGGCGGGCGCTTACCTGGCCTCGTCGCGCCTGCCGCGCGTGATTCAGCCGGCGCTCAACCGGCTGGCGGCCGCCACGCACGACGTGTATTCGGCGGCGGTGCTGGACGGTGACGAGGTGGTCATCGTCGCCCGCAGCGCGGGCCTGGCGCCGGCCAACCAGCTGCTGGCCTACGGCCGCCACCTGGGCGCGCGGCTGCCGGCGCACGCCACGTCCACCGGGCGCGTGCTGCTGGCGGCGCTGCCGCGCGAACAGTTGACCGACTGGCTGCGTGGGCGCGAACTGCGGCGCATCACCGCGCACACCGTGACCGCGCCGCGCGCCTTTCGCACGCTGCTGGCGCAGGTGGCCGAGCAGGATTACTGCGTGGCCATCGACGAGCACGAACTGGGCGTGCACGCCGTCGCCGTGCCGCTGCGCACGCGCGCGGGGCAAACCGTGGCGGCGCTCAACGTGGTGCTGGCGCCGGGGCGGTTGAGCGACGCACAACTGGCCGCCGACATCCTGCCGCGCCTGCGCGAGGCGGCGGGGGAGATTCGGCAGTTGCTATAAATAGAGAAGCTGCTTGCGCTTGACCTGCTTGGGCTGGAAGCCGAAAAGGCTTGAATTCCGACAGCCGGACGCGAAGGGCGCAAAGGATTCGCGAAGGCCGCGAAGCATTCAGGGCAACCAATTTTTTTGGCTGTTCTTTTGCGTCCTTCGCGTGGTCTTCGCGTTCTTCGCGTCCGGCTGTTCTTGTTCTATCCGGTGGTCAAACACCCAAATGCTGCGTCAGCAACTCCGGCTGCTCGATCAGCGCATCCGACGTGCCTTCGAACACCACTTCGCCCTTGACCAGAATGACGTTGCGATCCGTCACCTGCGTCACGTGGCGCCAGTTTTTGTCGACGATGATGCTGCTGATGCCGCTTTGGCGGATCACGTCGCAGATGCGCCAGATCTCGCGCGCGATCAGCGGTGCCAGGCCTTCGGTGGCTTCGTCGAGGATCAGCACGTCGGGGTTGGTCATCAGCGCGCGGCCGATGGTCAGCATCTGCTGCTCGCCGCCGCTCAGTTGCTGGCCGCCGTGGTTCAGGCGTTCGGCCAGGCGCGGGAAGGTGTTCAGCACGCGCTCGTACGTCCAGTCGCGCTGGCCGCGCGTGCCGGGGCGGGCCGCCATTTTCAGGTTTTCGACCACGGACAGGTTGCCGAAGATGCCGCGCCCTTCGGGCACGTAGGCCACGCCCAGCTGCGCGATCTCATACGGCGCGCGGCCGGTCATGGGCTTGCCCATGATCAGCACGCCGCCGCGGCGCGGCTTGACCAGGCCCATGATGGATTTGAGCAGCGTGCTCTTGCCCATGCCGTTGCGGCCCATCAGGCCAATCGTCTCGCCGCGTCGCACCGCAAAGTTGACGCCTTTCAGAATGTGGCTGGCGCCGTAGTAGGTGTGCAGGTCGATGGCGTGGATCAGCAGGTCGGGGTCGTGTCCGTGGCGGGCGTCGGGCGCGGTGTTGTGCGAGCGCGGCGCCAGCGGGTTGTTGGGGTCGTCTTGCAGGTTGGCGTTGTGGGCGGTCGCCATGTCAGTGTTCCTCCCCGAGGTACGCCGCTTGCACACCCCGATCGGCCCGGATGGCGGCCGGCTCGCCGCTGGCAATCACCGTGCCGTTGACCATCACCGTCAGGTGATCGGCCAGGGTGAAGATGGCGTCGATGTCGTGCTCGACCAGCATCATGGCGTGGTGGGGCTTCAGGCGCAGCAGCAATTCGACCATGCGCTCGGCCTCGGCCACGCCCATGCCGGCCAGCGGCTCGTCGAGCAGCAGCACCTGCGGGCTGGTGGCCAGGGTCATGGCGATTTCCAGTTGCCGCTGCTCGCCGTGGCTGGCGGCGCCGGCGATGAAGTCGCGGCGGGCAGTCAGCCCCGCCAGCTCCAGCGCTTGCTCGGCGCGCTCGTTCACGGCGGCATCGCCGCGCGCGCTTTGCAGCCAACGCACGGGGTTCCAGGGCTGCTGCGCGGCGCGCGATTGCGCGGCCAGGCGCACGTTTTCCCACACGGTGAAGGGCAGAAAAATGTTGGTCTTCTGGTAGCTGCGCCCCAGGCCACGGCGCGAAATCTGCTCGGGCGAGGCGGTGGTGATGTCGTGCGCGCCGAGCGTGATCGTGCCGCTGGTGGGCGGCAAATCGCCGGAGAGCAGGTTGGTCAGCGTCGATTTGCCGGCGCCGTTGGGGCCGATGACGCAGTGGATGCGTTCGCGCCACAAGTCGACCGACACGTTGTTGACGGCGGCCAGGCCGCCGAACTTCTTGGTCAGGTTCTTGGCACTGAGCAGCACTTCACTCATGCTCGCCCCCTTTGCGCCCGGTAAAACGGGCCAGCAAACCCAGCAGCCCGCGCGGCGCGAACACGATCACGGCCACGATGAACAAGCCCATCCACAACTGCCAGTGCTTGCCGGTGTTGAAGCCGCCGATGGCGGGCAAGTCCTTGAACAGCTCCAGCATGAATTCGAAGGCAAACGCGCCGACGATGGCTCCGGCAAAGTTGCCCATGCCGCCCAAGATGACCATCATGATGGCGTGCGCGCTCATGTGGAAACCCATCAGCTCGGGGTTCACAAAACCCGTCTGCGCGCCCCACAGATAGCCCGCCAGCCCCGCCAGCGCCCCGGCCAGCGTGAAGGCGGTTAGCTTGTAGCCAAAGCTGCCAAAACCCACGGCGCGCATGCGGTGCTCGTTGACGCGGATGCCCGCCAGCGCGCGGCCAAAGGGGCTCCACAGCACGCGGCGCAGAAACACGTAGGTCAGCACTAGGCACGCCAGCACGAAGTAGTAGAAGACGCGCTTGTTTTCCAGATCGAACAGCGTGGCGTCGGGCTTGAAGTTGATGTACACGCCGTCGGAACCACCCAGCTTGAGCGGCAACAGGCCCAGGAGGTTCAGCTCCTTGTTGTCGAACACCAGGTAGAACAGCATTTGCGCGAACGCCATCGTCACCATGATGAAGTAGATGCCGCGCGTGCGCACCACGAAAAAGCCGATGACCAGCGCGAACAGGCCGGCGACCCCCACGGCAGCGGGCAGCGTCCACCACAGGCTCACCGCGCCGCTGTCGGACGACATCAGCGCCAGCGCGTAACCGCCCAGGCCAAAGTAGGCCGCGTGGCCCAGCGACACCAGGCCGGTGACGCCTTGCAGCAAGTCGAGGCTCATCGCAAAGATGGCCAGGATCATCATGCGTGCCACCATCTGCTGGTAGAACTCGCTGCCCACAAACGGGAAGGCGATCAGCGCGACCAGACCCAGTGCCAGCACGAGCTGGATGCTGCGCGGCAGGGTTTCGAGGTTGGATTGGGGGGCGCTCATGAGACACCGCCCGGCCGCCCGAAGGTGGCGAAGGCCCCCTCGGGGGGCAGCGAACCACACGAAGTGGGGAGCGTGGGGGCACGTTTCATTGTTTGAACAGCCCCTCGGGCTTCCAGAGAAGAACAGCGGCCATCAACATGTACACCAGCATGCCCGCCACCTGCGGCAGCAGCACCTTGCCGAAGGTGTCGACAAAGCCGACCAGCAGCGCCGCAATCAGCGCGCCGCGCACCGAGCCGATGCCGCCGATCACCACCACCACGAAGCACATGATCAGCACCGACGCGCCCATGTTGGGGTATACGCTGGAGATGGGCGCGGCGATCATCCCCGCCACCGACGCCAGCGCCACGCCGATGGCAAACACCACCGCGTGGATCAGCTTGATGTTGATGCCCAGCGACTCGGTCATCTCGCGGTTGAAGGCGCCGGCGCGGATCTTCATGCCGAGGCGCGTCTTGTTGATGAGCAGGTACAGACCCACCGCCAGCAGCACGCACACGCCCATCATGAACAGTCGGTAGACGGGGTAGGACTGGTTGTCGGTCAGCGCGATGGAGCCGCCCAGCAGCGGCGGAATCGCCACGCCATGCACGTCGTCACCCCACAGCAGCGAGCGCATTTCTTCAAAGATGTAGATCAGCCCGAAGGTCAGCAGCACCTGGTCGAGGTGATCGCGGTGGTAGAAGTAGCGAAACAGCAGGCGTTCGAGAATCAGCCCGAACACCACCGACAACAGCGTGCCGACGATGATCGCCGCCGTGAAGCTGCCCAGTTGCGACGAGAGCGAAAACGCCAGGTAGGCCCCCAGCATGTAGAAGCTGCCGTGCGCCAGGTTGACCACGCCCATGATCCCGAAGATCAGCGTCAGCCCGGCCGCCAGCATGAACAGCAGCAGCCCGTACTGCACGCTGTTGAGCATCTGGATCAAGAAGTTGGCGAAGTCCACGGATCAGTCAACGGTGGTTAAGAAATCGAAAGGCCGCGGAGCAGGCCATGCGGTGAACACCATGCCCGGACCTGTGCCGGGCATCGGTGTTGTCCCCCTTGCGCAGCAAAAGGGGGAAGGCGCGTCAGCGCCTCAGGGGGTTCAACCCAATTTGCACCCAGCGCCCGAATCCGCCAACGCCTTGGCCGCCACGCCGACCACCTTGTTGTCGCCCTTTTCAACCACGCGCAGGTAAATGTCCTGCACCGGGTTGTGCGCCTTGCTCATAGTCCACTTGCCGCGCGGGCTGTCGATGACGGCGGTTTCCAGCGCCTTGTACAGCGCGGCCTTGTTCGACATGTCGCCGCCGACGGCGCCCAGGCCCTGCACCAGCAATTGGCCCGAGTCGTAGCCCTGCACGGCGTACACGTCGGGCTGCAGCTTGAACTGGCCCGCGTAGGCGGTGCGGAACTGCTTGTTGCGCGGCGTGTCCAGCGAATCGGCGTAGTGCAGCGCGCTGTACACGCCTTCGGCGGCCGGGCCGGCGGCCTGCAGCACGCCTTCGGTCAAGAAGCCCGAGCCATACAGCGGAATCTTGCCCTGCAGGCCCGCGGCGGCGTAGTCCTTCATGAACTTGGCCGCGCCCGCGCCGGCAAAGAAGCAGGCCACGGCATCGGGCTTCAGGCTGGCGATCTCGGTCAGCAGCGCCTGGAACTCAACGTTCGGGAAGGGCAGGCCCAGTTCCTTGATGATGGTGCCGCCGGCCTTGGTGTAGCTTTCCTTGAAACCCTCGAAGGCCTCGTCGCCCGCGGCGTACTTCCAGGTGATCCACACGGCTTTCTTCAGGCCCTTGTCCATCATCGGCTTGCCCAGGCCCATGGTCGGCTGGCTGTTGCTGAAGCTGGTGCGGAACACGTTGGGCGCGCACAGCCCGCGCGTGGCCGCCAGCACGCCGGCGTTGGGGATGATGTTGAGCACACCCGATTCGCGCGCCACGCGCTGAATGCCCATCTGCACGCCCGAATGCACGGTGCCGATCAGCACGTCCACCTTGTCGCGCTGCACCAGCTTTTGCGCGTTTTCAACGCCCTTGGACGGCTCGGACTCGTCGTCCACCTTGAACCACTCGATCTCGCGTCCGCCCAGCTTGCCGCCTTTTTCGGCAATCGCCATGCGCACGCCGTTTTCGATGGCCACGCCCAGCTGCGCAAACGTGCCCGTGTAGGGCAGCATGAAACCGACGCGCAGCTTACTGCCCTGCGCACGCACGATTTCGGGCAGCAGCAAACCGGCCGAGCTGGCGCCCACCACGGCGGCACTGCGCGAGAGCATCAGACGGCGGCTCAGGCCGCGGGAGACAGCGTTCATGGCTTAATTCCTTTAGGTGTCAAGTAACTGCGGCATTGTCACGCATGCGTCAGTGCGCGCACTGATGGCTTTCCCTAGCGCCGCACCACGAAATCATGAAATAAACTTCATGTTTAGAGGCAGTATAGTGCATGTTTGTAGGCTGACCTATTCGGGTTTACGCGGGGGTGGTGGATGCATCCACGCGCGCTTTCAGGGGGCCGGCGGATGCGCAGGGCGCGGCGCGCGTCACGCGTTTTGCGCGCGCGCGATGCGCCGGGAGGCAGCGGTTTATCAGATCGATGACAGGCCCAGCGCCCGCCAGTCAAGCGCAGGCAGCTATCAAATCGAGAGTACCGCGCGCGGGCCAGTTAAGCGCTGAACAGGGCAGCCAACTGCCGGCGGTCGCGCCGGTCTTTCCAGTGGCCGACTTCGCGGCCTTCCAGGCCCAGCGGACCCCACACCGCGATGGCGTGGCCGTCGCCGCAGGCCACCACGCGCAGGCGCGAGCTTTCGGGCGGCGCCTTCTTGAAGGTGCCGCCGGCAATGGCGGTGCGCAAGTTGGCGTCCAGCACGGGGCCAACTTCGAGCGGCGCGCCATCGGGCACGATGAAAATCTGGCGATGGCTGTCGCTTTGCAGCCGTTCGTTGACCACCGGCTCGCCCGCATCGCTCGCCTGCAGGCCGGCTTGCCGCAGCCAGGCGGGCGTGGCCGCGCCGCCCGCCACCAGGGGCGCGTCGCACGTCAGGGTGGCGCCGCTGGCCAGCTGCAGCGCGCGGCCGTCCATGCCGGCGCAGCGGTCTTGCAACACGGTGATGTTCAGACTTTTCAGGCGCGCCAGCACGCGGCGCTGCAGCGCGGGCAGGTCGGCCAGCAGCGGCGTGTCGCCGGCCACCAGCGTGACCCGGCTGCCGTGCGGCGCGGCCAGTGCGTGGGCCACGGCCATGGCCAGTTCGATGGCGGGCACATCGCTGCCTACCACGGCCACCTGCAGGGCGCGCTCTTGCGCCAGCGATTGCAGTTGCGGCCACAGTTGCACAAAGTTTTCGAGCGGGTGGGTGAACAGCGCATTGCGCCGCGCGCCGGGCATCTGCTCTTCGATCTGCTCGCGCGGCACCGCCGGCTCGACGTTGATGGACAGCACGTCGTAGGGCAGCGCGTCGCCGCTGGACAACTGCACGCGCCGCCCGGTGGCATCCAGCGAGAGCACGTGCGCGGGCACGAAGGCGGCACCGCTGGCTTCAACCAGGCGATCCAGCGGAACGCGCAGGTCTTCCAGCGCGCAGTCGCCCGCGACGTGGGCGGGCAGCATGCCGGCTTCGATGTAGTAAGGGTGGGGCGCCACCAGCGTGACGCTCATGTTGGCGCTGCCCTGGCGCGCCAGCGACTTCAGCACCTGCAGGTGGGCGCGCCCGGCGCCAAGCAGCACCAGATGCTTCCGGGAGGGGTTCACGGTCATGCGCGGAAGTGTATCGACTGCCCGCCGCGGCCCGGCGGCGTTGCAAACCGTTGCAGGAGGCGGTGCGTGGTGTTGGGGCGGCTTGAAAACGGCCGGACGCGAAGGGCGCGAAGATGGCGCGAAGGACGCGAAAGGACATCCAAAAAATAGGGGCTTTATTTTGCGTCCTTCGCGAATCCTTTGCGTCCTTCGCGTCCGGTTTTCGGGCTGTTCGGTTGTCCGGCAGCCTCAATTCACCCCACCAGCGCCTCGGCAAACTCGCGCGCCTTGAAGGTCTGCAAATCCTCTAGCCGCTCGCCGACGCCAATGAAGTACACCGGCACCGGCTTTTCGCGCGCGATGGCGCACAGCACGCCGCCCTTGGCCGTGCCGTCGAGCTTGGTGACGATCAGGCCCGTCAGCGGCGCCGCGGCGTCGAAGGCCTTGACCTGCCCGAGCGCGTTCTGCCCTGTGTTGCCGTCGATCACCAGCAGCACCTCGTGCGGGGCGGTGATGTCGGCCTTGGTCACCACGCGGCGGATCTTGGTCAGCTCTTCCATCAGGTGCTTTTGCGTCGGCAAGCGGCCAGCGGTGTCGACCAGCACCACGTCCTTGCGGCGCGCGCGGCCGGCGCCCACGGCGTCGAAGGCCACGGCCGAGGGGTCGGCGCCCTGCTGCGTGATGATTTCCACCGCATTGCGGTCGGCCCACACTGCCAGCTGCTCGCGCGCGGCGGCGCGAAAGGTGTCGGCCGCCGCCAGCAGCACGCTGGCCCCCGCATCGACCAGGTGCTTGGTCAGCTTGCCGATGCTGGTGGTCTTGCCCGCGCCGTTGACGCCGCTCACCATGATGACCGTGGGGTGGTACACGCCGACCACCAGCGGGCGCTCCAGCGGCGCCAGCATGTCGGCCACGGCATCACGCAGCAGGCCCTTGACCTGGGCGGCATCGGTGGCGCGCGATTCCTTCACGCGGCGCTTCAAATCCTGCAGCAGAAACTCGGTCGCCGGCGCGCCGGCGTCGGCCATCAGCAGCGCGGTTTCCAGGTCTTCGTACAGCGCGTCGTCGATCTGCGTGCCGGTGAAGACGGTGCTGATGCTGCTGCCGGTGCGCTTGAGGCCGGTTTTCAGCCGGTCCATCCAGCCCACGCGCGCGGCTTCGGCAGTGGCGGAGGTGGGGGCCAGTTCAAGGTCTTTTTCGGCGATCAGCGGCGCCAGGTCAGCGCGGGCAGCTTCGATGTTTGTAGCGGTAGCGGGTGCTGGTGTGGGGGCTGGCGCGACCGCGGGTGTTGCCGGCGGCGGCGCCGGCACGCTGGCCGGCGGCGCAACGGGCGCCGGGGCCGCGCCGCCGCCAAACCAGCGCGACATGAAGCCCCCGGTCGGCGTGGCGCCGTCTGCCGGTTCGGGCACTTCGTCGGCCGCGTCGTCCTGAGACCCTGCAGCCAGCGCCTGGCGCTCCAGATCGTCCAGCGGCACATCGGCGTGGTCGCTGAGCACGAAGGTGGTGTGCACCCGCTCGCCTGTGGCGGGCGGCGCTGCGGGCACGGGCGCCTCGGTGGCGTCCGGCGCGGTGGGGGCTGGATCGGAGGCTTTCTTGCGGCGGAACAGACTGAACATGAAGCGGGCAGGGGCTGAATTCGCCCCATTCTAGGAGGCGGCCCTGAGTGCGGCAGCGCCGGCGCCCGAAATCACTATGAATAACGGAGCGGTCAGCGCCCACCAGGAAAGCGCTACAGGCCGATTTGAGTATCAGATTGCCACCGCCAAGGCGCGTTCGCCGCGCGGCAGCACGCGCCCCACCACCGCCGCATCGCCAAACCCCTGCGCCTTGAAAACATCCAGCACCGCCTGCAGGCTGTCTGGCGCGCAGGCCACCAGCAGGCCGCCGCTGGTCTGCGGATCGGTGAGCAGGGCGCGCTCGGCGTCGGCAAAGCCTTCGGGCAGCGCGACTTCGGCGCCGTAGGCCGCCCAGTTGCGCCCCGAGGCGCCGGTGACGATGCCTTGCGCGGCCAGATCGCGCACCCCCGGCAGCAGCGGCACGGCGGGCCAGTCGATTTGCACCGTGACGCCCGCGCCGCGCGCCAGTTCCAGCGCGTGGCCGGCCAGGGCGAAGCCGGTGACGTCGGTGATGGCGTGCACGCCGGGCAGGGCGGCCAGCGCGGGGCCAGGCGTGTTCAGGCGCGTGGTGGCGGCGATCATGTGGGCGTAGCCGTCGGCGCCGAGCTTTTCCTTCTTGAGCGCCGCCGAATAAATGCCCACGCCCAGCGGCTTGCCCAGCACCAGCACGTCGCCCGGCTGCGCGGCGGCGTTGCGCGCCACGCGGTCGGGGTGCACCAGGCCCAGCGCGACCAGGCCGTAGATTGGCTCGACCGAATCGATGGTGTGGCCGCCCGCGATCGGGATGCCCGCCGCGCGGCACACGCTGGCGCCGCCTTCGAGGATCTTGCCGATGGTGCCCACGCTGAGCACGTTGATCGGCATGCCCACCACGGCCAGCGCCATGATGGGCGTGCCGCCCATGGCGTACACGTCGCTGAGCGCGTTGGTGGCGGCGATGCGGCCAAAGTCGAATGGGTCGTCGACGATGGGCATGAAGAAATCGGTGGTGGCCACCAGCGCCTGCGTGTCGTTCAGCCGGTAGACGGCGGCGTCGTCCGAGGTTTCGATGCCGACCAGCAGCTCGGGCGGCACGGGCATCTGCGTGGTGCCGCGCAGGATGGACGACAGCACGCCGGGCGCGATCTTGCAGCCGCAGCCGCCCCCGTGGCTGAGGGAGGTGAGGCGCGGTTCGGCAGCGCTGGGAGAGGGTGAAACGGGGGTGAGAGCGGTCATGCGGCGCATTGTCGCGCATCGCTATTTGCTTCTAAAATGATAGCTAGAGGCGCTGATTTGACGACGACAAGGGCCTGAAAACGATCAAAACCCAGCTTCGCCATGCCCTCAGGCACACTCACACGCCCGACGGAACATTTTCACGCTCACCCGACTCAGTCTGCGGTCATGTCATTCAAACCATTCCTGTCCACCCTCGGCGCGGCGCTGCTGCTGGCCGCCAGTGCCGCGTTCGCGCCCGCCGCCGTCTCCCAGCAGCTCGCGCCGTCGGCCCCCACGGCCACGGCCAGCGCGGTCAGCCAGTTCAAGCTCGACAACGGCCTCACCGTCATCGTCAAGCCCGATCGCCGCGCGCCCACGGCGGTGCACATGCTGTGGGTGCGCGTCGGTTCGATGGACGAGGTCGATGGCAAGAGCGGCGTCGCCCACGTGCTGGAGCACATGATGTTCAAGGGCACGGACAAGCTGGCGCCGGGCGAGTTCTCGCGCCGCGTGGCGCAGGTGGGCGGGCGCGAAAACGCCTTCACCAGCATGGACTACACCGGCTATTACCAGCAGGTGCCCGCCAATCGCCTGGGCGACGTGATGGCGCTGGAGGCCAACCGCTTTGCCCACAACCGCTACAGCGACGAGGAGTTTGCCAAGGAGCTGGCGGTGGTCAAGGAAGAGCGCCGCATGCGCACCGACGACAACCCGCGCGCCATGCTGGGCGAGCAGCAGCGCGCGGTGACTTTCATCGCCTCGCCCTACCGCCGCCCGGTGATCGGCTGGATGGGCGATCTGGACAGCCTGACCGCGCAGGACGCGCGCGACTTCTACCAGACCTGGTACACCCCCGCCAACGCCGCCGTGGTGGTGGTGGGCGACGTCGATCCGCAGGCCGTGCTGGCGCTGGCCAAGAAGCATTACGGCGGCATCCAGACGCACGCCCTGCCCGAGCGCAAGCCGCGCCCCGAGCCGGCGCAGATCGGCCCCCGCCGCATCGAGGTCAAGGCGCCGGCCGAGCAGGCGCTGGTGTCGCTCAACTTCCGCGTGCCGAAGATGACGTCGCTGGAGCCATCGCCCGACAACGACGACGCGCTGGCGCTGACGGTGCTGTCGGCCTTGCTCGACGGCTACAGCGGCGCCCGGCTGGACCGCGCGCTGACGCAAGGGCCGGACCGCGTGGCCGATTCGGCGGGCGCCGGCAACGGCCTGCTCGGGCGCGGCCCGCAGCTGTTCAGCCTGACCGGCGTGCCTGCCGCCGGCAAGACTGCGGCGCAGGTCGAGGCCGCGTTGCGCGCGCAGGTGGCGCGCATCGCGCAAGAGGGCGTGAGCGAGGCCGAGCTGAACCGCGTCAAGACGCAATGGGTGGCCAGCGAGGTCTACAAGCGCGATTCGGTCATGGGCCAGGCGCAGGAGCTGGGTCACTACTGGATTCAGGGCCTGCCGCTGGACACCGACGAACGCCTGATGGCGCGCCTGCGCGGCGTGACGGCGGCCCAGGTGCAGGCCGTGGCGCAGAAGTATTTCGGCGACGAACAACTCACCGTCGCCACGCTGCTGCCGCAGCCGCGCGACCCGAATGCCAAGCCGCGTGCGGCGCCGGCCGGGGCGCGGCACTGAATTTCTCTTGCTCCCTCGCCCCTGCGGGGAGAGGGCAGGGGTGAGGGGCGGCGTCGCCCTCACCCCAACCCTCTCCCGCGCGCGGGAGAGGGAGAAATACCTGAAAACCGATGAAAACTATCAAAAAAATAGCTGCTCGCGCTTTGTTGGCCACGACTCCCGCGCTGTTTTGCCTGAATTCGGCGCTGGCCGCCATCCCCATCCAGCACTGGACACAACCCAGCGGCGCGCAGGTCTATCTGGTCGAAAGCATGGCCATCCCCATGCTCGATGTACAGGCCGACTTCGACGCCGGCAGCCGGCGCGATCCGGCCGATAGGGCGGGTCTGGCCAGCGTCACCGCGCTGATGGCCGGCAAGGGCGTCGCCGCACGCGACGGCCAGCCGGCGCTGGACGAAAACCAGCTGGGCGAAGCCTGGGCCGACCTGGGCGCGTCGTTTGGCGGCAGCGCGGGCGACGACCGCATGAGCTTTCAGTTGCGCACGCTGACCGAACCCGATCTGCTGCAAAAGTCGGTGCAACTGGCCGCGCGCGAGCTGGGCGATCCGGCCTGGCCCGACGACGTGTGGCAGCGCGAGCGCCAGCGCATCTCGGCGTCGATCAAGGAAGCGCGCACGCGCCCCGGCACCATCGCCGGGCTGGCCTTTCAGAAGGGCGTGTACGGCGAGCACCCGTATGGTTTTGAGACCACGCCGGAATCGCTGGCGCGCATCGTCACGGCCGACATGCGCGCGCGCTACGCCGACTTCATCCGCCCCTGCCGCGCCAAGGTCAGCCTGGTCGGCGCGGTGACGCGCGCGCAGGCCGACCAGATCGTGACGCAATTGCTCAGCCGCCTGCCGCAGAGCGGGGCGTGCGCGCCGCTGCCGCCGGTGCCCGAAGTGGCGCCTTTGCCGGCGCCGAAAGACGAGCGCATCCCCTTCGAATCGGCGCAGGCCCACGTGCTCATCGGCCAGCCAGGCTACAAGCGCAGCGACCCCGATTTCTTTCCGCTGCTGGTCGGCAACCACATCCTGGGTGGCGGCGGCTTCACCTCGCGCCTGACCACGCAGGTGCGCGAAAAGCGCGGTTTGAGCTACAGCGTCTACAGCTACTTCGCCCCCGGCCTGCACGCCGGCGCCTTCACCGCCGGCCTGCAGACGCGGCCCGACCAGGCAGCCGAGGCACTGGCGGTGTCGCAGCAGGTGATCGCCGATTTCGTCCAAAACGGGCCGACGGCCGACGAACTGAAAGCCGCCAAGGACAACCTCATCGGCGGCTTTCCGCTGCGCCTGGACGGCAACCGCAAGCTGCTCGACAACGTGGCCAACATTGCCTGGAACAACTTGCCGCTGGACTATCTGGAACACTGGACCGAGCGCGTCAACGCCGTCACCGCCGAGCAGATCAAAGCCGCCTTCCAACGCGTGCTGCAACCAGAGAAGATGGTGACCGTCGTGCTCGGCGGCGCCGCGCCAAAGTCACAGGCCAAATAAGACGCCAGCGCAAGCTGGACGAGCGCGAGCAGCTCCTAAAGTAGGAGCAAAGAGCAGCGCCGGCAGGCGCGTTCACCCCATTCAAAAGGCCGCGGAGCAGGCCATGCGTGGGTGGCGCGGAGCGGGCTCTGCCCGGCCGCTGGCGCCGTCCCCCTTTGGGGGAAGCCGCGTCAGCGGCACAGGGGGAGTCACATATGCGCCAAAAACGCCGGCTGATGCCGCATGTGCAGCGACAGCCCCAGCGCCGCCATGTGGTTGCCGTTGCGGCCCAGAATCTGCTCGGACAGGGGCAGAAACTCCATCTCCTCGAAGCGCGCGTGCGCCTTGTACTGCGCCACCAGGCGGCGCACCGCTTCGCCATCCACGTCGGCCGGCTGGCCCTTGGCGAATTTTTTCAGATCGGGCTCCAGCCGGTTCCACTGCGCCTCGATGTCGCGGTGCTCGCGCGTCAACGCGTCGATCATCTGCTGCACCCGCTCGCGCTCCTCGCCCGGCGTGGCGGCGGCCAGCACGGCGGTGAACAGCTCGCGCTCTTCCTCGTCGTGGTGCTCGAAGGCGGCGGCGCGGAAGAACTTGACGATGTCCTCCGTCACCGCGCGCGCGCGCTGCGCGGGTGCCAGCAGATCGGGCAACTCGCCAAAGCTGTCCAGATGCCGCAGGATGCCGGCGTGGCAGTGCGAAAAGTTGTTCAGCGGCGCGTCGGTGTCGACGGGGTGGTGGGGTGCTTGGCTCATGGGGGCTCCGGTCGGAAGGTGTCCACAGGTTGCAAAGGTTACCGCATGCCGGCGCCCTGCGGGTCGCCGGGGGCCCTCCATGGGGGCGATTCTTGATGCATGTCAGGCCGTGCCGGCACCGCGACAATCGCGCCATGCCCCGCCGATCTGCCCCCCGCACCCCCCGCCACACCGCCCGCGCACCGCACGAAGTGCGCATCATCGGCGGCCAATGGCGCCGCACCCGACTGCCCGTGGCCGACCAACCCGGCCTGCGCCCCACGCCCGACCGTGTGCGCGAAACGCTGTTCAACTGGCTGGGGCAGGACTTGAGCGGCTGGCGCTGCGTGGACGCCTTTGCCGGCACCGGCGCCTTGGGCTTCGAGGCCGCGTCGCGCGGTGCCGCCGACGTGCTGCTGGTGGAGCAGGACGCGGCGCTCATCGCCACGCTGCGCGCGTTGAAAGAGCGCCTGACAGCCGACACCGTGCGCGTGCAGCGCGGCGACGGCGTGGCGGCGTTGCGTGCGCTGGCGCCGGGCAGCGTCGATCTGGTGCTGCTCGACCCGCCGTTTGAAGCACCCGAGTTGTTCGCCCCGGCGCTGGCCGCGGCGGCGCGGGCCGTGCAACCGCAGGGCTTTGTCTATCTGGAGGCGCCCGCCGCCTGGCACGCCGCCGCGCTGGCCGACCACGGCCTGGCGCCGCACCGCCACCTGCACGCCGGCGCCGTGCACGCGCACCTGCTGCGGCCGTCCGCATAATGCTTGCCAGGAGACATTGCCCATGAGCCGCCACGTCATCGCCGTCTACCCCGGCACCTTCGATCCCATCACGCTCGGCCACGAGGACATCGTGCGCCGCGCGGCCGGGTTGTTTGACGAAGTCGTGATCGCCGTCGCCACGGCGCACCACAAGAAGACGCTGTTCACCCTCGACGAACGGCTGGAACTGGCGCGCGACGCCGCCAGCCGCCACGGCAACGTCAGCGTGGCGCCTTTTGAAGGGCTGGTGCGCGACTTCGTGGTGGCGCGCGGCGGCAAGGTGATGGTGCGCGGCGTGCGCGGCGTGACCGATTTCGACTACGAATTTCAGCTGGCCGGCATGAACCGCAATCTGGCGCCGGACGTCGAAACCATTTTCATGACCCCCACGGCCACGCTGCAGTCGGTCAGCAGCACGCTGATCCGGGAGATATCGCAACTGGGGGGCGACGTGGCGCCGTATGTGGCGCCGCTGGTGCTGGAACGATTGAGTGCCAAGGCACTGGCGCGACGAAACGCTTGATGCGGCGGCCCGTGCGCTGCCAAACTATCAAATCAGGAGCTGCTTGCGCTTGCCAGACAAGCGCTGAGGGCATTTTTACTTTTCAGGTTTCCACAAGTCATTCACCGCAGAGGCGCAGAGAGCGCAGAGTCTCCGCAGAGGAGACACAAGATTTCTCGGCGAACCTCTGCGCTCTCTGCGCCTCTGCGGTGAAAAGAGCGCTATCTGCGGCAACGGGCTGATCACGCACTTTTATCTGGCTCACTGCTCGACAAACGCCCGCTCCACCACGAAGTCGCCTGGCGTGGTGGTGTTGCCTTCGTTGAAGTGGCGCTTTTCGAGCACGGCCTTGATGGATTTCAGCATCTCGGGGCTGCCGCACAGCATCACGCGGTCGGTGGTGGGGTTCAACTCGGGCAGGCCCAGGTCGCGCGCCATCTGGCCGGATTCGATCAGGTCGGGAATGCGGCCTTGCGTGGGGAAGGGCTCGCGCGTCACCGTGGGGTAGTACTTCAACTGCTGCGTCACCATCTCGCCCAGGAACTCGTGCTGGGGCAGTTCCTGCGTGATGTAGTCGCGGTAGGCCAGCTCGCTCACCAGCCGGCAGCCGTGCACCAGCACCACTTCCTCGAATTTCTCGTAGGTGTCGGGGTCGCGGATGATGCTCATGAACGGCGCCAGGCCGGTGCCGGTGCCGAACATGTACAGCCGCTTGCCCGGCAGCAGGTAGTCGATCAGCAGCGTGCCCGTGGGCTTGTGGCCGACGATCACGCTGTCGCCCGGCTGAATGTGCTGCAGGCGGCTGGTCAGCGGGCCGTCCTGCACCTTGATGCTGAGGAATTCCAGCGTTTCCTGGTAGTTGGGGCTGACGATGGAATACGCGCGCAGCAGCGGCTTGCCGTCGACCCGCAGGCCGATCATGGTGAAGTGGCCGTTCGAAAAGCGCAGGCTCTGGCTGCGCGTGGTGGTGAAGCTGAACAGGCGGTCCGTCCAGTGGTGGACGGTGAGGACTTTTTCTTCGTCGAAGGCGGCCATGACTTGCGCGGGCGATGAGGGGAAACCCCGCATTGTCGCATTGCGCGCACCGCATGATGGGCGTTTAGGCCGACCTTCTTGTGAGCACTGGGTGAACGACAGCACCAAACAAGCAAATTTTGATATTGACCGATCCAAAAAACTTATTGGATACAATGGAGATTCCTTTTTTAGGTCATCAGGATCCAGCCCATGTTGCTCACCGAAATGTTCTTGCGTGTTGGCGCGTCGTTGCGTTTTTGGAATGGCCGGCGATTGCTGCAGCTCTGCGGCCTCCTGCTCTTGGGCGGCGTGCTGCCCACGGCGCTCCACGCACAGACGTTCTCGGTCAGTCCAGCCAGCATTAACTTCGGGCCGGTGCCGGTGGGCGGATCGAGCATCGTAGATGTGATCGTTACGAACACATCTCAAATCACGCAACAGATCTCGCAGCCTTCAGGACCGCTCGATACGAAGAACTTCGCTTACGTGACCAGCTGCAACCACCCTTTGGGCCCTGGTGAATCGTGTGACATTGAGTACTATTTCAACCCGACCGTTCCAGGCGTTCTGTCCACCACGGCGCCCATCGATTTCGGCAACGGCGTGTTCTTCACTGTGAGCCTGAGTGGAGGCGTACCCGTCCCCACGGCCGTGCCTACGCTGGGCGAATGGAGCCTGGCGCTGCTGGTCTTGCTGGCCGGCGGGTTGGCGATCCACCGGATGGGCCGGCGGCAGCCCTGATGCCGCGAGCCGAGCGGGCACGCTTTTTGGGTTCTCCACGGATTTGCGTGGTCGTGCGTGAAGAAAAGGCTCTCGCCAAGGCGCCAGCCGCCGCCAAGGTACGTACCTTGGCAAGGATGGCAACGCCAGCGATGGCCTTTTTGAGCGCAACCCGCAGGGAACATGCTTGAAAAACCGCCACTCGTCGTTGCGCTCTCAGCGCAGACGCCCGGTCTGGACGTCGTCGCGCGCCTGGATGGGCGGTTTTTCAAGCAGGTTCGCAAGGCTAAAAATAGCGTGAACAGGCCCTAGGAGTCTGCGCGGCAGAAGAAGCGTCGGCTGCAACGCGCGAGAAAACGGTCCATCGCGGCGCTACCTCCGGCGCCCATAGCCCGGCTATGGGCTTGTCGGTACACCGAAGCTGTCCTCGTTTTTCGCGCGTTTCGCTTCGACGCCGTCTACCGCGCAGACTCCTAGGCCGCTCCCTCCACCATCAGCCGCACCCGCCGCACGCCCTGCCATTCGTCGGCCTCCAGCCGAAAGGCCAGCAGCGCGCGCGCGGGCAGCGGGTCGGTGCGGCCGAACCAGATGCCATCGACCGGCTGGCCTTGGTGGCGCAGCTTCAGCGCCAGGTGTTTTTCGCCCACCAGGCGCTGGCTGACGACCTCGACCTCTTCGCTGAACACCGGCGGCGCAAAGCCCTGGCCCCAGACCGCCGCGTGCAGCGTGTCGACCATGTCGGGGCGGCGGTATTCGGGTGGCAGTGGGCCATCGGTTTCGAGCCGGCGCGTGAGGGTGGCGGCGTCCAGCCATTCGGCGGCGACTTGCTGCAGCGCACGGTCGAAGGTGTCGAAATGCGCTTCGGCAATGGTGCAGCCGGCCGCCATGGCGTGGCCGCCAAACTTCAGCAGCACGCCGGGGTGCCGCTTGGCCACCAGGTCCAGCGCATCGCGCAGGTGAAAGCCGGGGATCGAGCGGCCGGAACCCTTCAATTCGTGCTGGTGGCCGGGCGCGCTGCTGGCGGCAAAGACAAAGGTCGGGCGGTGCAGCCGGTCCTTCAGCCGCGCGGCGACGATGCCGACCACGCCTTCGTGGAAGTCGGCGTTGAACACCGCCAGCGCGGGCGGCGGCGTGTCGTCCACGTCAAACAAGCCTTCGGCGATCTGCATCGCCTGCTCGCGCATGCCGCCTTCGATTTCGCGCCGCTCGCGGTTGATGCCGTCCAGCGTGCGCGCCAGCTCGTCGGCGCGCGCGGCGTCGTCGGTCAGCAGCAATTCGATGCCCAGCGTCATGTCGGCCAGCCGCCCGGCGGCGTTGACGCGCGGGCCCAGCGCAAAGCCGAAATCAAAGGTGGTCGCCTTCTGGCTGGCGCGGCCAGCTATTGAAAAAAGAGCGGTCAGGCCTGCCTGCATGTGCCCTGCGCGGATGCGGCGCAGGCCCTGCGCGACCAGGCGACGGTTGTTGGCGTCCAGCTTGACGACGTCGGCCACGGTGCCCAGCGCGACCAGCGGCAGCAGTGCGTCGAGCTTGGGCTGACTGGCCTGGTCGAACGCACCGCGCGCGCGCAGCTCGGCACGCAGCGCCAGCAGCACGTAGAACATCACGCCCACGCCGGCCATCGACTTGCTTTCGAACCCGCAGTCGGGCTGGTTGGGGTTGACGATGACGTCGGCGTCGGGCAATTCGGGCCCGGGCAGGTGGTGGTCGGTCACCAGCACTTGCAGGCCCAGCGCGCGCGCGCGCGCCACGCCGTCCACGCTGGCGATGCCGTTGTCGACGGTGATCAGCAGGTCGGCGCCGCGGGCGGCCACGCGTTCGGCAATCGGCGCCGTCAGGCCGTAGCCGTCGACCACGCGGTCGGGCACGAGGTAGCTGACGTCGCGCGCGCCCAGCAGGCGCAGGCCGCGCACGCCCACGGCGCAGGCGGTGGCGCCGTCGCAGTCGTAGTCGGCCACGAAGCAGATGCGCCGCCCGGCGGCCATGGCGTCGGCCAGCAGCGCGGCAGCTTGGCGCGCGCCCTTCAGCCCGGCGGGCGGCAGCAGGCGCGCCAGGCCGTCGTCCAGCTCGTCGGTGCGGGTGACGCCGCGCGCCGCGAACAGGCGCGCCAGCAGCGGGTGCACGCCGGCCTGTTGCAGCGCCCAGGCAGCGCGGGGCGGAACGTCGCGTACTTCGATTTTCATAGCTGGTCGCGCAGGCTCTGCAAGCGATCACCGGCGAAAAGGCTTGAAACCCGGTGCCAAAGTCCGGCCGCTGGCGCTAGCGTGATGGCGCGGCGCGGGCCGCTCAGGGTTAGCTTGACCGGCTGCCCCGCGCGCAGCGCAGCCAGCAGCGGCGCGGCGTGCTCGGCGTCGATGGCCTGCCAGGCGGCCGCGTGGCCGCGGGCGGTGCGCGCGGCATCGCCACGGCACAAATGGGGTGCCACCCACACGTCGGGCCGTGGTGGCAGCGGCGCGTCCAGCGCGCCCGCGCCGTCGATCCACAGCATGTTGACCGGCCACTGGCGCGCTGCCTCGCGGGCCGCGTTGACGGGGTGCGTGGCCAGCAGCATTTCCAGCTCGCTCTGAAGGCGCGCCAGCCGGCGTTGGCGCTCGGGGTTCGGGTCGTGCGGCAGGCTGGCGCGCGTCAGGGGCTGCCCGGCCGCGTGCGCGGCGCCGGGCGCCACCACGTGGCGCAGCAACTCGCCGCGCGCCAGCCACGCAGCGGGCAGCGCGTGTGCGACGGTGATGCCTTCGTGCGCCAGCAGCGGGCTGCAGGCCGCCGCCAAGGCTTGCGAATCGGCGTCGGCAAGCGCCATCTCGTCGGCACCGATCAGCTGCACGCTGTCCATGCCGATCTGGATGTGCACCGGCCGCAGCCACGCGCACGGTGTGCCGACGGTACCGCTTTCGAAGGCGGCCCAAGGGATGCGGCCCGCATCGCCCGGCAGGCCGTTGGCGCGTGCCGCGGCCAGTTCGTGCGGGTGGGCGGCGCCATCGGCATCGCAGGTGATGGTGTCGGCCACACGCAGTTGGCGCACCAGCGCCTGCAGGTTCGGCAGGGCTGGCAGCGGGGGCAGCGCGGCGCCGGCGTCGGTCTGCGGCGCGGCGCCGGGAATCAGCAGGTGACGGATGGCGAGGGACGATGAAGAGGGCATCGAGGGCTATTGTGCGAGATGTCAAAATCACCCCTTTTTCTTGGCGGGCCGTCGGTCCGACCGGCACTTTCGCTTCATGTCCCAGGCTTGGCCCTATGAAATGCTGCTCGGCTGGCGCTACACGCGCGCCGGGCGGGCGACGCGGCGCAACGGCTTCATCAGCTTCATTTCGGCAGCGTCGATGCTGGGCATCGCGCTGGGCGTGGCGGCGCTGATCATCGTGCTGAGCGTGATGAACGGCTTTCAGAAAGACGTGGCCGGGCGCATGTTGAGCGTGATCTCGCACATCGAGGTGTTTTCGCCCGACGGCGGCGCGCTGCCCGACCCGGCGCGCACGTTGAGCGAGGTGCGGCAAAACCCCGAGGTGATTGGCGCCGCGCCCTTCATCGGCGCGCAGGCACTGCTGGCGCGTGGCGAGACCATGCAGGGCGCCATGGTGCGCGGCATTGACCCGGCGATGGAGCCGCACGTGACCGACATCGCCGCGCAGATGCAGGACACGCTGCTGCCGCGGCTGACGCCGGGCCGCTTCGGCATCTTGCTGGGCGGCGACCTGGCGCGCAAACTGGGCGTGGGCGAAGGCGACCAGGTCACGCTGATCGCCCCCAGCGGCCAGGTTACCCCGGCCGGCGTGGTGCCGCGGCTGAAGCAGATGACGGTGGTGGGCACGTTCAGCAGTGGCCATTACGAATACGACTCGGCGCTGGCCATGCTGCACACCGAGGACGCCCAGCGCATTTTCCGGCTCGACGGTCCCACCGGCATCCGCCTGAAGCTGCGCGATTTGCACCAGGCCCGGCAGGTGACCGAGCAGCTGGCCGGCGCGCTGACCGGCAACCTGCTGCTGCTGGACTGGACGCGCCAGAACCGCACCTGGTTTGCCGCCGTGCAGCTGGAAAAGCGCATGATGTTCATCATCCTCACGCTGATCGTCGCCGTGGCGGCGTTCAACCTGGTCAGCACGCTGGTGATGACGGTGCAGGACAAGCGCGCCGACATCGCCATCCTGCGCACGCTGGGGGCCAGCCCGGCCAGCATCATGAAGATTTTCATGGTGCAGGGTGCGCTGGTGGGCGTGATCGGCACGCTGGCGGGGCTGGCGCTGGGGCTGCTCATCGCCTTCAACATCGACGTCATCGTGCCGTTTCTCGAAAACGTGTTTCGCGCCAGCTTCTTGCCGAAAGACATTTACCTCATCAGCAAGATGCCCAGCGACCCGCAGGCGGGCGACATCGTGCCGATCGCGGTGATATCGCTGCTGCTGGCCTTCGTGGCGACGATCTACCCGAGCTGGCGCGCCAGCCGGGTGAATCCGGCGGAGGCGTTGCGGTATGAATAGGCTCCCCCCTGAGGCGCTGCGCGCCTTCCCCCCTGAGGGGGGACAACGCTGGTGGCCGGCGCAAGTCCGGCCACGGCGTTCGGGCATCGCCTGCGCCGCGGCGACTTGGGGGCCTGCTGCGCGGCCTGAAGGGCGGGTTTGGGCGTGCGAGGGTTTGCTATGAACTTAGCAGCTGGCGGGTCAAGTTCCGTGGGCGTGCAAGCGGTATTGGAGGCGCAAGTCCGGCCACGGCGTTCGGGCATCGCCTGCTCCGCGGCGACTTGGGGGCCTGCTGCGCGGCCTGAAGGGCGGGTTTTGGGCGTGCGAGGGTTTGCTATGAACTCAGTAGCTGGCGGCGCAAGTTCCGTGGGCGTGCAAGCCGTATTGGAGGCGCAAGGCGTCACCAAGCGCTTTCAGGAAGGGCCGCTGGACGTGGCGGTGCTCAAGGGCGTGGACCTGCGGGTGAACGCGGGCGATACGCTGGCCATCGTGGGCCAGTCGGGGTCGGGCAAGAGCACGCTGTTGCACTTGCTGGGCGGGCTGGACGCGCCCACCAGCGGCAGCGTGCGGTTGATGGGGCAGGATTTTTCGGGCCTGTCGGCCGCCGCGCAGGGCGATCTGCGCAATCGGCACCTGGGCTTTGTGTACCAGTTTCACCACCTGCTGCCCGAATTCAGCGCGCAAGAAAACGTGGCCATGCCGTTGTGGGTGCGGCGCGGCTCGCGCGACGAGGCAGCCCAGGCGGCGGCTCGCATTCTGGCGCAGGTGGGCCTGAAGGATCGCATGCACCACCGCCCGGCCGAGCTGTCGGGGGGCGAGCGTCAGCGCGTGGCCATTGCCCGCGCGCTGGTCACGCAACCGGCCTGCGTGCTGGCCGACGAACCGACCGGCAACCTGGACCGATCCACCGCCGACGGCGTGTTCGCGCTGATGATGGAGCTGGCCGCCAACCACGGCACCGCGTTCGTGCTGGTGACGCACGACGACGCGCTGGCCGCGCGCTGCCAGCGCTCGCTGCGGCTGGAGCGAGGCGAGCTGCGGGGTGACGCCGCAGCGCGCGATCACCTGCGCCAGTTGCTATGAAAATGAAAGCTGCCGGCGCTTGACTGGCGGGCGCCAAAGCCGGTTTTCCGCGCAAGTCGGCGCTACAGCACGCGGTTGAACCACCACATCGACAGTCCCGCCGCCAGCAGCGCCAGCAGCGCGCCGGCCAGGGCGAGCAGGGCGGAGACTTCGGTTTCCTTCTTCTCCAGCGTCAGCCGGCTGGAGAGGTTCTGGTACACCTTGTTCAGGTCTTGCGCGGTGCCGGCGTAGTAGTACTCGGCGGCGGTCTTGTGGGCGATGGCCTTGAGCGTTTCCTCGTCCAGCCGCACCCGCATCGACCAGCCTTCGAAGCCGATGGTCTCGCCATCCACCGTGCCGATGCCCACCGTGTACACCTTGACGCCGCGGTCCGCCGCCATCTTGGCGGCCTCCAGCGGATCGACGCCGGTGGTGCGCTGCCCGTCGGTCAGCATGATGACGGCGGCCGAGGTGTAGGAGCCCGGCGGCACGGGGATAAATTCGTTCTGCTTGGGCGGCGCCTGATCCAGCGAACGGCCCATGCCACCGCGCATGCGGTCGCTGCTGAGCTGCTGCAGCTCGATGCCGGCGTTGGGAAACAGCGTCGCCAGCGAGATGACGATGGCGTTGCCCGTGGCCGTGGCGCGCTGCAGCTGAAAGCGGTCGATGGCGGTGACCAGATCCTCGCGGTTGACGGTGGGCAACTGCGCCACCTGCGCCGATCCGGCGAAGGCCACGATGCCGACCTTGACGTCGCGCGGCAGCTCTTTCAAAAACGTCTTGGCCGCGGCCTGCGCGGCTTCCAGCCGGGTGGGCTGCACGTCGGTGGCGCGCATGCTGCCCGACACGTCCATCGCCAGGATGATGGTTTGCTGGTTGGACGGCAGGGCCACTACCGCCACCGGCCGCGCGCTGGCCAGCAGCAGTGCGCCCAGCGCCAGCAGCATCAGCAGCGGCGGCACGTGGCGGCGCCAGCCGGGGCCCTTGCCCAGTGCCTGTCGCACCACGGCCAGGCTGGCGTAGCGCACCGCCAGCTTGCGGCGGCGCCGCTGCAGCCACACGTACAGCAGCACCAGCAGCGGCAACAGCAGCAGCAGCCACAGAAACTGCGGCCACAGGAAGGCCGGTCGCGGGATCGCCGCAGGCCAGTGAAGGAAGGCGGGCCAGGTCGCGTTCATGGGTGGGTGGGCGTCCCATTGTCGCGCGATCGACCCGCCTTGCGAAGGTGCGCGGGCAGCGCGCCGCCAGCGGCCAGCCGCGCGCGCTGCTTGCGCAGGTCGGCAAAGCGCAGCACGGCCTGCGCCAGGTCGTCGCCGGTGGACAGCTCCAGCGCATCGACCCCGGCGCGCGCCAGCGCGTCGCGTACCTCGTTCTCGCGCTGCGCCGCCAGGGCGGCAAAGCGCCGGCGGAAGGCGCTGTCGTGCGTGTCGACCAGCAGTTGTTCGCCCGTTTCGGCATCGCGCAGCGTCAGCAGGCCCAGGTCGGGCAGCTCGCGTTCCAGCGGGTCGGTCAGGCGCACGGCGACGACGTCGTGGCGCAGCGCCAGCTGGCCCAGCGGCTTTTGCCAGCCGGGCTCGCTGATGAAATCAGACACCACGAAAATCGTCGAACGGCGGCGAATGGCGTTGGCGCCGGCGGTCAGCAATTCGGACAGTTTTGTGCCGCCAGCGCTTGTCTGGTCTGCGCGTGTAGCTATTTTATTGGTAGCATCAGCCGGCCTGACGCGCTGCATGGCCGCCAGCAGGTGCAGGACGTGCCGGCGGCTGGCGCGCGCCGGGATCATCTCTTCGACCCCCGCGCCGTACAGCAGCGCACCCACGCGGTTGCCATGCCGGGTGAGCAGGCGCGCCAGCAGCGCCACGAATTCGGCCGATACCTGCCGCTTAAGCGTCTCGCCCGACCCGAAATCGACCGACGGGCTCAGATCGAGCAGAAACCACGCCGTCATCTCGCGGTCTTCGGTGTACACGCGCACGTGCGGCGACTGCATGCGCGCGGTCACGTTCCAGTCGATGTGGCGCACGTCGTCGTGCATCTGGTATTCGCGCAGGTCGGCCAGGTCGAGGCCGCCGCCGCGCATCAGCGTGCGCCAGTCACCCATCAACTGGCCGTCCAGCCGGCGCAGCACCGTCCATTCAAGCCGGCGCAGCAGGGCTTCGGCGCCGGCAGGTTCGGCCGCCGCCTCGCGCGGCGCATTCGGCACTGCGTGGGGCAGCGGGGCCTGGTTTCGGCGCAGCCAGCGGATCATGGGTCGGTGCGTGGCGGGGCCGTCAGGCGGCGATTCGGTCGTGCGCCAGCGGCTTGGGCGGCGGGGGCACCTGGGCCATGATGCGCAGCACGATCTGGTCGGCGCTCATGCCTTCGGACAGCGCCTCGTACGACAGCACCAGCCGGTGGCGCAGCACGTCGGGCACCAGGTCACTCATGTCTTCGGGCAGGGCGTAGGTGCGCCCGCGCATCATGGCCAGCGCCTTGGCGCCTTCGATCAGGCCGATGGTGGCGCGCGGGCTGGCGCCAAAGGTGATCATGGGCGCCAGATCGCCCAGGTCCGCCGCGGCCGGCGCGCGCGTGGCCGACACCAGCTTGACGGCGTACTGCACCAGCGACGGGTCGACGTAGACCTGCCGGCACTGGCGCTGCAGCGCGGCCAGCTGGTCCATGCTGGCGACCGGTTTGACGTCGATGCGCGGCCCGGTCACGCGCTGGGCGATGACGAACTCTTCCTCGTCGCTGGGGTAGCCCACGACCACTTTCATCATGAAGCGGTCGACCTGCGCTTCGGGCAGGGGGTAGGTGCCTTCGGTCTCGATGGGGTTCTGCGTGGCCATCACCAGAAAGGGCTCGGGCACGAAATGCGTCTGCCCGGCGATCGTGACTTGGCGCTCTTGCATCACCTCCAGCAGCGCGCTTTGCACCTTGGCGGGGGCGCGGTTGATCTCGTCGGCCAGCAGCAGGTGGGTGAACACCGGCCCGAGCGCGGTGCTGAAGTCGCCATCGCGCTGGTTGTAGATGCGCGTGCCGATCAAGTCCGCCGGCACCAGGTCGGGCGTGAACTGGATGCGCTTGAACTGGCCCTGCAGCACGCCAGCCAGTGTTTTGACGGTGAGCGTCTTGGCCAGCCCCGGCACGCCTTCGACCAGCAGATGGCCGCCGGCCAGCAGGGCGACCATCACCCGCTCCAGAAAGCGGTCCTGCCCGACCACCACGCGCTTGACCTCGTAGAGGATCCGCTCCATCAGTTCGGCGGTGGCGGTGTCTTGCGTAAAGCGGTGGTCGGTCATGTGCTCGAACTCCAAGAATCAGAAGGCCGCGGAGCAGGCCACGCCAGTGAACGCCGTCGCCGGACCTGGGCCGGCGACTGGCGTTGTCCCCCTCCCGCAGGAGAGCGGGGAAGGCGCGTCAGCGACTCAGGCGGGTGCATCCTAAAACGGTGGCTGTCCAGCCGCGCTGGCGGCGTTCTCGATCGGCACCGCGAAGCCAATGCCCAGGAAGGTGCGCGCCGGCGTGGGGTTGAGGATGGCCGTGACGATGCCGACCACATGGCCGTCCATCGTCACCAGCGGGCCGCCCGAATTGCCGGGGTTGGCGGCGGCGTCGAACTGGATCAGGTTGCTCATCACCTGGCCGCCCTCGGGCGACTTGAAGCCGCGCTTGAGCCCCGACACCACGCCCGCCGACACCGACGGCCCGATGCCGAACGGGTAGCCGATGGCCACCACTTCGTCGCCCGGTGCCAGGTCGGCGGTGGAGCGCAGGGTGGCGGCCTGCAGGTCGTCCGGGATCTTCTGCGCGCGCAGCACCGCCAGGTCGTTCTCGGGCTGCACGTTGACGATGGCGGCAGGCGATTCCAGCCCGTCGGCAAAGGTGACCGAGATGCTTTCGGCCCCTTGCACCACGTGCAGGTTGGTCAGGATGGTGCCGTTGTCGATGATGACCACGCCGGTGCCGACGCCGCGCCCCATTTCGGCATGGCCCCGCCGGTCCTTCTTGCCGGCCAGCAGGCCTTCGACGCGCACCAGCGCCGGTGCCACGGTGGCGGCCGCGCGCGCCGCCTGCGAGGGCAGCACCTTGTGGGTCAGCGTGTGCATCACGGCGGCGTGGATGTCGTCCTGCGTCAGCTTGCGTTGTGCCGTCGCGCGCCAAGGCGTGTTGGGCAAGGCCAAGGCCAGGGCCAGCGCCGCGATGGCGGCCCAGGGCAGGGCAGGGTGGCGCAAAAAGGCCAGCGCGCGCTGGCGCCGCGTGGGCGCCGCCGCGTCGGGGGTGTTTGCTGGCCGGGCCACGGCGATGGGCGCCAAGTCGCGCGCCGGGCCAGCGGCCGGGGGTGCGGATCGGCTGTAGAGCGCGGTTCGGCGCATGGGGCACCTCGGGACGTCGGGCGGGGAACAAGCGCACAGTAGCATGGTTCGCGCGGCCGCGCGCGCATGCTTGCTGCGTGCGATGCGCGCCGACGCGCCCGTCGGCATTGCGGCATGATGGCCCCGATGCCTTGCTGGATTGACACCCACTGCCACCTGGACGCGGCGGAATTCGCGCCCGACGCCGATGCCGTGCGCCACCGTGCGGCAGAAGCGGGCGTGCGCCTGTGCGTCATTCCGGCGGTGGAGGTGGCGGCGTTCGACGGCGCGCGCGCGCTGGCACACCGCTGGGGCGATGCGTATGCGCTGGGCATCCACCCCATGTACGTCGCGCGTGCCGACGATGATGCGCTGGACCGGCTGGATGCCGCCCTGCAGGCCCACGCCGCCGACCCGCGTTTGGTGGCGGTGGGCGAAATCGGGCTGGATTACTTCGAGCCGCAACTCAGCCAAGGCCCGCTGCGCGAGCGGCAAGAACGCTTTTACCGCGCGCAGCTCAAGCTGGCGCGCCGGCACGGCCTGCCGGTGATCCTGCACGTGCGCCGCTCGGTCGATCAGGTGCTGAAGGGTTTGCGCGACGTCGGCGTGCCCGGCGGCATCGCCCACGCCTTCAATGGCAGCCGCCAGCAGGCCGAGGCGCTGGCGGGGTTGGGGTGCAAGCTGGGCTTTGGCGGCGCCGTGACCTATGAGCGCGCCACGCGACTTCGCACGCTGGCTGCTGAACTGCCGGCCGATGCCATCGTCATGGAAACCGACGCGCCCGACATTCCGCCGCACTGGCTGTACACCACCGCCGAGCAGCGCGCCGCCGGCCAGCCGCAGGGCCGCAACGAGCCGGCCGAATTGCCGCGCATCGCTGCCGAGGTGGCGCAGCTGCGCGGCATGTCCGTGGACGCATGGGCCGCGGCGACCACCGCCAACGCGCTGGCCGCGCTGCCGCGCCTGCGTGGGTTGGCTGCAGGTTTCTTGTCGTAGTGCCGGTATTGAAGCTGTCTGGCGCCACCGGTAGGGGTCACGGGGTGGGGTGGCTTGCGCGTTACCCGCACTGTTACCCGCATTTGGTACCGGCTTCATGCGGCCCGTTGCGGGACTATGCGTTTCACCAGACTTGGCGCCGCAAAAGAAACAGCGGGGCCAACGAGGTGTTTGGGCGCTGATTCAGCCCAGTGCGGCTTGGTTGGTGGCGGTGTAGTTCCCACTACAGGAAACCGCCCTGCTGTAGAAGCAGGGATACCATGGGTGTGACTGTACATCATGCGGAAGTCCGGGGAAAAAACGAGCGCCCCCGCGCACTTCCTCGCTGGTTCGGGCTGCGACGGTCTGCGGTTCGATCTCCAAGATGGGAACCAAACACGGCGGCATGAGGCTGTTCCTGTTTTTCGTCGAAATCTTGCATTGGACGAATAAACGGAACATACTCTCACCATGCTCGCCGACACCCACACCCAGCGCGTCCTCGATCTGGCCAACCAGAAGGGGCTACTGCGCGCCAGCGATCTGGACGCCATCGATGCGCCCCGGGTCGTCCTGACGCGCCTGACCGCCGCTGGCGTTCTGGAAAGGGTCGGACGCGGGCTGTACCGCCTGCCGGATGCGCAGGGATCGGAATTCGAGAGTCTCGCGACCGTCGCCACCAAGGTGCCGCAGGCCGTGTTCTGCCTGCTCACGGCGCTGCAATTCCACGAGCTGACCACACAACTGCCGCGCCAGATCTGGATCGCCATGCCGCGCGGCAGCCACGTGCCCCGGATCGACTATCCGCCGGTCAAGATGGTTCAGATGACTGGTGACGTCTACACGGCGGGCGTCGAGGAGCACCTGCGCGACGGGGTGAAGCTGCGAGTGTACGGCGCGGCCAAGACGGTCGTGGACTGCTTCAAGCACCGCAACAAAATCGGCCTGGACGTGGCGCTGGAGGCGCTGAAGGACGCACGCGCCAAGCGCAAGGCGACGGCGGACGACCTGTGGCGCTATGCGAAGATCTGCCGCGTGGCCAACGTGATGCGCCCCTACCTGGAGGCCGTCGAATGAGCAACGTCGCGGCTTCCGTGCGCGCCCGCCTGCTCAACGTCGCCAAGGCTCAGGGCGTGGACTTCAATCAGGTGCTGGTGCGTTTCGCGCTGGAGCGCATCCTCTACCGCCTCTGCCAATCCGAGCACGCGGATCGCTTTCTGCTCAAAGGTGCGCTGCTGTTCACGCTCTGGTACGACATGCCGCACCGGGCCACGCGCGATGCCGACCTGCTGGGCTTCGGTGCGAGCGATCTGGAATCCGTGGCCCAGACCTTTCGCGACATCGCCAGCGTCGCCGTGGACGACGGCATCGTGTTCGATCCGGCCTCGGTCGTCGCAGAAGAAACTCGCAAGGACGCCGGATACGCCGGGGCGCGCATCCTCATCGGTGGCGAGCTGGCCAAGGCGCGATGCAAGACGCAGATCGACGTCGGCTTCGGCGATGCGGTCACACCGGCTCCGGTGGACTCGGTCTATCCGGTGTTGCTGGATGACCTGCCTGCGCCTCGCCTGCGCACCTATCCCGTCTACACCGTCATCGCGGAAAAGCTCCACGCAATCGCGCTTCTGGGCATGACCAACAGTCGGATGAAGGATTACCTCGACCTGTCGGTGCTGCTGGAGAGGGAATCCCTGGACATCGATCTGCTGGCGCAAGCGGTGAAGGCCACTTTCGAGCGACGCGGCATGGCCGTGCCCGCCGCACTGCCGATCGGCATGACCGACGAGTTCGCAAACGACACGTCCCGGCAGGCGCTGTGGCAGGCATTTCTCAAGAAGAACGAACTCGCCCCCGAGCCCCTGGCGGCCATCGTGGTTCGACTGCAGGCGGCCTTGGAACCAGCGTTGCACCGGGCTGCTCGATGACGGCTGCCCCATAGGCGCAACGAGCACGCGCCCAACGCCACGGTCGGTCGCGGCTTCCATGCGGATTTTGCATGGAGACCCGACGATGACCCAACACTGCGCCTGCTGCGGCAGACCTTTCGAACCCCGCCCGCAAGTTCCCGATCAAGCCTACTGTTCAGCGCCCGACTGCCAGCGTGCCCGCAAGCGCCAGTGGCAACGGGCCAAGCTCCAGTCCGATCCCGACTGCTGAATCAACCAGCGCGCCGCCCAGCAGGCGTGGTCACAGCGCAATCAAGACTACTGGCACAACTATCGCGAAGACCGGCCCGAGCACGTGCAGCGCAATCGTGAACAGCAGCGACTGCGTGATGCCAACGGGGCAGATGTCGATCTTGCAAAGATGGACGTGTGCGACTTGCCGACTGGCCTGTACCGAATCACGCGGCACCCGGCGTTTCCGAGGGAAAACGGCGATTCTTGGGTCGTCGAGATCACGCCGGTCTGTGTGACGTGTCCGTGCAAGATGGACGTGTCAAGAGAGGACTTGATCGACACCCTGGCGATCCGCTCGTAACTTCGACCCCAAACAGGCTCTCGAATGTTCTGCATGGCAACGATTCCGACCGTGTGTGCTGCCGCCGTGGCGCGGCGTCGCATTCATTGAAAGGAGTGGCGGACCCGAGAGCACCAATCACAGAGTGACCGGGCCTATGCAAGAAATCGAACCTCCTCCACACCCGCCGGGGTCGGGCCCGGTGTTTCGGGCCGCGCAGTACGTGCGGATGTCGACCGAGCACCAGCAGTATTCGACGGAGAACCAGGGCGACAAGATCCGCGAGTACGCCGCCCGGCGCAACATCGAAATCGTCCGCACCTACGCCGACGAGGGCAAAAAAGGGCTGCGCATCGACGGGCGGCAAGCACTCCAGCAACTGATCGCCGACGTGCAGGCGGGCACCACCGATTTCCAGATCATCCTCGTCTACGACGTGAGCCGCTGGGGTCGCTTCCAGGACGCGGACGAAAGCGCCTATTACGAGTACATCTGCCGCCGCGCCGGGATTCAGGTCGCCTACTGCGCCGAGCAGTTCGAGAACGACGGCTCGCCCGTGTCCACCATCGTCAAGGGCGTCAAGCGCGCGATGGCGGGTGAATACAGCCGTGAGCTGTCGGCGAAGGTGTACGCGGGCCAGTGCCGCTTGATCGTATGCGCGCGGCGAACCCATCTTGAATCTGCTGCAGTAGGCTGTAACGATCCTGTCCAGTAAGGAGAAGCTGGACACGATGGCAACGCAGATAGTCAGAAGGCGCAGGCACTACAGCGCCGAATTGAAAGAGCAGATCCTGCTCGAATGCGCACAGCCGGGCGCGTCAGTAGCCAAGATCGCAATGGCGCATGGCATCA
>JAKOYD010000016.1 GCA_029780695.1 Pseudomonadota bacterium
CTCAGAGGGTGTCCCCGAAATGAGCTACCGCGCCAGTCTAGTAGCGAGGATACGCGCTTCGGTCAACCAGACCCACGCGACGGGTGCCCAGGTGGAACGGTCATGGTGAGCGATCAGGCGGCGCGCACGCTCGTTCCAGGCGTGGGTGCGCTCGACCACCCAGCGCTTGGCCTGCACCACGAAGCCGCTGGGCACCTGCTCGGGCCACAGGGGGCGCTGGCGGTCTTGCCAGGTGCCCGTGCTGCGGTTGCCAGGGTGACGCACCACCTCGACGCTGATGCCGTGGGTCTTCTCGATGGCCTGCGCACATTGCCCGCCATAGGCGGCATCGGCGTAGAGCTTCTTCAACTCCGGCACCTTCGCGCAGGCCTTGGCCACGACCTCGGCCGCGCCGTCGCGGTCCTGCACGCTGGCGGCCGTGACGGTGACGGCCAACAGCACGCCCAGCGTGTCGACCACCAGGTGGCGCTTGCGCCCCTTGACCTTCTTGCCGGCATCGAAGCCGGTGTCCCCGCCCTGGGCGGTGCTGCGCGTGCTCTGCGCGTCGATGATCGCCGCGCTGGGCTCAGGCGCACGGCCGACGCGGTCGCGCCACTGCTGGCGAAGTCGGTCGTGCATCGCCTCGAACGTTCCGGCGGCAGCCCAGCGGCTGAAGCTCTTGTGCACTGCCTTCCACGGCGGAAAGCTCTTGGGCAGCAGGCGCCACGCGCAGCCCGTGCGCACCAGGTACACGCAGGCGTTGACAACAGCGCGCCGGTCGTAGCGCGGCGGCGCGCCACGCAGGCCGTCACGCTCGAACAGATCGGCCACCAGCGCCCACTCCGCGTCGGTCAGGTCGGTGTTCATGCCACTGGGACCATCCTCGCGCCGGTGGGCATCGGTGTAGCCCACGCGCAGCGGTGCGCCGCCTTGCACCAGCGCGCGCTGCGTGGGCTTACGAATGGGCTTCAATCGCTCGATCCCCGCCTCCCGCAGCGCCTTGCGGACGGTGACCGTGCACACGTTCATCCCGGTGCGTCGGCCCAGTTCGTTGGTCACTTCGCCCAGCGACGAGCGCGGCTGCTCGGTCGTGATCGCACGCAGCACCGCCACATGCTCCTCGTTGAGCAGCGGCGGCCGCCCACCCTTGTTCTTCCCCTCGACCATGCTTGCCCTCCTGCGCCGCCCCATTCTCCGGGGATCGACGCATCAGAAAATCATTTCGGGGACACCCTCT
>JAKOYD010000018.1 GCA_029780695.1 Pseudomonadota bacterium
CCTGGAAGACCCGCGAGGCCGTCGAGCTTGCCACACTGACCTGGGTCTCCTGGTACAACAATCACCGCTTGATGGGACCACTGGGCTACATTCCGCCGGCCGAGGCTGAGGCAAACTACTACCGCCAACTCGCCGAGCAATCGACTGTGCCAGCCTGAGCACTTAAACCAACCAGCCTCCGCAATTCCCGGGGCGGTTCAAGAGTGAGGAATGCTTGGCTTCGACCTCGTCCGAGGCGTCGGTGTCGACGGCGGCAAGGTAGTTCTCGCCTTCGATCTGCATGCCGTGTCCAGCGAAGAAGAACAGGCCGACATCGCTCTTGTCGAGCTCGCGCTTGAACCGCCTGAGCGCGCGGTCCATCTCCGCGTGGTTGCAGTCGGCCTCCTGGATCACGCTGAAGCCGCTGGCCTCAAGCTGCTCGGCAACGTCCTCCGCATCGTTGGCCGGGTTCTTCAGTTCGGCCACCGTCTCGTAGGCGGCATTGCCAATGACCAGGGCTGACAGACGCCGGCTCATGCCGGCTCCGTATTGAACAGGCTCGAACGCACCGACCGCCTCGCGCGCTGCGGGACCTGCTTCTTGATCTGGCGAATCTGGGCCGCCCTCAGCTGGCCATCGTCGGGCACGTACCGCGGCAGCGCACGATGGATCGCCTGGGTCTCATCGACGCCCAGGTACTCGGCCAGGTGCTCGGCGGTCTCGCGCCTGACGCCCGTGGCGCCGTCGACGGTGCGGCAGCGAAAAGCGATCTGGTTTGTCGACGAACGAGCCGGCATGGCAACCTCCTGTCGATATCTTAAAGACCCCCAAGATCGCCGCCGCCCGGCAAAGGGCGGGCGAGTTTCATGCGCAAAGCGCCTGCAGGTGCGCCTGACTACAATCGTGTCCGAGGCGCCCGCCGTACTTGCACGCGAGTAGAAACAGGTCCTTCCTTCCATCGTCATTGATCTCCCTTCCGGACCTTGTCGTCGGGGACTTAAACGCGTGCGTCTGCCCCGATGCGGCGAGGACAACCGAAAGGAAGACGCATGACGTTCAAAGCACTGGCGCGCACCGCGCACCACACCCTGCAGGCCCGCTCGGGCTGCGACATCCGCCACAGCCACGTCCACGAATTGCTGGCAGCGGCATTCGGCTACAGGACCTGGGCCGCACTGACCTCCGACGCGCTGCTGGCCGACCAAGGGGTCGGACAGGCGTCGGAACCCTCCGCCGAAGCGCAGGTCGCCGGTCGCGCGCTGCAGCTGCAGTACGGCCAGGCCGTGTCACGGGCCATGGCTGGCGCCCTGGTCCAGTTCATTGCCGACCAGCGCCTGGGGCTGGTGCGCTGGACGGCCCTGGCGCCGCTGATGCCCATGTCCACAACGCCCACCAGACTTGGCGAGGACGAAGAGGACGGCGAGCCGGACGAGGATCTGGAAGGCTGGGACGATGCACCCCGCCGGGTCCAGAACGCGACCGCCCTGCCCCGCGAGCACTTTCTGGCCTCGGGTCTTCTGCTGGACAGCCTGGAGGCGGCCACGGCGAAGAACCCGCAGGCACACCAGGTGCTGGCGGCCTTGTTCCGTTGCGGCAAGCCCAACCCCTACCTCTACGAGGAGTCGCTGAAGGGACGCCAGCTCACCGCCAGCGAACAAGGCTGGGTCGAGCAGTACCTGCTGCTGGCGCCCCGGTATGTGCGCTACGAGGCGCACCTGAAGGCCGCCGCCGAGGCAGGCGTGCGCGCCGCCGCCCTGGAATACGGGACGGTCTTCGAGCGTCCGGAGTTCATTGCCCTGGCCGAGCGCCTGGACGGTGATGTCGACGCCGAGCAGATGGCCCGTGTGGCCACGAGCCCCGAAGCCCGCACCCAATGGCTGCGCCGGGCGGCCGAAGCGGGTTCCCTGCGGGCGTTGGAAGACCTCGCCGATCTCGGCGACCCCTGGGCGCAGGAGCGCATGGCGCCACGCGCCAACGTGCACTGGCTGCGAGATGCGGCCGAGCGTGCGCTGGCCGAAGATGATCCGTTGCGTGCCTGGACCTGGCAGTACGTGGCGCTGGCGCGCGGAAAGGACCTCACCGAATCCACGCTGGCGGCCCGGCACGACGGTGGCTCGAATGATGGCGAGTTCTACGACAGCGACTTCGGCGGGCCACTGTACGTCGATGGCGACGAAGGACTTGCGCTGCCCGAACTGACGCGGGATCAGCACCGCGAGGCGAAAGCGAAGGCCCAGGACCTCCTTCGCGGCTAGTTGCCACGACAGCGGGGGCCGGCGACGGTAAGCCGTACTCCTGCACGACCACACACCACGGTTCCGTAGTGGTGTGTGGTGGCTGTCTACTTGGACAGTCCTGGCGTGCTGCCCCCGAGAGCTTTCCGTGGCATGCACAAAAGCGCTTGACTTAGAGTGCACTCGAACTTCTAGGATCACTTCATGGAATCGCACCTGTCCATTGACGAAGTCGCACAGCGCTCGGGGCTCACTGCCCACACCTTGCGCTACTACGAGCGCATCGGTTTGATCGCTCCGATCCACCGCGCGTCCGGGGGACAACGCCGCTATGCGGCTTCGGACATGGCCTGGGTCGAATTCCTGCTGCGGCTGCGGACGACGAACATGCCCATCGCAACGCAGCGCGACCGACCCCGCTGGAGAGCTTTTCCGAGGTTCCCGGCCTGTTCGGTTAGGTAGCGCCCTTACGACAAGGCGTTGTCGAAGCCGGCAGCCGACCAGTCGGGATCGCTGACGCGCCCGACAACAAGTCGATGGTACGCAGGAGCGCGGTGGGGTCGGCCACGCCCTGCCCGGCGATGTCCATGGCGCTGCCATGGCCCACGCTGGAGAGCAGCGCATCGCCGCCGATGCTGAGTGCGCTCGCCGCATTGGGGGCCAGCAGCTTGATGGGGATGTGGCCCTGGTCGTGCAGCATGGCGACGTAGAGCTCGTGCCGCCGCTGCGACAGCACCATATCGGCACCGTGGGGGCCGTCGACGCGGTACCCCTCGTCGCGCAGGCGGGCCATCGCCGGCAGCACGACGTTCTGATCTTCGAGGCCGAACAGCGTACCTTCGGACGCGTGCGGGTTGATGCCGAACACGCCGATGCTTGGGTTGTGCAAGCCCATCAGGCCGCAGGCCCGCGCGCCGGCACGGACCGCTTTCTGGACCAGTTCGGGCGTCATGCGCTCCAGTGCGGTGCGCACGCTCTCATGCAAGGTCACGTGCACGATGCGCAGCCCCCCGCCGACCAGCAGCAGGAACACATCGTCCTCGGGTTGTTCACAGACCCGTGCCACCAGCGAGGGATAGCCACTGAAGGCAATGCCGGCCTGGTGGATGGCGGTCTCGTGGTGCGGGCAGGCGATCACCAGGTCGTGCGCATCAGCGCGCACGGCTTGCAGCGCGGCGGTGGCAGAGGCCACCGCCGACGCGCCCGCCAGTGGGTCGATGCGGCCAGGCACGGCCGCGTGTTCGGGCAGACTGCCGGCTTCCACGTGGTGCAACTGTGGCCACAGCTCCTGCAGTCCGCAAAGGGACGCGGCGCGTTGCAACACCGTGCCAGGACCAAAGACGGTGATGTGCGCGCGCTGCTCGGGCGCCAGCGCGGCCAGGGCCTTGAGGGCGATCTCCGGCCCAATGCCGTTGGGGTCACCCGTGGCCAGTGCCACGCGCCGCGCGGGAGGGGTCTCCTGCATGCCCTTGGTCACAGCGGCAAGGCCATCAGGGAGGGCGCGTGCACCACGCCCTCGGTGTCGCTGGCCGAGCGCAGCAACGGCATGCCGAGCAGCCGGCCATGGCGCTTGCGCCCGTAGCGACAGGATTGGCGCCGCGCAACGCGGCTATGAAAACCAAAGGGTGTCCTGGCCTTCACGCACGATCCCTTCCGTGTGTGATATCCGAATTCCACGACAGCAACCAGATCAGTCAATGGTGACCTTCGCATCCCGAATCACTTTCTGCCAAACCTGCGTTTGCTGCTTGATGAAATCCGCACTCTCCGCAGCCGACTTCTGCAAGGGGTCCAGACCAAGCTTGGCAAGGCGCTCTCGCATGGCTGGTTTCGCCAGCGCTTCGTTGAGCACGGCATTGAGGTGGCGAACTTCTGGTGCAGGCGTGTTTGGCGCGGTCACTGCCGCGTACCAAGTCACCGACTGCATCGCCGGCAACCCAATCTCCGCAAAGGTGGGTACATCTGGAAGAGCGGAAGACCGCTTGGCATCTGCCACCGCGAGAATGCGGACCTTGCCTGAGTTGTGCAATGTGATTGAGGCCCCCACACTGCCGAAGAAGGCGTCGACCTGGCTACCCGACAAATCGGCGAGCGCAGGAGCATCACCCTTGTATGGGACATGAACCATCGTCGCTCCCGTCAAGGATGAAAAAAGGTTCGCAGTCAAATGTGATGTCGTGCCATTGCCCTGGGACGCGTACGACACGCGTCCGGCGCTTTGCTTGGCGTAGGGCGTAAATTCTTGTGCCGTTTTGATCGGAAGATTCGGACTCACGATAAGTGCGTTCGGCACTGCGGCAATGGTTCCGATAGCGACCCACTGCGAAGGATCGTATGGTAGTTTGGGGTACAGGCCTTGGTTGATCGCGATGGGGCCCGGAGACGAAATCATGATCGTGCTTTCGCCCGGCTTTGACCGGCTAAACACCTCGGCAGCGCCAATGTTTCCCCCGGCACCGGTCTTGTTTTCGACAATGACTCCCTTGGGAAACCCTGGCCGCATTTCTTCTGCCAAAGTGCGGGCCAACACATCAGCGAGGCCACCCGCGGCAAAGGGCACAACGATGCGCAACGGCTTGTCCGAAGTCTCTACCGCGTGCGCTGCACCGACAGACGAAATCAATCCGACAACACAAACGGCCGAGGCAAAAGAGGGAATCCAACGCATGTACTTGTCTCCATATTAAAAAGAGAAACTGTAGATGTGAGCGAGCACCGAAACGCGAGTAAATGTACGTACGACCCGCTTTGCACAGCGCATCGAACAATATGTCCAGCGTCGGCAATCCACACTGACAGCCTGCCCACCCGCTCTCTGCCGCAGCGGTATGTGTCGGCGACATCAGGTGATAACGCACCATTGGAGACTCCCACCCCAGACCGGCCAAAGCAGGCCGCTTGCAGCGGCGGCGCAGGTCACGCTCTTTGTTCGTCAGCCTGCCCCTTGCGAATGCGCGGGCCCCTGCCAAGCCAATCGCATTCTTGAACCATCCGTCGCTTGAATTCGGAGTCCTTGCCCCCATCTTGGTCGGCATCCACCCCCTGCAGCGCGTCAGGTCCCAGGCAGCAGGCCGGGTTCTCTTGAAACTCTTGCGTGGCCCGATTCACGCTACCGATCAACGGAACAACTCTTGTCCCTGGAAATGCTGCGCCACATCGCCGGTCAACGGCTACCGCTGACCCTCGAAGTGCCTGCCGATATCGAAAAGGTGCGGGTGCTTCGCGCGGCAGGACTCTTGGCCGCCTTTTTCCTCAACGCCTCCGCGGGCGACGACAGCAAGGTGATGCCGACTGCACACGTCCTGGCCATCACGCCCGCTGGCCGCGATGCCATCGTCGGGCCGGCGAGCCCTTGAACAGCCGCTGGCCGGTCCTGCAGTGGTCAAGTAGTGATGGTGCCCCACCTCCATGGACGGCTTTGAGTTTGACACGCAAGCCACCCAAGCCGTCCTTCGCAACGGAGATACCAATCGAGGCTTGCTGTAGATTACGACACTCGCCACTGCCAAACGTACACGTACCGAAGAGAAACTCAGATGCCAAAAGCCTATTGGATAAGCACCTATCGCGCGGTCAACGATTCCGACAAACTTGCCGCGTATGCGAAGCTGGCCGGCCCGGCACTCACGGCCAACGGCGCACGCTTCCTGGCGCGTGGCGAGCCGTCCAAGGTCTACGAACTCGGCCTGATGCAACGCACTGTGCTGATCGAGTTTGACAGTGTTGAACAAGCGGTTGCCGCGCACGACAGCCCGGCATACCAGGCAGCCCTGGCTGCGCTGGGCGATGGAGCCGACCGCGAGATCCGCATCATCGAAGCAGCTTGAGCATGGGTGCGGGAAGCGCCCTCTCTCCTTTTCGAGTATGCGCAGGCAAGTTCGCGCCATTGCGCGATTGATTGGAAGACAGGAAAGGAAGACGCGAAGCAGGGCCTCAGAACGAAGGTCTGCTCCTGGGCCGATCGCCGCGATCCTCCAGACTGCGATGCGTCAGATCCTGCACACCAGGATCTGCCGGAGTGAGCCGGCTTCGAGTCCTGGGGAACCTTGATCAGGCGACGGCATGCACGCCGGGCGTCGCACCCAGCGGGACGCCAAGAGCGCGACCACGCACGCGCCGGTAAGGCGGCAGGCCATCCAGCAGGCGCCGGCCCCATGCCGTGCCGGCCAGCCGCGGATCCAGCACAGTCACGCGGCCATGGTCCTGCGGGGTGCGCAGCAACCGGCCCACCGCCTGCGCCAGCCGGATTCCGACTTCTGGCACGCTGCGTTCATGGAAGGCGGACCTCCCCTGCGCCTCGATCCACTCCCGGCGTGTCTGCTCCACCGGGTCATCGGGCACTGCGAACGGCAGCTTGGCAACCACCAGGTGGGTGCAGTAGGCGCCAGGCAGGTCCACGCCCTCGGAGAGGCTGGCCAGTCCGAAGAGGACCGAACGTTGTCCCTGGTCGATGCGGACCCTGTGGCGCGCCAGCAGCTCGCGCTTGGAGGTGCTGCCCTGCACGAGCACCTGCTCGCGCAGCCTGACGGGCAGCGCCTGCGCGACCTGCTGCATCTGCCGGGCCGATGTGAACAGGACCAGCGCCCCGGCTTGCGCCTCGAGCAGTGCCGGCAGCATGGCCGTTACCTCCTCGGTGTGCGCCTGGGCGTCGCGCGGATGCGAGCACATGCGCGGCAGGTGCAGCTCTGCCTGCGCCGCATGGTCGAACGGCGAAGGCAGGCTGATGGCGCGCAATCCCTCCCAAGCCTTCAGGCCCGCCTCTTCCATGAAGAGGTCGAAGGATCCGCAGGCCTGCAATGTCGCAGAGGTCAGCACGACAGCGCCAGCACGGTCCCACAGCAGCGCGCGCAGGCGTTCGCCGCCGCCGATCGTCGCGGCGCACACGTGGAACTCCGTCGCTCGACCCGCCCTGCCCTCCTTGCCGCCGCGCTCGATCCAACGGGCGACCGGCGGGTCTGTGTCTGAGAGCGGTTGCAGCATGCGCTCCCAGGTGGCAGCCAGGTGCTCTGCGCTCCCCAGGCACGCCCCCAACGCCGCGACATGCGGCTGGGCGGCCACCGCGTCCTGGCGTGCCCGTTCAACCGCAGCCGCACGCAAGGCAGCCAGCGCCTCGCGCAGACCGAGCGCAGCGCTGTGCAGACGACTGCCGGCTTCGGCGACGTCAGGCGGCAGCGCACCGTGGGCAAAGCGCTGCACCTGCCCTTGCTCGCCCGCCGCGCAGTGCCTGGCCAAGGCCACGTGCAGCCCTTCCAGTGCGCTGCACAGGCGCTGGCCGTGCCCATCCGCCGCCAGCGCCAGGGCCGCATCGAGCCGCAAGCTCTGACCTGCCTGATCCGCTATCGCTAAGGCCTCCTCGATCCACCGCAGGGCGCCAAGCACCGCATGGCGCGAGGCGCCACGCGCGGCCGCCCTGGCCGGCAGTCCATGGGCCTCGTCGAGCACGAACAGCGTTTGGGACGGGTCCGGCAACAGGGCGCCGGGCTCCATGTCCAGGGCGGCCAGCAGCAGATCGTGGTTGGCGACGACGACGTCGGCGTCCTTGAGGCGCTGGCGAGCGGCCTGGAACGGGCAGCGCCCGAACTCCTCGCACCGCGCCCCCAAGCAGCCATCGCGGTCGGTGCTGAGGCGGTGCCAGAGTCCTTCCGGGATCGGGTCCTGCCAGTCGTCGCGGTCGCCGGACCAGGTGCCGCGTGCGAAGGCCTGCGCGAGCCGGCCTTCCAGTCGTACAGGCTGCGCCGTTGCCGGCCGTGCCTCATTGGTCGGAACCTCGCCTCCCAAGCTGGCGACAGAACGCTGCGCATCCAGACGCAACAGTTTGGCCGGGCAGACGTAGCGCCGCCGCCCCTTCGCCAGCGCGCTCGTGAAGTTCACCGGGAGGTGACGCTGCAGGGCCGGCAGGTCCTTGGCCATCAACTGCTCCTGCAGCGCCACGGTGGACGAGGACACGACCACGCGCAGCCCGCGCGAGCGCGCCAGCACGATGGCCGGCAACAGGTAGCCCAGGGTCTTGCCGGTGCCGGTTCCCGCTTCGATGACCCCGATGCGCTGGCTGGCCTCGGCCAGTCCCTCCCGGCCGTCGCCCAGGGTGCCAAGGACGTGGGCCACCTCGGCCATCATCACCAACTGCGCTCGGCGGCTGGCGAAGCCCGGCATGGCCTCGCGCAAGGTGCGCAGACAGGTCTGCATGCGGGTCTTCTCTTCGTCGCTGAGCATGCGAACAGGTTCGCACTGCGCCCGGTGACATCAAGGGTGGCGCTTGAGGGCGCCAGCCGGGGGCAGCGGCTCACCTGCGGACGCTGCGCCGCCGCCTGCGCGGGCCCGTCCCAGGCAACCTGCCCCGATGCACCCAAGCGTCCGGCCAGCGCCGCATCGAGCGCCGATGCCCCCCTGGAGAACTGGCTACGATCTCTCCGAACTACTGTCCTATCACCATGTACCGCCGCTCGCTCATCACCTTCATTGACATCCTCGGCTTCAAACATCTCATCCAGACCAGCACCGACGCGCAGATCACCGAGAAGCTCGCCACGCTCAGGCGGTTTTCGGCGACGGAAGACGACGAGGACGGTGAAGGGTTTGAGCCCAAGGTCATCCAGTTCTCGGATTCCATCATCCGGATCCGGCCACTGGAAGGCGCGTCGAACAAGTCCTTCCCGTATGGGCTGGTCTTCCATGAACTGCACGACCTGGTGCTGCTGCAAGGGGAACTGATCAAGCATGGCATCTGCCTGCGCGGCGGCATCGCCCTTGGCGATGTGCACTTCGATGCCCAGACGGTCTTTGGCCCCGGCTTCGTCCGGGCCTACGAGCTCGAATCGGGCTTCGCCAACTTTCCGCGGATCGTCGTCGACCCCGAAGTCCTCAACGACCTCATGACGGACGAGCGGCTTCGCGCCCAGCACCATGGCGTGGCCGACGAAGTCGACGCGATCCGCAAGCTCGTTCGCAAGGATGCCGACGGAATCTTCTTCGTCGACTACCTGCATGCGTTCCTCACAGAACTCGACGAGCCCGAGTCCCAGCCCGACGTCCTGCGCGACCACAAGCAACTGATCCTCAATGGAATGGGCAACGCCCGTGGATTGAACACGGTGCCCGCGAAGTACCTGTGGCTGGCCAACTACCACAATGGCCTGGTCCGCAGCCTGTCCAGGAAGTGGTACCAGCACTATGACCTGACCCTCGCCGATCTGGAGATCAGCTCGAAAGAGATGCCCATCAACTTCGAATGGCCGTGAACCAGGCCGTGACCGCCCATGCTGCGCGAGGTTGGTCGCACCGGAAGCATGGCTGCGAAGCATTCGCGGACCCTCCGATGGCCGCGATCTACCGGAAACGCTCCTGCAGCGATGCCATCAGATCAAAGTTGTCATAGTTGACAAAAGCGACAATAAAGCCCATGATGCGGGTTCGCTTGGTCCGACGGGAGATGCCATATGCCCAAGACTCTGAGTTTCATGGGGTTTGAGCTGCCCAAGGTGAGCCCCACCGAACTGCACCGCTTCGAGCCGGCCGCGCGGATCAAGGATCCGGTCAAATTCGCAGCCGAGCTGGATGCGCTCATCCAGGAAAAGATGGCCGCCGCCGAACAAGCTGCGGCCGGCCCTGCGGATGTTCGCGACCAGCTGGCCGACAAGGCCCGAGCGCTCCGGGCCGAAACACGCTGGACCCCCTCGGCGACCGACCTTCAACGCGGCCGCAGTGCGATGCTGCGCGTTTTCGAGGCGCCGCAGAACCTTCCACTGACCCAGTTCGCGCGGCTGGCGCACAAGTCGCGCCAGCAGATCTACAAGGATCTGTCGGCACACCCCCGGCGCCTGCTGGCGCTGAGTGTGGGGCCCCGCAAGCAGCGCCTGCCCGAATGGCAGCTGGATCCGGTGCGCCTGAACCTGACCCGGCAGGTGCTCAAGCTCGCCGAGGATCTGGATCCGTGGACACTTTTCCGTGCACTGTCCGATCCCCTCGATGCCTTGGATGGCCGCTCGCCAGTGGATGCGGTGACAGCGGGCAATCTGGATGAGATCGTCGCCAAGGTGCGCAGCGCGCTGGGCCTGCACGAACGGGCCCGCGCTTGACTTCTGTACCGCCACTGCAGTCCATCGCAGCCGGCGAACTGCTGCAGCATGTGAGTAGGACGGCGTACCGAGGCTCCGGTCTCTTCTTCGGTCAGGACGGCACCAACCGGTACGACTCGCCTGCGAAGGCCTATGGCGTCCTCTATCTGGCGTTCGACCTGCCCACGGCTCTGATGGAGTCCGTCTTTCACAAGCACCGATGGCACCTGCAGCACAAGCGCACCATTGCACTCCCCGAAGTCGAGAGCCGGATGGTGCGCGCCGTGGGCGTGCTGCAGGCGCTTCAACTCGCCGACATCACGGCGCCCGGTGTGATGTCCACCCAGTTCGGCCTGAACCTGAGCCAGTTGGCGAGCCGGCGCTACAGCCATACGCAGCGCATCTCCAAGAACGTCCACGACCTGCTGGACGCGGGCGGGCAAGCCCAATTCGACGGGCTGCTCTACCCGTCGCGCAACAACTACCCCGCCAAGTGCATCGCCTTGTTTGAGCATGCCCGGCACAAGGTGTGGGTCGCGGACGACGTCGACCTGGCGGACCATCGCGACTGGCCCGACTTCGTGTCCCGCAACCGGATCGGCATCGTGAAGCCGCGTGCAACGCGCCGCCCGCCGCCCACGGGGCGAAGCGGCCCCTAAGCCCCCCCGGCACCATGCACACCGACTTTCGGGGCGTTGCCCAGGGCCTGATCGAGGCGCACTGGCCCGAGGAAGCCGAGCGACTCGGGGAGCCTGCGGCTTGGCTGCGCCGTGCAGAGCAGGACACTGCGCGGCTTGCCATGGCGCTTGCGGGTTTCGTCGAATCCGGGGGCTTGGTCGAGCACACGCGGTTTCTCGGGCACGTCGTCGTGCTCCCTTTGCGCGGCCCGGTGGCCGTCGCCGCGCCTTTGGGCGACCGGGAGTACATCGTGATGGGGCAGCAGTTTCTCGAAGTGCTGCGCTTTCGCCACCAGCTGACTGCCGGCTTTCGCATGGCCGAGTACCTGGTCCGAAGTGCAGCACCGCTGCCCGACGGCCTGGAGCAATCCCGAGCGCTGGCGTACTGGGCCGGCCAGGAATGGATCCACGATTGGTTCCGCACAAGCGATCCGATTCCAGACCTCGCCCGCCATGTGCGCTCACCGCTGGCGCTCGGCCTCGAGTCGGACTGTCTCATGCAGGCGCTGCTGTTCCTGGTCCTGCACGAATGCGGACACTTCGCTCTGGGCCACGTCACCCATGGACCCAACGACCACGGCATCGCCTCCTTCGAGCAACTCTCCTGTGACCCCCTGACGCCACCGAAGCGCCAGGAACTCGCGGCCGACGCATGGGCGGCGCGCGCGCTGCATTGGCCCAATCCGACGTGGCAGAGCACGGCCATCTTTCGGCTGTTTCTGCTGTTCGGGATCGCCCAGGCGGCACTGCAGATCCACCCGCCTGAGCATCCCTACGTGCATGACCGCTGCGCCCATCTGCTCGAAGTGCTGCGGCTGGCGGGCGTCGGTGTCGACGAACAGGTCAAGCAGATGCCGGTGTTCGCGGCGCAAGAGTACGTCCTTCGCGCTCGACGGACGGAGCGCATACCCAAGCCCGCAGCGACCGAGGGTCTCGCCGTGCTCGTTGGATTTCTGGAGCAGATCAGCAGGCACTTCGAGGTGGCCGGCGGTGACGGCGCGATGATGCGGTGGATGCACAACGAAGGCGCGCCTACGAGGCCTTGGTAGACCTGCATGCCGCACGCCGCGATGGCGTCGCGCCTTCCTGGCCGGCCGGAAATCTGGTGGCATCTACACGCCTGCGCACCGTTGACAGCGCGCGCTTTCCGTTGACACTCCCAAGGCCCACCTCAACCTGGCTGCTGCGGCTACCCTGCAACCGTCGCTGGCGGCAGCCTACGATGCAGCACCGGCTGAGCCCGCGGCGCACGAGTCGGCTTCGCGCGCGCTCGCGCGCCGCAGCACCGCCCAGCTAGCCGCTGCCGTGAGCCAGGCCGCAATGCCACCGTACAGCATGACCACGCCGAAGCCCTGCGTGACGGAGGCCTGCAAAGCGACGCCCGCCGCATCTGCTCCTGCCAGGGCGCTCAACTGCTGCTGCACGCCGGCCAGATTGCCCCCCGCCAACTGCTCGGCCATCGATCGCAGCTGCGCGGACGGCACGCCCTGCCCCAGTGCCGTGGGCAACGCGGACGCGATGCCCACGACAAGCACCCCGCCCATCGCGGCGATGTTGAGCGCCAGCGTGATCAGCCGCGCGCTCGCATCCATGCCCGAGGCCATGCCGGCGCGCTGGGCCGGCACGGCCGAGGTCGTCATGTTGGTGGCGGGCGTGGTCGTCAGGCCCAGCCCGATGCCAGCCAGCAGCGCGCCAGGCAGCACGGTCCAACCACCCCATTCGGAGAAGCCGCTGCCCACCTGCATGAGCATGAAGCCCAGGCCGATCGTGAACAGGCCGGACGGGATCACGATGCGCGCCTGGTAGCGCAACAGCAGCCACTGCGCGATGGGAGGCATGACCAGGAAGGGCACGGTGTAGACCAGCAGTGCCAGTCCTGTGCGGCTGATGTCCCATCCCATGCCGGCCGTGAAGTACAGCGGCAGGTAAACCATGAACGGCCAGTAGCTGCAGTTCATGCCGACGCAGCCGATGATCGCGCCCGAGAAGTCGCGGATGCGGAACACCGAGAAGTCGAACATCGGGCGTGGATGCAGGCGCTCGGCCACCACGAAGCCCACCAGGCCCAGCAGTGTGGCTGCCAGCAGGCCCAGCGCGGCCGGACTGGTCCAACCGAAGCTGCTGCCCTGCGTGATGAGCCAGCTCAACCCCAGCACCGCCACCGTGAGCGTCGCGATGCCTGCCCAGTCCAGCCGCTGGTCCTGGGCCTGCGGGTCGCGCGACTCCACCACGCCGGCACGGATCAGCGCCAGCGCGATGAGCGACAGAGGAACGTGCACGAGGAACACCCATTGCCAACTGGTCAGTGCGATGATCGCGCCGCCCACCACCGGCCCGAAGCCCAGGCCAATGCCTGAGACCACGCCCCAGGCGGCGAAGGCCCTGGCCCGCGCCCTGCCCTCGGGAAACTGGTGCGACAGGATGGCGATGGAGCAGATGAACATCGCGCCGGCGGCCAGGCCCTGCGCGAAGCGCGCGCCGATCAGCGCCGGCATGCTCGGCGCCAGTCCGCACAGCAGCGAGGCGATGCCGAAGGCGAGAACGCTGACGGAGAACACGCGCCGCCGCCCGTAGCGGTCGGCCAGCGTGCCGGTGGCCATCAGCACCGTGGTGCAGGCGATGGTGTAGGCGTTCATGGTCCATTGCAGGTCCTGGAAGTCGGCGCGCAGTTGTGCCTCCAGCACCGGCAGGATGATGGGCACACTGGAGATCTCCAGGCCGAACAGCAGTGCGGCAAGGCAGATGGCGGACAGCGCGAGGGCAGGATGGCGGGTTGACATGGACGGGGAACGAATGCGCGAGCGGGCAATGGGAGCGACGATGGGCGTTCTCAGGACCATCGAATCATGACGCATGTCCCATCGAACGCCGATCGGGCACCTTGGACGCCGTCTGGAGAACGGCAAAGAGAATGGCTCAGAGAGAGGACCCAGCGTTCGGTGGGGCATCCGCAGACCGGTTGGCCCGCACGGCGTCCTCTGTCAGGGAGGCCACCTCGTTGAGCCACAGTTCCCGTTGGTCCGCAGAGCTGCTGCTCATCGGCCCGTACATGCGGCGCACGACATGGTCCACGCCACACAGGGAGAAAACACTCCTTCTCCAAAGCGTGTCGAGCGGGTCGCCGAACACCTCTCGCTCCCGCTCGAGTGGCGTGTTCGACGTATTAAAGACGAACGCACACTTGGCCTTGAGCAGCCCGATGGGAACCCCGTCAAAGCCCGCGCCGTCCGGATACCCATAGGCCGTGCCGAGCCGAAGCACACGATCCACCCACCCCTTGAGGATCGCTGGCGGTTGGCTCCACCAATTGGGATGGAAGATGAAGATCAGATCGGCGCGGCGGACATCTCGGCAGTGTGACTCGACAAGTGGGTCGGGCGACGTGGTGTTCCCGGCCTCTCCAGTGGGCTGTACCGGATTGAAGGCTTCCTCGTACAGATCGTGTCGGGCAATGCCAATTCCCTGGCGCATAAGGGTGGTCGAGACAACCTCCGCCATGGCGTGGCTGAAGCTGGTTGTTCCTGGATTCGCGATGATGATGAGAGCGTACATAGGGCGTGTAGATCTGAGGTGTGTTCATGGCCGCAAACCCTGGATCAGACCGGGTCGATTGCGGGCATTGCATTCGCCAGTCTATCGACGCCGGTTCAGTTCGAGTTCGGCCCGAGCCGGCCTGAGTCGGACCAGTACCGGCGTCCTGATGCGCCATCGCGCGGTGATGTTGCCGCCCGAATCGCGGCATCGCACCAACGGCGGGGACAATACTGGCCATCGCCCTGCCGTCCTACGCCGCCATGCCCGTCCACTTCTCCACGCTTCAACTCTTCGATTCCGCACAGGGCAGTCTCGTCGAGATCGAGCTGGCTCACCCGGACATGCCGCCAGGCGAACGCCGTTGGCTCTGGATCGAGCCCAACTGGGTAACGCTTCTGCACGCTGTCAATGAAGGCACGCCCACGTTGCGCGTGTTCGACGGTGCCGTGCTGGCGCTCGAAGGACAACGGGGAGAGCTGCGCTGGCACAACGGACGGCGAAACGAAATCTCGGCCGAGCCCATTGCGTCACTGCGCCCTGAGTTCCGGCGGCTGGTTCACCAGCACCTGAACTGACGGCTCCCCCAGGCTGCTGGTCGCGCGGATCACGGTACCCGGTAGAGCGCCGGCGCATGTGTGAGCTTTCAGCAACGCGGTGCCTCGTTCAAAGGCAAGGAGCCAGGCTGTGCACAATGAAAAAGCCCTGATCCACGCGCCCCACCAACGAAGCTCACCCACATGACGCAATCCGCCTGGACTCGCTCTGGCGCTCCTGTAGACGCCAGCACCTTCACGCTCATCCAATGGGAAGCCCTGAAGAAGACAGCGCAGCTCGGCGACTACGTAATGACATGCTGCAAGGCGCCGGCAGTCCTCAAGACCAGCATCAACGGATTGCCCTTCTTTGCGCATCTGTCCGACGAATGTGCAACCGCCCCGGAGACGGTTTGGCATCACGCGGGCAAGGCGGCCGTACTCGCCGGCCTCGCCAGTCTGGGAATCGAGGGAAATGACGAGGTCCCTGGTCAGTCGCCGACAGGCGAGAAATGGGAGGCTGATGTCCTGTTCAAGGCTTCTGACCGCACCATTGCCATCGAGCTGCAGCGTTCCTACCAGCACCTGCGCGACTTCACCCGTCGGCAGGAGCGCTACGCCGAGTCCGGCGTCGAGTGCTACTGGCTGGTTCGGAAGGAGACCTTCATCACCCTGGCCAAGGCAACCTCTCGGCTGCTGCTCAAGCGCGACTACGGAAACGTCTTCCCACCTGGCGGCATCGGCACGGGCATGCTGTCCGAGTTGCCGGTGGCGATGCTGGACACAGAAAACTCTCAGCGGGTGATGTTCGGCGGCCTCAAAGCGGCAACCGTGCCGGCATGGCTCGCCGGCATCCTGAACAGAAGCTACCAATATCGCGGCGGATCCTGGAACCTTGACTAGCCCAGGGTGGCTCGCAGCGCTTCACGTCGATCGGCGAGCGCAATGGCAGAGCACCATTCGGCTTGGAGACCACGCTGGTGGGAGCGAGGTCAGGTGGAACCGCTTCGCGCCAGCGCCAGCAGTTGGGGAGCATCCTTTAGCAGAGGCGGGAGCGACAGCGCCAGCAGCAGGGCCGCCAGCGGCACGACGCAAACGAAGCCAACGTGCTTGAAGCCCAACGCTCCCGCTACGCCGCCCAGCACGAACATCCCGACCAGGCCACCGGCCTGCCTCAGGCGGGCGGGATTGTGCCGAACATGGCCCTGTGCCTGCGCCTCGAGGCGATTCCAGTACAGCATCTTGCCGAGCTCGATGCCCACGTCGGTGATGTTGCCGGTCATGTGGGTCGTGCGAATGCTGCCCCCCGAGGTCTTGGACGCGACGGCGTTCTGAAGCCCCATGATGAAGGCCAGCAGCAGCACGGTGATCGGCACCGCGAACGGCGTGGGCCAAGTCAGCGTGATGGCCCCCATCAGGCCGAAGGGGAACATCAGTGCCGCTTCGAGCATCAGCGGCAAGGCATAGACGCTGTGGAGCCGGTGCTGCTTGCCCCAGTTCACGAGCATCGCGCAGACCGCCGCGCCCAGAACGAACGCGAGGATGGCCCCCAGGGCATTGAGCCAAAGCGTCGCATTGCCCAACACCAGCCCGTCCGCCAACTGGGAGGTAAACCCCGTCATGTGCGAGGTGTACATGTGCAGGACGAGGAAGCCGCCAGCATTCACCGCACCGGCATTGAAGGCCAGCAGCAGCCCCAGCGCCCGGTTGCTGGCGACGAGGCGGCGACGGTGGGTAAGGAGCTTGAGTCTGCGCATGTAAGGGGGCCGAGTGCGGCCCGGACACTTCGACGGCGTGTTGTCGTCGAAGCGCATGCACAGTCACTCAACAGTGAAACATGCGTCGATTATCCGTCCGCTGCCTGAGACCCCAGCTCGATCTCGAACCGACATCTGTCTCAAGCCCATCTCTGCAAGCACTCACCACACCTCCAGCCGCGCTGAGATCGGGCTGGTCCTCGATGGACAGCGGGTGAGCAGCACCGGCCCAACAAGCGGCGCCGCGAACTGCCGGCCGATCCCAACGCATCACTGCACCCCGAGTTCAACTGGCCCGTTCACCTGCGCCTGAGCGGTCGTTCACGCTGGCCGGCGCTGGTCGCGCGCCGACATCAGCGACGCATACCGCGCGCTGACACTGTCACCATCTAGGTAGTCCGCCGCCACGCCCACGGCCTCTGCGACACGTCGGCGGACAGACGCGAGATGCATCGCCTCGGCGTGGGTCGGCATGCAGACTGGCCACCCCGCTTCGTACAGCAAATGCGCGGGAATCTCCGCCTCGGCCGCCTGCCGCCACGCTGCGCGCTCCTTGGCTTCTTGGAGCTGCGCACGCAGCGGCGCATCGAGCAGCCCTGGCGCCACGTCGGCCAGCCATTGACCGCTCTGGAACGAAAAGGTGCTGCGGACTTCCAGGCGGACCAGTTCGCGGTAGATCGCCGCGTTGTCCGCGCAGCTCGCCGCCGCCTGCAGGTCGCCACGGGATGCCAAGACGCAGAAGGCACAGGAGACGCGGCTGCTGCCGTAGATGCGGTAGGCCTCGTGCAGCACCCCACCCCGCTGCGCGATGTAGTCCAGCACATCCTGGCGCGACCAGTGGATGACCGCATGCCAGGCCAAGCCGACACCACGGACCCGGGTCAGGCCGGCATCGGGCTTGGCCACCGGCTGGCGCCTGCGCGCTGGGCTTTCGTCCCAGCGCAGCCCGATCGCCGAGACCACCGGACCGACAGGGTGGCGGGCACGGATCGCGCGCGAAATGATTTGAGATTTGAGCTCCGACGTGCAAAAGCGATGAGACGCAGAACTCCACGGCATGATGAGCTTCACGCACGACAAAGTGCGGTAGCGCTCCACATTGGCGGCCCACCGCGACAGCCAGCGGTCGAGCATGTCCCCTGCAGGCCGGCGCACGGTCAGCAGTTCCCAGCCCAGGCGCTCGGCCAGCCGCTCGCAGACGGGGGCCGAGTCGCGCCATTCGATGCGACCGAGGTCGCTGTGGATCAGCGCACGCGGTCCGGCGTGGCCCATGTGGTCCAGATGGATCTGCACGCGGTAGGCCAGGGCCTGGCTGTCCTTGCCACCGCTGACCCCTACGTAGACGGGCGCCCGTGCTGCCAGCGCCAGGTCGATCTGCGGATCGCGGGCGATGCAGAAGCGCTGGCCGGTTGCCGAGGTAGAACCTCCCAAGGCCTGGGGCTCGGCCAATGCGAGTCCTGGCAGTTCGATCTGTTGCACGGGGTGCCTCCTGATTCCAGGATAGGCAGCAACTGCGCCGCATCAACGGGCACGGCAGCGCATGCGGGAGCCGCGCGACAATGCGTCCATGTGCGACGTCCACCTGATCGAAACCTCTCGCGCGCTGCGGTCGGCGCCGGCGGATCTGCGCTGCGGCTACTGCGACGCACCGATCCATGGCGAAGCCCTGTACGTGGAGGGCCTCCTGGACGACGGTTCACCCGGCCTGTACCGCTTCGCCTACCACGAAGACTGTGCCTGGGACATGGAGCACGACGACACGGCGATCGATGCCCACGATGGCTGCTTCAACTACGGCACGCCCCTCAGTGTGGGCGACAGTCCGCTGACTGCCCTCGCGGAGGGCCAATGAGCGCGTGGTCGCTGAAGCGCACCGCGCAATGCATCAAGTGCCCGTGGCGCGTCGACGTCGACCCGCGCACCATCCCGAACGGCTACTGCGTGGACAAGCATGCAGCGCTGGCCTCGACCATCGCCGAGCCCGGCGCACTGCCCGACCCGGATGCGCCGCTGCACGTCATGGCATGCCATGAGACCGAGGACGCACATTGCGTGGGATGGCTGAACAACCAGTTGGGGCCTGGCAACAACATTGCGCTGTGCATGCGCATCCGCTCCTGCACGAACGTGAGCGCGCTGCGCCTGCGCGGCCCCCAGCATCCAACCCTGGAGGCCACCCTGCCCCTTCCGGCCCAGTCCGCATCGCAGTCGCCGCCGGACGCCGAAGCCGTGCCAGCCACGCTGGATTCCTGACCTTAAGCCGGCCTCAGGTGGACAGACCCAGCGCCGCGACAACGGCTTCCGTCATCGACTCGTTGTGCGCCTGCGGGACGTCGAACGTCTCGTGCAGGACGTTCATCGATGCGAACAGGCGCTCCAGCACGCGACCGAGTTGTGCAGGTTGGCGCAGCCGGTAGCCGGCCTGGGCGCCACTGTCCTCCTGCAGTTCCACGTCCACCAGCATCAGCAGGATCAGCTTGAGCTGGTCCGGCAGCGGCACCAGGAAGTGCAGCCAGTGGTTCCACTGCGCGTCGACGGCCCTGAAGAACCGCACGCATTCCGGAATCAGCAGCAGCGGCAGAGGGTCGTCGTCGTAGCCTTCGACCTGCACCACCATGCGGCCCGCGAAGCGGCGGACCTGGGCAGCGTCGTCGCTGAAGAGCATCAGGTGCCCTACCGTGTTGCCCACGCGGAACTCCTCGATGTCCGCACGCGAGATGACGACAACGGCAAGGTCTGCGCCCGGCGACATTCGGTCGAATCCTGCCGCATCCGTGATCCTGATCTGCATTGCAAGTCTCCTGTGAAATGAAGGCCGCGGCGCCGCTCAGCGGCCGGTACCGGGGGTGGAGTCGGTCGCAGCCGGCCTGGCCGCAAAGGGCCGCTGGCGGGCGCCCTGAGCCGCCGCTGTCTGCGCGTCCAACACATCGCGCTCGCGGAACCCAACCGGCAACCGCACCTTGGGGTCCGCGAACACCCACAGATGGAACTGGTTCGCGGAGTCCACCAGGCGCGACTCGGCCGGGTAGACCTCGAAGCCTTCATGCTCGTCGCCGACGATCATGTTCTTGATCGCCTGCAGTTCGCGCCAATCGTGGACGGCCTCTCGGTCCCGGCGCTTGATCGACAGCCAGAACATGTCGCCCGTGTCGGGTCCGAAGGGCACTGAGACCGTCTCGACGTTCACTTGGTAGCGCTCGTTCATGTAGACCGACTGGCGCCGCAGCTTCTCGACCTGCTGCATCGCCGCTTCGCGGGTGAGACCGTGGCGCGCCGCCAGCACGTCGGGGTCGAACGCGCTCGGCGGCAGGCTCGCCGCGTGGAACGGCCCCATCACGGGCCAAGGCTCGGGTGCGCAGTGCAGGGCGATTGCACTCTGGGCAAGCCGGTGCGCCAGGGCCGAGGCCCAGGCCGCCCATTCGTTCCCCAGCGTGGGGCCGACCTCGGCGTCGGCCATGCCCGGCTTGGTCCAGGTGAACCAGAAGGCGCCGGCCAGTTCCGGGCCATCATCCCGATGCCCATGGTGGACTTGGTAGCCGTCGGCCTGGAGCTGGCGACGCATCTCGTTGGCGAAGTGTGGAATGTCCATGAGTAGTGGTAGCCCCGTTGAATGGCAGCACCGTCGCCGCCAAATTCAGGATCTCGCGCCATCGGGCCGGTGCAAGCCCGCCCCGAACGCTCCCCCCCCAGGCCGATAAAATTCACCTTCGCGCGACGCGCCATCTGGCGCTGCGCGATCCTTTCAACACAGAGATCAACATCGAGAACCATGGCAACTGCAAAGAAGACCACCCAGGCCGCGCCAGCGAAGAAGACCACCAAGGCCGCTGCCCCCGCCGGCATCCGTCCGATCAAGGACACGTTCACCAAGGGCGCACTGACCAACCACCTGGCCGAGCAATCCGGCGTCGAGCCCAAGGCCGTCAAGGCGGTGCTGGCCGCCCTGGAAGCCACCGTGCTCGGCGCGGTCAACAAGAAGGGCGCGGGCGAGTTCACGCTGCCCGGCCTGCTCAAGATCGGCGTGCAGAAGGTGCCCGCCAAGCCCAAGCGCAAGGGCATCAACCCGTTCACGAAAGAAGAGCAGGTCTTTGCGGCCAAGCCCGCCACGGTGCGGATCAAAGTCCGCTCGCTCAAGAAGCTCAAGGACGCCGCGCTCTGATGCGTCGCGGCGGCGGCCGCTCGGTCAGCCGGGCGGCTCTGTCACCGCTACGCGCTCCGATCTGCATCGCCCCACCATGCGCCGCAGCCGCTGCTGCAGCGCGGACACGTGGTCAGGGAATCGCGTGAGGTTGGGGTCGGCGGCCTCCACCCCCCACCAGATGCTGGCGTAGTCCGACACCACGCCGTTGTAGCCGCAGTCCGGCCCGTCGTCCTCGAACTCCGCGCACAGGCGGCGCAGCGCCGCACGGTGGCTCAGCCGGCGCACGGCGACCAGCACCACCGGGTTCCACACCACCCAGACGTTGCCGCCGAAGCCCCGCACGGCATCGTTGCCCGAGCTCGAGAAGAACTGGTCCCAGGCCTCGCCCTGTGTGTGGCGCCCTCCCCCGGCGTCGATCCGGTCGGTCCACCGTGCCGATGGCGCGACCCAGGCCTCAAGCACGCAGCCACCCGTCTCGTACATCCCGTACTCGTAGGCCACGGTCAGCGACTCGCTGAGGCAGATCCCCGTACCGGTGTAGCTGCGCGAGCTCGAACGTCGGAACCCCTCTTGCAGGATGCGACGCCCGCTCGCGTTGCGCGTGCCATGGAAGAGCGGCCCCAGGCGGCCATCGGCGACGGTGTCCATGCCTCCAGCTTCCCAGTGCATCGCCTCGCCGCAAGGTCGCGGGCGCGCGGTCAGTCCCCGAACAGATCGAGCTGTCCAATGGCTTCCCGCCCGGCCTGTGGCCTGCGCCGCGGCGCGGCCTCGGATCGGCTCGCCGGCGCCGCGTCGTGCGGGGCGGGCACGGCGGGAGGAACCGCATCGATACGCAGCGGCTCGGGCGCGCCCGCCCGCCGCTCCTCGATGCGTCGCCGCCAGCCGCCCAGCACGTGGGCTGGCGTGTACCAGCGGCCCCAGACCTGGTTGCTCAGCGAGTTGCCGTGCAGCACGATGGCGGGGATGTGCAGCAGCGAGAGCTGCAGATAGGTCATGTGGACGCAGCGCGGATCAATGTCGATGCAGGTGGCGTGCATTGCCCCCTGGTAGTTCAGGCCCGCCTGCATCAGTGCGTCGGCCATCGCGATGACCATCCCGCCCGCGCCACAAGCCGGCTCCATCAGGTCCAGGAAGCCCTTGGCCCGAGCCTCGGTGCCGTCCCCCACCAGCAGGCGGGCGATCAACTGCGACACGTGGTAGGGCGTGAAGAACTGCCCCGCCCTGTCGTTGCCCAGGTCAAGCTGCATGTAGAGCGCGCCGAGCACATCCCCCAACTCGCCCATGGCGCAGCATTGCTCCATCGCGAGGGTCAGGTGTCCCAGCATGCGCGGGAAGCGCTCGAACTGGTCGCGCGGGTACTTCTTGGCAATCTCCAGGTAGCGCGCCTCGCGGGCATCGTACTGGCGCCGGTCCACCGCGTTGCTCAGGGACAGGCTGGCCAACTCCACGAAGTCAGAGAACACCTCGTGCTGGCTCCAGCGGTGCGCGGTTGCGCGGATCAGTTGCAGCAGTGCCTTCGTGTGGTCGGCGCCGTCCAGGGCCATCGTTGTTCCTTTCGGACCCGCCCGCGCGGGTCGTCCAGAACAGCTTCCCGCCCGAAGGGGCCGGGTCAACGCCGTGGCTTGTCTCTCACGCCGCGATCGGCTCGCGCACCCAGCCCTCGGCCGCCAGCCAAGACGGCGGCACGGCACGATGGAAACGCACCGTCGCCCAGTACTGCCGTGCGCGCGCTCGCACGGCCTCGCGGTGGTAGCGGTAGCCGCTGGGGGCCTGCTTCCTCGCGAGCTCGCCGTCATCCGCCCAGCGCAGCAGCGTCGCCGCGCTGACCCCGGCCTCCGATGCGGCCTCGCTGAGGCGCAGCCAATCCTCGCCTGCCGGGGCCGCTGGCGCTGCGGGTTGGCACAACGCCGCGCGCAAGCGCTCCAGCATCGGTCCCGAGAGGTACTGCCGCCGCCGGTCCCAACGCGCCTGCGCGACCCGAACGGTGCCGTCGCGCTTTCGGGCCTTGACCCAGGCCAGTGGCACGCCCAGCAGATCGGCCGCCTCTTCCAGCGTGTGGCCCTCCTGGGACTCGCGGCGCTTGATGGCGGCCTGCACGGTGACCAGCGGGATGCCTTCTGCCCGGCGCCAAGTCAAGCCTTCGAGCAGCACGCGCAGCCGTTCAACGGTCACGCCAACACGGCGCGCGGCCTCCTCCTCGCTGAAGCCCTGGGTCTCGCGCAGTTGGGCGCACTGCTGGCGCAGCACGTAGACAGTGCCGCGCATCGCACCCGCAGTGCCTTCCTTGTGCTGCAGCCGGCCCTCGGCGATGTGCCGCTGCAACTCACGCGGCGTGAACAGGTACTGCCGGCAGGCCGTCTCGACGGCGACCCAGGACTTCTCGCCGTCGCCGCTCGGGCACCCGCGCGCGATCCAGCGCGTCGCATCGGTGCGGGTGGCGTGCAGTTGGCCGTCCACCGGGGCTGCCGCCAGCACACCGTTGTGGATGGCGCGCCGCACGTGCGCCTGGCTGCGCCCGGCCTGGGCCGCCACTTCGGCCACCGTCAGCCCCGGGCTCCAGGGCAGCGTGAGGTGGCGCTTGGCGCCATGGGCCAGCGCCGGGTAGCGGGCCACGTAGTCCTCGAAGTCCGCTGGTGGGCCAGCCTCGCCCCAGATCGCGGCGCAGGTCGCGCAGGTGGCGGGATGCCGGCGCTGCGCCCAGAGCTTGTAGGTCACGCGCAGGTTGTCCAGCAAGGGCTTGCCGTGCCAGGGCATGGGACGGCCGGCGCGGCGGTCGGCGAGCAACCGGCCCGCCGTCTTCGGGTCGATGTACCAGGTGCCGAACTGGGTGGAGGGCCCCGGTACGCCGAAGGGATTGCAGCGCACGGCCCCCGGCACGTAGCCCATGCGGGCGAACTCGGACAATTTGTCGGAGCGGATGCCCAGGGGCTGGCGCAGGGTGGACAGGCGCACCCAGCCCTCGGGCGGCGCGGCATGCCGGGCCTTCCAGGCGGCCCAGGCCTCGTGCGGGATCACGAGCAGCCGGCCCACCTTGTGCGCAGCCAGCGTGCCCTTCTGGATGGCCTGGTGAACCACCGCGGTCGATCCTGCCTCGCGGCCTGCGTCGGCAACGGTGATGCCGCCCAGCACGTCGCCGGACTGCAGTCCGATCAGGTTGATGCGCACCTGCACGGCGACCACCGTCCGTTCCGCCGCTGGATCCCCGGTGCGCTCGCGCAGACGTGCCGTCAGTGCCCCGGCGATCTCGCCCGCACCGAGCTGGCCGACCAGGCTGGCGAGCAGCGCGACCTCGGGCGCTTGCCACTCGTAGCCGCCCTGCCCCGCCTTGCGCGGCGCAGGCCAGTCTTCGTCGGCGGGCGGGCGGCCGTGCCAGAGCGCGAACAGCGCCGGAAAGTCGTGGGCCTGCTCGCGCCGCGTGCAGGCGCCGGTCCGGCGCAGCGCCTCGACGGCCTCCTGCGGCACACCGAGCACCGCGGCCAGCTCATGCCCGGCGGCCCGCCAGCCGTGGGTCAGCACGAAGGCGCGCCAATCGGCCTGCGGAGGGTCCTGCGGGGCCATCAGCGCGTCTCCAGTTCGTCCTGCAGCGCGCAGGCGCCGGCCATCATCTGCTGGCTCGACAGCCCGGCGATGGCGCCCAGGAGGCTCACCAGCGGATCGGTCAGTGCCCGCAGCCGCGCGGTCGGGATTTCGCCCATCGCCCGGTCCCACTGGCTATAGGTCGCGGGCAGCGAGCGCCGCACCGCCCGGGCTTTCGGTGCGACCTGGCGCAGCGCCTGGGCCATCGGCATCTTGACCTTCTCGACGCCTCGGCGCGAGAAGCAGAAGAACTCGCCCGGCGCCAGCGCGTTGAGGTCGTTGAACTCGATGCGCGACGCCTTGAACTGCGGTACCAGCGCGGCCCAGGCGGTCGGGTCCTCCTGGCAGCCGATCAAGGTCAGGTTCTTGTTGCTGAAGATCGAGCGGTGCAGCGTGCCCGTGTAGCGCAGCGCGGTGATGAACAGGTCGAGCGCCCGCTTGCGGCCCCGCCCGGCGAACTCGTTGATGATCTCGGCGGCCTCGCCCACGTCCTCCTTGCGCTTCTTGGTGGCGCTGAACAACTGGCCTTCGTCGATCACGACGAACAGCGGCTTGCGGATGCGCTCGGCGGCGTCGAGGATGGCGCGGCCGTAGGGCAGGAACTCGGTGGCGTCGCGGGCGGTGACCACGATCATGGGCTGCTCACGGGTCTCCAGCAGGCTGCCCAGGTGTTCTGCGTCGCGGACGGCGGCGCCGTAGAGCGACTCCATCTCGCTCTCCGGGTCGATCAGCACGCTGACCCAGCCCTGCGCCGCGAGCTGCTCGGCCATCAACAAGCCCGCGTTGGTCTTGCCCATGCCGCGCGGGCCGACCGCGACGGCCAGCAGCCCGGTGGTGGCGTATTCGGCGAGGTCGATCGGCGCGCCGCCGAGGTCGAGCTGGGCGGTCAACATCTCGTCGCGCTGGATGACGGCGTGGGACATCAGGCGTCCTCCTTCGGTTGCAGCAGGGTGTCGCGCAGCACCAGAACCTGCTTGGGGTTGAGCGAGAAGACGACGGCGAAGTCGTCGATGAGCTGCTCGGAGATCGCGTCGAGCAGGCCGGCCTTGCGCGCCTGGGCGATCAGCTTGCGCTGCGCGGCCCAGCCGTGGCCGCCGGCTGGCGGCGGGGATGCGAGGCCGCCGATGGCGGCATGCAGTTGCTCCATGCTGTACGGCGTGGCATCGGGGCCGAGGTCGCAGGCCAGGCGCTCGTTGAGCAGCGCCAGCAGCTGCTGTGCAGGCATGAACCCGTGGATCTTGCGGATCAGCGCGCGCTCGGCGTCGGTGAACTCGCGGGCAGGTCGGTGCGCGGCCGGCACCGCGCGTTGCTGCGCCGCCGGCACGGGCAGCCCCAGGCGGCGCGCCTCCGGGCGGCGCTTGCATGCGCCGCACAGCGCGAGGGTGGGATCGTCATCATCCTCGTCGCCGAGCAGGCAGGTGCACAGCCGGCAGCGTGGCAGCGGCTCGCTAGCGTGGGCCGGGGGGCCGGCATGGTCGGGCGTCTTGAGGGGGATGCCGGTGGACAGGCCACCGAAGCCATTGAGCGATGGTGCGCTGGTCCCATTGCGGGCCGAGGGTTGCAGAGTGTGCGGTTTCATGCCGGGCTCCTTTCGCAAACACGTTACGAGCCCTCCCCGTCTCTTCAAGGTCACTGCACGATGACGCCCGCATCGCGAGAGACCGGCCGCCAGCGGCGCGCGCTACCTGCCCCGCACCAGCGACGACGGCGCGGTGGCCGGCCCGGTTCGGTCAAGGCCGTCGCGCGCCCGCCGGTGCGTGGTGCTGCATCGATGCAGCTCACCTGCAGACCACCGATAGCGCATGGACCATGCACCGCAACGTGTCACCCGCAAAAAGTTGGCAGGGAGCGCCGACCATCGATGCGAAAGCTGGCCCTGCCAAGCTGCGGCAGCCATTCAGCCGTTCGGCATGGGATGCGTGATGGGTCGGATGAACGCGCCCGACTGACCTGCCATCGTCCCAAGGCGACCGCTGACCGATGTGCAGGCGGCACCTGTCCGCAGTGATAATTTCAGTTACAGGCCGATGTGTGCATCGGTACGGAGAGGAGATGCGAATGGGTGCGAAGAAACAGAACCTGATCCAACCCCTGTCGTGGGTGAAGCTGGACCCCGACTACCAGAACCGCAAGGGCTACGACCCCGACTTCCTGGCCCTGCGTGTTCCCGCGCCGAAGCTCGGCAAGGCGCTGCGCAAGACGGCCACGCTGGGAGTGCTTGCCTACGAGCACTTCTCGGTCCTGCTCCACCCCGAGCGCAAGTTCGCCTTCTGGACCGCCGTGAACATCGATGGGGCCAGCGAACGGCGGCTGGGCAACCGAGCCGCCGACGTCTGGTGGGCCGACAAGCGCGACGACAAGGCCTACGTCGCCCACCAGGTGAACGACACGTTCTACAAGAAATCGGGCTTTGAGCGCGGGCACCTGGTACGCCGGCTCGATCCTGCCTGGGGCAGCGACGACGACGAAGCCGCGCGCGGCGAAGCGGATTCCTTCCATTTCACGAACTGCACGCCCCAGGTGCCCAAGCTCAACAAGCAATGGTGGGCCAAGGTCGAGAATCACGTGCTCGATACCGCCAACGCCCGCGACCAGCAGATCAGCGTGTTCTCCGGCTGTCTGTTCACGACGGCCGACCCACCCTACAGGGGGGTGAACATCCCGCTCGCCTACTGGAAAGTCGTGGCCTGGACGGTGGGCAAGTCCCGGCCGCAGCTGCGCTCCCTTGGCTTTTTCGTCAAGCAAGACGAAGCCGTGGCGAAACTGCTCAAGTCCAAGACCGTCCAGCCGCTGGCGGTCGAGCTCGACGCGGTGCCCGCCGCGATCCAGGGCTACCAGACCACCGTGGAAGAGCTTGAGAGCAAGACGGGACTGTCGTTCGGCGCGCTGGCGGACAAGACGGTCGATGTCTACGCACGCAAGCGCTCGACCCGCCTGGCGCCGCTGGCCTTCGACACGGTGGACGTCTACCGCCGCCTGCGCAAGCCAGCCGACCTCATCACGGAGTGAACTGCATGAGCGCCACCATCGACCCCGCCGTTGCCCGAGCCGCCGAGCGCGGTGCCCGCGTGGGTGTGCTCGTCCTTGTTGAGAAGCAAGCCCATCGCGGCCCGGCGCCCCTCGCGCTCGATGCGAACCTTCAGACAATGGGTGAGCGCGCGCAGGAGGTCTGCCACGAAGCCCGAGCCCTCCTGCTCGATCCCTTGTGCCGCACCGACCAAGCGGGCGCCGCTGGTCTCGCACCGCTCGCGGCACCAGCCATTCCCCAGGCGGGCGCCGTGGTGCTCGAGAACCTCGGAGCGGTCATGGCGGCCGTCGATCCGGCCAACCTCGCCAAAGTGGGCGAGATCCCCGGCGTGCGCAAGGTCATCGCCATCCCGCATTTCGTCCCGCTGGTCGCACCGCTGCGCTACCGCGCCGCCGCGCCGGCCGACCTGGGCGAAGGGCCGGCGAAGTCGCTCGATCGCATCGGGGTGCCGGCGCTGTGGGATCAGGACCTGCTCGGGGAAGGCGCCACCATCGGGCACTTCGACACGGGCATCAATGCCACGCACCCAGCGTTCGATGGACTGCGGTCCGCCAAGCGGCTGCGCTATGCGGCCTTCGGCGCCGATGGCAACCGCATTGCCCGGGCTCGCGCCCGGGACACGGACATCGGCGCCCTGGTGCACCACGGCTCGCACACGGCCGGCACCCTGGTCGGGGGCGAGGTCGACGGATTGCGCGTGGGCATCGCCCCCTTGGCTCGGCTGGTGAGCGTACAGATCTTTCCGCAGCCGACGCCGTCGCGTGGCGAGCAGGACCAGATCGTCGTCAATGCGTTGAACTGGATCGTCGGCGAGCGGCCCCAGGTGCTCAATCTGAGCTTCGGCGATGCCCGGTACAACGACTCCTACCTCGGGGTGATCGAGGAACTGGTGGACCAGAACATCGCGGTGGTTGCCGCGGTCGGCAACGACGGTCCGAGCAAGACCAGTAGCCCCGGCAACTATGCCGGGGTGATCGCCGTGGGTGCCGTCGATGGCCGCAGCCGCGTTTGCGCGTTCAGCGGCAGCGCGACGGTGCGCCGCTCTGCGCGGCCCGATCTGTGCGCTCCCGGTCTGGACATCCTGTCGGCCGGCAAAGGCGACGAGTTCGCCCTCTCCACGGGCACTTCGACAGCCGCCCCCCACGTCGCGGCCGTGCTGGCGCTGCTGCGCCAGCGCGCGCCGGAACGCACCCCGGCCGAGTGGAAGGCCTTGCTCAAGCGCACTGCCAGGCGGCCGGCCAGTTGGGATGCGTTGCGCGGCGGCGCCGGCATCCTGGACGCACGAAAATTGCTTTCTGAGGTATAGTGTTTCACATGCCGAAGTCTGCCACCCTGTCGAGCGCCGCGCCGACCAGTTCGCGCGGCAGTGGCGTGCGCAAGCCCGCGCACGGTGCGCGCTCGTCCGGCATGACCGCCAAGCAGATCGACCCGGCCCTGCGCCGCGCGATCGTCCAGGGCGACGTCGAGGCTCCTCTGACCGTCTTGGTCAAGCTGGACACCAAGCATTCCGGCTTTGGTAAATTCAAGGTGACCAATCGGCCTGGCAGCGCCCGCGAGCGCGCCTTCACCGAGGAAGTTGCTGCGGAAGTCGAGAACGCCGCGGCGAGCGGCGACTACCAGATCCTGTCCACGGCGGCCAATGTCGGGGTGGCCACTGTCCTGGCCTCGACGGAGATCGTGAAGCATCTGCTGCGCTCCGCCAAGGTCACGGGCATGAAGCTCAAGGCGGGTTGAAGCCCGTCCATTGCTGACAGGTAGGCCCTGACCTGGGGCACGAGCTTTTTTCGAGCCAAGGAAAAGATCGTCTCTCCGGTGCCGGAACAGGATGCCGGATGGCGATTGTCCGGCCGTCCCGAAACCACCAGCCCAGCCAGTGCCCCCCATCGGCACGCCGATGGCGAGAGCGAGCCCCCCAGCATCAATCGTTTGCATCGGGAACATCAGCGCCAGCGGGGCGTCCCTCAAGGCTCAGTAGCAAAGTCGACAGGTGCGCATCCAGCTGAGCCAGAGCGACTGCAGGCAATGCCTCGAGGAGCTTGCGCTCCTCCTCGACGTGGACTCCTACGGCACGGTTGATGAGTTCAAGTCCTCTGGAGGTTAGCTGCACCAGCATGCTGCGCGCATCGTGCTCGTTGGGCATGCGCTCTACAAGCCCACTCGCTTCAAGTCGTTTGAGACGATGGGTCATGGTGCCCGAGGTCACCATCAAGGTAGAGAACAGCGCTGTCGGACTCAAGCGGTAAGGAGCACCCGCTCGCCGCAGTGTGGCAAGCATGTCGAATTCCCAGAGGTTCAAGTCGAACTTCGCGAAGTTTGCATCCAGGCGCTGTCCCAGCAACGCAGCACAGCGATTGATGCGGCCAATGGGTCCCATCGGGCTGGCATCCAGGTCTGGCCGCTCGCGCGCCCATTGCCGGAGGATGGCATCCACGGCATCGCAAGGACGTCCTGCAGTTCCCGGCTCCATATGTCTCGACTTCAAGGTAATTTGAGTTAGTATCCATTTTATCTTGATGCGAAGATAAATGACCGTGCCAGCCTCGACCTCATCACCGCGTTGGCACGACTACGTGTCGACGGCCACTGCACCCGTCATCTGGGGTTCCACCTACATCGTCACGTCGGAACTGTTGCCGCCAGACCGGCCTTTCACGGCCGCGCTCATCCGGGTGCTGCCGGCAGGGCTGCTGCTCGTATTGCTGCAGCGCCAGTTTCCGAAGCGTCAGCAATGGCTGCGCCTCATGGTCTTGAGCGCGCTGAACATCGGCGCATTCCAGGCCTTGCTGTTTGTGGCAGCCTATCGCTTGCCCGGCGGATTAGCTGCAGTGCTGGGTGCCATTCAGCCCTTGCTCGTGATGGCGCTGGCATGGGTGGTTGACGGCAGGTCGCCGATGCGGACCACGCTGTTCGCAGCGATCGCCGGCGTCGCCGGCATGGCGGCGCTCTTGCTGTCGCCTCAGACCGTGTTCGAGCCTGTGGGCATCGGCGCAGCCTTGGCGGGCGCCGCTTCCATGGCGGCCGGTGTGTGGCTCACGCGCCGCTGGCAACTGAACATGCCGGTTCTGGCGCTGACGGGTTGGCAGTTGCTGCTGGGCGGCCTGATGCTGTCGCCACTTGCGTGGCTCGTCGATGCACCTCTGCCGGCACTCGGGACCGCGCAATGGGCTGCATTCGCCTACCTATGCCTCGCGGGCGCCATGCTGGCCTATGGGCTGTGGTTTCGCGGCATTGCCCGGCTGCCGGTGGTCGGGGTCGCATCGTTGGGACTTCTGAGTCCGCTCACGGCAGTGGTACTCGGCTGGGCCGTTCTAGGCCAGTCCATGACAGGCATGGCCTTCATCGGCCTGGCCGTCGTGTTGACCAGCGTCCTGGCAGTGCAATGGACCTCCATACCCGCAGGCTCGGCCGCGTCTTGAAGAAGTACCCTCGGCTCGCAACCTTGCCCGAGAAAAGGAAAATGGGAAACACGACCGACTTGCGACGTGAGTTGAAGAGACATTATTTTTCGGAGTTGGAATCGGACGGTTTTGTTGTTGATCAACGCAATGGACCTGAAGCCCTCACGTTTCGTCGCGTGCGCGGCGAAAGATTGCAGTTCGTGTGCATTCAATGGGACCATGGTGGCGGTCCCCGATTCAAATTGGCCTTTGGCGAAGTGAGCCCCAAGGGCACCTTCTGCCGCGGCGAACACATCCGGCCAGGGGACGTCGGCCCGGGTACTGCACCGGTCTATCTGTGTCTTTATCCCACCGGCAACGGTAGCAGTACAAGGCATTGGTTCAGGCAAGACCGAACGCTTTGGAATTCCATCCTCACGAGAAAAAGGCTGCGCTCTCCTTATGAGGTCGTCGTGGAGGTCCGCCGACTCCACTCTCAAGTGGCAGACTTCTTCCGTGCCGGGATCGTCGGCCCCAACTGCCGTCAGCAGGTCAACTCACGAACGACGGACGCGACCTGACTTCGCGCTCACGGATTGGTCCTGGCGATACCTGGCCAATCTGGCTTGGTCTTCTGCCTCAATGTGACCTGCGCACCGCTATGATTTCCTGATGACGCCAACCGCATTGCAAGACCTATCGCGCACGCAGCCCAGCGCAAGGCGGCGTCTGCGCAGGAACGCGCCCTAGCAGAGGGTCGAACCGATGCAGGGGTTCTTCGTGCTCGATCAGAACGTGATGCAACGGCCGGCGCTGCTCGACTTTCTTCGCCAGAACCCGCAAGCCAATCTGGTGCTTCCGGATACCGCCCTGGTCGAGATGAGCAAGAGCGAGCAATGGGAGCACACCTTCCGCCGCAATCTCGCGCCGCTTCGGGCCCACGCCTCGCGGTGCTTCATGTCGCTGTCGGTACAGGAAGCCCGTGAAATCGAGCTTCTCCAGGGGCAGAGCAGCCACGATCAGCTGCTGCCGGAAGAGTTCGCACAGTTGCTGCGGGGCGCAATCGAGGGCAGTCAGGCATCAGAGGGCAACGACACCTTGGCCCAGATTCGCGCGACGATGCCCTCGCTGCGCGCCGACTTCGAAGCGCACGACCTGAACGCGGCCGCAGCGAAGGAAGAGCTCGTCACCCGCGTCTTGGAAATCAGGAGCAAGCTGACGCCGCAGGAGATGCAGGCCTGCAGGGATCCGCAAGCTGGGCGACTGGCCAAGGTCATCATCGCCCGGAACATCGGTGACGGCATTTACCAAGCCTACATGGAGAGCGCCGGGGCATCGATCGCCTTCGCGCGACAGCTCAAGTCGCAACAGGGCATGTGCCTGCGCTGGTGCTACATGCTCGCGCACAACGCGCTGTCGTGGGCGGTGGACGGCGGTATAGAGCCCGCCAGGGAAAAGACCATCCTGAACGATACCCTCGACCAGGACTACGTGATCATCGGTTCCTTCTTCTCGGGCGTGATCAGCCTGGAGGCCGCCGTGACGGACGCGCTGACGGACCTGCGCGCCATGCTTCTACTGCCGCCGTTGCCGGTCGAATACCGGGCGCTCACGCCGTCAGCGCAGGATTGAGCAGGTCGACCCCTGCCCCTTTGCACTTGATCCACGGCCCTGAAGGATGGCCCTGCCCGTCCCAATCGCGCAGCGCCCGCAGTGCGTCCTCGCTGTGTTCAAAGCAATAACGCCGTTCGTAGCATTCGAACGTCAGCCCGACCGCCAGGCCGGTCGTGAAGTTGTAGCGGTGCAACCCGCACAGCACATCGCCAATCAGCCGGAGCTCACGGTAACCCTGCTCCTGCAGGAACGACAGGAGCTCCTGTGTCGGAGAGCCGGGGGGCTGGCGTACTCGCCCCGGCCAGCGCCGAACCGAGCGCCTCGCGTGGACATCCGATGTACTTGGCTCGGGGCGGCTGTCCCGCAGTACTGTGAAGGCCTCGAATCGATCACTCATGGTGGTTGTACTTGCGCAGTTGGAGAACCCGCAGAATTGTTAGATCGGCTGTCGACTACCAGGCCACGACCGCTGCGCAGAGGGCCGCATTTCGTCCTCGGAACGCAAACCGGGACCATCAGTCTTCGCCGGCACGTGGCCGAGAAAAATCCAAACCCGCGCGCGCACTCCACCTGCGGTGCATGTTCTCGCGCCACGCGGGGTCGACGGTGGCCGCAGCCGCGTCGTGCTCAACTTGGCCCGGAATGCGCTGGTCCAGGAGTTCCGCCAGAACTTCAACCGCGGCCGCCATGCCGTAGCCGTACTTCTGGACGATAAGGCCGCCGACCTCCGGTCTCTCGAGGCCCCGGCCGCATTCATCCGCGCGCCTTCGGGCTTCCTCCATGAGCTTCGCATTCAGGCGTTCCACGAACGCCTGGAGCAGATCTGCGTCGAGTTGATGCATCTATCGTTCCTCTCCCGCGCGATTCCAATGGTCCATGGTCATGGAGCCGCAGCTCCAGCATTCCTGCGCGTACCCGAGATGATGCCCGATCGAGCACGACCGAGTCCTCCTTGCGCGACGCCACGCGGCGGGGCAACCGCACGGCAGCTCACGTTGCCGGCATCCCGCAATCGGAATCTGCGTTCAACGGGAGCCGCAGTTGTGTGGCAACAGTGCGCCGAGGTTTCGCAAGCGCGCGAAGCTGCAGTGCCCACCCTTCCGGCGAAGCGTCCGATGGATGAACGGCAGCCGGAACCGCCATCGAAGCGGCCTCCAACAGGAGGGCAACCTGCCCCTTTGCAATGCCGAGCTCCTGCTGCAGACGGTTCATCTCGGCCTTGTCGACGTCGGATGCCACGCTCCCAAGGTGACCCAGCACGTGGGCAACGTGACGCGCGTAGGTCGACACAGCCCTCCAGTAGCAGGCCATCGGACCTTTTCGGCGTTTCCAGGCGCGCTCGGCTTCGTCATTCGCCTGACGCCGCAGGTCCATCATCAGGCGCGCCAGCGCGGCCTTCTCAGGTCCGGCCAGCAAGAGCAGGCTCTGAGCGGCAGGAAGTTTGAATAGGGGGTTGAGGTAGCCCATGCTCAGTTCCGGTGAGGCGACACGAGTTGTGCCGCTCAGCGACTTTCCCGCGCATCCCGCCGAGCTCAAGGGCGGATCAACGGCGCTGCGTCGGGCGCTCCGCATCCCTTGCCGTCACGCCTAGAAACCCGTTGGATCGGCTCGGCCCGGGTGGCAACGGACACCGGTGCGCTCTGGCGAGGGCGAGGAAGGACCACGGGCTCGTCACTCCTGCAGCCAACGCCTCACCACATCACGGATGAAAGCAGCGTCTTCTGGATTGCGCTGAGGGTTCCCCGCCAAATGCCCCCAGGCGCTGGGAATGCGGACCAACTGCGCATTGCGCAGGTGCTTGAGCTCGGCTTCGTTGTCCGCCGCCCGGAAGTAGAGATCCGTGGCACCGGGCAGCAGCAGCACGCGGGCCTGGATGGAGGCCAAGGCGGCGGCCAAGTCACCGTTGAACCGCTTGTTGTCGCTGATGTCGCTGTGGTACCAGGTCGTCAGGTGCGCATACAGGTTGGATGCGTGGCGGCGAGCGAAGCGCGGCTGCCAGTGGGTGGCCAGATAGTCTTCAAGGTCGCTCGCTCCGAATCGCGTGATGTGGAGCCCTTCTCGATAGAAGCGTTGGCTGAGGGCCCACCCGGCATAGACGCGCCCAAACGCGTGCAACGTCGGTGTCGGCACGCCATCGAATCGGCCACCGCCAACGTGCTCGGGCGCCGCGCGCAGCAGAGCCATCAGTCCATCCAGGAAAACCTGGTTGTGCGGCGCGGTGCGGGCGCTCCCGCAGCTGACGACGATCCGCTCAACCTGATCGGGGTGGCGACAGGCCCAGTGATAGGCCTGTTGAGCGCCCATGGACCATCCGTAGACGCAGGCGATCCTGTCCACATCGAAGACCTTCTTCAAAAGGACCTTCTGCGCATCGACATTGTCCCCGGTCGAGACACGCTCGGGATAGCTGCTGTTGTTCGAGGGGCTCGATGACTGGCCATTCCCGAACATGTCCACCATCACGATGAACCAACGCGTGGGATCAAGAATGCCTTCAGGGCCGATGAGCCATTCGAGGTCCTGGTGCTGCGCACCGAAACTCGTCGGATAGAGAATGACGTTGTCGCGCGTCGGCGCCAATGTGCCATGCGTCTTCCAGCTGAGTTTGGCCGACACGAGAGTCTGGCCAGACTCCAGGGCGAGATCGCCAGCCTCGAAGATGCCGGCCTCCGTAGGCCAAGTCTGGGACTTCACTTCATTCATTGTCATAACCGCCACCAATTGGCGCAAAGAACGCCCTCTCAGGCATCGTTGATCGGAACAGGCAACACACCAGGTCTGGGCTTGCCACTCGGAGGATCTCGCCAGCGAGGTTGCCCACACAGGCATTCAAGCCAACGCCGAAGCCATCCGGCCGACACTGGCGGTCAGGGCAATGAGGATACCGAACTCGATAGGCTTGCCTTCGCGGGCCCAGGCGCCACATGTTCGGATGCATCTCGTCGCACCGATCATGGCAATGGCCGACGCTACGTTGGACGGCTCGCCCATCGCGCAATGCTGCGCGAGGTGTGGAGGTACGATCCCAATGGCAATTGCCACCACGAAGCGAGGCAAAGATGAGCATTCCCGTAGACCTACCCACGCTGGCCGACGTCATGGCTCGGTACGCATTCGCGTACTTGCTCACGAACCCTGGGGAAGGCGCACCGCACGCCGTGGCTGTCCTGCCCCGTTTGGCCCATGGCCGCCTGGTGCTCGACTCCGTTGGACGCCGCACGCGGACTAATCTGGCCGCGCATCCCGAGGTGGCCATCGTCTGGCCACCCACCTCCCTCGCGGACTACTCGTTGATCGTTGACGGGCGCGCCACGCTGATCGGCGAAGACAGCGTGTCGATCACGCCTGGCCGAGCCGTGCTGCACAGGCCGGCAGAACGCTCTGCTGCCGTCACAGTCGGAGCGTGCGGTTCCGATTGTGTGGAGTTGCCAGTCCCGGCTGCGTAACCCGGCTCAGTGGCATCGCACACCTAGCCGTCGTCCGCCGCCGCGCAGTTCGACGCAGCGCCTCATTCGCCGTTCGCACCGGCTGACAGGCAAGCGCTTGCCGCATTCGCCACCGGCAATCGCCCGCCATGCTGGCCGTTTGCCGGCGGCGCTTCACCAGAGTCCCGCCAGGCTCATGGCGCGGGCCGCACACTGGGGGCTCGCCACGTTTCCGTGAAGGAAGCCTTCCCGGCCTGTCCGGGCGTCGCAGTCGTCACCTGCCCAGCGCGGGCTCATCCCGCCAACTCTTTCCCCCTGGGAGCACCGTCTCCCTGGGAGCGGTGTTCCCTCCAGCCATAGGAGAACACCATGAAACCGTCACCCACCGACCGTCATCACCCGGTCCCGGTCACACGCACCGTCGACCTCGAGGCCCTGCTCGGTGACAACGATGCCCAACTCGTCTACGAGGGACTGTATCGGCTGCGCGAGACCAAGGTCGAAGCCCTCAGCGTGGTTCGGGCCGAAAGCGTGCGCCCCAACGGCCGCGACTTGGAGCCCTGGGATTTCGGCATCCCGCAGATCGACCGGCTACTGGCCCGCTTCGGTGCCGAGCCCGCCGAGCGGCTCGTCGAATCCTCACCGGCGCAGGGCCACTGACATGGGACCGACGCCCTACCAGTACCTGCCCCTATGGGCCAAGGTGGCGATCGAACGCCTCGACGCCGATGCACAACTGCGCAGCGAAGCCATGCTCGACGAACTCATCGCAAGCTACGCGCGCTCCTATGGCGACTCGGTCGACGAACATACCCGCGAGTCGGCTCGGCACATCTGCCGCCGTCGCTTCGTGGGCTCGTACACCGAACCGGCACTGCTCGAGCCCGTGCCGCCCGGAACCCTGCGGCTGGTGCGGCTCGCGAGGGAAGGCGCCTTGAGCCCCGGAGACCGGGTTGCCACGCAGCGCCTGGGCGAGTGCGAAGTCACCCGGTTGCATTCACCGCACGCGATCGAGGTGCGAGACCCATCGACGGGCCGGCACTACCTCATCAGCGGCTTGGACTTCGGTCCCGACGCACGCCTTGTGAATGCCGCACCCCGGCCTGCCAAGGCGTAGGGGGCGGGCCGATCCAGTTCGCAGCCAAGCCTGGTGCTTCTTGCCCAGGCCCCCGCAGATGCGCATGCATCTGTGCCCTAACCCGAGTCCGCGCGGAGTGCCCGAGCGGGCGCCGCGCGCATTCGCAACTTCGACAGGACATCCGATGCAATGCAACCGACCTCCCCAGCCAGCACGGTCCGCTGGCTTCGAGAAGACCCAGGCCCACGAGTACATCTGCACCACCTGGTTCGAGCGTGATCGCGCCCACATCGCCCTCTCGACGCCTCGCGGCCGTGTCGTGTTCGAGCTTTGGGACGACGCGGTCCTCGATGCGATCGAAACGGGCTACCTGAAGCCCCCGAGCGTGCCTCGTCCGCGTGATGGCGACTGGCTGCCCGCCGCCGTGCAGTACGCGATCGACATGCACCTGATCCCTTCCATCTGATGGCCAGGCAGCACACCGGGCTGCCCCGATGCCATCGGCCCACCAACCTTCGCAAACCAAGGATGCAATCCATGAGCCGACACTTCATCCACCTCCACCAAGGCGACCGCAAGATCACTGTGGTTGCCGGCTACGACCGACCGCTGCGCGAGCTGTTCCTGCACGTCATGCACGACAACGATGCCGGCGGACGGGAAGAGACGTTCCTGTTCGACAGTCTCGACGCACGTGGGCATGACTGGACCGACATCAACACGGTGGCGGACCAGTTGGCCCTGCTCGCGATCGAGGTTCCTGCCAGCATGATCGAAGGCATCTTCCTGGACCAGTGCTTCAACGCCGGCAACCGCGTGGTCGAGCACTACGTCGACCAGCCCGCTGTCGTTCGGGCCGCCGGTTGAGCCCCGTCGGGCCAGGCGAATCTCGCGCGGAGCGCATGAGTCCGGGACTCAGCGCTCCGCCCGTGCGTCTGGGCCCAGGCTTGCGCTCCAAGGGCGCGCCGGTGCCGAACGTCCTGAAGGGACGCGCGACCACCGCGCGCCGCCGAACTGCTCGGCGCTATGCCGGCATGTCCGCCAGCGTTTCCAGGCAGGCAGTGGCGACCTCCTGGCCCTTCTTGACGAAGTGCTCACGAAAGAAGCGCTGATGCTCTTCGTGGTCGTGGAAGTCCCGGGGTGTCAGCACCGCCGTGAAGACCGGCACGCCTGTGTCGAGCTGGACCCGCATCAGTCCGTCGATCACCGCCGAGTTTACGAACTCGTGCCGGTAGATGCCTCCGTTGACCACCAGCCCGCACGCGATGATTGCGTCGTACTTGCCGCTTTGAATGAGCCGCTGTGCCCTGAGCGGAATCTCAAAGGCACCAGGGACCTTGGACTGGTGGACGCGGTCGGCCGAGATACCGTGGCGCTCCAGTTCGGCCAATGCCGCACCAATGGCGCTGTTGACGATGTCCTCGTGCCATCGCGAGCTGACGATGGCGATACGTGGGATGTCCCGTCGCGCCTGCTCTGTGGGGGCGCTGCCGGATGGGGAAGTAAAGGTCTGATCCATGGAAAACTCTTGCAGAGTGGTTGCCAGAATCAGGGCGCACGCAGGCAAAGGCCGCGGCCCGCTCGCGCGCGCCCCAGCCTTCGCTACGCTCTCTTTCATCCGGACTGTGACCGTCGGCTCTGGCATCGCACCAGATCTGCTGACCCTGGCCCACATGGCGTGGACCAGGCGCTCGCGGGCTCCCGCATGAACTGCGGATACCGCCGGTGGGGAATTGCACCCCGCCCTGAGAACGCTGCCGACCGATTAGGGTCGGCACCCAGATTGTAGTGCGGTGCAACATGACTCCTGCACCTGACGACTCGGCAATGCGCTCCGCCATGCAGTGCAGCCCGCTACCATGATGGGCAATCTGGCAAACAAGAACGGGACGGAACCATGCCGCGATACGAAGTGCGCGCCGACCTTGCCGAGGTCGAGGCGACGTTGAGGGAGGCGCTGACGCCGCAGGAATTGGCCACCCTGCGCATCGAGGCGGCGCCGAAGGCTGCGAACAATCCTTTCGCACCGGGAGCCCGCCGAGGCGAGCCCGTGAGCACGACGGTGCTGGTGTGGATCGCTGGCGCCGCAGCCAGTGGCATCGCCTACGACCTCATGAAGGCACTCACGATCAAGGTCTACGAACTGCTGCACGCCAAGTACGGCGCCTCCAAGGTCAAGAAGGATGAGTCCGCCGACTAGCTGGCTCTTTCCCCGGCCGCACGCCCTGCCGGGTGAAGATGCAGCCTATTTTCCCGACACAGGCTTCACCGTGGTGCCAGAGGCGCGCTGGAGCGAGCAGGATTTCGCCAACCTGGGAGAAGGCAGCCAGCCCTTCTCTGCCGACTTCTTGGAGTACGCGGCACTGGTTGGCCATGAGCAGACCCATTGGATCCAGGCCAATGCCTTCGCCTACGGACGATTCCTGGCACGGATCGACCAGGCGCGCTCGGAGATCGCAGAGTCGTTCATCGGCCTCTTCACGTCCGAACAGGTGGAGCTACTCACCAGCCGGCGTCTGCAGGGCCAGGTCGTGCTGAAGCTGGCGCCCAGCCACCGCATCCTGAAGCGAAGAGAGTTCGGGCCGATCGGCGCCCTCCTTCAGCGGCACTGGTGGAGCCTGGGCTTGCTGCGCCATGAGTTGGAGGAATCGGACCGGCTGCTGGGCGGCCTGGAGCCTTCGGCCTTTCGGTTCGGCCTGGCCGTCCTGTACGCCGAGGCAGGCCCCTACGTCAGCCGGGTGGCGATGCTGCCGCCCCCGGCGCTGAAGGCATTGGCGCGGGAGCGCGCGCCGACCGGCAGCTATGGCCGTGCACTGGCCCAATGCGACTACCCCGAACTCTCCAGCGTCGCGATCGCCGAGTGCTGTGCGGTGCTCGACCAGCATTGGGCCTACGCCCACGCCGCGGAGTCGTTCCGCCGGCGCGGGGACGCTGCGTCGGCAGATCGTCTGCACCGCACCCATGTCGCATCCTGGGAATCCAAAGAGCCTACGCAGTACGGCGATGCCTTCCGCGCCTTCGCGCACTTCTGTCCGCACCTCGACCTGAATGCGCCCCGGCCCCTGCTCACGCTGGGCATCGCCGGCTGCCTGGCCATGGACGGCAATTTCCCTCCGGAGGCGAAAGGCGGTCGACCGACCTGGCTGGACATCTCGCCGCCTCTGCGCTTCCTGCGCCTGATTCGGGCGGTACGCCGCGTCGGCGTGGTACCGGTCGACGTCCTCTGCGATCTCACGCCAGCCAAGACGCGCGCCTACTGCGAAGACCTGCTGGACGCGGCCGGCCTGCCGCAATCGACCCACCACCGGCTGCCCCGCATGCCAGCCCATGCCCAGGACCTCTCACCGATGGGTTCGCTGCGCCGCCTGTTCCACGACGCCCACGTCGCCTCCACGCACCTGCGGCGCCTCATGCCCGCAGCGCTCCTGGCGCCCAGCGAGACGGCGATCCATCGGGCGGACGAACTGGTCTATGGCACGCTCAAGGCCTCCAGCTTGGCGAGGCTTCCCCCGCTGATGAGCGTGGGCGGTCGATCCGTGCCCATCGGGCTCGACCCGACACGCTTCGCGGAGTGCGCGGTCGCAGGGGCGTATCAGCGGCTGCTGTGGCAGTTGATCGGCGATACCGGTCCGTTGCGCTTTGCGGGGCTCCCGACCGATGGAGCCGGTCTGGCGGCGGCAAGGCGCGCCCTGACGGTGCTGCGCGAGCGTACCGAGCGGCCTGTGGCCATGCAGCTTGGTGACGACGCGGTACCAAGCCTTTGAGCGCTTCGGTCGACGAACGTCCCCATTTGCGCAGTTGAGATGCCGCCATGCAAGCGCGTCACGTCAGCCCAAACCTCGTGTCCCATGGCTGTGAGTTGTGCGCCGCGCCAGCGCACGAAGCCGTTGTCCTGGGGCGTCGTGTGCGCGATGAGAAGCGCCTGGCGGGGGCCGGTGTTGCTCGTGGCGGGAGGTCACTACCTGCGTTGTCGATCTGCCATGAGGCTCAAAGGCCACTCAGCCGAGACTCTGCGGGTGGCCCGGGGCTCACACACCCATCGGATAGGGTGCGCGCACCTGCACGTAGTCGGACAGCCAAGGCGATGGAATCACGCCGTTGTTGGCCAACATGGATTCGACGGTCCTTTCGCTG
>JAKOYD010000066.1 GCA_029780695.1 Pseudomonadota bacterium
CGTCCTGATTAGAAACGTGTCTCAGCATGGTCCCTGACGGTTGCCGCAGTGTCTGGCTTGGCCCGTGCCACGTCGACGATCAGGCGCGCGACGAGGTCGCGCAGGTCGAAGCGGCGGTTGAAGCGATAGGCGAAGGCGGCGAGGTAGTTGGCGGCGTACTTGCGGTACTTCAGCGCGTGGTATGCCCCGGCCAGGGAGGTCTTGAGGTTGCCCAGCACGGTGTTGACCCACTTGAGCTCAGGCAGGTCGCGGGGCAGGAGGTCGCCCACGATCATGGGCCGGTGCACGCAGCCGGCGTCGGCGACGGCCGCGAAGCAGCCCAGGCCATCGCTGCGCACGAACGTTCCCGGCTCCAGGCAGGCCCTGGCCCACTGGCTGATGGCCTTGGAAGTGAAGCCGCTGACCATGCTGAGCTTGACGTACAGCGGATGCCCCTTGTCGTTGAGCGAGACGGCGGCGACGAACGGCACCTTGTTCTCCGAGCCGCGCCCGGCCTTGCCGCCCGAGCGCTCACCACCGAGGTAGGCATCGTCGAGTTGGACCGCGCCGCGCAGGCGGTGGGTGTCCTCGCGCTGGGCCATGGCGCGGTTGATCTTCTGGTGCAGCAGCCAAGCTGTGGGGTAGCTCACCCCGAGCTGGCGCTTGAGCGCCAAGGCCGACAGCCCGGTCTTGGCCTGGCTGATCAGGTAAATCGCCAGGAACCAGGTCGACAGCGGCAGCTTGGTGTGCTCCATCAGACTGCCTGCCGTCAGCGACGTCTGGTGTCGGCAGCCGCTGCACTGGAACAGCTTGCGCGCACCATGGCCGACGACAACTCGGGGAATATCCTTCCACAACCATCAACCGGCATGTCAAATCAACTGTTTGTTGCGACCAAGTGCGGCCAGCCTTCTCACGAAAGCTTGGCCATTTGCGCAGGAGTCAGGTCCAGGGTGGGCGATTGCAGAATGGGCAGTGAAACAATTTGGTTGCGGGGAAATCGGCAAGTCTGTTCTGGAGTTTGCAGCTACAGCCGCCAGTCGATCGGACTGACGGTGGTTCCGTCCCGGACAACGCACTGAGGCCGGGCATGGAAACTTCGATGTCCGCGCCACCGCTTGTGGTCGATCTCGACGGCACGCTCGTGGCCACCGACACCTTGGCCGAGTCCGTTGTCAAGGTGATCAAGTCCTCGCCTGTGAATCTGGTATTCCTCCCGTTCTGGCTAGCGAGGGGCAGAGCTGTTTTCAAGTCAATGGTGGCCGGCAAGGTCACCCTTGACGTCAGCAGCCTGCCATACCGGCCAGGGGTGGTTGACTATCTGCGTGAGCAGAAGTTGATCGGCCGCAGCATCGTGCTCGCGACCGCCGCACATCATTCGATCGCCGAACCCGTTGCACGGCACACCGGGCTGTTCGACTCGGTGCTGGCCACGACCACTGACTGCAACCTCAAAGGGCTGGCCAAGCTGGAGGCGATCCGGCAACAGGTGGGAACCAGCTTCGTGTATGCCGGCGACAGCATCGCAGACCTGCCGATCTGGCGGTCGGCCAGCGCAGCGGTGCTGGTGAACGTGTCGCCAAACGTTCGCGATGCACTCGGCATCCAGACGATCATCGAGCGCGAGTTCCCCCCAGATCCGGCGAGTTTGGCTGATTGGGGCCGTGCGCTTCGGGTTCACCAGTGGCTGAAGAACCTGCTGCTCTTCGTACCGCTGCTCACAGCGATGTCGCTGTTCGATCTCGCCAAGTTGTCGGCACTGCTGGTGGCGTTTCTTTCTCTCTCGCTGGCTGCCTCGGCGACATACATCGTCAACGATCTTTGGGATCTGGACAACGATAGACGACATGCGCGCAAGCGATTCAGGCCCTTTGCATCTGGGCGGTTGCCGATCGCGCACGGCTTAGTGGTTGCTTTCGCAGCAATGGTCACCGCACTGGCGCTGGGGGCCTGGGTCTCGCCTGTATTCTTCGGCTTTCTGGTGATCTATGTGGCGCTGACCAGCCTGTACAGTTGGGCACTCAAGGGGTATGTCCTCTTGGACGTGCTGATGCTGTCCATCCTTTATACGCTACGCATCCTGGCCGGGTCGGCCGCCATCACCATTCCAGTGAGTGCCTGGCTGCTGGCTTTTTCGCTGTTCATCTTTCTCAGCCTTGCGCTGGTCAAGCGTTGCGCCGAACTCGTCGCGCTTGAAAAGACGGGCGGCCTTTCGACCAAGGGTCGCGACTACCGCATCACAGATTTGACCGTCTTGTGGCCAATGGGCGTCAGTTCCGCGCTCAGTGCGGTTGTAGTGTTTGGGCTGTTCATCAATGCGCCGGACACTCAGGCACGCTACGGAACACCGATATTGCTGTGGTTGATCGCGATCGGGTTGGTGTACTGGCTTGGAAGGCTCTGGATCAAGACCTCCCGTGGAGAAATGCATGACGATCCCATCGTCTATGCGTTGCGCGATGGCGGCAGTCGCATCGTGCTTGCGTGCATCGTCGCGACGATGCTGGTTGCCTACTTCCTGAAACTCAACTTGTCGATATGAAGACTGCACTCGCCGCACTACTGAGCATCGTGCTGTCGGTGGCTGCGCAGTTCCTGCTCAAGTCCGGCGTCACAGCAGCTAATGCGCAGAGCCGTGAACTTCCCCATGGACTCTTGGCGGTGCTGACAGAACGCAACGTGATCCTCGGCTTCCTGCTCTATGGCCTGGGGGCGGTGATCTGGTTGTACGTGCTGTCGAAGTGGGATGTCAGCAAAGCCTATCCGCTTGTCGGGCTCGGGTTCGCGCTGAGCGTTGGGGTGGGCTTTGTCTCCGGCGAGAACGTGACGTCAGCGCGTGTCCTCGGCGTGGCTCTGGTCTGCCTCGGAGTTCTCGTTGTTGGGAGAAGCTGAGTGAGACTAATCCGCTGGTTGTCGCAGGCGCCGGAACTCGCGCTTCTGGCCATTATCGTGCTCGCGGGATGCGCGCTGCGACTTTCCGCCATCGCGCTTCTCAACCATGTACCGCAGAGTGACGAAACAGCGTACCTGAGCATGGCGCAGAACCTGCTCCGAGGCCGAGGCGTCCTAGATTTCATGGGTAACTACGCGATGTACAACGCGGGTTACCCCATACTGGTCCTGGCGCCACTGTTCCAGGTCTTCGGCGAGAACCTGTTATTCGCACGGCTGGCCAACACGCTGCTCGGACTTGCAGCGATCGTCTTGGTCTGGGCCGTGGCAGCGCAGGCTGGCGCATCCCGCTTCGGCCGGCTCTGCGCAGCAGCAATCTGGGCCTTGTACCTCCCCGCCGCTGTCTACGGTGTCTACCTCTTCAAGGAGCACCTGATGATTCCCTTGATGCTGGGTACGGTCTGGTGTTCACTACGGTTGATGCAGCGTCCAACGTTCGCAGTGGCTGCGGGATGCGGTGCGCTGTACGGCGTGCTCGCGGTGACCGGCAACGCCTCACTGAGTCTGCTGGCCGCGACCGTGGCAGCCTTGCTTCTCGCCGACAGCAGCAAACTTGTGGGGAAACGGCATCACATCGCCCTAGTCGGCGTCGTTGCAGGCACATGCCTGCTGGTCGCTTCTCCCTGGATGGCGCGCAATGCCATGGTCCTGGGTGCACCAGTGCTCAACACCAACGGCGGCTTCAATCTCTACCTGGGAAACAACCCGGCAGCCACCGGCAATTTCATCTCGATCTCCGAGACGCCGAGAGGTCCGACGTGGGAAGCCTTGCGCAAGACGGGCGAAGTGCAAGCATCCAAGGTACTGCGTGACGATGCCGTGGCATGGATACTGTCCAATCCCCGGCAGTTCGCGGAGCTTGCGCTGCGCAAGGCCGTCTATTTCTGGTCACTGCCCGCACAGCAGGGCAAGGGAGAGCCGTCCAGGATTGAGCGTTGGCTTCGCTTCATCTGGCTGCTCCAGTACCTGTTGATAGCTGGCGCCGCGCTGTCTGCCTGGCTCTTCGCTGCAAAACGCAACCGCCAGGTTGCACTCCTTTGGCTGTGCGTAGGCGTCTACACCGCGGTGCACATGATCTTCTACGCAGGCTCGCGCTATCGCGAACCCGCCATGCCTTTGCTGGGTATCCTTGCGGCACTGGGCGTGGAGTCGGCGATCGACTGGCTACGCACGCGTAGCGGCAGCGGAGCCAGCGTCGCCTGACCTGCCGCTACGATCTCGTCACACTGCGCGTGGGTCGCGAACAGGCACGCCAGCCGAACTGCGAAGACCACTTGGGTGACGGCGCTGGGTTTGGCGACAATCGGCCATGACAACCCCCACGCTGATCGTCACCCAGAGCTTCTCCGACGCCGACGCGGCGCTGGCCCACGCGGCCACGATCTACGACTCCGGCATCGCCCACCTGCGCCGCAGCCTGCAGGACTTCGTCGCCGGCCACACGCCCGCCGGCCGCATCCGCGCCTGTTACCCGTTCGTGCGGGTGCGCACCGACACGGTGGCCCGGGCCGACAGCCGGCTGAGCTACGGTTTCGTCGCCGGGCCGGGCACCTACGAGACCACGCTGACCCGGCCGGCTCTCTTCGCCAGCTACTACCGCGAGCAGTTCGACCTGCTGCTGCGCAACCACGGCGGGCCGATCGAGGTGGGCATGAGCAAGCAGCCGATCCCGATCCACTTCAGCTTCGCCCAGCACGACCATGTCGAGGGCACGATGAGCGCCGAGCGGCGGCTGCTGATGCGCGACGTGTTCGACCTGCCCGACCTGGCGGCGATGGACGACGGCATCGCCAACGGCACGTTCGAGCCCGGCCCGCGCGAGGCGCAGCCGCTGGCGCTGTTCACCGCGCCGCGGGTGGACTATTCGCTGCAGCGCCTGCGCCACTACACCGGCACCGCGCCCGAGCACTTCCAGAACTTCGTGCTCTTCACCAACTACCAGTTCTACATCGACGAGTTCGTGCGCCTGGGCCACGAGATGATGGCCAAGCCCATGGGCCAGGGCGGGCTGCTGGGCGACTGGCCCAAGCACGCGGCCGAGAGCGACGACTACGTGGCCTTCGTCGAGCCGGGCAACGTGGTCACCCGCCGCGCCGGCCAGGCGGCCCAGCCCGACGACGCCCTGGGCGCCGCGCCGCCGCGCCTGCCGCAGATGCCGGCCTACCACCTGGTGCGGCCCGACAACTCGGGCATCACCATGGTCAACATCGGCGTCGGCCCGGCGAACGCGAAGAACATCTCCGACCACATCGCCGTGCTGCGCCCGCATGCCTGGCTGATGCTGGGCCACTGCGCCGGCCTGCGCAACACCCAGCAGCTGGGCGACTACGTGCTGGCCCACGCCTACGTGCGCGAGGACCATGTGCTCGACGAGGAGCTGCCGCTGTGGGTGCCGATCCCGGCGCTGGCCGAGGTGCAGCAGGCGCTGGAGCGCGCCGTGGGCGACGTGACCCAGCTCGACGGCTACGAGTTGAAGAAGATCCTGCGCACCGGCACCGTCGCCAGCACCGACAACCGCAATTGGGAGCTGCTGCCGCACCCGGGCCCGGAGCGCCGCTTCAGCCAGAGCCGCGCGGTGGCGCTGGACATGGAGAGCGCCACGCTGGCGGCCAACGGCTTCCGCTTCCGCGTGCCCTACGGCACCCTGCTGTGCGTGAGCGACAAGCCGCTGCACGGCGAGATCAAGCTGCCCGGCATGGCGAACGCCTTCTACCGTGAACGAGTGGACCAGCACCTGCGCATCGGCATGCGGGCGATCGAACTGCTGCGCCGCCAGCGGCTCGACCAGTTGCACAGCCGCAAGCTGCGCAGCTTCGCCGAGGTGGCGTTCCAGTAGCCGCCACGGCGCGGGCACCGCTTCCACGGTTCAACTCAAGGGCACGCACCCATGACGCTGGACGTCCAGTCGCTGCTGGTCGTGATGATGATCAACATGATCGCCCTGTCGGTGGCGATCCCGGTGATCATGGGCTGGCATGTCAGCCCGGCGGCGCGCTGGGCCCAGGGCGCCCTGGTGGCGCAGACCATCGGCTGGACCAGCCTGGTGGTGTCGCGCCAGTGGCCGGGGCTGGAGCTGGCGCTGTCGGTGCTGGCGATGGCGGGCCTGGCGACGGGCATGGCGATGCTGTGGCAGTCGATGCGCGGCTGGCTGGGCCCGCGCCCCGGCGGCCACCTGGTCTGGGTGCTGGCGCTGGCCATGCCGCTGGGCTACGCACTGGGCTTCGGCCACTACCCGTTCCGCGCCGGCTGGTCCAACACCGGCCTGGCGCTGCAGATGGCCACCATCAGCCTCGCCCTCATCTGGCCCGCGCCCCAGGCCAGCCGGCGCTGGCGGCTGATCATGGCGGCCTCGCTGGCCGCGGTGGCCCTGGTCACCGCCTGGCGCGGTGTGCTGGGCGTCTTCTACACCGAGCTCTACCCCTCGCTGCGCACGCCGCATCCGGTGAACCTGGCGGCCATGCTGCTGAGCAACCTGACCGTGGTGATCAATGCCGTGGGCATGCTGGTGGCCTGGCGCGAGGAGGCCGAGCGGGCGCTGCACACCCTGGCCCGCACCGACCCGCTGACCGGCCTGCTGAACCGCCGCGCGCTGCAGCAGGCCGCCACGGCGCTGATCGCCCAGGCCCGCCGCCATGGTGATCCGCTGTGCCTGCTGCTGATCGACCTCGACGGCTTCAAGGCCATCAACGACCGCCATGGCCACGCCGCGGGCGACCAGGCGCTGCTGCTCACCGCCACGGCCCTGCAGGGCACGCTGCGCCCGGGCGACCTGGCCGGCCGCTGGGGTGGCGAGGAGTTCTGCGTGCTGCTGGCGCGCAGCGGCGCCGAGGCCGGCCATGCCTTCGACCGCCGGCTGCGCGCCGCGCTGGCGTCGCGGGCCGGTGCCAGCCTGCCGTTCGCGCTGGACTTCAGCACCGGCCTGGCCGTGCTGGAGGACGAGGACGACATCGCCGCCGACGACCTGGAGCTGCTGCTGCACCGCGCCGACACCGCGCTCTACCGGGCCAAGGCCCAGGGGCGCGGCCAGCTGGTGGAGGGGCTGTCGACGGCCCCGCTGCAGGACGCGCCCGCCGGATCGGCCAGCCCCAGCGGCGGGCCGGATACCCCGGACGCGCCGGACACCCGCCCGGGGCTGGACGATCAGCGGCCGCGGCAGCCGACGTAGGCGTCCAGCGCGCGCTGCCACACGCCGGTCTGCACGTCCAGCAGGCCCAGCACCGAGTGGAACAGGTGGTCGTGCGAGATCTCGGCATCGGCACGCCCCCGCAGGCAGGCCACATCCAGCCGCTGGCGCTGGGCGAAGCCAGGGCTCAGCCAGGTGATCCAGGGCACGCGCTTCTGCACGTCAGGCGCGATGGCGTAGGGCAGGCCGTGCAGGTACAGGTTGTTCTCGCCCAGTGACTCGCCATGGTCGGACACGTACAGCAGCGCCGTGTCGTTGTCCTGCTCGCGCTGCTGCAGCCAGCTGATCGCCTGCGCCAGGAACCGGTCGGTGTAGGCAATGGTGTTGTCGTAGGCGTTGACCAGCTGCTCGCGGCTGCAGTCCTGCAGGTTGTTGGTGCTGCACTCGGGCAGGAAGCGCTTGGCCAGCGGCGGCACGCGCTTGTGGTAGGCCGGGCCGTGGCTGCCCATCTGGTGCATGACCAGCAGCACGCCACGCGCGCGCCGCTCGGCCGGCAGCGCGGCAATGCGCGCGTCCAGGCCGTCGAGCATGATGGGGTCGAAGCATTCGCCGTCGGGGCACAGCTGCGGATGCTTCAGCGCCGTGGTCTCCACGTTCGGCACCCGGGCGCATACGCCCTTGCAGCCGGCCTGGTTGTCGATCCACAGCACGGCCATGCCGGCGCGCTGCACCACGTCGAGCAGGTTCTCGTGGTTGGCCTTGCGGCCGGCGAACTGCTCGCGCCCCAGGTGCGAGAACATGCACGGCACCGACGCCGCGGTGTTGGTGCCGCAGCTCCAGGCATTGCGCCAGCTGATCACCGGCAGTTTCGCCAGCTCGGCGTTGGTGGGCCGCAGGTAGCCGTTCAGGCTGAAGTTGCCGGCGCGGGCGGTCTCGCCCACCACCAGCAGCAGCAGCGGCGGCTTGTTCGGCGGGGTCGCGCCGGGTGCATGGCTCGGGCCCGGGCGGGCGTCCTCGCCCAGCGGCAGCAGCACGCGGTCATTGCGGCGCAGCGGCTCGCTGGCCACCAGCCCCAAGGCGTAGATGCTGTTCAGCGGGTTGATCAGGTAACGCAGCTGCTTGTGGTTGCGCATCGTCGACGACAGCGGCTGGAAGCTCGCCAGCACCGCCGCCACCACCAGGGCCAGGCCCAGCAGCAGGCCGCCCAGGTTGCGGCCCAGGCGGGCGCCAAGCCGGCCGAAGTGCACCGGCGTGCGCCACACCGCCCAAGCCGGCAGCAGGCCGCCCAGCACCAGGGTGGCCAGCATGCGCAGGCTCAGCACATCGGCCGCCTCGCGCGGGTCGGTCTGCAGCACGTTCACCAGCATCGTCTGGTCGATGACGATGCGGTAG
>JAKOYD010000093.1 GCA_029780695.1 Pseudomonadota bacterium
CGCGGCGAGGATGCCCGCACCCGCATCGAGGTGCGGCTGGAAGGGGACAGCGTGTGGCTGGCGCAACGGCAGATTGCCGAGCTGTATCAAGTCTCGGTACCTACGGTGAACGAGCATCTGGCCAACGCCTATGCCGAGGGCGAGCTTGAACCTGAACGAACTATTCGGAAATTCCGAATGGTTCAAACCGAAGGCGCACGCGAGGTGCGCAGGCTGGTGGATCACTACAGTCTGGCCGCCATCCTGGCCGTGGGCTACCGGGTGCGCTCGCCGCGTGGCGTGCAGTTCCGCCAATGGGCCAGCCAGCGCCTGTCGGAGTACTTGGTCAAGGGCTTCGCCATGGACGACGAACGCCTCAAGCGTGGCCCGGACGATGGCTACTTCGAGGAACTGCTGGCGCGCATCCGCGATATCCGTTCTTCGGAGCGGATGTTCTGGCGCAAGGTGCTGGATATCTACGCCACCAGCATCGATTACGACCCCGCCGCCGAGGCCAGCCAGCGCTTCTTCCAGACGGTGCAGAACAAGATGCACTGGGCCGCGCACGGTCACACCGCCGCCGAAGTGGTGGTGGCGCGTGCCGATGCCGGGCAGCCCAACATGGGCATGACCAGCACCAGCGCCGATCAACCGCGCAAGCAGGATGCGCCGATCGCCAAGAATTATCTGCAGGCCGATGAGCTGGAAGCGCTGAACCGCATCGTCACCGCCTATCTGGAATTCGCCGAATTGCAGGCACTGAACCGGCAGCCGATGACGATGGCGGGCTGGATCGCCAAGCTCGACGACTTCCTGCGCCTGAGCGGACGCGAACTGCTCACCCATGGCGGGCGCGTCAGCCATGCCGATGCGCTACAGCACGCGCAGCAGCAATACGACCTATGGCGCAAACAGCGGGCAACGCTACCGCAGGCGGTGGATCGCGATTTCGACGCGGCCACCCATGCATTGAAGCCCATCGCGACGCAGCGCAAGACGCCACGCACACCCAAGGACCACCGCGCATGAGTTTGAAGGACTACCAGAGCGAAGTGCTGGATCGCTACGAGGCCTTCCTGCACGCATGGCGTGCGCAGTCCGAGGCCAACCCCGGCACCCGGCAGGCCAGCCGGTTGGCGTTCGAGCAATGCACGCAGGCCAATTTCGGCTTCCGCATTCCCTACCACGCGCCTGAAGCATTGGCTGCGGACGATGTGCCGGTGGTCTGCCTGCGCGTGCCCACCGGTGGTGGCAAAACGGTGATTGGCGGCCATGCCATCGCCCGCGCCAAGCGCGCAT
>JAKOYD010000105.1 GCA_029780695.1 Pseudomonadota bacterium
TCCATAGCCCGGGTACTCCGCCCCCGTGGCGTTCAGCGCCGCACTCTCCTGCCGCTCCCTTGCCATCTGCTCCGCAAACTGGTTGCGGCCTTCGCGCGCCACGGCAATGAACTTGGCGCGGTCCTTGTGGTGCGGGTACATGCGGTCGGCCAGCGCGATGTTGTGGGTGCGAAAGCGCTGGGTGATGGCGGTGGCTTGCGCGGGGGGCAGGCCCATCAGCTCCAGCACGGTGTGGGCGCTTTGCAGGCTGGACTCGAACAGCTCGCGCTGCACCAGTGTCACGCCCAGGTCGCGCAGCTTGTTCCAGTGGGTCACATCCCGTGCGCGGGCCACGATCTGCAGGTGCGGGAAGTGCTCGCGCGCCAGCTTGGCGATTTGCAGGGACTGCTCGGCATCGTCCACGGCCACCACGAGGATGCGCGCGTGTTCGGCCCCGGCAATGCGCAGCAGGTCGAGGCGTGTGGCGTCGCCGTAGAACACGCGGTAGCCGAAGGTGTGCGCTATCTCCAGCATGTCCACGCTGTGGTCCAGCACGGTGGTGGGGATGCCTTGGGCCAGCAGCACGCGCGAGACGATCTGCCCGTAGCGGCCGAAGCCCGCGACGATGATGGGTGCCTCTTGGGGCTCGGAGATTTCCTCGGCCTGGGGCTTGGCGGTCTTGAGCTGGGCATAGCGGCGCAGCAGCACGCGGTCCAGCAGCACCAGCAGCAGCGGGCTGATCAGCATCGACAACGCCACGGCACCAATCAGCAGCGAGGCGGTTTCGGCCGGGAACACGCTGGCACCCGCCGCGGCCTGGAACACCACAAACGCGAACTCGCCGCCCTGCGCCAGCAGCAGGGTAAAGACGGGGCGCTCCTGGTAGGGAATCTCGACCACCTTGGCCAGGGCGTAGATGACCACCGCCTTGGCCGCAAGGAAGCCGACCAGGATGGCGGCCATGAGGCCGGGCGAGCGCAAGATGACACCGAAGTCGATGCTCATGCCCACGGCGATGAAGAACAGCCCGAGCAGCAGGCCCTTGAAGGGCTCGATGTCGGCCTCCAGCTCGCGCCGGTATTCGCTGTCGGCCAGCAGCACGCCGGCGAGGAAGGCGCCCAGCGCCATCGACAGGCCCACCAGCACCATCAGGTAGGCAATGCCCACCACCAGCAGCAGCGCGGCGGCGGTGAAGATTTCGGGGGTTTTGCTCTTGGCGATCCAGCGCAGCACGGGGCG
>JAKOYD010000152.1 GCA_029780695.1 Pseudomonadota bacterium
GCATCGCCGCCATCGTCAATCTCGCCGTGCTGGGCTTTCTCAGTCGCATGGTGGACATGGCGCAGCAGCCGCTGTTCGTCTACCAAGTATTCGCCGCAGTGTATGCCGTGGCCGGTGCCCTGCTGGGCATGTACCAGATGGGCACGTACCGCAAGCCGAACCAGTGGCTGAGCCTGCTGCATCGCCCGCTGCACCGCCTGCGCATCGCCGGCGCGCTGAGCGGCGCCGGCATGATATTGCTGCTGGCCGCGGTGGCGCTGCCGATCGCGCTGGTTGCGCTGTACCAGGACACGATGACTGCGCGCGTGGTCGACCTGCGCCACTGGCTGCTGCCGATTGCGGCATGGCTGATCGCGGTGTCTGGCTACCTCGCCGGCGCGTACGCGATGGCCGGCAATCGCCGCTATTCGTTCGCCGCATTCCTGCTGCCGAACCTGTTCATGTATGCGCAGGCCTCGGGCGTGGCGATGCTGGGCCTGCAACTCGTCGTCATCGCCTTCCTCGCGGCGATGCTGGCGATCGCGTTCAAGCCGGACCCGGCCGCGCCATCGCGCAATCCCGCGGCGGTGCTGGTGATCGCGCTGCCGGTGCAACTGGGCGCGTATTTCCTGGTGTGGATGCTTGGCTACGGCGTGGAAGTGGCGTGGACGGTCGCTGGTACGCACCCGCTCAACATGCCGGTTCCGCCCATGGACGGCACCATCGAAGCCGATCGCGCCGAAGGCAAGGACATGCTGCTGCTCGGCATCAAGAACAGCCGCGACCCCGAGGCCGCACTGTGGCGCGAACAGATCGCATTGTCCGACGTTTACACGCGCTATCCGCTGCGCAACCTGCCGGTGCAGGGCAGCATGACCAACCTGTCGCCGCTGGAATTCGGCGACGACGAGAACAACCTGTGGCTGGTGTACAGCCACGACCGTGCGCGTTTCGTCACCCGCGGCCTGCGCGACCAGCGCCGGATCGGCGAGATGGGCGTGGGCGAGCAGCAGGCCGCATTCCCCGCGCCGACCATGCCCTACGGCGCCACCTACCTGTACAACGCGGACGCCGCCTACCAGTACGACAGCGAACAGCAGCGCATGTTCGAGCGCATTCGCCTGCCGCAGGGCGAAGTGATGGCCAGCCCGCCGCAACCGGCCGGCGACAACATCCTGGTGCTCAGCAACCGCGCCGCCTATTTCTATCCCGGCCGCGAGGCGATGAACGGGCTCGACCTGCTGCAACCACTGCTGCGGGTGGCGATGCCAGGCCAGGTCGGCAATCTCAGCCGGATGGACGTGATCGAACTGCTGGACGGTTACCTGGTGTCCTACACCTACACCTGGGGCGTGTGGAGCGGTGAATTGCAGCATCCGTTCCAGCAGGTGCTGCGGGTGGACGGCAAGGGTCGTGTGCGGATCGTTGCGCGCCGCGCGTTGTCGATCGACCTGCCATCGGTTTACACCAACCGCAACAGCTGGCTGTCGCCGGTGCTGCGCGCGCTCTGCCTGGGTGCGCAGGATCTGTTCGCGGCGCAGGATCCGCTGCGCGCCAAGCCCGAGCCGATGCCGGCGTCGGTGCTGTGGCTGGCGGGTGCGTGTTGCCTGCTGTCGCTGCTGGGCGCGGTCTGGCTATCTCGCAGGTTGCAGCTTTCGATGCGTGGCCGCATCGGCTGGGTCGTGCTGTGTGGCGTGGTCGGGCTGCCGGCGCTGGTCAGTCTGTGGTTGCTGTACCCGCGTCGCGAACCCTTGCCGATGGCTGCACCGAGCGCGCAGCCGGTCGCGGCCTGAGCCAGCAGGGACGAGGACACGACAATGACAATACTTCGAACCCTGTGTGGCATGCTGGCGCTGTGCGCCCTGCTGCTTGCGCCGCACACCTTGCACGCGCAAGCCATTGAAAGCCTGCGCGCCGCAGAGACCGCACAGCGCGCCTTGCCGCTAGCACCACGCCTGCCGCGCGTGGCCTTCCTCGAAAACCGCACGCTGGTGGCCGCCGAGCTTTCGCCAGCCGGCGATGCGGTGGCCTATCTGCGCGAGCAGAAGGATTCGCGCGCGCTGTGGCTGTTGCCGACCGGCGACGGCAACCCGCACATGCTGGTCGGCAGCACTCAGGCTGAACAAGTCATGTGGTCGCGCGATGGCCGCTGGTTGTTCCTGCGTGCGCCACGTGCGCTGACCATTGTCGGCATTGACGGCCGCAGCGGTGTGCGCGTGCCGCTGGGCGGCAGTGAGCGGCGGCGGGTGATCAAGCTCGATCTGTCGCAGCCGGCCGCCGTGTTGCTGGGCGAACGCGTCGCCGCCGGCAAGGGCGAACGCTGGCCTGCCGTTCGATGGCGAATCGTGCGTATGGACGCATATGGCAAGCGCACCGTACTGCGCGAAGATACGCGCTGGATCCACGACATCGCACTGGATGCACAAGGCCGTGTCGTCGCGCTGACACGTTTCGAGGGCGGCCACGATGCGCTGTATCGGCTGCACACCGACGCAACGCTGCGCGAAGTGCTGCGCCTGCGGCCGATGCAGCGACTGGACCTGCTGGCGGCGCGTGCCGATGGCAGCCTGCTGATGACCGGCAATCCCGGCGACGGATTCGATGGGAATTTTCGCCGCGTGCTGCGCTTGGACGCAAACGACAGGTTGCAGACCCTGCACCAGGATCCGCGCGGCGAGGCCGACCTCGATGACGTGGTGATCGATCCACGCACCTTGCAGCCGCTGGCGGCGAGCTACCGCAGCACCGTCGCCGCGACGTACGGAATCGGCGATGCGCAGGCCACGGTGGCCGCCATCGCCGCGAAATTCCCCGGCCGCGACATCGGCCTGCAAGCCGGCAGCGGTCCTTCGGCGCATTGGCTGGTGCGCGAACGTGCGGCGAACCTGCGCGATCCGCGCTGGTACCTCTACGACCCGCGCAACGGCGACCTGCGACGGATCCTCGACGATCCCGGGATCACCGCCAACTCGCCGCCCGAATCGAACCTCGCGCGCAAGCTCGCGGTGTCCTATGTCGCCTCCGATGGGCTGCGCGTGCACGGTTTCGTGCTGCTGCCGCCGGGCGTGGACGCCGCGCACGCACCACTCATCGCGCAAGTGCACGGCGGCCCGATCAACCACTTCCGCGCGGGTTACGACGGCACCGCGCAGTTCCTCGCCAATCGCGGCTACGTGGTATTCCAGTCGAATTTCCGCGGCTCCACCGGGCATGGACGCGCGTATACGTTTTCTTCGAACGGTGATTACGGCAACGGCCGCGTGCAGCAGGACATCGTGGAGGGCGTGCGCTGGCTGCTGGCGCAGGGCATCGGCGACAAGGCGCGGGTGGGCATCGTCGGCCATTCCTTCGGCGGGTATTCGACGCTGCTGGGCCTGACCTTCCAGCCGGAGCTGTTCAAGGTTGGCGTGGCCGGTTCACCGCCCGCTGATTTGGGCTGGGCGATGCGCTGGTTGGTCGAGTCCGGCGAGCAAGGCGACCTGCCCGACCGGTCGTTGCGGCAGACGCTGCGCGCGTTGTCGTTGGATGGCGGTGATCCTGCAACCTATGCGCGCCTGCATGCACAGTCGCCCCGGGTGAACGTGGCAAGGATGCGGCGTCCACTCTTGATCATGGCCGGCAGTGCCGACCGCACCGTCGCAATTCGTGACGTGACTGACTATGTGGCGCGCTTGCGCACGCTCGGGCAGCCGGTCAGCTTGTTGGTGGAACCGGGTGGTGGGCATGCGCCGGTCGATCCGATCCCGCGCGAGGCCTATCTGTTCGCGATGGAAACCCTGTTGCAACGCCATCTCGGTGGGCCGCCGCCGGAACCGGCCGGGCCGCGCTTGCGTGCCTATCTGCGCGCAAATCTGCGGCTGGCCGGGCCGGAGTTCTAAACAAAAGCGGGGTCAGAGTCGACTTTCGCAACCCTGCCTCCCAAGTGCTTCGAGAGTTCATCGCAAAAGTCGACTCTGACCCCGCGTTTCCTTCAAGCCACGGGTTCGCGCAGCACGGCGTTGTCCCAACCTGCGCGCGGTGCGAAGCGTTCGCCGTACTTGGCCTGCAATGCCATGAGCCGCGCCAGCAGCGCGTCAGCAC
>JAKOYD010000162.1 GCA_029780695.1 Pseudomonadota bacterium
CCTGAGCGGCCCCCAGCCCCGCGTGCTGCGCGGCGCCATCGGCGTGGGCCTGAGCAACGGCGAGTCCGCCCCGATGCCTGCACAAGGTGTGGCCGCCAACATCAACCAGGGCAAGCTGGACGTGGATGCGTGGGACGATGTGCTCACCCGGGCCACTGCCGCCGAGCCCACCGCGCGCAGCGCTGGAGCGACCGCCGCACCTGCGGGGCAGGCCATGGCGCAGGACTATCTGCCCACCACACTGGCGCTGCGTGCGCGGGAACTCACTCTGCAAGGCCGCACCTTGCACAACGTGGTGGCAGGCGCGCTGCGTGAGGGCACCATCTGGCGTGCCAACCTTGATGCCACCGAACTCAATGGCTATCTGGAATACCGCCAGCCCGGGTCGCCCGAGTTCAGCAACGGCCGCTTGTTTGCCCGCCTGTCGCGTGTGAACATGCCGCAAAGCGATGTGACCCAGGTCGAAGAGCTGCTCAACGAGCAACCGGGCAACTTGCCCGCGCTGGACATTGTGGTGGACGACTTTGAGCTGCGGGGCAAGCGGCTGGGGCGGGTGGAGATGGAGGCCCAGAACCGGGGCGGTGAGGGCGTGCTGCGTGAATGGCGCCTGTCCAAGTTCAATATCACCGCGCCCGAGGCTGCGTTCACCGCCAGTGGCAACTGGGCGGTGCTCAACGCCGCTGCGGCCGGCCCCCGCGCTGCAGAGCGGCGCACGGTGCTGAGCTTCAAGCTCGATATCCGCGATTCGGGCGACCTGCTGGCCCGCCTGGGCATGGCCAACGTGGTGCGGCGTGGCAAGGGCCGCATGGAGGGGCAGGTGGGCTGGATTGGGGCGCCGTTCAGCCCCGACTATCGCAGCATGACCGGGCAGATCAACCTGAATGTCGAATCCGGCCAGTTTCTGAAGGCTGACCCCGGGCTGGCCAAGTTGCTGGGCGTTCTCAGTCTGCAGTCGCTGCCGCGTCGGCTGACTCTCGATTTTCGCGATGTGTTCAGCGAAGGTTTTGCATTCGATTTTGTGCGGGGCGATGTGCGCATCGAGCGCGGCGTGGCCACCACCAACAACCTGCAGATGAAGGGCGTCAACGCAGCCGTGCTGATGGAAGGCAGCGCCAACATCGACCAGGAAACGCAGGA
>JAKOYD010000180.1 GCA_029780695.1 Pseudomonadota bacterium
AAGCCCCGCCAGCACGGCCCCCTTGATGGAGCCCATGCCGCCGATGATGACGACGCTGAAGGCGATCAACACGAAGTCGCGGCCCATGGTGGGGAACACCGAGTAGATCGGCGCCAGCAACACCCCCGCCATGCCGGCCAGGGCGACACCGAAGGCGAAGGTGGCGGCGTACACCCGCTGGACCGGCACCCCCAGCGAGGCGCTCATGTGGCGGTCGTACGCGGCCGCCCGCACCACAGCGCCCACCGAGGTCCGGAACACCAGCAGCCAGACGCCGGCGATCAGCGCTGCGCCAAACACCATCACGAACAGCCGGTAGTTGGGAAAGAACAGGCCCACTATCTCGGTCGCACCGGTGATGGGCGCCTCTACGCGCAGCGGGTTGGCGCCAAAGGCGATCTTGAGTGCGTCTTCAAGCACCACGGCGATGCCGAAGGTCAGCAGCAGGGTCAAGGTGTGCCGGTCTTTGCTGTGGAAGACCCGCTGTATCAGGCCGCGCTCGGTGACATAACCCAGCACCGCCATCAGCAGTGGCGTGAGCACCAGGGCCCACCAGAAAGACAGGCCCAGGCCCAGGAGGGCCACGGCCAGATAGGCGCCGATGGCATAGAACTCACCATGCGCCATGTTGATGACGTCCAGCAGACCAAAGATGATGGTCAGGCCCAACGCCATCAGGACCACGGCGACACCGATGGACATGCCATTGATCATCTGAGGGGCCAGTACGAACTGCAACCAGTCCAGGACGTTGCTCATGCTCATGTCCCCAGCTTCAGAAGCGGGTGCAGACGTCCGGGCCGATCGCAGCCTCTGCCTTGACCCGGCCCACCAGCTCGAACTGGCCGCCATTCACTCGCATGGCGTACATGTCCTGCATGGCCTGGTGATCGCCAGCGCGCATGGTCTTGGCACCCTGCGGCGTGGCCCACTGAAGGCCACGCATGGCGGCGCGCACCTTGTCGGTGTCGGTGCTGCCGGCTTTCTCGACGGCCGCCTTGTAGAAGAAGAGCACGCCGTAGCTGTCGGCACCGTACAGGTCGGGCTTGGCCTTGTTGGCGGCCTCGAACTCGGCTAGGAACTTGCGGTTTTCGGGTGAGTCGATGCCCGTGGCGTAGCCCACGCCGGTGACGAAGCCGTCGGCGGCCTTGCCGATGGCGGGCAGGTTCTGCGAGGTGACCGTGCCAGAGGCGCCCACCACCTGCACATTGCGGCTGATGCCGAACTCGGCCATCTGGGAGAACAGGCGCACGGTGTCGTTGCCCGCCACCGAGGTG
>JAKOYD010000022.1 GCA_029780695.1 Pseudomonadota bacterium
CGCCTCTGGCTCTGCCCGGTGAGCTTGACCCAGGGCAGGCCACGCTTTTTCAGCTCGACCTCGATCAGCGTGAGCATGCTGGTGAACTGCGAGAACAGCAATATTCGCCGCCCTTCGGCCAGCATCTCGGGCAACAGCGTCATCAACTGCTCCAGCTTGGCCGATGTCTTGACCTTTCGGGCGGCATCCAGCGGCAGCAGCTGGGGGTGACAGCACACCTGCCGCAGTTTGAGCAGCGCGTCCAGGATGGTGATCTGCGACTTGGCCAGCCCCTTGCTCTGCAGCGCGTCACGCACGGTTTTCTCCATCCCCAGCCGGATGGTTTCATACAAATCGGCCTGCGCCCCGCCGAGTTCCACGGGCATCACGGATTCCACCTTGGGCGGCAGCTCAGCCGCCACCAGCGCCTTGGTCCTGCGCAGCATGAAGGGCGTGATGCGCGCGCGCAGCTGCGCCATGCGCGTGCTGTCGCCCTGCTTTTCGATGGGCGTGCGAAACACCTCCTTGAAGCGCTGCTGGCTGCCCAGGAACCCCGGCATCAGAAAGTGGAACAGGCTCCAGATCTCGCCCAGGTGATTTTCCATGGGCGTGCCTGACAGGCACAGCCGGTGGCGCGCCTGCATTTCGCTCACCACCTGCGCGGCGTGGGTGCTGGCATTCTTGATGTTCTGGGCTTCGTCCAGCACCACCAGATGCCACTGGTGCGCCAGCCAGCGCGCACGGTCGCGCTGCAGCAGCGAATACGGCGCGATGACAACGTCGTGCTCGGCCACCGCGTCGGCCACGGCATGGCGGCCTGCGCCGTGCAGCACCAGGCAGCGCAGGCTGGGGCAAAAGCGCGCGGCCTCGCGCTGCCAGTTGCCCATCAGGCTCACGGGCGCAATGATGAGGGCGGGGTTCGTCAGGCGGCCCGCGTCTTTTTCAACCTGGATGTGCGCCAGAGTCTGCAGCGTCTTCCCCAGGCCCATGTCGTCGGCCAGCACGCCGGCCAGTCCGTGGGCACGCAGGAACTGCAGCCAGTTCAGGCCCTGTTGCTGGTACGGGCGCAGCGTGGCGCGCACGCTGGCGGGCTGGGGTACCTCGGGCAAGGCACTGGCGCCCCGCAACTGCGCCACCATGGCACGCAAGGCATCGGCGCCTTGCCACACGGCGCCTTCGCCCAGTGCAGCGCTGGTGCGCAGGGCGTCCATGCGCGAGAGCTTCAGGCTGTCCCCACGGAAGTCCCGGGCACGGTCGCCCACCAGATCCATCAGCGCCGCCATCCACGGCCGCAGGGTGTCGGTGGGCAGGCGCACAAACGCTGCGCCGCCGAGCGACGGCAGGTAGACGTGCGAGGGCAGCCGGGGCAAACCGGTGATCGGGTCCAGCGGCTGGGCGGCAGCGGCCGCGATCAGATCGGGCAGCCACGGCAGGATGTTGTGGCGAACGCCGTTGATCTCCAGGCCCAGCGACAGTGCAAACCACGGCGACGTGGCCGCGTCCCCGCCCTCGGGCTGCAGCGCCACGTCCAGCGTGTCGGCGTGCTGGATCCAGCCGTCCAGGGCCGCATCCAGCGTGATGTCAAAACCGGCGTTTCGAAGCACCTCGAAGCCATTGTCCGCCCAGTGCATCCAGTCGTTCTGCGAGCGTTCACCCGGAATGCCGAACAGGCCATCCTCGGTGGCCAACAGGCCCAGGCCCATCAGGCGTTCGATGGCCGCCAGCTCGGCCGCCGCGTCGCGCTGCAGCAGCACCTGGCCGCCGTCGGCGCCTGGCACCAGCACACCCAGCTCCTGCCCGGCCCACCAGCCCACGTGTCCCTGGTAGTCAAAGCGCAGCTGCGCGGTGATGAGGCCCATGTCTGCCACCGCATGGGGCAGCGAAGGCGCCAGGTGCAGGCGCGCCACGGGCGT
>JAKOYD010000064.1 GCA_029780695.1 Pseudomonadota bacterium
GTCGGCGTCCTGCAATTGCAGCCGTGTCGGCTCGATCGGCTCGCTGGCGCGCAGGTACACGGCGCCGCCCGCACTTTGAACGCGCAGGCGCTCGCCCACGCCCGCAGGCACGCCGACGCGGACGTTGCGGTCGATGAACACGATGCGCTCCTGGCCGACCTTCAGCGGCACCGCCAGCGGCATGCGCTCCCAGCGCAGGATTTCCACCGCCTGGGCGATGGGTGCGGCGGCCACGGCCAGCAGCCCCAGCAGCGCGAGTACAGGATGCTTCATGGGGTGGTTCCTCCTTGAGGCGCTTGCGGAGACAGGCCGCCGGATGCCGGGCGCGTCGGCTCCGGGGTGCTGATGCGCTGGGGCGTGCCGGCGTAGCAGTCGAGCGCCAGGCCGAACGGATTGCGCGCGGGGTCGATGTCCACTTTGGTGACTTTCACGGGGTAGCGCACCAGGGCGCGCTTGACTTGTTCCGCGCCGTAGTACTCGTCCGCGGTGATGTCCAGCGTCACCACCCAGTCGCGATCGGAGACCGTGCGCACGCGCGCCGTAGGGTCGTCGCCGTAGCCGCGGCCAGGGATTTCGTAGATGCCGCGCACGCGCTGGCGCAGCTCGCCCGTGCTGCGGCGGTAGTCGTAGTCCGCGCGCAGGAAGGCTTGGCAGGACGGCGTGAGGTACGGCGAGAGCGTGTGGAGGTTGCGCGCGTAGTCCTCTTCGCCATTCGTCGGCCAGCGATTGAGGGTCTGGAACACGTAGAACGTGAACGCATAGACCGATTCGGGCGGCACCTCCCACCACTTGCGGGTGCTGCCCGAGCGCAGGTCAGGCGGGACGTGGATGGTCAGGTCGCGCGGCGCGCTCCACCAGCCGCCGCCCATGACCAGGGCGACGATGACCAGGGCACCGGCACCCAGGCGAAGCGTCTTGATGTGCGCCTGCAGGTGGGCGATCTCGTTCTTGAAGCGGCTCATCGTGCGCTCCTTGAGGCAGACCGTCGGGTGGTCCAGAAACCGGAGCGCGAGATCAGCACGTGGCCGCCCACCCAGCCCGCCATCAGCGGATGCAGCGTGGCGATGCGCCATTGCAGTTGCCGATACAGCCAGGTGTCGGGGCGCCCACGCTTGAGGCGGCGCAGGATGCCGCCGCCGATGAACACGCCCAAGGCCACGCCCAGGACAACGAACGTCGGTGCGATGGCAATGGTGCGGAGCATCCACGAAAGCGGCGCGCCGACCAGCAGGCCGGCCGCGCCGGACAAGCCGCAGCAGATCCACAGCTCGTCGGCGGTGAGGCCGCGCACGACAACGGGGTGGCGGTTAAGCCGGTGCGGAAGGAACGTCACGGTCCCGTCCGCACGGACGTGCTGCTGATCGGACATACCGGCCTAGCCTTACAGGATGCCGGTGGCTTCGGTGAGCAGCCAGATGCCGATCACGAGCAGCACGGCGCCGATGGCGACCGTGAGGCCGAACTGGCCCCACGTCTTACGGCCGGTGTGGATTTCCGCGTAGGTGCCGTAGGCGTGGTAGCAGACGCCGATGAACATCGACGCCACCACCAGCAGGGCCACGAGCATGATGATGTCGTAGCCGTAGTTCCTGATGGTCTCCATGATGCCGTTGCCGGTTCCCCGCGTCGGGTTCTCCAACTGCGGCAGACCTTGTGCGAACGACAGCGCCGGCAGCGCGGCGGCGCCCAGTACCACGGCGGTGCGCTGGGCAAGATGGGAATTGAGGATGCGGTTTTGCATGGTCAGGCCT
>JAKOYD010000114.1 GCA_029780695.1 Pseudomonadota bacterium
GTGCGGTGCGATTTCTTCGCACAGCGCAGCCCAGGGCACCAGCGCATCCATGGTCTTGAGGAACTCGTCGCGCCGCGTGGGCTTGCGATGTTGTTCAAAACCCGACTGTGCGTCGGCTGCCATGGCAAGGGTCTGCTGCTTCATGGCCCCGTAATTTACCCAGCCTGCAGCTACAGCGGGGACTTTTTCAGCATTGCCCTAGAATGCTCTGTTGCCTTTACCCCCTTCCATCGAGACGCGCATGAGCAAGCCCAGCACCCCACCCCGCATCCCCAATTTCTCGTCCGGCCCGTGCGCCAAGCGCCCCGGCTACGACGTCGCCCAGCTTGACTTGAGTGCGCTGGGCCGCTCGCACCGCAGCAGCCTGGGCAAGAAGCTGCTGGGCGCTGCGTGCAGCGAAACGGCGCGCATCCTGGGCCTGCCCGAGGGCTACCGCGTGGGCGTGGTGCCCGCGTCCGACACCGGCGCGGTCGAGATGGCGCTGTGGTCGCTGCTGGGCGCGCGCGGCGTCGACATGCTGGCGTGGGAATCGTTCGGCAGCGGCTGGGTGACCGACGTGGTCAAGCAGCTCAAGCTGAAGGACGTGACGCGGCACGAGGCCGGTTACGGCGACCTGCCCGACCTGTCCAAGGTCAACTTCGACAACGACGTGGTCTTTACCTGGAACGGCACCACCAGCGGCGTGCGCGTGCCCAACGGCGACTGGATTCCGGCCGACCGCAAGGGCCTGACGATCTGCGACGCCACCAGCGCCGTGTTTGCCATGGAGCTGCCGTGGGAGAAGCTGGACGTCATCACCTATTCGTGGCAGAAGGTGCTGGGCGGCGAAGGCGCGCACGGCATGCTGATTCTGAGCCCGCGCGCCGTGGAGCGGCTGGAAAGCTACAGCCCGCCGTGGCCGCTGCCCAAGATCTTCCGCATGACCAGCGGCGGCAAGCTGACCGAAGGCTTGTTCAAGGGCGAGACCATCAACACGCCCAGCATGCTGTGCGTGGCCGACTACCTGGACGCGCTGAAGTGGACCGACAGCCTGGGCGGCGTGAAGGCGCTCATCGCGCGCAGCACGGCCAACCTGAAGGTGATCGAAGACTTCGTCGCCGCCAACCCGTGGATTCACTTTCTGGCCAGGTCGAAGGAAACGCGGTCGAACACCAGCGTGTGCCTGACGCTCGACCTGCCGGAAGACAAGGTCAAGGCGCTCGTCAAGCTGCTGGAAAGCGAAGGCGTGGCCTACGACATCGGCGCCTACAAGGACGCGCCCGCCGGCATCCGCATCTGGTGCGGAGCCACGGTGGAAACCAGCGACTTGCAGGCGCTGATGCCGTGGCTGAAATGGGCTTACGAGCAGGTCAAGGCTTGACCTGACTTGCCCCTCTGCCTCTGGGAGAGGGCAGGGGTGAGGGCCAACCACGCCCACGACGAACGCTGCAGCCCCTCACCCCAGCCCTCTCCCCAAAGGGGCGAGGGAGAAATACCCATCCGGAGACAACGCGCATGTTCAAGATCAAGACCTACAACGCCATCTCGCCCAAAGGCCTGAGCCGCTTTTCACCGGGCCAGTTCGAGGTGGGCAGCGCCGTCACCGACCCCGACGCCATCCTGCTGCGCAGCCACAAGCTGCAGGGTGAGCCCGTGCCGGATTCGCTGCTCGCCGTGGCGCGTGCCGGCGCCGGCGTCAACAACATTCCGGTGGATGAGTACGGCCAGCGCGGCATCGTCGTCTTCAACACCCCCGGCGCCAACGCCAACGCGGTGAAAGAGCTGGTGCTGGCCGGCATGCTGCTGGCCACGCGCGGCGTGCTGCCGGGCATTGCGTACGCGCAGTCACTCGGGCACATGACGGATTCGGCCGCCATGCACGCGCTGCTGGAAAAGGAGAAAGCCAAGTTCGCCGGCGGCGAATTGCGCGGCAAGACCCTGGGCATCGTCGGCCTGGGCGCCATCGGCTCCATGGTGGCCGACATGGCGCTGGCGCTGGGCATGAAGGTGCTGGGGTTCGATCCGGCCCTGTCCATCGACGCCGCCTGGCGCCTGTCGAACGCCGTGCAGCGCATGGAAAACCTGCCGGCGCTGCTGGGCCGATCCGACTACGTCAGCCTGCACGTGCCCGCGCTCGACGCCACGCGCCACATGATCAACGCGCAGGCGCTGGCCGGCATCAAGCCCGGCGCGGTGCTGCTCAATTTTGCGCGCGAAAGCATCGTTGACCCGGCCGCCGTGGTGGATGCGCTGCATTCGGGCAAGCTGGGGCGCTATGTGTGCGACTTTCCCGAGCCGGGCTTTGCCGAGGAGCCGAAGATCATCGCCCTGCCCCACATCGGCGCCAGCACCGAAGAATCAGAAGAAAACTGCGCCGTGATGGGCGCCGACCAGCTGATCGACTTTCTGGAAAACGGCCACATCAGCAACAGCGTCAACTACCCCGCCATCCGCATGGACCGCACCCCCGGCGCCACGCGCATCACCATCGCCAACGACAACGTGGCCGGCGTGCTGGGCCACGTTCTGAGCGTACTGGCCGACGCCAACGTCAACGTGCTCGACATGAGCAACCGCAGCCGCGATGCGCTGGCCTACAACATCATCGACGTGGAAACCGCGCCGGCTGAGGGTGTGATCGAGGCGATTCGCGGGGTGGGGCATGTGATTAGGGTGCGGGTGGTGTAGACCGCCTGATACGCTCACGCATCGGTGCCCGGAGCTCGGCGGGCAGCAGTTCGTCCGCGCTTCGCAGGGGGCGGCTCGGCACGCGCGTCGGGATCGAGCAGCAAATCTTTCAAGGGCTTCGGCCTGATGAGCGGCTGGGCCACGTCGGAAAAGGCACTGAGCAGCGCCTTGTCCATCGTGATCAACGAAATTCCGAACGCCTTTGCCAGCGCGACAAATTCGCAGTCATAGGCGGTGCAGCCACTTTGCGCCGCCAAGCCCAGCACAACCCCGGAATCCACGTCGGCCTCTCCCGGCGCCAGCAGCGCCTCAGCCTCGCGCTGAATGGCCACGGCCTGCTCCAGCGTCATCAACTCGCGTCGCACATAGCCCGTGAGAATGTTGCGCAGCTCGCTTCGCCAAAGCGCCGGCGCGATCCATTCGGGATCGCGCTCCAGCAGCGCTTCAGCCGCTGACGTGAACTCGCCAGGCAAATACAGATAGGCGATCACGTTGCTGTCGACGACGATCACGGGCGGCCCGAGCGTTTGAACTGATCAATGTCTTCGGGGCTGAAACGTGTGTTGGCCAGTGTCGCGCGCAAGGTGCGGGCCCGCCGCAGGCGCTCGCCCGTGCTCACCGTGGCGGGCGCGAGTACCGTCTCCAGGCACAGGATAGCTTCGCTGTTGAGGCTGCGGCGATGCGTTTCAGCCGACCATTTCAGCCGCGCGTAGAGGTCGTTGGGGATATTCTTGAGCGTGAGTGTGGTGGACATGGGAACCGCCTGCAAACCGTTATGGTTGCATTATGGTTTCAAGCCACACCAAGTCAAGACATCAGCACGGCTAAGCCACCAACCGCTCCATCGCCTCACGATACTTCGCCGCCGTCTGCGCAATGACGTCGTCAGGCAGCTTCGGAGCCGGCGCGGTCTTGCCCCAGGGCTGACCATCGACCTGCGCCTGTTCCAGCCAGTCGCGCAGAAACTGCTTGTCGAAGCTGGGCGGGTTGCTTCCCTCTTGATAGCTGTCAGCCGGCCAGTAGCGCGATGAATCGGGCGTCAGCACCTCGTCCATCAGCACCAGTTGGCCCGCATCGTCCAGGCCGAACTCGAACTTGGTGTCGGCAATGATGATGCCCTTTTGCAGTGCGATGCCGGCGGCACGCTGATAAAGCTGAATGCTCACGTCGCGGATCTTGGCTGCCAGATCGGCGCCGATCATCTCCGCCGTGCGCTCGAACGTGATGTTCTCGTCGTGCTCGCCCACCGCCGCCTTGGCGGCGGGCGTGTAGATCGGTGCGGGCAGCTTGCTCGCATTCTTCAAACCGGCGGGCAGTGCCACGCCGCAGACGGACTGCGATTCCTGGTATTCCTTCCAGCCGCTGCCGGCCAAATAGCCGCGCACCACGGCTTCGACGGGAATGGGCTTCAGGCGCTTGACCAGCATGCTGCGTCCAGCCACCTGCGCCGCCTCGCCGGGCGCGACCACGGTTTCGGGCGCGTCGCCGGTCAGGTGATTCGGCACGATGTCTTTCAACTGCTCGAACCACCACAGCGCCATCTGCGTCAGCAGCGCGCCCTTGCCGGGGATCGGCTGGCCCATGATGACGTCGAAGGCGCTGATGCGGTCGCTGGCGACCATCAGGATGCGGTCAGCGCCCACGGCGTAGTTGTCGCGCACCTTGCCGCGGGCGAGCAAGGGCAGGCTAGTGAGTTGACTGGTGTGCAGGGCGGTGGTGGTCATTCAGGCAGTCCTTTGATGAAATTGCGCTTGGCCTTGTAGGTGGCGCGCAGCCACGCCAGCCAAGGGCGGAATCCGCTGCTGGGCTGGCGCCGTGCGATGTCGTGCACCAATTCCAGCGGGCGGGTGTAGGGCGACTGTGCAGCCAGCATGGCCGCGTCAAACACGCGCTTGAGCAGCACCACCGCCTCGTTCTGCTGGGCCTTGGGCAGCCGCTTGGCCAGTTCGCATAGCAAGTCGTCCCGACAAATGTGGGGCGGCTGCACCAGCGCCAGCGCGTCCTGGTCGCGCTTTTCGTGCAGCAGCCAGCTCACGCGCAAACTCACGTCGCGTGCATGCCGCGGGCCGCAGCCTGACTCGGCCTGCTCGCGCTGCTCGGCCCAGCCGTACAGCTCATTCCGATACGCCGTGCGGTCATGCCCCGCGGCTTGGGCTACGCGCAGCAATGCGTCGTAGTCTTCGGCGCGCCAGGGATGGCGCTCGAACTGCCGGCGGCGCAGCGCCAGGGCTTCAGCATCCCAGCCGTCGCGTTCGTAGGCTTGCAGCAGCATGCGCTCGCACTGCGGATCGCCCGGGAAACGCTTAACGCCCTCCAGCGCGTGCTGAAAGCCCTCGCGCTGGCGACCATGCGCGTCGCAAAACTCGATCAGTTCGCACCATTCGCCCGCACTGCCGGCGCTGGCCAGCAAGGCGTCTATCACGGCCTGCACGTCGCCCTGCGCCTGCAATACGGCGAGATAGCGTCGGCGCAGGGTCATGCGCTCGATGTCGTCGCTGCTGATGACATAGCGGCTTGCGCGCGCGGCCTGGGCGCTGGCGGGGTTTTTTGCCAGCCACCGATGCCAGTCCTGCGCCACCCGCTGGGCATGGCGCTGGCGCACCGCCTCACCAGCGGCTTGCAGCACGTCGGGCTCATGCCACAGGCCCCAGGGGTCGGCAGCCATCAGATCAAACCAGCGATCCACCCACTCGGCAGGCGGCGGCGCGGCGCGCAGCGTATCGACCAGCAAGTCCATCACCTGCTCGACCAGGCCGCCCAGGTCGCCATTGGAGTCGTCGGCCTCCTCGGCGGCCTTGTAAAGGCGCAGCAGCGCATGTTCGCAAGCCTGCCGCCCCAACGCCGGGTTGGACTTGGCATGGCGCCGCAGCAAAGTCAGTACCGGCTCGACCTGGCGCGCGTAGGCGCTGGCGCCGCGCCAATCGAGAAACCCGCGCGCTGGCGGCACGGAGGCGGTGATGGCGGCCTTGATGGCGGGCCAGTCATCGCCCGACCGCGACACCGCCGCCCAGGCCTTGAGGGCGCTCATCAGCGCGCGATCGCCTTCGGCTTGCCGCCACAGCCAGTCGGCCAGCGTCTGTTTGCTGTGCTGTTGCAAGAACGCTCGCAGGGCAGCTTGGCTGGCGGCCTGGGTCTGGGCGCGCTTGGCGGCGGCGGCGATCTTCTTTTGAGCCGCATCGTCCGTTGCCAGGGTTTCGCCGACCAGCAAGGCGTGCAGCGTCAGCCCCAAGGCCACTTGGTGCTTGCAGAAATAGCCGTCTTGCGCGTGCGGGCAGTCACAGTCGGCCGTGACGGCGCCGTCACGGCCGACGCGCCAGTGCACGGCATAGTCCTGCGTCCCGCTGATGCAGGCTTGGGCGCGCAACTCGTCGTCGGTAAACGAGATGGACAGCGCATCGACCGCGCCGCCGAGCGCATAAGATTCGCCGCGCGCGTAGACGCTGGCACCGGCCTGGCCTTGCAAGAACGGCGCATCCGTGGCGCGCAGCCAGACGGCGCGCTGGGTTTCGAGGTCGCGGGGGATGTCCATGACAACGCTGGCTGGTCGCACCTGCGGTGTTTGCGTGGCGAAGATGCGCCGGCCAGGCAGCGGGAGCTCGTAGTCGAGGCTGCCGTTCTCTGGGGTGGCGTAGTGCCAGGCGGGTGGGTCGTATGGGCCGTTGAGGATGGGCGACGGATCGGCGGTTTTGGCGGAATCAGTGCGTTTGGCCATGTCGCCCTCACATCACGAACGAAAGGCGCGGCTCCGCCGCTGCCAGGGCCACGAAATCACGGTCGTCGTGCAGCAGCGGCAGGCCGGCTTCCACGGCGCTGGCGGCGATCAGGCAATCATGCGGGCTGCGCACCGTGACGCCGCGCCAACGACAGCGCGCATACAGCATGGCGGCCTGGCGGTGCAGTTCCAGGCTGTCGGCGGGGCTCCACAGCGGAACGGCGTCCAGCGCGGTTTGCAGGCGGATGAAGTGGGCGGCGTCGCGAGCGCCTTGCAGCAACTCCTGATACACCACTTCCAGCATGAACACCGGCTCCTGCCGGCGCAGCGCCTGGCGCAGGCGCTGGTGCGCCGGGCTGCCGGTAGCGCGGAACAGCGCCACCCAGACAGAGGTGTCGACGATCAACCGCGCCCCTTGGCGCGCGGGGGCTGTTTGGCGGGATAGGGCGGTGCCGCAGGCTCGGCTACGTGGTGCACGCCCCAGCCTTCACGAGGTGCGATGAACAACTCGGCCGGATCATAGTCATCGGCCAGCACGCCGCTGCCTTCCAGCGCCAACAGGCCAGAATAGTCCGGCTGGCGCACGTAGGCGCGCAAAGCCGCCTCCACGGCGGCTTTTTTGGTGCGCACGCCCGCGCGCACCATCGCTTGCGCGATCAGTTCGTCGTCCAGAACGATATTGGTGCGAGTGGTCATGGCAATACACCTTTGATGTGTATTGCGGATTATCGCACTGCACGCGGGCGGCCGCCAGCGAAAGGCGGCGCGCCTTTCGGTGCCGTCAGTTGACGACTTGCGCCAGTTCGCCCTTGGCGTACTTTTCGGCCATCGCGGGCAGCGGCACGCCCTTGATCTTGGCGCCCTGGCCTTCGCAGCCAAATTCAAGATAGCGCTGCTTGCAGATGGCCTTGGCGGCCTCGCGCGCGGGCTTCATCCACTCGCGCATGTCGAACTTGTCGGGGTTCTCGGCCTGGAACTTGCGCACCGCGCCGGTCATGGCCATGCGGATGTCGGTGTCGATGTTGATCTTGCGCACGCCGTGCTTGATGGCTTCCTGGATTTCCTTCACCGGCACGCCGTAGGTCTGCTTCATCTTGCCGCCGAACTGGTTGATGATGTCCAGCAGGTCCTGCGGCACGCTGCTGCTGCCGTGCATCACCAGGTGCGTGTTCGGGATGCGGGCGTGGATTTCCTTCACGCGGCCAATCGCCAGCACGTCGCCGGTGGGCGGGCGGCTGAACTTGTAGGCGCCGTGGCTGGTGCCGATAGCAATGGCCAGCGCATCGAGCTGCGTGGCGGCGACGAACTGCGCGGCTTCCTCGGGGTCGGTCAGCAGCTGGTCGTGGCTCAGCTTGCCGGCGGCGCCGACGCCGTCTTCCTCGCCCGCCTCGCCGGTTTCCAGGCTACCCAGGCAACCCAGTTCGCCTTCGACGGTGGCGCCGATCTTGTGCGCCATGGCCACGACCTGCTTGGTCACGTCGACGTTGTAGTCGAAGTCGGCCGGCGTCTTGCCGTCTTCGCGCAGGCTGCCGTCCATCATGACCGAGCCAAAGCCCAGGTCGAGCGCTCCCTGACAGATCTTGGGGCTGGTGCCGTGGTCCTGGTGCATCACCATGGGGATGTGCGGATAGGCCTCGCTGGCCGCCTGGATCAAGTACTTGATGAAGTGTTCGCCCGCGTACTTGCGCGCGCCGGCGCTGGCCTGCAGGATGACCGGCGCGCCCACTTCGTCGGCGGCGGCCATCACGGCCTGCACCTGTTCCAGGTTGTTGACGTTGAAGGCAGGAATACCGTAGTGGTTGGCCGCGGCGTGGTCGAGCAGCTCGCGCATGGAAACGAGTGGCATGGCGGGAATCCTCCAGGAGTCAAAGAAACGCGCAGGCGCAAGATGCGCCGATTCCGCCAATTTTACCGGCGCCCCCAGGCGCGGCCCGCTTGGGGCTTATGGGCGCGCGGCGGCACCTTGCAGGTGCTGCAGGGCGGCGCGCAAAGGCGCGTCGCTGACCGCGACCACGCCGACGAAGGGCCGGTCGACCACGTACACCGCGTGCACCTGCACGGCGATCATCAGGGCCAGCAACGTGCCTATCCACCGCGCCGCGCGTGGCTGCCGTGCATGGACCAGGGCGGCAAACACCAGCACGATGGCGGCACAGATCAGCAGCGCATGCCAGATGACGTTGGGGATATGGCCCGCGGCCACCACCAGCCGCGCCTGGCGCGCTTCGGCCAGTGACTGCACCGCCTGACGCAGCGCGGCGCGCAACTCGGGCGGCTCGGCGACGAAGCGGGTAATGACCTCGGTTCGCAAGCGGTCCAGCCGCAACTGGGTTTCGGCATCGGGGCCGCCGTCGGACATGCGCGGCCATTCATCGGCCAGCGCGTGCTGCGCGTAGTCCGCCAGTTGGGCGTGCCAGCCCGCGCGGGCGGGCGGCGCGGCGGCGCTGCCCAGCACGCCCAGCGCGCGCAGGCCGGACGATTCGGTCATCACGGCGCGTTCGGCATCGTCTATGTCGCGCAGCTCGATGTTGGCCAGCAGCCCCAGCCAAACCAGAAAGCCCGCCGTCATGGCCGCACCCACGGGCGGTATCAAGCCGCCCACGGCCGTTTCGCGCGCCGGGTGGCGGCGCGCCCAAGCGCTGATCAGCGTCGCCACCGCCAGCGCGGCGCCGACAAAAAGCGCATACACCAGCAAGGCCGATGCCCACAGGGGCCAGTGCAGCAAAAAGCTCATGGCGGCGCGCCCACCGTCAGCCGACGCGGCAGATCTTGAGCATGTTGGTGCCGCCGGGCGCGCCCATCGGCTCGCCGCAGGTGATGGCGTAGACGTCGCCGCTGCTCACCACCCCTTGTTGCTTGAGGTAGGCCTCGGCCTGCGTCAGGGCCTCATCACGGTGCGCGCTGGTGTCCATCAGCATGGGGCGCACGTTGCGGTACAGCGCCATCTTGCGCTGCGTGCCCACCTTGGGCGTCAGCGCGTAAATGGGGATGCGCACGCGGTGGCGGCTCATCCACAGCGCGGTCGAGCCCGAATCGGTCAGCGCCACGATGGCCTTGGCGCCCAGGTGGTAGGCGGTGAACAGCGCGCCCATGGCGATCGACTGGTCGATGCGGTTGAAGGTGACGCCGCTGAAGTCGGCGTCCAGCTCCACCGGGTCGTGTTCTTCGGCGGCCTGGCAGACGGCGGCCATTTCGCGCACCGTCTCCAGCGGGTATTTGCCGGCGGCGGTCTCGGCGCTCAGCATCACGGCGTCGGTGCCGTCCAGCACGGCGTTGGCCACGTCGCTGACCTCGGCGCGCGTGGGCACCGGGTTGTTGATCATGCTTTCCATCATCTGCGTGGCGGTGATGACCAGCTTGTCGGCGGCGCGCGCCATGGCAATCATCTTCTTCTGCAGCGCCGGCACCGCGGCGTTGCCCACTTCCACCGCCAGGTCGCCCCGCGCCACCATGATGCCGTCGCTGGCGGCCAGAATCTCGGCCAGCCGCGGGATGGCCTCGGCGCGCTCGATTTTCGCGATCAGCTGCGGCTTGTGGCCATATTCGGCGCCGGCCACGTTGCACAGCTGGCGCGCCATTTCCATGTCGGTGGCGGTCTTGGGAAAGCTCACGGCCACGTAGTCGGCCTTGAAGCTCATGGCGGTCTTGATGTCCTCCATGTCCTTGGCCGTCAGCGCCGGCGCAGTCAGGCCGCCGCCCTGCTTGTTGATGCCCTTGTTGTTGGACAGCTCGCCGCCCACCTTGACCACGGCATGCACGGCGTCGCCGCGCACTTCGCGCACCGTCATCACGATCAGGCCGTCGTTCAGCAGCAGCGTGTCGCCCGGCTTCACGTCGCGCGGCAGCTCTTTGTAGTCCAGGCCGACGCCGTTCACGTCGCCGGGCTCCTTGCGCGCGGCGTCCAGCACGAAAGGCGCGCCGGCCACCAGTTGCACCTTGCCTTCGGCAAACTTGCCGACGCGGATCTTCGGCCCCTGCAGGTCGGCCATGATGGCCACCTCGCGCCCTGCCCGCTCAGCCGCTTCGCGCACCAGACGGGCGCGCTCGATGTGGTCGGCCGCCGTGCCGTGGCTGAAGTTCAGGCGCACCACATGGACGCCGGCGTGAATCATCTCCTCCAGCAGCGCGGGGTCGCTGGACGCGGGGCCCAGGGTGGCGACGATCTTGGTAGCACGGTGTGTCATGGCATCTTTCGGGTCATCTCGGGGCAAGGGACGGCCAGCCCGCCGAACATTCTGGCACGCGAAAACGACCGCGTCGTGTCGCGGCGCGAGGCCGGCACGCGCGGCGCGGTCAGCCGGCGGCGCGCTTCATCAGGATTTCGAACGCGGGCAGTGTCTTGCCTTCCAGCACCTCCAGAAAGGCGCCGCCACCGGTGGAGATGTAGCCCATGTTCTTTTCGATGCCGTACTTGGCAATCGCCGCCAGCGTGTCGCCACCGCCGGCAATGCTGAACGCGTCGCTCTGGGCAATCGCCTGCGCGATGGTCCGCGTGCCGTTCTCGAACGGCGCCATCTCGAACACGCCGACCGGGCCGTTCCAGACGATGGTGCCGGCGGCCTTCAACTGCGCGGCCAGCTGGGCGGCGGTGTCGGGGCCGATGTCGAGGATCATGTCGTCGGGCTGCACGTCGCGCGCGGCTTTGACCTCGGCCTTGGCGTCGGCCTTGAATTCCTTGGCCGTCACGACGTCGGTGGGAATCGGCACTTCGGCGCCGCGCGCCTTCATGGCGTCGATCACCGCCTTGGCATCCTGAACTAGGTCGGGCTCGGCCAGGCTCTTGCCGATGGGCAGGCCGGCCGCCAGCATGAAGGTGTTGGCGATGCCGCCGCCGACGATCAGCTGGTCGACGTTGTGGGCCAGCGACTGCAGGATGGTCAGCTTGGTGCTGACCTTGCTGCCGGCGACGATGGCGACCAGCGGCCGCTTCGGGTTGGCCAGTGCCTTGGAGATGGCGTCGATCTCGGCCGCCAGCAGCGGGCCGGCGCAGGCCATGGGCGCAAACTGCGCGATGCCGTAGGTGGTGCCTTCGGCGCGGTGCGCGGTGCCAAAGGCATCGTTCACGTAAATGTCGCAAAGTGCGGCCATCTTGCGCGAAAGCGCCTCATCGTTCTTTTTCTCGCCCTTGTTGACGCGGCAGTTCTCGAGCAGCACGACCTGGCCCGGCTGCACCTGCACGCCGTTGACCCAGTCGGCCACCAGCGGCACCTCGCGGCCCAGCAGCTCGGAAAGCCGCCGGGCCACGGGCGCCAGCGAATCGGCGGGCTTGAACTCGCCCTCGGTCGGGCGGCCCAGGTGGCTGGTCACCATGACGGCGGCGCCGGCGTCCAGCGCCTGCTGGATGCAGGGCACGCTGGCGCGGATGCGGGTGTCTTCGGTGATGCGGCCGTCGGCGTCCTGCGGCACGTTCAGGTCGGCCCGGATGAAGACGCGTTGGCCCTTGGCCTTGCCTTGGGCGCACAGATCGGAAAAGCGCAGGACGTTCATGGTGATGGCGATGCAGCGGTAATGAAGAAATGGGATGCTCAACGGCCCGGCGGCGCGTGGCGATGGCGCCATTTTACGGCCCGGCGGGGCGCGGCGGCTGACGCAGATCAGAGCCAAAAGCGGCGCTTGCGCTGGCCGGATCAGCGCAGTGCGCTACCAATTCAATAGTATGCGCAGCGGCAGATAAACCGCCATGCCGACCGCGATGGCGCACACCAGCGCAAAGCGCCAGCGGCTGCGCCAGAAGTAGAACGCCGCGCCCGCCAGCGCGCCCCAGGTGCGGGCGTCGCGCAACAGGTTGCCGAACACGCCCTGGGTCAGCAGCAGGTCGGGCGCGATCACGGCCGCCAGCGCGGCGATGGGCGCGTACTGCAGGCCGCGCTGCGCCCAGTCGGGCAGGCGCCATTCGCGCTCGCTGATGAAAAAGAAGGAGCGCGTCAGCACCGTGACCACCGTCATGCCCAGGATGACCAGCAGCGTCCAGCCGTCGGTTTCACGCATGGGCGCCCCCTGCGCGCGCCGTGCCGGGCGCGGGCGACGATGCCGCGGGGCCGGCGCCGGACGGCGCGTCGTCGTCTTTGCGACCTGCGGGCGGGGGCGGCGGGCGGCGCATGGGCTCGAGCGCCAGGCAGATCGCCACCGCCACCACGATGGCGGCGACGATGTTCAGCCGGTACGGCAGCGCAAACAGCACCACCGCCGCCGCGGCCGCCATCAGCGCCGACAGCGCGCGCATGCGGGTGCTGGCCAGCGAACAGGTGACCGCCAGCAGCGCCAGCGTGCCGGCAAATTCCAGCCCCCAGCGCTGCGGCAGCGCGGCACCGAGAAAGATGCCGGCCAATCCAAAGCTTTGCCAGAACACCCAGTTGCAGCAGTTGCCGCCCCACAGATAGGCCATTTGCGCGCGCCGCTGGCGCTCGGTCTCGGCCGGCTTGGGAAAGCGCCGCGTATACAGCACATAGGTCACGTCGCCGGTGAAGTAACCGAGCCAAAGGCGGCGCGTTCGCGGTAAAAACATGAAGTAATCGCGTAAATGCAGGCTGAAGACGACAAATCGCAGGTTGACGCAAAACGCCGTGGCCAAGATGACCCACAGCGGCGCGCCGGCGGCGATGAGCGGAATGGCCGCCAGCTGCGCGCTGCCGGCAAACACCAGCAGCGACATCAGCACCGCCTCGGTCAGGCTCATGCCGCTTTTGACCATGGCCACGCCGGTCATGAACGACCAAGCGGTAAGGCCCACCGAGATGCCCGACATTTCGCGCGCGCCGACCCAGAACAAGGGGTGGCGCGCGGTGTGGGCAAAGGCTTCGATGCGGTCCGCCACCCAGCGACTGAGGCGCCCTTGCGGCGCCAGGTCGCCCGGCGGCTCGGGCGGCAGCGGCATGTTCATGCCGCTGCGCTTTCACCCGGCGCGGCGCCAAAGCACTGGCCGGGCTGCAATGCAAAGCCGCGCAGAAATTCGCGCGCCGGCAGCCGCTTGCCGCCCGCGCGCTGCAGTTGCGTCAGGCGCAGCACGCCCTCGCCGCAGGCCACGCGCACGCCCTGCTCGTTGACCGACAAAATCTGGCCCGGGCGCTGATCAGACGTGCGCAATGCGCTATCGATTTCAGAGTGCCACAGCTTCACCGTTTCGCCGTCGACGCTGCTGCTGGCGCCCGGAAACGGGTCAAACGCGCGGATGCGGCGCTCGATCACGGCGGCGGGCTGGCGCCAGTCGATGGCGGCTTCGTGCTTCTCGATCTTGTGCGCGTAGGTCACGCCGTCGGCGGGCTGCGGGGTGGCGCTCAGGCCGCCGCAGGCGGCCAGTTCCAGCGCCTCCACGATCAGGCGGCCGCCCAGCGCGGCCAGTTCGTCGTGCAGCGTGGCGGTGGTGGCGCGCGGGCCGATGGGCAGGCGCTCGGCCAGCAGCATGTCGCCGGTGTCGAGGCCGGCGTCCATCTGCATGATGGTGACGCCGGTCTCGGCGTCGCCCGCCTCGATGGCGCGGTGAATGGGCGCCGCGCCGCGCCAGCGCGGCAGCAGCGAGGCGTGGATGTTCAGGCAGCCCAGGCGCGATTCCTGGCGCCCACGCTCCACGGCTGCGCCTGTTGCGCTGCCCGCCGAGGGGGCCTTCGCGCCTTCGGACGGCCGCGCAGCGCTCATGTCATCCAGCACCCACTGCGGCAGGATCAGCCCGTAGGCGGCGACCACCATCACGTCGGGCTCGGCGGCCTGCAGCGCGGCGCGCGCGGCGGCGGCGTCATCCGGGTACTTGCCGTCGAGCCGCAGGCTGACAGGCTGCGCCACGGTGATGCCGTGCGCCTGCGCCAGTTGCTTGACCGGCGAGGCCTGCGGCTTCATGCCGCGGCCGGCAGGCCGGTCGGGCTGGGTCAGCACCAGCGGCACGCTGAAACCCGCGGCCAGCAACTGCTGCAGCGCCACGCGGGCAAATTCGGGGGTGCCGGCAAAGGCGACTTTTATGCTCATTTTTTAATAGCTGACTGCGCTGACTGCGCTGACTGCGCAAGCGCCAGAGGAGGTTTCGATAGATATTCAGGCGCCCATCGGCGCTGAACACCGCGTCGGGCACACGCCGGTGGTTACGCCGCAGGCCCCGCGCAGCACGCCGTGGCCGGACCCGCGCCGGCCACCGGCGTGGTCCCCCTCCCGCAGCAGAGGGGGAAAGCGCCGCAGGCGACTCAGGGGGTGCTTCATCGGGATTCGGGTACGTCCGGCAGCGGCTCGTCGCCGCTGGACCAGCCGCGCACCACGCCGCTGCGGTCGATGTCGATGTGCAGCAGGCGCCAGACCGGGCCGTCGGCGTAGCGCCACAGCCAGATGTCGCCGTCGAAGTTGTGCACGCCCACCACCCGCGCGGGCGGGCCGTATTCGCGCAGCACGTCGGCGCGGGTCCAGTGGTCGGGCCGGATGCGCGCGGGGAACAAGGCTTCGGACAGCGCCTGCTCGACGCGCGCCACGCGGCCCTGGGCGTCCAGGTCGATGTTGAACACGCGCTGGCCGGCCGGCTGGTAGGTGTATTGCAGGCGCTCGCCGGCGCTGCCGGCTGCAGGGTAGCGCGCGGTGGGCGGCCCCAGGTATTGCACGACCGACGCCTGCGGCGTGCCGGGGGCCACGCGGCCGGGGTCGGCCAGCAGGGCGCAACCGCCAAGCCACGCCGCCAGGCCCAGCGCCAGCAGGCGGGCCGTCAGGCGCACGGCGGCACCGGCGCGCCGCGCGGTCAAGCCAGCTCCCGGGCCTTGTCCGCCTTGTCCTGGCGCTCTGACTTGAGCAGTTTGGTCTTGATGCGGCCCTGCTTGAGCGGCGACAGGTATTCGACAAACACCTTGCCGACCAGGTGGTCCATTTCGTGCTGGATGCAGACCGCCAGCAGGCCGTCGGCCTCGATCTCGTGCGGCTGGCCGTGTTCGTCGAACGCGCGCACGCGCACGCGCTCGGCGCGCTCCACGCCGTCGTAGATGCCGGGCACCGACAGGCAGCCTTCGTCGCCCCGGATGCGCTCGTCGCTGGACCAGGTGAGTTCGGGGTTGATCAGCACCAGGCGCTGGTCGCGTTCTTCGGACACGTCGATCACGATCAGGCGCTCGTGCACATCCACCTGCGTGGCGGCCAGGCCGATGCCCTTGGCGTCGTACATGGTGTCGAACATGTCGGCCACCAGCTGGCGCAGCCGCGCGTCGAACGCGGCCACGGGCCGCGCCACCTTGTGCAGGCGCGCGTCGGGATATCGAAGAATGGGAAGCAGGGCCATGGATTGCGGGGTCAGGATGTGGGTATTTTCGCCACTTTTGCGGCTTCATGCCGTCGGCCCGGGGTGAAGGCATTGCCGTCCGCGGGGCCTGCCCGCAGAATGTGCCATGCTCGCCAAGTAAGCGCTTGTTACCGCGCGTTCGCTTTTTGATCACAATGAAACCAATTTCTACAGGCGCGTCACGCGCCCTGGCCTTGCCGATTGGCCTGCTGGCGGCGGCGCTGTCGCACATGCCGCCGGCCGCCGCCCAGCCGGCCGCCAACCGCCCCGTGCTGGCGCAGCAGCGCACCACCGCCGAACAGGTGGCCGCGCAGGGCGTACCCCTGTCCGCCTTGGCGGCCAACGCGCCCGAGGAATACACCGTGCGCCGTGGCGACACGCTGTGGCGCATTTCGGGCATGTTCCTCAAGTCGCCCTGGCGCTGGCCCGAGTTGTGGGGAATGAACCTGAACGACATCCGCAACCCGCACCTGATCTACCCCGGCCAGCAGCTGTACCTGGAGCGCCAGGGCGACCGCGCCTTTCTGCGGGCGCGCCGCTCGGGCGATGGCCAGGTCGGCCAAACGGTGCGCGTGTCGCCGCGCAACCGCGCCGAGATGCTGGGCACCGGCCCACTGCCCACGCTGGAGGCACACCTGATCGAGCCCTTCCTGGCCGAGCCGCTGGTGGTGGACGACGACACCTTCCAGCGTGCGCCGCGCATCGTGGCGCTGGCCAACCAAAGCCGCGTGCTGGTGGCCAAGGGCGACCGCGCCTACGTGCGTGGGCCGGCCGACGCGCCGCTGCTGAAGGCGCCCGGCCTGCCCACCGAGTTCCGCGTGTTCCGCACCGCCACCGCGCTGAAAGACCCGGTGACCGGCGAAGTGCTGGGCTTCGAAGGTCAGTACGTCGGCCAGGCGGCCCTGGTGCGCGGCGAAACCGAGACCGACGACATCGTGCCGTCGCGCTGGGGCATTGGCGCCAGCACCACGCCGCGGCCCACGCCCGTGCCCGCCACCGTGGACGTGATCGGCAGCAAGGAAGAAATGAAGACCGGCGACCGCCTGCTGCCCGAGCCGCCGCGCGAATACCGCAACTACGTGCCGCACGCGCCCGATTTGCCCATCGATGCGCGCGTGGTGTCGGTGCATGGCAACGCGGTGCGCTTCGTCGGCCAGAACCAGATCGTCGTCATCAACAAAGGGCTGCGCGACGGCATTGAAAGCGGCCACGTGCTGGCCGTGATGTCGACCGGCCCGCAGATGGTGGACAAGACCGACGCATCGCGCCCCGTGATGCGGCTGCCCGACGAGCGCAACGGCCTGGCCATGGTGTTCCGCCCGTTCGAGCGCGTGTCGTACGCGCTGGTGATGCAAATCACCAACCCGGTGCAGGTAGGTGACAAGCTGAAAAACCCGGGCGCAACGCCTTGAGCGTCTGCGCCGCTGCCCGCCAAGGCGGCAATCCAGCGCGGGCGCATGGTGATGGCAAGCTCTCAACCCACTGAAATGGCCCCGTATGGATCGCGCTGAACTGCAGGCTTGGCTGCGCCTGACGCTGACCCCCGGCGTGGGCAGCGAGGCGGCGCGCCGGCTGCTGGCGGCGTTCGGGCTGCCGCAGGCGATCTTCGAGCAGCCATTGGCGGCGCTGCGCCAACTGCTGACGCCGGCCCAGGCCAGCGCCCTGCAACAGCCGCCCGACGGCCTGCCGGCGCAATGGCAGGCCACGCTGGACTGGCTGGACGCCGCGCAGGACGGCGTGGCCCGCCGGGTCGTCACGCTGGGCGATCCGGCCTATCCGCGCAGCCTGCTCGCCATCGAAGACCCGCCCTGCCTGCTTTATGTGATGGGCCAGCTGCCCGGTGCCGCGAACGCCGCCGCGCCCGACTGGCCACAGCGCGCGCTGGCGCTGGTGGGCAGCCGCAACCCCACGCCGCAGGGCGCGCAAAACGCCCGCCAGTTCGCCCGCGCGCTGGCGGCCGAGGGCGTGACGGTGGTGTCGGGCCTGGCGCTGGGCATTGACGGCGCGGCGCACGAGGGCGCGCTGGACGGCGCCAACGACGGGCTGGCCACCATCGCCGTCGTCGGCACCGGCATCGACCGCGTGTATCCACGCCAGCACCGCGAGCTGGCGCACCGTATCGCGGCGCGCGGCGTGATCGTCAGCGAATACCCGCTGGGCACGCCTCCGCTGCCGCCCAACTTTCCCAAGCGCAACCGGCTGATCGCGGCGTTCAGCCAGGGCACGCTGGTGGTGGAAGCGGCGCTGCAATCGGGCTCGCTGATCACCGCGCGGCTGACTGTGGAGCAGGGCAAGGAGGTGTTCGCCATTCCCGGCTCCATCCACAGCCCGCAGTCGCGCGGCTGCCACGCGCTGATTCGCCAGGGCGCCAAGCTGGTCGAAACCGCGCAGGACGTGCTGGAGGAGCTGCGCTGGCCCGCCGCCGTTATCGCTATCGAAAACGAAGCAACAAATGGCGCTGCAACAGCGCCCATCGCCCAAATCGCTGACGAAGACGGCTTGCTGCAAGCGCTGGGCGCCGACCCGGTCAGCCTGGACGCGCTGTTGGCGCGCACCGGTTTCGACACCGCCACGCTGCAGGCGCGCCTGCTGACGCTGGAGCTGGACGGCCGCGTGGGCCGGCTGCCCGGCGGTCTGTTTCAGCGGCTGGCACAGACCTGAACGCCAGCGCGCGGTCCGCGGCGCGCGCCCACCGCGCTGGCGCCCGCCGGCCCGGTGCTATATTGACCCGATGTACGAAGTGCTGGTGTACGTGTACGAAAACTACGGCGGCGGTGGCGACTGCCCCGACCGCCATCGGCTGGGCCGTCGGCTGTCGAACGCCGGCTTCGAGCGTGGCGACATTCTGCAGGCGCTGCAATGGCTGGACGGGCTGGACTGCGCGGCCGACGGCATCTGCGTGGCGTCCCGGCCCGATGCGCCGCCCGCCAGCTGGCCCGCGGCCCCCGGCAGCCTGCGCGTCTACAGCCCGCGCGAAATCGAATACCTGGGCGCCAACTGCATCGCCTGCCTGATGTTCCTGGAAAACGCTGGCGCGCTGGCGCCCGAGCTGCGCGAACTGGTGATCGAGCGCGCGCTGGCCGCGTCCGATGAGCCGCTGGCGCTGGACGACCTGAAGATCATCGTGATGATGGTGTACTGGCGCATGGGCGCCAGCCTCGACGCGTTGGTGCTGGACGAGTTGTGCGACGACGCCGGCCGCCGCGTCGCGCACTGAAGATCCGTTGCACGCCCCGCGCCGTGCGCGCGCCCTCGCCCAACGCCGACTACACCACGGCGCCGGAGTTGGGGTCGCTGGCGTCGTGCTCCTTGCGCCCGCCCTTGACCAGGTCCTCGCGGCGGATGCCCAGCCACATGGCGATGGCGGCGGCCACGAACACCGACGAATAGATGCCGAACAGAATGCCGATGGTCAACGCGACGGCGAAGTAGTGCAGCGTTTCGCCGCCGAACAGCAACATCGACAGCACCATGATCTGCGTCGAGCCGTGCGTGATGATGGTGCGGCTGATGTTGGCGGTGATGGAGTTGTTGATGATCTCCACCGTGCTCATCTTGCGGTAGCGCCGGAAGTTCTCGCGAATGCGGTCGAAGATGACCACCGATTCGTTCACCGAATAGCCCAGCACGGCCAGGATCGCCGCCAGCACCGAGAGCGAGAACTCCCACTGGAAGAAGGCGAAGAAGCCCATGATGATGATGACGTCGTGCAGGTTGGCGATGATGCCGGCCACCGCGTACTTCCATTCGAAGCGCATCGACAGGTAGATCATGATGCCGATGACCACGAAGGCCAGAGCCTTCAGGCCGTCGCTCGCCAGCTCCTGCCCGACCTGCGGGCCGACGAATTCGGTGCGGCGCAGCACCACGTCGGGGCTGGCGCTCTTCAGTGCCTGCAGCACCTGCTCGCTCTGCTGCGCCGACGTCTTGCCCTGCTGCACCGGCAGGCGAATCAGCACGTCACGCGCGGTGCCGAAGTTCTGCACCTGCACGTCGCCATAGCCCATTGAGGCCACGGTGCCGCGCACCTGGCCCAGGTCGGCCGGCTGGCTGTATGACACTTCCATCACCGTGCCACCGGTGAATTCGACCGACAGGTGCAACCCGCGCGTGACGAGGAAGAACACCGCCAGTGCGAAGGTCAGGATGGAGACGACGTTGAACACCAGCGCATAGCGCATGAAGGGGATGTCACGCCCGATCTTGAAGAATTCCATGTGTGCGCTCCCGATCAGCCTTGCTTGTCCGCCACGGCCGTCCCGGGGGCGGCGGGCCGCCACACCGTGCCGATGGACACCGTCTTGAGCTTCTTCTGCCGCCCATACCACCAATTGACCAGCCCGCGCGAGAAGAACACGGCCGAGAACATCGAGGTCAGGATGCCGATGCAGTGCACCACCGCGAAGCCGCGCACCGGGCCGGAGCCAAAGGCCAGCAGCGCCAGGCCGGCGATCAGCGAGGTGACGTTGGAGTCGAGGATGGTGGCCCACGCCCGGTCATAGCCGGCGTGGATGGCCGCCTGCGGCGAGGCGCCGGTGCGCAGTTCCTCGCGGATGCGCTCGTTGATCAGCACGTTGGCGTCGATCGCCATGCCCAGCGTCAGCGCCACGGCGGCGATGCCGGGCAGCGTCAGCGTGGCCTGCAGCATCGAGAGGATGGCCACCAGCAACAGCAGGTTGAACGACAGCGCAATGGCCGAGAACACGCCGAACAGGTGGTAGTAGATGATCATGAACACCACAATGGCCACGAAACCCCAGGTCACGCTGTGGAAGCCCTTGCTGATGTTCTCGGCGCCCAGGCTGGGGCCGATGGTGCGCTCCTCGATGATCTCCATCGGCGCCGCCAGCGAGCCGGCGCGCAGCAGCAGCGCCAGGTCGTTGGCTTCCACGGTGGTCATCGAGCCCGAAATCTGGAAGCGCGTGCCGAGTTCGGCCTGGATCACCGGCGCCGTCAGCACCTCGCCCTTGCCCTTTTCGAACAAGACGATGGCCATGCGCTTCTTCAGGTTTTCGCGGCTGGTGTCGCGCATCACTCGGCCGCCCTTGGCATCCACCGTCAGGTCGACCTTGGGCTGCTGCGTCTGCTGATCGAAGCCGGGCTGCGCGTCGGTCAGGCTCTCGCCGGTCAGAATGACCTGGCGCTTGACGATGACCGGGCGGCCATCGCGCTGCAGGAACTTCTCGGCGCCAAACGGCACCGGTCCGCCGCTCTCGGCCGCGTGGCCTTCGGCGCTTTCATCCACCAGGCGCATTTCGAGCGTGGCGGTGCGGCCCAGAATGTCCTTGGCCTTGGCGGTGTCCTGCACGCCGGGCAGCTGCACCACCACGCGGTCGGCGCCCTGCTGCTGGATCACCGGCTCGGCCACGCCCAGTTCGTTGACGCGGTTGTGCAGCGTGGTGATGTTCTGCTTGACGGCGTCGGTCTGCACCTTTTGCAGCGCCGCCGGCTTGAAGGTAGCCACCAGGCGCGGCTCGGTGCCGGGCGGTTGCTCGACCTGGAGGTCAGGCACGGTGTCGGCCACCACGCGGCGCGCGGCTTCCAGCGTGGCGGCGTCGCGGGCGCGGATTTCGATGCTGTTGCCCTCGCGGGCGATGCCGCCGTGGCGCACGTCCTTTTCGCGCAGCGCCACCCGTATGTCGTTGGCCAGCGTGTCCAAGCGCTTAGTGATGGCAGTGCGCATGTCGACCTGCAACATGAAGTGCACGCCGCCGCGCAAATCCAGCCCCAGGTACATGGGCTTGGCGTTGAGCGCGGCCAGCCAAGCCGGCGAGCGCGGCACCAGGTTCAACGCCACGATGTGCGAGGGATCGGCCGCATCGGGGTTAAGGGCACGCTCGATGGCGTCCTTGGCCTTGAGCTGGATATCCGGCGAATCGAAGCGCGCCCAGACGGAATGGCCTTCCAGCGTCAGGCGCTGCGGCGTCACATTGGCGGTCTTCAGCGCGCTTTCAACCCTCGACAGGGTTTCGTTGTCCACCCGCGTGGTCGCCTTGCCGGCCGACACCTGCACCGCGGGCGACTCGCCAAAGAAGTTGGGCAAGGTGTAGATCGCCGCCACCACCAGCGTGATGAGGATGACGATGTATTTCCAGACGGGGTAGCGGTTCATGGCGGAACGAAATGAAGACAGCGGGGCAGCGAAGGCGTGAACCGCCCCGATGCGAGTCGGCGCTTACTTGATGGTTCCCTTGGGCAGCACCTGCACCACGGCGCTGCGCTGCATCTGCACCTCGACACCGTTGGCGATCTGCAGGCCGATGTGGCTGTCGGACAGCGAAGCGACCTTGCCGAGCATGCCGCCGGCGGTCACCACCTCGTCGCCCTTGGCCAGGGCATCGATCATGGCGCGGTGCTCCTTCTGCTTCTTCATCTGCGGGCGGATCATGATGAAGTACAGCACCACGAACATCAGCAGCAATGGCAGCATGCTCATGAGGGACGATGCCATGTCGCCCGCGGGCGCGGCGGCAGGGGCGGCTTGGGCGAAAGCGTTGGAGATGAACACCGGCGGACTCCTGGAAAAAGGGGGTCGAAGAGCGGGCGGGCGCCAGCCTGGCGGCGCCCGACCCATGTGCGGCGCGCACCCGAATGGGTACGCGGGAGAACTGCGTATTGTAGTAAGCTGGTGCGAGCGTCGAAAACCAGCGCCCCGCCGCGGGTCGCCGCCCCACGACTGGACCCGTTGACTAGGGCTTGCCGCCCTCCCGCCAGCGCGTCACGCGGTTTGCCGCGCCTGCGCGGGTAGGGCTGCCGGTTGACGGTACTGCGTCATCAGCGCGCTCCAGCGCTCGCGCGCGGCCGCCAGATTGCGGTCTTTCACATGGCCGTAGCCCTTGATCTGCTCGGGAATGCGGGCAATCTCAACCGCGGTGGCGTGGTTGTCGGCGTTCAGCGATTGCAACACCTCCTCGATGCTGGCGCGGTACTGCCGGATCAGCGCGCGCTCGGTCTGACGTTCCTCGGTCTTGCCGAAGACGTCGAGCGCGCCGCCGCGCAGGCCCTTGAGTTTGGCCAGCAGCTTGAAGTTGCGCAGCATCGACGGACCGTACTTCTTCTTGACCATCTCGCCCTTCTCGTTGCGGTCGGCGGTCATGGGCGGCGCGAGGTGGTAGTTGATGGTGTAGTCGCCCTCGAACATGTCGTCGATGCGCTTCAAAAAGGCCGGATCGCTGTGCAGGCGCGCCACTTCGTACTCGTCCTTGTAGGCCATCAGCTTGAACAGATAGCGCGCCACGGCCTCGCTCAAGCTGGTCTTGCCCAGCTTGGCTTCTTCCTGCTGCACCTTGGCGACGAAGTCGCGGTAGGTCTGCGCATAGGCAGCGTTCTGGTAGCCAGTCAAGAACTCCACGCGCCGCGCAATGATGGATTCGATGGTTTCGCGCTTCTTGAACTCGATCACCTGCGCGCCGCCGGCGCCGGCCAGCAGGCGCTCGACGCGGGTGCGGTCGTGCGCGGCCTGGCGACCCCACTCGAAGGCGGTCTTGTTGTTCTCGACCTGCACGTTGTTCAACTCGATCGCGCGCAGCAGCGATTCGCGCGTCAAAGGCACCCAGCCCTTCTGCCAGGCGTAGCCCAGCAGCATGGGGTTGACGTACAGCGTGTCGCCCATCAGCTGGCTGGCCACGGCGTCGGCGTCGAACATCGACAGCCCCGACGGCCCGACGGCGCGGGCGACGTCGGCGGCGCACTTCTCCGACGGGTTCTTCCATGCGCCGTCCTTGACGAATGCGGCGGTCGGCGTGCCGTGCGAGTTGAGCGCCACGTGCGTGCGCCCTTCGCGCATGCGCAGCACGGTTTCCTTGTTGGCGGCCACGATCGGGTCGCAGCCGATGACCAGGTCGGCCGCCGCCATGCCCACGCGCGTGGTGCGGATGTCGTCCTGCGTGCGGCCGATCAGCACGTGGCTCCAGGTGGCGCCGCCCTTTTGCGCCAGGCCGGCCGCGTCCTGCGTGACGATGCCCTTGCCTTCCATGTGCGCGGCCATGCCCAGCAACTGACCGATGGTGATGACGCCGGTGCCACCCACGCCCGCCACCACGATGCCCCAGGCGCCGCCGGGTTGCGGCTCGGCGATGCGGGGCTCAGGGACAGCGCCCAGTTCAAACGGCGATGCCGCTGACTTGGCCTTGGCCTTTTTCTTGAGTTGCCCGCCCTCCACGGTGATGAAGCTGGGGCAGAAGCCATTGACGCAGGAATAATCCTTGTTGCAGGTGCTCTGGTTGATGGTGCGCTTGCGGCCGAACTCGGTCTCCAGCGGCTCCACGCTGAGGCAGTTGCTCTTCACGCTGCAGTCTCCGCAGCCTTCGCACACCAGTTCGTTGATGACAACGCGCTTGGCCGGATCGACCATGGTGCCGCGCTTGCGGCGGCGGCGCTTTTCGGTGGCGCAGGTCTGGTCGTAGATGATGACCGTGGTGCCGGGAATCTCGCGGAATTCGCGCTGGATGGCGTCCAGCCTGTCGCGATGATGAATCTCGATGCCGTCGGGCAGGCCCTTGGCCTGCGCGCCTTCGTACTTCTCGGGCTCGTCGGTCACCACGCAGATCTTGGCGGCGCCTTCGGCGCGCATGTTCTGCGCGATCTGGATCACCGACAGCCCTTCGGGCCGCTCGCCGATCTGCTGGCCGCCCGTCATGGCCACGGCGTCGTTGTAGAGAATCTTGTAGGTGATGTTGACGCCCGCCGTCACCGCCTGGCGCACCGCCAGCGAACCGCTGTGGTAGTAGGTGCCGTCGCCCAGGTTGGCGAACATGTGCTGGTCTTTGCTGAAAGGCTGCTGGCCCACCCACGGCACGCCCTCGCCGCCCATCTGCGTGAAGCCGACGGTGCTGCGGTCCATCCAGATGGTCATGAAATGGCAGCCAATGCCCGCCATGGCGCGCGAGCCCTCGGGCACGCGGGTGCTGGTGTTGTGCGGGCAACCCGAGCAGAACCAGGGCAGGCGGTCGGCGCCGCTGCCGGCGCTTTGCAGCACCTGCATGGTCTGCTCCGACGCGTCGAGGATGGCCAGCTGCCGGTCCAGCCGCTCCGTCATGTCGGCGTCGATACCCAGTTTTTTCAGCCGCGCGGCGATGGCGCGGGCGATCAGCGCCGGCGTCAGGTCGGCCGTGGCGCGCAGCAGCGTGTCGGACGTCGGGTTGGCGCGCGCCCATTCGCCGCCCGGCGCGCCGTCGTTCTCGACGTACTTGCCCAGCACGTTGGGGCGCACGTCGGGGCGCCAGTTGTAGAGCTGTTCTTTCAGCTGGTATTCGATGACCTGGCGCTTTTCTTCCACCACCAGGATTTCTTTCAGCCCGGTGGCGAAGTCGCGCGTGATCTGCGCCTCCAGCGGCCACACCACGCCCACCTTGTGCAGGCGGATGCCCATGTGACGGCAAGTGGCGTCGTCCAGCCCCAGGTCGAGCAGCGCCTGGCGCGTGTCGTTGAAGGCCTTGCCGCTTGCGATGATGCCGAAGCGGTCGTTCGGCCCTTCGATGACGTTGTAGTTCAGCCGATTGGCGCGCACGTAGGCCAGCGCGGCGTACCACTTGTAGTTGAACAGGCGCTCTTCCTGCGGCAGCGCGGCGTCGGGCCAGCGGATGTGCACGCCGCCGGGCGGCATGTCAAAGTCGGTCGGGATCTGAATCTGCACGCGCTCAGGGTCGATCAGCGCCGTGGCGCTGGATTCGACGACTTCCTGGATCGTCTTCATGCTGGTCCACAGGCCGGCGTAGCGGCTCATGGCGAAGGCGTGCTGGCCCAGGTCGAGGATCTCCTGCACGGTGGACGGGAAGAACACCGGCAGCCCGCAGGCCTTGAAGATGTGGTCGCTCTGGTGCGCGGCGGTGCTGCTCTTGGCCACGTGGTCGTCGCCGGCCAGGGCGATCACGCCGCCCAGCGGCGTGGTGCCGGCCATGTTGGCGTGCTTGAACACGTCGGCCGTGCGGTCCACGCCCGGCCCCTTGCCGTACCAGATGCCGAACACGCCGTCGAAGCGGTTGCTGCCCGGCGGCGCGAAGCCGAGCTGCTGCGTGCCCCAGACGGCGGTGGCGGCCAGCTCCTCGTTGACGCCGGGCTGGAACACGATGTTCTGCTTTTCCAGGTGCTTGCGCGCCGCCCACAGCGCCTGGTCGTAGCCGCCCAGCGGCGAACCGCGGTAGCCGCTGACGAAGCCGGCCGTGTTGTGGCCCGCCAGCGCATCGCGCTGGCGCTGCAGCATGGGCAGCTTGACCAGCGCCTGGATGCCGCTCATGAAGGCGCGGCCGTAGTCGAGGCTGTACTTGTCGTCGAGCGTGACGGTTTCCAGCGCCTTGCGGATGTGCTCGGGCAGCGGGGCGTTCATCGTGTGCGTCTCCTGGGCAAGCCGGCGTCGCGCGCGGCATTTTGTGGTTAGCAAAGTGTATGCCGGCCGGCGCGATAAGTGTTTTCTTTGTGTGCCGCGCACCGCGCCATTCGAGAAACGATCTTTCTAAAATAGCGCCATCATGGAAACACTTGATGCGTATGACCGCGCCATCCTGCGCGAGCTTCAATCGGATGGGCGCCTGACCAACACTGAACTTGCGCAGCGCGTGGGCCTGTCGGCCGCGCCGTGCTGGCGCCGGGTGCGGGCGCTGGAGCGCCATGGCTACATCCGCGGCTACCGCGCCGAGGTGGACCGCCACAAGATCGGCCTGGGCGTGCTGGCCTTCGTGCGGCTGGACGCGGTGCAGATCAGCGGCGCCGAACTGCGCCAGCTGGAAGACGCGATCCGCGCCATCCCGGAGGTGGTGAGCTGCCACTACATCAGCGGCGCCGGCACCTTCGAGCTGCAGGTGGTGGGGCGCGACCTGGAGCAGTTCAGCCGCTTCGCGCGCGAGGTGCTGATCCAGCTGCCCAACGTGAAGGACCTGCACACCAGCTTCTCGCTGGGCGAGGTCAAGGCGGCCGGCGCGCTGCCGATCGGGCTGGGCTGAAATATTCCAAGCGTTTTTGGCCGCTGGTGCTTGTCCAGCAAGCGCAGGTAGCTATTAAAAACGAAGCAATCAGCGTCACGCCGCCATCAGCGCCTCGATGGCGTCCGGCGCCACCGGCACGCCGCGCGTGATCAGCTCGCAGCCCGCGAAGCGCGCATCGTCGGTCACCACCGCGTCGTCCTCGATGCGGATGCCGAGGTTCCAGAACTCGGCCGGCACCTTGTCGCCGGGGCGCACGTACAGGCCGGGCTCGATGGTCAGCACCATGCCGGGGCGCAGGATGCGGCTCGGGCGATCCTTGATCAGCTCGCCCGACAGCGGGTCGCGCCGCTCGCTCACCTGGCCGACCTCGCTGGGCTCGACGTAGCTGCCGCAGTCGTGCACGTCCATGCCCAGCCAGTGGCTGGTGCGGTGCATGTAGAACGGGAAGTAGGCGCGGCGGGCGATGGCGTCGTCCAGGCCGCCGTGCTGGTCGCGGTCGATCAGGCCCAGGTCCAGCAGGCCCTGCGTCAGCACCCGCACGGTGGCCTCGTGCGGCTCGTTGAAGCGCGCGCCGGGCCGCGTGGCGTCCACGGCGGCCTGCTGCGCGGCCAGCACCAGCTCGTACAGCGCGCGCTGCGGGCCGGTGAAGCGGCCGTCGGCCGGGAAGGTGCGGGTGATGTCGCTGGCGTAGCCGTCCAGCTCGCAGGCGGCGTCGATCAGCACCAGCTCGCCGGCGCGCACGGGGGCCTGGTCGGCGCGGTAGTGCAGCACGCAGGCGTTGGCGCCGGCGGCGACGATGCTGCCGTAGGCCGGGAACTGCGAACCGTGCTGGCGGAACTCGTGCAGCAGCTCGGCTTCCAGGTGGTATTCGCGCACTTCCTGGCCGGCGCGCAGCATGCGGCTGCTCCGCTGCATGGCGCGCACGTGGGCGGCGGCGCTGATCCGCGCGGCGCGGCGCATCACGTCGAGCTCGTGCGCGTCTTTGACCAAGCGCATCTCGTCCAGCACCGCGCACAGGTCGCGCTGCGCCTCGGGCGCCAGCGCGCCGAAGCGCACGCGCGCGCGCACCTTCTGCAGCCAGCCGTCGATGCGCCCCTCCAGCCCGGCGTGGGTGGCGAAGGGGTACCAGACGGTAGCGCGGTTCTCCAGCAGCTTGGGCAGGCGCTGGTCGAGTTCATCGACCGAGAACGCCTCGTCCACGCCCAGCGCGGCCGGCGCGGCCTCGGGGCCCAGGCGGATGCCGTCCCAGATCTCGCGCTCCAGATCCTTGGGCTGGCAGAACAGCGTGCTGCGGCCGTCGCTGGTCAGCACCAGCCAGGCGTGCGGCTCGGTGAAGCCGGTCAGGTAGTAGAAGTAGCTGTCGTGGCGGTACGGAAAGTCGGCGTCGCGGTTGCGCAGCTGCACCGGCGCCGTGGGCACGATGGCGATGCCGCCCTCGCCCAGCTGGGCGGCGACGCGGGCGCGGCGGGCGGCGTGGATCGGGGTGTCGGGGTTCATGGGGCGGAACGATAGCCGATGGCGGCTAGGGCGTGTAGCGCACGCCGCGCGGCGCCCGGCACATGCCCCACAGTTGCAGGCCGCTCTGTCGCGCCAGCTCGCTCACGGTGTACTGCGCGAACAGCTCGGGCCCGGCGCGGCGCGCCGTCGCCTCGGCGGCCACGGCCTTGGCGCCGTTCTCGCAGAACTCGAAGGTGGAGTGGTGGTTGCGGTCCGGCCAAGCGCAGCCCGGGCAGTCGAAGCCATCGGGCTGGTTGGCGGACAGCAGCGTCTTGGCGCCCTTGATGGGAATGTCCTGGCGCAGCAGCGCGTCAGTGGCAGATCACACAGGGGCCGGGCAGGGCGCCAGCCGGGATGCCACCGGCCGTAGGCCCTGGGTCCAGGCGAACTCGTCCGGCCCCAGCGCATCGCGGGTGTACGTGCAGCCGTAGGCCGGGGATGCAACGGTCTGCGCGTTCAGCACATCGTCCCCGGCGGGCTTCACACCGCTCTCGACCCACTGCGCCAGCGCGTCGAAGGATTCGCTCATCTCGGCCACCGTGAAGTCGCAGTGCGAGATGCCCCGCATGGCACGCTGCACCAGCAGCGCGCTGCTGCCCTTGGCTTCGGCGCGCTTTCTGTAGAGCTGCTGCATGCCGAAGGGCACGTAGAGGTCGCCCAGCGTATGGATGGAAACGACGGGCACGCTAAACTCGCCGTTCACCTGCGGGACCCAGCGCAGGCCATCCGTGCGCAGGCGGTTGGCATCGGGAGCGGCCGTCAGCTTCTGCGCCGCCGCATTCAGTTGCGCCGTGGCGGCCGGGTCGCCGTCGATCACGTAGGTCAGGCGGGTCGTGTCCAGCACGCTCTTGTTGAGGATGCCGCTGACGGTGCCGTCCGAGCCCAGCTCCCTGAAGGGCAGCGAAAGGCTCCCGCCCACGGTGAGTCCCAACGGGAACATCGGCCGCTCGCCACCCGTCAGATTCTCGATGACCGATGCGTACTGCGTGCCCAAAGGCGACGTCACCGCCATCGGCACGCCCAGGCCGGGTACGGCGGGGTAGGTAGAGAACAGCGCCCCGATGACCTGATTGGAGATGGTGGACCACTGCTGCGACGGCACGTCAGCGAATCCGGCCAGGGCCTGAGCGGACATCTGCAATCCCGCCATCACGTTGAACAGTTCGGTGTCGCCCACCGGGCCGCACATCGCCAAAGCGCCGTCGTACTTCATCTTGTGGTTGGCCGTGCGGTAGGTCTCGGCCTCCACGGCCGCCGCCGTCACGTGGCCGCCCATGGAGGTGCCCATGACGAGCACGCGCTCGGGTGCAGCGAGCGGGCGCTGGTTCGCACGCGCGATGTCGCTGAAGGCCAGGGCCAGCGCGTTCGTGTCTTCGACGCCCGCCCGCACGTCGTAGTAGTTCTTGGCGTAGCTGGACGCGGCCCAGGCGTAGCCGCCCTGGAGCAGGTGGCGGCGTATCGGCGGGTTCTGCACGGCCAGCTTGTCGCCGGTGCCCGCGTAGCCGTGCGCGAACATGACGAGGGTGCCGTTCCAGTTCACGGGCACCTCGACGCGGTAGGCCGCGCCATTGGGCATCACGCCCGCCCACCGGCTGGTGCCGGACAGGTCCGTCGTATCGCCGGCGGCGGCCGCCATCGCAGCGAAGGTTCTGGCGTCTGGCTCGGCAGCGGTGAACACCCGCTGGTCTTGCGCCCTCGGCTCCTCGGCCTGCGCGGATTCGCCACCTGAGTCGCCTCCGCAGCCCGCCAGTCCCAGGACGATTCCCGCCATCGTCCATCCGATCCATAGTGTTCGCATGCGCTTGTCTCCGTAGTGATGTATCGTGATTCCGTGCAACAGCGGGGCAGCGCCCAAGCGCCGACCCGGACAGGATTGCAGCACCGCTCGTTCCCGGCCGTCTTCCATCCGCCGCTCACGGCTGTCACAAAACGATCACCTGCTTTCACGATCGACCGCATGCCCATGACTCAGACGACGCCTCTGGCCCACCCTTGCGAACGCAGCCTGCTGCCGCAGCAGCACCTGTCGAAATGGACCGGTCTGCACGGCGGCTGGTACGCCACGCCGCAGGGCGATGCCCGGCTGGGCACCCTGGACCTGGACCGGCCCTACCTCGCGCTGCTGGAGCGCGGCCAGGCCGTCGTCGAATGCGTGGTGGATGCCAAGAGCGCCGTGCGCAACCCCCGCGCTGGCGACATGTGCCTGCTGGTGCCCAACGGGCCACGCATCCGGCACTACCGCTGGCAGCCGCGCAACACGCGCCAGATCAAGTTCCAGCCCGACCTGCGCCTGCTGTGCGAGCAGGGCTTGCTGGACGAGCGCTACCGCGCCATGCCGCTGCGCCAGGACCTCAACTTCCAGGACCCGGAACTGGCCAGCCTGCTGCGCTGCATGGCCCACGAGATCGCCAGCGGCTGCCCGAACGGCACGCTGTTCGCGCAAAGCCTGTCGCTGGGCGTCGCGCGCAGGCTCATCCAGACCCATGGCGCCTTGGACGTACAGCCCGAGCGAGGCCGGTTCACGCCACCCCAGGCCCGCGCGGTACGGGATTTCATCGCCAGCGCTTTTGCGCAAAATATTTCCATCGACGCCCTGGCGTCGATGACAGGCGTCAGCAAACCGCATTTCGCGCGCCTGTTCAGAAGCACCTTCGGTATGCCGCCGCACCGCTACGTGCTCAAGCTGCGGCTGCAAGAGAGTCTGAACATGCTGCGCACAGGCGATACGTCGTTGGCCGACGTCGCGCTGCTGTGCGGCTTTTCCAGCCAGAGCCACTTCACCGGAGCTTTCA